>NZ_CP083387.1:612740-1225481 GCF_020042345.1 Arachidicoccus terrestris
AGATTTCCTTTCCAACCAAAGAGCCAATATTGTCTCTTATCTGCCCGGCGACTTGCATACGGGCAAACTGCTCAATAACAGCGCAATTGACGACAGAACCAATAAAATGCACGGTCCGTTCTCTGACTTTACCCACTGGATGGAACGAATATTTTCGACTTCGGACCAATAGTAATAGTACTACAACGGGCCAGGCTGGTGCTGGTCAGGTGAGGCAAATGTAGGTTCGCCTTTTCCATCCCAGGCTTCGGATGACTTATCTCCTGCCCGAGCGGGCTTCTTTTTAGCTTCAGATCCACTTTTTCTTTGGCTTCGCCGCCCTGGTGTAGAAGACCTACCAGATTTCCCGGCGTTTTTTTTCTTGGGTAAAATCTTTTGGGGAACCCCCTGAGCAGCCATTTGCCGCTCCAATTCAGGATCAACTGCAAACATCGGGTGACGGGGGTTGCCGGTCTGAGACTTGTTATCCATATCAGAAGATGTGCCCCCCGGGACTTCTCGGCCACCTGAACCGGACAGCTGAAGCCCATTTCTGACACGCCGCTGCGTTCGGGACTGTTTTTCAATTCGCGCCAGATTTTTATCGCGGGATGTCTCGGGGTTTTTATTGGTTCTGTTCATGATTGCTTATTGAGATAGCCTACTAAACATGTAAAGTACACACTATCCCAAATGCCACAAAACATGTTCCAAATGGAAAACATTAACTTTGCATTTCAGACCGGAACGCATTCAAAAGCCCATCCATTTTCTCTGACGCGCTGTGCAGCATTTCTCCTATTTCCCGCAACTCCATGTTTTCTTTCTCCTGTTCTAATAAGCCGCCAATCATGGTAACGGACGTAAGGGGTGTTCGCAGATCATGGCGCAACTTTTTAGCCCGCAGGCTATAACGGAACATAACGCAATACAATGTATTATACAAACTGAGCTGCTCAACCACAATATCAAGCAGGCCCCGGTCTTTTTTATCCAATGTGGGTGTGGTGTTGCCGACACGCCAAAGACAGAACACTCCTTTTCGCATTAAATGAATTCCATGGCTAAATTCAGCACTTTCAACAAGTTCCGACTTACCGTCATTTGCAGAAAAACACATAAACGGCAGTACCGCCAGTAAATCCGGACAAATCAGATCACTCCCATGAAAATAAGGCTTTTGGTCTTTCATACAGGAGACAAGAATATCTGAATATTTCCTTAGCCCGTCATTAAAAGCCGGATCGCCCAGCAGTGTTTTAAATTCAGATATTTCTTCATTTATAATCTCCGCTGAAAAGACACATATTCTTAGATCAGGCCAGAGCGCAGCCAGCTTTTCACAGGTACCCCGAAGCAGTTCCATCGGGAATGGCAATCGTTGAAATTCATAATGAGTATGCGCATCCAACATAATGTTGCAACAAAAATTTTAATTACATAAATGTCTTTCAACCGTCTTTTTAAAGTTCATCAAATCAAAAGGCTTTTTCAGATAGCCATCCGCTCCGATATCATCGCTTATCTGGGCGATCTCCGCATTTGCGGAAAACAAAATAACAGCAATATGATCATTACCTCTGTCTTCTTTCACCAGCTCTATCGCTTTCTTCCCGCCAATTTCAGGTATCCACAGGTCCATCAGAATCAAATCAGGATGGAAGCGTTCCACATCACTAACAATGTTTTCACATCTACTGAAAGTTCTGATCGTCCTGCCAGGACCTGTTAGAATAATTTTGCATAATTCTAACAGGTCTCTGTCGTCTTCATAAATTAAAATGCACTGTTCCATAATCTCCGGTTTTAGCTTCGCAGCTTACAACCTCTACTTTCTAATGGGCAAAGAAAAGTAGAAGGTGCTGCCCTCTCCATATGTGCTTTCAACCCAGAGCTTACCGCCATGCCGTTTTACAATTTCATTCGTAATATAAAGACCGATACCCAACCCCTGAAATTGGATGGCATCCTGTTGATTTACCCTGTAGTATCTTTCAAATATTTTCTTTAAATGGTCTTTATAAATACCAATACCCTGGTCTGCAACACTTATTATTACACTGTCTGCTTTTTGTTCAATTGTTACTCTTATTTCCTTCTGATGGGGTGAATATTTAACCGCGTTGGACAGCAAATTAATCAGCACCTGTGTCAGCCTTTCTTTGTCTCCTTTTATTTCTTTTGTCAGCCTCCCGTTTTTTATGATCCGATAATCGGGTGCCACATAATGAATACTCTCAATCGCTTCATCCACCAGCTCATTAAAATCCAGGTCGCTGATCCGGTAAGGTAATTTTCCGTGTTGAATTTTACTTACGTCCAATAACTCCGCAATCAGCTCTGTCAGACGGTTCATCGACGCCAGCGCCTTGCTGGCATATAACCTGTTCGCACCTTCGGCGGGTCCAAGATTCTGTTCAATTAACTGAAGATAAGCGGTAGCCGTTGTCAGAGGGGTTTTCATCTCATGACTGGCTATATTAAGGAATTCATCTTTTTTCTGCTCGCTAATTTTCTGTTCATGTATATCTGTCGCAGTACCTACCCACATATTAATCTGTTCATCATAAAAAAACGGTATCGCTCTGTTCAAGTGCCACCGGTATTTACCATCGCTACTTAAATAACGATTTTCAATCTCAAAAGGTTCGCCACTATCGATGGCCTTTTTAAAAGCATGCAGCGTATTTTTATAGTCCTCGGGATGAATAATAGACCTCCATCCGCTCCATTTTTGTTCATCAAAATTTACGCCAGTGTATTGATACCATTTTTTATTATAGAATGTTATCGTCCCATCATTACGGTTGGTCCAGGTCATTACCGGCAAGGCCTCCAAAATACGTCTTAAATTCGCCTCATTTTCACGAATCTGGGACTGCGCTCTGATCAAACCGGTAATATCATATACAAAAACCATCACGCCCTCCGGCTGTCCGTCAATGTCACCAAATATCTGACAGGTAATGTCCAGAAACTTACGTTCCAGCTTACCATATTTATTTTTGAGAAGGACGGGGATTTCCTTCCCCACATAGGGGGTTTTTGTGTTAAACACCCGGTCAAAGATCTTCAGATACTTATCATCGAGTTCACTTAATACTTTCTTTAAAGGCAAGCCTTCCGGGCTTCGTTGCCCGATCAGGTGAATAAAAGCAGGATTGGCGAACTCAAACGTAAAAGACCGCCCTTTTAGAATACAAATAGCGGCGGGCGTCTGCATAAAAAAATCATAATAGGTCTGCCGTTCTCTTGCCAAAATGAGATTCCGCTCATTTAGCTTACGGTCCGTCAGATCATCGATAGCCAGTAAGTACAGTGGCTCCGAAGACCGCTCAATGGGCTGAATATTAAAACAGATATCTCTCAGGCCCAGAACCGGGAAAATAAAGCTGACTTCAAGATCAACGGAACTCACTTCTTTTCTCTGGACTTTCAGAAGCGCCTTTTTTAATCCGGGTATATTCCATCCTCTTGCCTGTATATCAAAAACCGTTTTACCCAAAACTTCGCTCTGAAGGCAATGAAAGTGTTTTAAGAAAGCGGCATTCACCGATTTGACCTGAAAGGAATCATTCAAAATAAGAAAGCTTTCATGCAATGTGTCAATAATAGACTCCGTTAGCTGCCGGTAATCATTGAGTTGCTCATTGCGCTCAGAAAGCTCCTGATTCACCGTCAGCAATTCCTCATTGGCACTCTGCAGTTCTTCCGTGCTGGTCTCCAGTTCTTCATTCAGACTCTGCAGTTCTTCGCTGTCACTGAGCAATTCCTCATTGGCACTCTGTAATTCCTCCGTAATCGCTTCCTGATCTTCGCTGATCGCATGCATGTCCTCCCTTAACCTGGAAAGCTCTTTTTCCAGCTGTAAAATCCTTTTTGTCTTGTTGTCCAGAGACTCTTTATTTTCATCCAGCGCCAGAGGCTGCAGTTTTTCCACAAAGAGGATCAGAAAATAGGGTTCAATGGTGTTTAATAACGGCAGCACCTCTAATGTAACCAACCTGCCGCCCCCCAGCGGAATATCCTGTTTTACAAAGGGCTGATGTGATTTTTTTACTTTATGTAACGCACTCCTCAGTTCAAAAGCCAGCCCTTCCAAAACCATTTTCAGCACATTCAGACTGGCCTTACCCGGTGAAGGCTGTAAAAACCTTGATGTGGCACCTCTAAACTGTACGATATCGAAATGATCATTTACAATCAGTGACGGTGGAGTAAACTTCGCCAAAAGGACGCTATCGGCATTGCGTTGAAAATCTTCACTTGTCCCCAAATGTGATTTTGCCGGAACCTTGTTTTTGGACAGCGGCGTATGGGCTCTTCCAGAAAGCTTCGGAGGCTTTTCCGGCACCCGCTTTCTGGAATATATTTTATTCTTTTTATCATAAACAAAAAACAAGTCAGAAGCGTTTAAAGTCGTCTCTGATCTGCCAAGTAACAAAAAGCCCTTTTCCGCCAGTGCGTAATGAAATATCGTAAACGCCTTTTGCTGAAGGAAACTATTCATATAAATCAATACATTCCTGCAACTGATAATATCCATACGGGCAAACGGCGGATCTTTCAGAAAATTATGGACCGCGAAAATACACAGATTACGTATTTTTTTATCAATGGTAAATTTTCCTTCAGACTCTGTGAAAAAAGCCGCCAGCCGCTGTGATGAAATCCCCTTTAATTCCTTTTTATTATATTGGCCGCTTTTCGCCTTGGCAATAGCCCTTTCAGAAATATCCGTTGCAAAAATCTGAATCTTATATTGTTGGATATCATCTCCCAGAAATTCAAACAGCGAGATCGCCATTGAATACACCTCCTGACCGGTCGAACAACCGACGATCCAGACCCTGAGCGGTTGTGTTAAGGATTTTTGCTCAAGCAAGTACGGGTAAATAGATCCCCTTAAAAAATCAAACGTATTGGGGTCGCGGAAAAATTCAGTTACAGGAATCAACATATCCTGAAAGAGCAGATCCTGCTCCTCCTTACTTTCTTGCAGATAATGCAAATACTGATGTATCGACTCCAGCTTCAAATGCCCCATTCTACGGATAATCCGGCGACGGACAGTCGTTTGCTTATAAAAGGTAAAATCAACATCTTTTCTTAACAACAGTAGCCCATAGATCTGCTCGAACAAATTTTCCTGCAGAATGTTCTCCAGTTTTTGTTTGCCGGCACCATCCTCCAGTGCGTGTTTTACCTGAACAAGCTGGCGAAAAATATGTTCAGGAGCCAGCACCAGATCAACCACTTCTGCCTGAATAGCATTTTCCGGCATTCTTGTAAACTGTGCTGATTCAAGATCCTGAGCGATCGTAAGTCCTCCATGAGCTTTTATCGCGTGTAAACCCTGGGTACCATCCTCGTCTCTTCCTGAAAGCAACACACCGATAGCCTCTCCCCTGTGAACTTCTGCCAGTGAGGTAAAAAAAACATCAATCGCTCTGTTCTGTCTGGTATAAGTAGGTCTTTTCCCTAGCTTTAATACACCGTCGGTGGCAATCAGCAGTTTGTCGCTGGGAATAATATAGATATGATCAGGTTGCACCTTCATATTATCCTTTATGGCCATAATAGGCACTTTGCTGAACTTCTCCAGAATGTCTGGAAGAATACTTTCATGCTCGGGCTGAAGATGCTGAACCAGTATAAATGCCATACCGCTGTCAGGCTCTATGGACGACACAATCTTCTTAAATGCATCCAGTCCCCCTGCGGAGGCACCGATTCCGATTACCAGAAATCTATTGGTCGACAACTCTTTTTCAGGTGGGTTTTGTGGATCAAAGGGTGTCAAAATATATTATTATTAAACATTATCTAGATATTATACAAATAAAGCTGCCTCAGCAGCTATGCCTGAAAGACGGCTATCAAGATCCGGCTTTAGCATCCAACAGGCCCTGTTTGACCTCATAGGTTAATTTCTTTCAACTTGTTATAAAGTGTTTTTCGATCAATCTTTAAAATAGAGGCTGCCTTCGTTTTATTATAATTGACTTTTTCCAGTACCCGGATAATCTCATTTTTCTGCGCTTCCAAAATAACATTCTTTAATTCCACGGGCTGTTTCGCCTTGGTCATTTCTGAAAAATCCGTGATCTCCAGCGGCAGGCTCTCTACTTCAATTGAGCCACCGTCATCTGTGAGTAAGCAAGCGCGCTTAATCACATTTTGCAGCTCCCTTATATTACCTGGCCAACTATAGTTCTGGAAAAGTTTTCTGACGGCGGGGCTCAGCCCTTTAATCTTTTTACCCAATTGCGCCTCCGCCTGATGAATAAAGGCCGCCGCCAGCAGGGGCAGATCCTCGATTCTTTCACTGAGCGTAGGTACTTCCAGTTTAAACTCATTTAATCGATGATAAAGATCCTCTCTAAAAGATTTCTGGCGGACTTTCTCGTATAAATCTTCATTGGAGGCGGCTATCACGCGAACATCGACAACCCTCTCTTTTACCTCACCAATACACCGTACGGACTTTTCCTGTAAGGTTCTGAGCAGATACATCTGTACCTCATAACTCAGGTTACCGATTTCATCCAAAAAAATAGTTCCTCCGTCCGCTATCTCAAAAGCTCCTTTTTTATCCTGCATGGCACCGGTAAAAGCGCCCTTTAGGTGACCAAAAAGTTCACTGGCCGCCAACTCTTTGGAAAGACTGCCACAATCAATGGCCACAAAATTCTGATCTCTTCTGCTGCTTTGATCATGGATCAGCCTGGCCAGCGCCTCTTTACCCGTACCTGTTTCTCCGTGAATGATCACACTATAGTCTGTAGGGGCAACTAAAGCAACATGTTCAAAAAGTCTTTTTGCCGCTGCACTATTGCCTTTGACATACTGATCATGTGAAGCGACCGTTTTGATTTTAGCAGGCGCTTTTTCCTTTTTTGGCCTTTTCTGAGATAAGGCCTCTTCGACCGTTTTCAGTATAATGTCGGGATACAACGGTTTGGTTAAAAAATGATAAGCTCCTTCTTTCACCAAATCTACCGCTGTCTGAATATTGCCGTATCCGCTAATAAAAATCACGATGGAATTTGGGTATAACTCATTTATTTTTGAAAGGATTTCAAGGCCATTGATGTCTCCCAGATTATAATCACAAACGATCAGATCAAAGGAATGCTTTTTTAGCAACAGCAAAGCCTGTTTACCCGACAGAGCAGTCGTCACATCGTACCCGCTCTTCTGTAAGAATTTGCTTAAAATTTTACAGATAGAAAGGTCATCGTCAATTATTAAAATTTTTTTCATTTTTGTCGCATTGGGTTCGGGATCACAAACAAATATAATTCAATTGTCCCGAAAATGCGAATCAATAACATTTAGCCGAAGGATTTTATGTTCATTTCTATCCTCCCGGCTTCCTTTGCGGGCACCTTAATAAGAACCCGAATAGACAATATATTTTTTTAATTTGTTTATACCCGACCCAGTAACGATTTCGCCGACTGAATGATATTTTCCGGTGTAAATCCAAATTCATGCATCAGTTCTTCTCCAGGCGCAGATTCGCCAAAATGGTCGAGTCCAATCACCAGGCCCTCGTCACCCACGTATTTACACCAGCCCACCGGAGAAGCAGCCTCTACAGCGATCCTTTTGCGGATCGTTACAGGGAAAACCTTTTCTTTATATGCCTGATCCTGTTTATCAAAGAGTTCCCAACTGGGAAAACTAACGACCCTTGCCCAGATGCCCGACTTATACAACTCGGTTTGAGCTTCTATTAACAGATGAACCTCACTGCCAGACCCCATCAAAATAATTTCCGGCTCCTGTCCCTTGGGCGGTTCAGAGAGAATATAAGCACCTCGTTTTAAATTGCAAGCCGGGTAAAACCGCTCCTGGTCCAAAACCGGTATATTCTGCCTGGTTAAAATGAGTGCTACAGGGCCGGTCGTATGGGAAATAGCTGCTTTCCAGCCATAGGATGTTTCATTCGCATCCGCCGGCCGGATGACCACAAGATTAGGTACCGATCTTAATCCAACTAACTGTTCTACAGGCTGGTGCGTCGTCCCGTCTTCTCCGAGGCCGATGCTGTCGTGTGTAAATACATATATTGGGCGTATGCCCATAATTGCCGCCAGCCGGATAGGCGGCCGCATATAGTCCGAGAATATCAGAAAAGTAGCGCCATAGGCAATAAAACCCTTTGTCAGCGTGATTCCATTTAAAATAGCCCCCATCGCATGTTCTCTGATACCAAAATGCAGGTTTCTGCCATCGGGATTGTCTACACTGAACGATCCCAAGTTTTCTATTAATGTATCCGTAGAAGGGGCTAAATCTGCCGCGCCACCCACCAAAAGCGGTAAATAGTTGGCGATGGCTGTCAGTGCTTTTCCTGAAGCTTTCCGGGTGGCCATACCTTTATCCGAAGGTTCAAAAACCGGCAAATCTGCATCCCAGTCACCAGGAAGCTCACCACTGGCCGCTAAGCTATAAGCTTCCGCTAATTCAGGAAATTGCTTACTATAATTTTCCCAGAGCTTTTTCCAGGCTTCCTGCTTTTCCATTCCCTGATTACCGATCTGCTGATAATAAGTAAAGACCTCACTGGGAATTTCGAAACTAACATCAGGATTAAATCCGAAATTTTCCTTCACCTTGCGGACCTCGTCCACACCCAGAGGAGCGCCATGCGCCGATGCAGTCCCGGCTTTATTGGGACTGCCATAACCGATCTGCGTTCTGACAATAATCAAAGACGGTCTTTTTTTTTCTTCTTTGCCTTTTTGTATAGCTTCTTCAATCCGTCCGGTATCATTTCCGTCAGCCACACGCTGAACATGCCATCCATAACTGCGGAACCTTTCCGCTACATCTTCGTTAAAGGCCAGTGAAGTACTTCCTTCAATGGTAATCTGGTTATCATCATATAGATAAACGAGGCTCCCTAAACCCAAATGGCCAGCAATGGACGCTGCTTCCGAACTAATCCCCTCCATCATATCCCCGTCACTGCATATGGCATAAATGTTATAATCAAAAACCGGAAAGTCAGTTTTATTAAACCGGTTTGCCAACATTTTTTGCGCTATGCCCATGCCGACTCCATTGGCAAAACCCTGGCCCAGAGGCCCGGTCGTCACTTCTATTCCAGGCGTGAGTCCATACTCCGGATGTCCTGCTGTTATGCTATGCAACTGTCTGAAGTTTTTCAAATCTTCTAACTGAATATCATATCCTGTCAGGTACAGATAAGCGTATTGCAACAAACACGCATGGCCACAGGAAAGAACAAACCGGTCTCTTCCGGCCCAATTTGGATCTTTGGGGTTATAATTCATTATTTTCGCCCACAACACATGACCAATCGGCGCTAATCCCATGGGTGTACCGGGGTGACCGGAATTGGCCCTTTGCACTGCGTCGGCGGCTAAAACACGGACGGCATTAATGGCCAGCTGTTCTAATTTATCCATACCGTAATATTTTGGGAATTGAAAAAAATCGCTACCTGCAAACCGCTCAAAGGCTTAATCCTCGGATAATTCAGCAAAGTATATGCCGCATTCAGGCACAAATGTTAAACTCTGTTGCCTGCCCCGTTACTTAGCTCTCCCAGTTTTCAGATAACAAATTCAAAAGCAAATCCTGCTGTACATATTCGTCCAGCGAATCCTCCAGTAACTCCTGCACACCGTATAACCGAAGGAACTTTGACCAGCTGATCAGCGATTGATAACAGGACATTTTGCAATGTATCAGTTTACCAAGCGCTAATAGTAAGGTCCACCTTTTAATCAGATCTTCATCTGCGTACGATCTTATAGCCCTTCGAAAAGGTTCCATAGACTGCGCAACCTCAAGGTCAGGCCTCCATTTTAAATGCGTGTCGTGTATCTGTAATACTTCATTAATCTTAACCAATCTTTTAACCTGCAGATCGCTTTCCAGGAAAAACTGTTCTATCACCGACGCCAGGTACCTGGATTCAATTTTATCGGCTAAGGCCTTTAAACTGGATAAACATTCACTTTCCCACCGCCACATTTTTATTATTTCTGCCTCCAGAAGTTTGTTACACTTTTCTAAATTGCTGTCGCTAAACCGGTAGCTCAAATGGTTGCCATTATTTTGTATTTCGTTCATGCGGCTGGTTTTAATGCTACAAATTTGAATGCATTGTTTCCAGTACAAACTATTATCCGTCTGGTGCCGGCATTTCATAAAATATTCATTTTTAAACAACTAGCTGCCTCAAATAAATAGCCGCCCTATAAACCCGCCAACAGCTCCCTTCAGATGGGTAATTTTTAGGATGAAATGGGGAAACAGGTGCGATATAACAGTCTTTGTAAGCTATTCAATTTAATGGCCTGTAGTTAAAAATCATAAACCAGCCGGGCTTATCCGTAATGGCAACACTATACGTATCCTGCATTCCATACGCATCATATACTAAATCAATAGATTCAAATGCGCTCGGCATAACAGTAGCCTACAAATGGTACAGGGATTGCTTTTAAATATACGTGTTAACAATGGAAAAAATATATGAATAAAGCTAAACTAATTATCGTTTCAAATAGGCTTCCTGTAAAAATCGACATCAAAAAAAACCAATGGCATATTAAACCAAGTGAAGGAGGACTCGCGACGGGATTAGGCAGTTTCTATAAAGAACAAGGGGGCATCTGGATCGGATGGCCCGGCGCACAAATTAAAGACGCATCCGTAGCTGCTGAAATCAGGGCCGCTTTGAACAAACAATCACTGGAACCTATATTTCTGACACAGACGGAAATCAAGGAGTTCTATGAAGGATTCTCCAATCAAACCTTATGGCCGTTATGCCACTATTTCCCATCTTATGCCAGTTATAACGAAAAACACTGGCAGGTTTATCAAAGCGTCAATCAAAAGTTCGCCGACGCCATATTAAACATTGCCCGCCCCGGAGATACGGTCTGGATTCACGATTACCAATTGATGCTTGTTCCCAAATTTGTCCGCGAACGGCTTCCTGATATCAGTATCGGTTACTTTCAACATATCCCGTTTCCTTCCTATGAGGTGTTCAGGCTGATTCCCTGGAGAAATGAATTGCTGACAGGTTTATTGGGCGCCGACCTTGTCGGTTTTCATACCTATGATGATGTCAGGCACTTTGTCAGCGCCATACTTCGGATTTTGGATGTTCAGTCCAATATGAACATCATAGAATTCGCGAAGCGGCTAATCACAGCCGAGGCGTTTCCGATGGGTATTGACTATGACAAATATTTTAAACAAGTGTCCACACCTGTCACCAGAAAATACGCCGAAAAAATACTTGAACGGCTGGAAGAGAAAAAGTTAGTTATATCGATTGACCGGCTGGATTATAGTAAAGGGATCATCCAACGTCTGCATGGCTATAATATTTTTCTAAGAGACTATCCGCATTTCAGGGGCAAGGTAGTCTATTACCAACTGATTGTACCGTCCAGGGATAAAGTCTTAGAATATGATAGATTAAAACAGGAAATTGATCAATTGGTGTCCCACATCAATGCCGAATACAGCACACTAAGCTGGCAGCCGATCCAATATTTCTACAGAGCCTGGGCCTTTGAGATGTTGTCTGCTCTATACTATACTGCGGACATCGCACTGGTCACCCCCATGCGTGACGGCATGAACCTGGTATGCAAAGAATACATAGCCAGCAAGGCAGATCGTCCGGGTGTTTTAATTCTCAGTGAAATGGCGGGAGCCGCAAGAGAACTTACCGAAGCTACCATCATTAACCCTAACGATGAACATGGAATGGCCGAAGCCATTGCCACGGCACTGCAAGTGCCGCAGTCAGATCAGGTTCAACGGCTAAAAGCCATGCAACAAACACTAAACAAATTCAATATACACGTTTGGGTAAATAATTTTCTTATGCGTCTAATGAGCATCAAACAGCAACAAGTCAAATTAGCAACAAAAAGAATCAGCGCAGGCATTGAAACTGAATTTCAATCCAGATACCAGCATGCAAAAAGTAGATTATGTTTCCTGGATTATGATGGCACCTTGGTTTCATTTGAAAAAGATCCACAAATGGCGATACCCACAGAACGGCTATTAAAGATATTACAGAGGCTTACCCAAGATAAAAAAAATCGTATCGTCATCATCAGCGGGCGCAAAAAACAACAATTAGAAAATTGGCTGAAAGGTCTGGACCTGGATATAATTGCGGAACATGGAGCCTGGTACCGAAGTGATAACGGGCAGTGGCAAAAAAATGAGGAATTAAGAAATTACTGGAAAAAAGATATTCGCCCCGTGTTGGAACAATATGAAATACGGACACCTGGCTCGTTTATTGAAGAGAAGGACTTTTCGCTGGTATGGCACTATCGTAAAGTAGAATCCTCTTTAGGCGATTTAAGAGCTAAAGAGATAGCCGGCCATTTGAAATATCTTGTGGCAGACAAAGGGCTGCAGATACTTGAAGGGCATAAGGTTATAGAAGTGAAAAGCGCATTAATCAACAAAGGTAAAGGGGTGCAGAAATGGCTGAAAAAATACCCGGCTGACTTCTACCTGGCCATTGGAGACGATACGACCGATGAAGACAGTTTTGCCGCCATGCCACCTACAGCTATCACCATAAAGGTCGGTGGAGGGATGAGCAGAGCCGCCTATTTCATCGATTCACCAACAGAGGTAATTGAACTGTTGGAAAAAATAACGCAGCCACTGAATCCGGAACCAACCTCCACTGCTGCAAACAGTGACAGGTCATCAATAAAATAAACCACCGTCGGCATCAGAAGAGCAACCTCTGTAAGGAAGCTGGTCAGATACACCAACAATACCTCTAAAAGAAATTAGGATTATTAATCTTTTGAGCAATACGGTAGGCTGCATTCATGAGCCCTACATGGCTATAGGCTTGGGGAAAATTTCCCCACTGACTGCCATTTTCAGCATCTACATCTTCACTGAATAATCCCAGGTGATTCCCATAGGTCAATAGTTTTTCAAACTTGGAAATGGCCTCTTCGACTCTCCCTACAGATGTGAGTGCCTCTACATGCCAAAAAGCGGTGATCAAAAACGTCGTATCCGGATAACCAAAATCATCCTTGTGCAGGTATCTGTAAAAAAGCCCGCCCGGCGCAGCCAGTTTACTTTCAATCACCTTTAAATGATCTTGTGCCTTTTTGGAAGAAGGGTCCAAATAATGCATCATGATCAGCTGTAAGGTACTGGCATCCAAATAAGTAGAATCCGAAGCCTGCTGATAGACTTTCTTTTTCTTATCATAACATGCTTCAATTCTGGCGGCAGCCTTTCCTTTGAGTGTCTCAGCCCATTTTTCCAACTTCTTATCCTTAATGCGACGCGCAATTTTGATGGCCGCCTGGCACCCGGCCCAATGGAACAAATACGTATAACAATGAAAATTGCGAAAATTCCTGAATTCCCATAAACCGGCATCCGGTTCGTCCATTACCATATCTATCTTCTTTAGAAGAGAAGCGATCCAGGAAGATGAGTCGGATTTTTCACGCAGCACAAAACGTTCATCCGTATACAAGGGTAATAAGGAGAGCATGACCTGCCCGTAAATGTCATTCTGCACATGGGTAGACGCTTCATTGCCGACTCTCACCGGAACATTTCCCAAATAGCCTGATAATCCGAGAACGCGCTCCTTTAAATT
Source organism: Arachidicoccus terrestris (assembly GCF_020042345.1). Classification (NCBI taxonomy): domain Bacteria; kingdom Pseudomonadati; phylum Bacteroidota; class Chitinophagia; order Chitinophagales; family Chitinophagaceae; genus Arachidicoccus; species Arachidicoccus terrestris. The sequence goes on from NZ_CP083387.1 coordinate 626,389, forward strand.
TTTCTCCCCGGCAATGCCGTAAAGCGGCTGAAAACGGCCCTTTTCCTTGACAGAAATATTAGCGATATAATTAAAATACCGTTCCATTTCTTCAAAGTGACCAATGTTATTAAATGCAAGAAGAATATAATAAGCGTCCCTTAACCAACAGAACCGGTAGTCCCAGTTTCTGCCTGAACCGGGAGCCTCCGGCAGGGAAGTTGTGCTGGCGGCAATAATGGCCCCCGTATCTTCGTACTGGTGAATTTTCAGCACCAGTGCACTGCGGATAACCTGTTGTTGATACATATTCCCAATACTGGTTTTCTTCACCCATCCCCCCCAGTAAAGCTGCGTTTTATGTAAAAAATCCTCCACCGTACTGGCCAGCGGCGCCTCCAGCGGGCTTCCGTAGGTCAGCACCAGATATTTAGTATCCGTCAGCACACTATAGGACTCCCCTAAAATATGGTTTATTGAAAAATCTGTCGTTAATCTAACGGGGTTTCCTGCCCCGAAATAATCGATATGATTACTGGCCGGATAAGCCTCCAGAGCCCTTTTACCATATTCCGCTACCGGTTTACAGGTAATCTTTACCCGGGGTGTACCTTCAAGCGGTTCAATTTTGCGGATCAGCATCAGTGGCTTAAAATAACGGTCGTATAAATTAAATCTAGGTGCAAAATCCGTTACGCGGTATCTGCCCTCAGCACAGCTGATTTCTGTACAAAGAATATTTGTGTTCTCCTTATAATACTGATTACTTGTAAACTTTCCTTCGGGTAAAATAGAGAACGATCCACCCTTTTCCGTATCGATAAGCCCTCCGAAAATAAAGCTGCTGTCAAATCTCGGCATACATAACCAACAAATATTTGTATTCGTTTTTATATGGGCCAGATAGGAACAATTTCCGATTATACCAAAAGGATACGCATGCCGCTTTGCTTTTTTTATAGAGGCAGTTGTCGTACCTTTCTTGTTAACCGGCTTGTCCGCCTTCTTCGCGGACGCTTTCACATCTTGACCAGAGGTTTTTCTTTGCATATTTTTAATTTAGATCCACAAATACCGCCCACCTTAAGCGGCGCTACCCTCAACTCCCGACAGCTACCGGATATACCCCTGACAAAGCAATTTCGGAAAAGATAGAATCATTCATTTTTTTATCGTTGATGATATCATCAAATGACTCCGCCCATCCAAATTTGTACAGTTTTCGGGCAGTTGTATATAAACTGCGATAAACGGCCATCTGATAAAAGATAATACGTTGAATGCCCGTGATCATCGAAATATCGCTTAATTTTTCTCCGCTCTTGTTCCTTCCCAATTCTTCTGTCAATGGCAAAACCAATAGCTCAGATGCCCGTTTATTATCTTTAGATACTTTTGAGGATCGTACGCCTAATTTCCGAAGGCAACTCAAATGATCCTTTGATACGTTCTGATAATTAAGCATGGCCTTTTTTAAGGGCTGATAAACAGTTCTGCGTAATAACTGTTTGATCAACTGATTTGTCCTCAGTTCCAACATATAAATTTGCTGAAGCTCTCTTGCCAGAAAATGCATAAACGGTGAGCTGTCACTTTTGAAACTGATTTCTTTTGCGTATTGCGCCTGGGGTAATGTAGTCATGATGTAAAAATTTAAAATTGAATGGACAAAAAATACCGCAAGCATCCTGCCCGATTTACAAATTTAAATTTTTCAAATGATGAATAAACGCTAATAGTCAGTTATCAGGAGACCTTCAGCCCATTATCATTGAAAAAAAAGCGGATCAGTTCTCACGACGGATATGCATCACAGAATCATTAAGGCAATTGTTCCACAATAATGTTTATTGAATTGCCCATACCACTCGGGATACCCGTGAATCTATCTGAATACTTTCGATAAAGAGGTGATCAGATATTGATTTTCTTCAGCTTATTATACAAGGTTTTTCTATCGATGTTCAGAATTTCAGCCGCTTTACTCTTATTGAACTTTACACTTCGGAGTGTAAGCATAATTTTATTCAGTTCTGCATTGGCAGCTATATCCTTCAGACTCCTATCGTCCTGACGAATTCCCACCATTTCACTGCCGCCAGAAGAGATAAATTCAGGCTGACCGGTCGCCTCATGGTTTTCGGTCACCAGGTTCGCTCCCTGCAGTAATTCAGGAGAAATCTTGACCTCAAAGGGAAGATATTGCTCCGAAATAGCTTTTCCGTTAGGCGTAAATAAACAAGCCTTTTTTATCGTATTCAGCAATTCTCTGATATTACCAGGCCAGTGATAGGAGTCCAGAATCTGCATAGCCGCTTCTGTCGGCAGTTTCAAATCTTTTTCTAACCGCCTGCTGGCATGGTCAACAAAACCTTCAATGAACAACGGCAAATCCTCTTTTCGGTCCCGCAAGGCAGGAACAGTGATAGAAAATTCATTGAGCCTGTGGTACAAATCCTCACGGAACTTACGTTTGGCCACACCCTCATACAGATCTTCATTGGAAGCCACAATCAGTCGGACATCAACAGATTTTTCTATTGTGCCTCCCACTTTACGTACCACCCGTTCCTGAATAGCCCGTAATAACAATAATTGTACACCATAGGAAAGGTTACCGATCTCATCTAAAAACAGTGTCCCACCCTGCGCCAACATAAAAGCACCCTCCCGGCTCTGCAAGGCGCCGGTGAATGCACCTTTCTCATGGCCAAATAATTCACTCGCAGCCAACTCCTTCGAAAGGCTTCCGCAGTCCACCGCCAGAAAAGGCCCATTTTTTCTCTTACTCTTCTCATGAATCATGCGCGCTACCGATTCCTTCCCTGTACCGGTTTCTCCATGAATAATGACCGTGTAATCGGTCGGGGCCACCAGGTCAATGGCTTTATATAGTTTCTTACTTACATGGCTTGTTCCCATAATATAAGGATACCCCTGGGGTGTCACCTTATCTGTGTCCGTACCGTCTTTGGGTCCTTTTTCCCCTCTGGAAACGCTTTCTGTGGAAGACAAGCTGTCATTTGTCCTGGATGAAACACTGCCTTCTTTCAGGGCAGAATTTACGATATCCAACAGACGCTCCGGATTAATAGGCTTCAACATAAAATAAAACGCCCCGCTTTTCATCAGCTCAACTGCAGTCTGAACATTATCGGTGTCACTAATGCTGATAATCGGAATAGCCGGCTTCAAGGATTTAATTTTCAACAGGAAATCAACCGGGTAAGTATTCTTAAGCTCGCTGTCACAAAGGATCAAGTCAAAATCAGAGGCTTTGATCAACTGCAACGCTTCCTTATTACAACTTGTACTGGCAGTAACAAAACCGTTATTCCTTAAAAAATTACTGAACTTCTGGCACATGGCCAGGTCTTTGTCTAAAATCAAGATTTTCCGCAACATAGGTTACCCGTTTAAGATTAATGATTTAATTAATTGAATAATCCCGTAGCAATAGCACCTCCATTACAATGATAAAAGGCAAAGGTTTACAACTAACTTAAAAATGAGGAGAACATTCTATCCAAAGAGCATCATAACATTCTGGATCATTGAAAGAAAAGCAATAATTATTCCATATCAAAATAATATAGATAGAATTACATATATTAATTTGTTAAATTATAACAGGGGTGATTTTACCCCAATATGGGAAAATAAGCTCCCAATTTTCATTTATCAAGTCTGGATCATCTTTTCCAACCTTAATTTACTATCCTGTATTTCAGTCCTTTGTGACCTAATTTTCTCGAAAAGATCATTGTCCAGAGCATTGCCTTTCTCCAGTAATTCGTCGTAAACCTGTAGCGCATCCTGTTCGCACCTAAATAATAGTAACAAAACAGATGGGTCATTATCCTTTATCCCGTTAAAATCTATATCCTTTAAGGTTTGGCTGGCCGCCTGGCCGACCGAACCTTCATACAACCTGAGTACATACTCCAATTCCATTATAAATCCTTCGCTTTGCGCAGCCAGACCGACAAGCAGCTGGCTCGCTTCGCCAGTTTTCAGTAACTCTCTGGCATTTTGGAAACGGTACATCCGCTCCATATTTAACTCAATGAGTTTACGAACAATATTTTCTGACACTTTCTCCATTCAAAAGAATTATTATTCATTGTCATCATACATATTTGCATCTGCATCCTCAGCGCCGAGATCAAGATCCTCACCAAGCGCTTCATCCGACTCATTCAAAGGTGTCCCGTCACTATCGTTTTCTTCCAGAAATTCCTGATCCAGTATATCATCGTGCTGAGGCATCCGGGTGGCCGCTTTGTCCAAATCACTGGCCTCTTGTCCGGTAACATTATCACTGTCTTCGTTCAAAACTTGTTCTTCATCCGCTGAACTCGCCCCGTCATCCGCATCTGTAAAATAAGGTTTTTCTTGTTCAGGTACCGGGTCCGTTTGCTCATTGATCTTACCGGTCTTCCTCTGAACGGCGGCCGGATACTTTTGATCAGATATATTATCCAATTTTGCAGGATCAACGTTTTCGAGCCTTTTATCTTGATGGATCATAATTATTTATGTTTTAATAATATAGACCCAATAGGCATGCCAGATACAGGCGGTCTTCCAATCTTAACGTTGTTGAAGTTGATTTAACCGAAGATTACCTGTGGAACAATTTTTGAACGGCCCTCATATATACCCGTTATTAAAAACATCAACTATGAAAGCCGTAAAGCACACAGATCGAACCGACGAAAAAGACATGAAACAGTCTTATGAATTGAACAACACTCCCGTAAATATGTTATTAGGCCTGGCCACCGCGACAACCTGCAGTGCACTGGCGGTAAAACTGTTGAAAAAAGGCGAATTAGCACTACTGATGACAATCATGGCCATTCCTGTAACACTCATTTGTCTGAACCGCAGCAACAGGAAGGTCCAGTGCAAACATTAGCCTTCCGTATCCTTATTACTGTACGTATCATTAATATACAAATGGGGCTTTTGTAGCCCCATCTGTATATTAAACTGAACAAGCCAACTGAGCCCAACTGAGCTCTACTCTATTTACACAGCCCTGCCTCCTCTGATGATTCTTATCAAAATGGCAATAATAGCTATGACCAATAATATGTGGATCAAACCACCGGCGCTATAGACAAAAAAACCAAGCACCCATCCGATAATCAATATAACGGCAATTATATAAAGTAAATTAGACATAAAAAATAATTTAAAAGGTTAAAGAATAGCCGGACATTTAAGACAAGGTTACAAATCAAACTCAATCTGGTCTTCTCTTCCTTCTACGGGAATATTACGAATAAAGTTATTGAATTCCGGCCCTTGATTGGTCATGGCACCATATGCATCCATACAATATCCGATTAAACCGTCATTTGCCTTAATGACATACAGGATAGAAGAGTCATCCGGATTTGAATCTCCTTCAAATCTGTAAGTGCGAATAATTTTCAGGTCTTCCGGCTGATAGCATTTCCCCCTGTCAGCCGTAAATCCTTCATCAGACCACTTAAACTCTGTATCCAGCTTTCTTTCGCGAAGTTTCTCCATTACGGAGGTCAGTGTTGTTAAGTCTCCTGTTTCCATACATGTAATATTTGGTTATTAATAGGGTTACTACATTTGTGTTTACTGAAAGCATGAAATGCCGGCCTTTAAAACGAAGTTCATTTTTTACTGCTCTTCTTTTTGGGCACCTTCGCGCCTTCCTTTCTGGCCTCAGACAAACCTATCGCTACGGCTTGCTTTGGATTGGTTACCTTTTTGCCGCTTCCGCTTTTTAATTTTCCTTCTTTCATTTCCTTCATCGTCTTCTCGACTTTTTCCTGAGCCTTATGTGAATATTTTGCCATGATTATGACTTTTAGTACATCTATAGCAGGTCAAATAATTTGCCAGAAAAAAACAGCATATAAGGAGACAATTAACTTTAGAACTTGGGAAAGCAATTCTACACATGAGGAAAATCCATCGGCAAACAACAAACGCGCGTCCCAGAAATTATTCAAAAAAATATATCAAGTGTCAATAACAAACGCTTGATGTCTTCATTATAAATTATACAATGCAACAATAAAGTCGCTTTAAAAGAAGTAAATTTTAACGATTTAAGCAGAAAAAAAGCCCTAAGCCTAAATAAATTGTTATTATCTATAAATACGTTTGGATTTTTCACCGGCAAGTCTGAACTTTATATTTCTCATAAGCAGTTAGTTTTGGTTGCGGCCCTGGTTTCTACCAGGGCTTATTTTTTTTACGATGTGAAGGAAGAAAGAAATATCAGATAAATTGTATCAGGGATATTCAGACTAAAAACAACCTCTTCTCCAAAAAATGGCTCACAAACTTATGTCTCATTTTTTAATCCCTCCAGCAGCGCCTTTCTTGCAAAGAAAATACGACTTTTAACAGTTCCTAAAGGCACCTTTTGTATCCGGGCTATTTCATGATACTTATATCCGGCAAAATACATTTCAAAAGCATTGCGAAAACAGGTCGGTAGTTCAAAAATCGCTTTTTTAATTTCTTGAAGTCTCATATTTCCCAATCCATGATTTTGGGCAAAAGTCCCCGACCGGCAACCTTCTATACCATCAATATACTCCGAAAATAACGCGGACCGAATCTTTCTGTGTCTAAAGTCATTGATAAAAATATGCCGCAAGATGGTATGTAACCAGGCTCCCATATTGGTTCCAGCTTCGAATTTGTTTCTGTTTTTTAACGCACGATATAAGGTATCCTGAACCAGGTCTTTGGCAGCAAATTCATCCCAGGTCAGACAACGGGATACATTCAACAAAGAGGTAATCTGCTGCATAAGTAAATCGTTGAAGGCTGCAGGTGACAAATTCATCATATTCCGTTTTTAAAAATAAAAAATAAAAGGCCTGTTGCTTTACCACAAGTCAAATTCAATAACAATACCACGTAATCGTCGTACAGAATGACTTTTTGACGCCAAATTCTGCGGGAGAGTTTGGACATTTTGTGTAAAACTTTGCGGATCATTTCTACTTTACTTCATTAGATTTAAAAATTTCAGAGATCATTCAGTCGTTTTAGCAAGTCTAAGGCATTATGTGGCGCATAGGCGAACTGATCGTTATCAAAAAACACATACACGTCCTTACCTAATTCCGTCCAATTCTTTACCTGAATTGCCCAGTTTCTTATCCTGTAATCAGGGTATGACCCTTCATATTTTTGTCCCGGCCCATGCAATCTGATATATATGAATGAAGCAGTTGAAATGACGGGGCTCTGATATCCGCCTAGTTCATAAATGCAAAATGCTATATTTTTTTTCTCTAAAAGGTCAAATAGTTCTGGTCGATGCCATGTTGGATCTCTAAACTCAACCGTAACCTTTAAGCCATCGGGTAGCTTATCGACAAAGGTTTCGAAGCGCTCGATATTAAGATGCCATCTGGGTGGTAGTTGAAACAGGATAGGACCGAGATGTGGGCCTAATGCGCCGGCTGATTCGATAAATGCTTTTAGTTGACTGCCGGGGTCAGAAAGCTTTTTTAAATGTGTAAAAAAGCTGGGGGCTTTGACAGCAAAAACAAATTGGGGCGGAACCGCCGCAGCCCAGCCGGCAAATACGTCCTTTGACGGCTGATGATAAAATGAACTATTTAACTCAACGATATCAAAATTCCGGCAATAAAAATTCAGCCAACTGCTGGTTTTTAATTCTTCAGGGTAAAATAATTTCTTCCAATGCTTATACTGCCATCCTGATGTTCCGATAAACCAATCACCTTTCTTATTCGGTTCGTTCATAATATATGTATTATCATTCTTAGACAGACGCGATACGATAGCCAATATCAAGAGCTCAGACCAATTTTCGGGCCTGAAAGCAAAACCCATTATTGGAGTAATCCATATTTTAAGGTTTTCATTACAAACAAATGTGATCAGAATATTGTTACTGACATGTTAGCAATAAACTGCAGTATGCGGGTTAAAAAACTGAGATCGCTATTGAGTGCTTTTTATGATTCGGCGCTTTCATCTCCTTTTAAGGCCTGCTATTTTTGGCCCATACGAGGAGCTAATTCGCCAGTCTTAAAAAAAATATTATTTATCAACCATTCAAAAATGTCAATTATGCGCAAAGAAAAAAGTCAGCCCACTTCAAAAAAAGACAGGTTCCAGACCGAACAGCAACAGACCAAATCTCCTAAGATTTCTCAAAAGGTCGAACAGCAAAGCCAAAAGAAAGCCGACCAAAAGAAAAAAGATAAATCTCCCGGATTTCCAAGTCAACACCAGGCAGAGCAACCCGGCTCGGAAGCAGACATGCATCCTGAACCCATAAGTGCACCTAAAGCGCCGCCTGACAAATTATTGGATGGGAAAACGGCGATCATAACGGGTGGAGACAGTGGGATAGGAAAAGCTGTCGCCCTGCTCTTTGCCAGTCACGGCGCCAATATATGCGTTGTCTATTTGGATGAACATGAAGACGCAGAAAAAACCAATCAGCAAATCCAGGCACTCGGCGCCAGGACCTTATTTATTTCCGGAGATATAACAGATCAGGGCTTTTGTAAGTCTGTTATTGAACAGACACTCAATAAATTCAGTGCCATTGATATTCTGATCAATAACGCGGCGGTTCAGTATGAGCAGGAAAATCCGGAAGATATATCTAGGGAACAGTTGATCAAAACCTTTAGCACCAATGTATTTGCAGCCTTCTATTTTGTCATAGCTGCCCTGCCGTTTATGAAAAAAGGCAGTTGCATTATTAATACAACATCCGTTACTGCGTACAGAGGCAGCAAATCACTGGTAGATTATGCAGCCACCAAAGGCGCATTGGTGGCTTTTACCAGATCTCTATCCTCTGCCTTAATCAAAAGACAGATCAGGGTCAATGGCGTGGCGCCGGGTCCGATCTGGACCCCGCTGATCCCGGCCTCCTTTTCAGCGAAAAAAGTAAGTAAATTCGGCACAGATGTCCCTATGGGCAGAGCGGGACAGCCTCAGGAAGTGGCTCCGTGCTATCTTTTTCTGGCAACGGATCAGGCCAGTTATATTACGGGTCAGGTGCTGCATCCCAATGGCGGTGAAATAGTCGGAGGATAAATTATAAAGGGCTGCTTTTTGTCTCAGCTGACCAGAGTGTCAAAAGCCCCTCGATTACTGACCTGTCGGGTTTGACAAAATAAATTCCGGACCTTCGGCCTGATCTGACGCCCCGGACAAAATAATAAAGCACGCCGCCGAAATCCCGGTCATAATCAAAATCCCCTAAGCGGTCTTTCAGGTATTTCACCGTCGCTACCGTATAAATCAGGTATTGCAGGTGATAATTACGGCTGGACATCTCCAGTGCCAGCCTTTCAGGCCTATAATCTTCCAGACTATCACCAAGATAGGTGGACTTCCAGTCCACTACGTAGTACTTTGCCCCATATTCAAATAACATGTCCATCTTTCCGTTCATCATACCTTCCCATCCTTCAACTGCGATCGTCTGAAGATAGACGCTTTCACTTAATAGTTGTATTAAATCCTTTCTCGCAAACCGGGCAACCGGAAAGTCAAATTCAAATTCATGGAGCCGTTTCTCCAATAGGGTATCTTTCAGGGCGAAGGATGCCCCTCCCGCTTGTATAATGGCACCGGAAACATGCTGAATCGATTCCAGAAGCATTGGCTCATATAGTTCCCGTTTATGTGGTGCGAACCTTCCAACAGCTTTGCTGACAGCCGGCGGACAATACGCAGGCGCTTCAAAATATATGTGTTCGAAGATATCATGCAATAAGTTTCCCGTGATATTGCCCCGTGTCAGCTCCCTGAATACAAACAAATCATAGGCATTTTCTACAGGATGAACTTCATAACGTCCATGTGATATGGGGGCTGCAGCCAGATAGGTATAGCTCAGCCTTCGCCAGTCCTTATGCTGTAATTCAAAATGGACAGGCTCCCTGGCGGGCAGATCTCGGACGGCCTGCTCATTTTTTTCTTTTTTATATCGGAACCCCTGTGGTACGGCAGCCGGCCCGATAAACCGGATGCCTTCAACAGCTCCTGTTTTAAAGGCCGCCAAAAAATCATAAATTGCAAATCTTGTTCTTTGAGGCCCTGTCGAAGTATAGATAAAACAGCCGTACACCGCTCTGGTCAGCGTAACATAGATCATCCTTCTGTTTTCCTGTATTCTCTGCTGCTCAAAGGCTTCTAATTCTTCTCCAAGAAGGAGTTCTTTTGGCAATACTTCATCTTCGCCCTTTTCATTCTTAAATACAAGGAATTGTTCTTTACCGCTTAAGGCAACAAGGTCCATAGCAGATGTTAAAACGATATTGAACTGCAGTCCCTTGCTCTTATGCACCGTCATGATGGTTACACACTGGTCATCACTTTCAATACGCTGCTCATATTCATCCCCCTCAGCCCTGGAGTCCACAATGCCCCTGCCTAACCAGTCTGTAAGCTCTAAAGGAGAGAGATTCTTGTTGGATTGCTGTTTATAAAGGAGTTCGATAAGCTGATACAAGTTGGCGATCACCCGCTCGCCTCCCCTGGTCGCAGGATCTGTCAGATAAGACTCGATCTTATAATCGGCAATAAAAGAAAACAGCGCTTTATATACACCGTCTTTTTCCCATTGCACCTTATAATTGCCAAATCGTTCAATGGTCACCACGTCATTTTGCGCTAACACCTGCTCCATCGTCATCCCGGTAATGGACGACAATAGGGCTTTATTGATCGCATTTCTGGTCTGGGCTATCATCGCTTCCAGTACATATAATATTTCTTTAGCTTCGACAGATTCCAGAATCTTGGCATCTCCAATCACGATAGATGGAATGCCCAATTTAGACAAATGCTTTTTAAGCGGCCCCGCATCACTATTCCTGCGGACCAAAATACCGATATCCGTCGGCCTGACGCCGCGCGGCTCACTGCCAGTCTGTGCAATTGTATATCTTCCGCTTAAAAGATCTGCCACCTGCACCGTCAATGCTTCTACTATTTCATCCGCATTTCTGGCCTCCGTGATGCTTATCACAGGAAAGGCTTCAGCGTTATTCAGCAGCTTCCCTTTTTTATTGTCCGGGGGCGGCTCTACATGATGATACCGTATCCCCAAGGCACTATTTTTATAATAAAAAGTATCAAAGTCCGCAGTGGGCTTAAAAAAAGTATTCATAGCCCGGATAAAGTCATCAGATGACCTGTAATTAATATGCATCCCGTATTTATGATCCACCTGCTCTCCAGCTTGCAAATAAGTATCGATATCCGCCTTTCTCCACGCATAAATACTCTGTTTCGGGTCACCGATATAGAAAACAACGGTATTCGTTCCAAAAGCCGCGTTAAAAATCTCATACTGCTGACGGTCCGTGTCCTGGAACTCGTCTATAAATACCACTTTATATTTGCTTTGAATGGCGTTAATCAAGGCCGGATTGTCTTCCTTACATAACCGTGTATGCAACTGCTCAATCAAATCATCGAAACACAGCCGGCCGTTTTTCTCTTTATAAGCCGTAATAGCAGGCCCCACAAAAGAAATAGCTGCAGCATAAATATGGTGCAATACAGCAAAGAGCGACAGCTTTATCTCTGCTTCGTATGCTGCGATCTGAGCTGCCCGTTCAAACAGGTCCCTAAAATGCTTTTCAAGATAGGCCGGCGTTTTAGCAGATTTGTATTTCAGCATAAAGGCGTCCAGAAACGCTTCTGGCTGGGCGACAAACGGCAAAAGACTCTTTTTGGCATGGTGGTCTTTATTACAGGCGGCTTCGAGTCCTTGTCTGTCCTGACATAATTCAAGCATTTGCACTTTTACATCTTTAATGGCCTCCCCTAGCCGGGCAACACCCGATCTGCAACTTTCAAAAAAAGCTTCATTCAATGGATAGTCTCTGTCGGGATCATAGTCATAAATCGGCTTACCCGCAAAAAACTCGCTGATCACCTTTTTAAGTTTTTCTCGGGTCAGCATACCTGCGAGCAGCTGCAGTATATCCACCGGCATGACCGCTATCTGAGACCGCCAGAACTGGTTAAGCTCACTGCCCACTACCTGACTCATATCCGTCACGAGTTCCACAGAAAAGGATTGGCGGGTTTCAAATGCAAACTCCCGAAGCACCTGCTGGCAAAAACTGTGAATGGTCTGCACGGAAGATTCATCCAGAAAGGTAACCGCTTCATGCAGCCTGTTATATACTGCCAGGGGCCCTTTTTTTTCAATCGCCTCTGTTACCAATGATTTGATCGCCGGATCATCCGTGTGGCCGCCCTGGGCAACAGCGTAGGCTTTGCGGATGAATCTGCGCACCCGCTCCTCCAGCTCCGCTACTGCCGCTTTTGTAAAAGTCACCATCAGTATCTCCTTAATGGATATATTTCTGATAATATCCTCTCCATGAGCCGTGGTTTGCTGAATATCCATTTCCAGCAATATTCTAAGGACCAAAATGGCAATAGAATATGTTTTACCAGTGCCCGCACTGGCCTCTATCAGATTCGTGCCCCTCAAAGGAACCGTCTTTGCGTCAAAATTCAAAACATGATCCGCCATTGTCTTCTTTTTCAAATAATCAACATAATCCCGTCCTGCCTTCCGAGAAGCCCTTTTTAAGACAGCATGGGAAAATCGGGAAACATTTCCATTAAAGGCTTTTCCAGAACAGCTGCTAATTCCGAGTATTGTTCAAATGCCACGGGATTAAAAATCCCCATTTCATCAGCTTTATCAATATAAGCATCTACAAACATACCGCCTGATGTTTTGTCACGAATTTTCAGATGCCATTTTCTATAGTCAGGCCCCTTGTTCCCCAGGTCCAGACCCAAAACAAAAGGGAGTATTTTTTGCTGCCCTTCCTTATAAACCTTTACGAGCCGGTCCAACGCGCTGGTTGCCTGATCCGCATCAAGCGGTACCCCATGAAACACCTGGCCATTTTTAAAAGAAATGACCGCAAAATCTGTGGCTATGCCGGATGCCGCTAACATCAGGTACTCAATATAGCCTTCCAGCACGGCTTTAAACTCATTCTTAGACCAGGAAACAGCAATAAGCTTCTTCCCATACAAGGTAACCTTACCGTTAACGGTAAGATCTTCTACCTTGTAGCAGACAGGTATATCTACTTTCGTTAACCCTTCAATTTCTTTATCCAGCAGTTCCTTCACTGGTCCTACTTCCTCCTGCAGCTGAATCATTTCCAGGCGGGCGCTGTTTTTTAAAGGCAATAGTCCTGTTTTAACACCTTTATCCCTAAATCGCTCCCAGGCGTCCTCGCCAGTCAGTTCTATCAACGTATCCCTGTACTGATAACGCTGTAAGGCGCTCAGCTCAAAGACTTCTTCATCCTTTAAAACATCATCACTGTCTTCATAATAGATACCCGCAACCCGGTTCAGATACCCTTTAATAGGTTGCTGCAAAAAACGGATGAAATCCTTTAAAGGCAGCTCTGTCTCCCCAAGTTCTTCTTCAGCCGGCTTATCCTTTATCTCGGTGACCAAACCAGTGGAAGGTATTAAGTGCAGATACTGCGGAACTTTGCTTTCTTTTTCAGGGCTGAAATGATGTAACGCGTGTTTAATAACCATTTTCTCTCTGACACCCTCCGGATCACTGCTCTGGCCTGCTATATAATCGATTAATTCATCCACTAAACCAGAAGCCGGTATAGCACTATTGTCCTTGACACTTCGGCCGATATAGCTGATATACAAGTAATCCCTGGCAGAAAGGATCGTCTCTAAAAACAGATGTTTATCATTGGCCTTCACGTTACGGTCACCCGGCCTCTTTTGCAGTTCCATTAAATTAAAGCCCAGGGACTGCTCTTTTCTCGGGAACTTATCATAATCCAGCCCCAATAACGCCACTACTTTAAAAGGAATACTCCGCATGGGGATCAGCGAACAAAACGTAATCCCTCCGGCAGCGAAATTTCCGTTTCTGGAAGACTGCACCAACCGTTCACCAAAACTCTCCATAAAGACGGAAAAGCTCAGTTTTTCATCCAAAAAGGCTTCTGCGCTATTATAATCAGCCAACAGCGTGGCCAGGTATTCAAACTCCTCATCTCCCTGCTGCTGCTCTGTCAGAACAAATCTTTCCAATACATCCTTAATAAAGCTTGACCAATCGGCCAGCGTCCTGGCATTTTTCCTGTCTTCCAGCATCTCAATGAGATCTTCGGCAAAAGCGACAAAACGAATGACTTCCTCGCTATCGTTTCCCTCCACCAGATCTAATGGATAAAACCCCTCCGGTCCCGTACCAACTTCGTCTTCTCCTGCCATACAAATTCCAAACATAATTCTGCGGAGCCCATATCGCCAGCTGACATATACAGAGTCATCCGTATAGCTGCCGTTAATACCAAACCGGATGCCGGCGCCGTCCAGCACCCGGCGAAGTAAATCTATGCGGCTTAATCGCCTGTGCGTCCGGATAAAAGAACTATCCAGCAATCTTAGAACTGTTTCCGCCGTAAAAGCAGCCGGCTCCAGCAACAGTATACTCTCAAGTGCACTGGTAATACTATCCGCCTCCGTAAACCTTTCATCAGCGATCCTGTAAGGAAACTTATAGGGAGCATGATCAAAGATTGCCCGTATATATGCTGCATAATAGTCAATATCGCTGATCATAACAACGATATCCCGTGGTGACAGCTGCTCTCTTTTCTGATCAATCAGATAGACCAGAAAATCATACAGACTTTCTACTTCTCTGAGCGGACTATAGCAGGAGTGGACCGTCAGAGAGCCGTCCTTTATATCCTGTTCATCAAAAACGGTTATACCATTCTCTGGCGTTCTGTTTTCGTAAATGGACAGCTGTAATTTATGCAAGAGGCTGTCTTGCTCAGGAAAAATCTCCGGTAATGACTCATAGGCGTTCAGAATATCATCCTTTTTAAATAGCATACTAAAAGTATCCTTAATGACTTTGCCCAGACTTTGCAGCAATGGGTGACCCTGTGGCTGCTCAGCAGGATCTACCTGACCTAGTTTGCGTAGAAAAACCAGCCTTTTTTCGCTTAGATCGTCAAACCAGTAATCAGATGGCGCTGGATTGAGCAGATAAAAATAGATTTGAATTTTATCAGATAACAGGTCAAATATATGCAGATGAAATTCAGTCAGAAGGCTAATCCCAAAGATAAACACCGCAGGCATTTTGCTTTGTAAATAACTTTCAGATACGGGGTCCCTTAAGGTATTTTCAATATAATCCGCTATCTGATTTTTATCGACAAATGCGTTGGAACCAATCTCTCCCGCCCTTTGCCTTGCCTTTTCCCACAAATAAAACTGCCACTCTTCCAGGTCTTTGCCGTGCATACGGCCCTTATTCCACTCTTTAATCATATCAGAGCGGTATATCTGATACTGATCAAATAAATCAGCCACTTTCTTTGCCAGCCCAAGCCTTTTTACGCGGGCGATATCCAGCTCGGTCTCACTGGCCGTTTCTGGATTCTCTAACTGGTAGTACCTTGCGATAGAAGGGAACTGCTGTTCAAATTCAATTGCCCCCATCAGGTTAAATAACAGCCAGCAAAGGTTATCTGCACTCATCGTGGCTTCTGCTGCACCCCCTAAAAGAAAATAAATTCTAAAAATCAGGTCATTAGGTTTCAGATACTGTATACCGGCTGCGATTCCCTGCCTTTCAGCAAGCTGCAGACTCAGCCAGTTGTTCATTCCATCGGTTTGCGTGATGACATATTGGGGCCGGAACACGTCTCCCTTATGTTCTGCCATGTCCCGGCATAACCCCCCGGATAGTTCCTCTAATGAATTGGATACTTTTAAATGAAAAGCCATGTATATTAATTAAAATAAAATCAAATATTGCTAGGTGTGCTTTTGTAACCGCTGTATCACGCCAGAGCCCCTGTGGATGCCGATAGCGGCCGCTTCTAACATAACTGAATGACTCCCTTGTATAACAACCTGTTCTCTGGCCCGGGTTACTGCGGTATAGAGTAGTTCCCGGGTGAGTATCTTTGCAGCCTGGGCTTTTTCCGGCAGCAAGACCAGCACCTTATTAAATTCCGATCCCTGGCTTTTATGAATGGTCATGGCAAAAGCCGTCTCCAGGCTCCCGATAAAGCCAGGCAAAACAGATCTTACCGTGCCATCTGCCGCCTCAAACCAGGCCCGCATCACGCCGGCTTCATCCGCTCTGATAATACCTATATCTCCGTTAAACAGGTTTAACTGCCGGTTATTGCCCGTCACCATAACAGGCCTGTTTTGATAAAAGGCTTCATGGGGCTTTAGTCCGGCTCTTTTCTTAAGGATATTTTCAATACGCCGGTTGACCGCCTCCACCCCTAGAGCAGTATCCCTGATCGCACAAAGAACCCGTAATCTGTTTATTTTTCTAAGCGCTATTTGTATATCCGGTTCTTCCAGAAATTCTCTATACCCCAGAACAAACTGCTCAAACACCCCACCATCATATGCCGGATCTATTATGACCTGCGGGTCATAATTGCCGAAAAACCCTTCTAGCTGTTCCGGCTGATTACGCAGTACCGCTTTGCTGAATTTACCGATTCCGTCACTATCCGAAAACCGGTGGCTGTGCTGCAACTCTACTATATGTTCAAAAAGCAAATGTTCTTTATTGTCGCCCATATATTCGTTAGGTAAAATAGAACCAGGCGGCAAAAGCGCCTTCACCTCATCTAAGAAAGCCTCACTAAATTCATTGAGTGCCGGCAAGGCGTTACACAGATCACCAAAAAGGCTGCCCGCTTCCACGGAAGACAGCTGATCTTTATCTCCCAGTAAGATCAACTTGGTTCCCTCGCCTATCGCATCCATGAGTTTAGCCATCAGTGCCACATCAATCATGGAAGCCTCATCGACAATAACCACATCTGCTTCCAAGGGCTGATCCCTGTTATGCTTAAAATTCGGGCTGCCGGCCATTGTTCCTAAAAGCCGGTGTATGGTCGCCGGCGCTAATGCCTGAAAGGCCTCTTTTATAAATGGAGCGCTGTCTGTGGCCGCACGCCTTAAGGATTCTGCCATGCGGGCTGCAGCTTTACCGGTCGGGGCACAAAGGGCAATGCGCAGATCTTTATTCATATGAAGCAATAGACGCAGTACCTTGGCCACCGTTGTGGTTTTACCGGTGCCGGGGCCTCCTGTAATAATTGAAAAATCATGTAACACAGTCGTAAGGGCCGCTAACCACTGCCAGTCTACTTTGCCCTCGATACTGGAAGAACCGGTAAATAATTGTTCGACTACATCTTTCAACCCGGCAAGCTCAGTCAGCCGTATTTTTCTTTTATCTCTTTCATAATCAGAAAACTCCTGAATTCGCTCTAAAATGCGTGTTTCGTAAAAATAATACCGTTGCATATAAAGCCGGTTATGGGCATAGACAAACGGCGTCCTTCCCTCTCCATTTGAAATGAGCGCCGACCGGTCCATAACATCCGGTGCAGGCACCCCTTCATAACCTGCTTCTTTTAACGCTTCCTGGTCAATGGATAGAGGATCAATACAGATATGGCCCTCCGTCAACATTCTGGAAAGTTCAAATAAATAAGGTTCCACCTTCGGATCTTTAAAAAAACGGGCGAACTGTCGATGTATGTTAATTGTTGCACTCATTAAGACGGAATCTGACGAGATGATTTTAAAGGCTAAATTTAGGCATTTGCGGGTACAATTCCGGCATATTGCGCAAGGATTTAGCCAGAAGCACCTGCCATAGTATTAATTCTATATATGTGCTTCAAAAGGAACTTATAAGTCAAGTTTTATTTTTATCTTAGCGCTCATCTCATTAAACATTCAATCAATATTTTAAACGATGGGGAAATTTGTACATGTCGTAAACTTTTGGCTAAAACAGGGAATCAATGACACAGACCGGGCAGCATTTGTAAAAGGGGTAAGCAGTTTAGGAACCATACAAGATCTGGCTACCTTTCATGTCGGCGTACCGGCACCTACGGACCGGCCGGTTATCGATAGAAGTTATGATTATTGTCTGGTTTGTACATTTGAGAATAAAGAGCAGCACGATGCTTACCAGATAGATCCTATACACGATGATTTTAGAGATCATTGCGCCAAGTACTGGGAAAAGGTTTTAATATATGACTCAATTGAGATAACGCCACCTTTATCATAATTCCAAATTTAGTGCCTGACTGTTATCGAAAACGTCAGGCCTTTTTTAATTGAGGGCTCAAATGTAACAGGTGCAGGCTGCCCTTTTACTTTTCGGCTTAAGCTGTCTCGTTCCCTGCCAACTCAAAAACCTTAACTTTACGGATATATACTGAAGCACCGTCTCAAGAATTGGCCCGGCAATACTGTAAAACACACGGCCTGGGTTATGTTCATGTCACTGAATATTGGCTGTGTGAAGAAGTAGAGGAAGATTCCGGCGAGAAAACCAGGTATGAATATTATAATTGACGAAAATCCAACCTATTTGTTTATCAGTAATGTGGTTTAGTAAAGACCCAGGACTCTATAAGCTTACCATTCACGTTATGCCCGATTCTTAACTCAGTTCCTTCATCTAAAAACTCTGTATTGCCAGTTATTCTCATCTCTGGATGTCTCTTTATATCAATGGTGACACTGTCTCCTGTAACATACATATTCCCTTCATATTGAGAATCATATTTTATTGCCGTCACTGAATAATGTTGAACAGATAGTTTATCAATTAGCCAGGCAGAAGAATTAGTCGCTGCACCTGTTGAGTCATATCGAGAATACAGGCCCAGTGACCATACCCCTTGAAATGATTTAGGGATTTCAGTAGTTCTTTTGGATGATGAACATGCGGCAAATAAAATGAGCACCGGAAGTAGTTTTTTCATATTTTATCAATTATTAGTTACTTTTCTAATTCAAAAAGGTTCACCCAGACAGAATTCCATGCCAGATTTTCATTCAACTCCTTCTCTCTCATCTTATCATAAAAGTACCGAAAATAATAGTAGAACAATTGTAGCAAACATGGCGCTAAAAAAAATTGCGGAACATATTGTTTGATCGAAATGATCAGAAAGGCATGCAAAATTATATTGACAACGTGCACCCGGTTAATAAAACTGGTGATATTGTCAAACTGGCCGGCATACTACTATAGCTGCAAAAAATTGGTTGATCGCGGATTAAGAGAAACACAAACCGCATATTACAGAGAGAAATTGATAAATTTGCTGAAAACTAGCAATTATGGACGCATTTGTATTAATATTATCATTCGGATTGGTTATTCTGTTGATTATACTTCCGCAAAAAGGAAAACAAACTCAAGAAATCGTAGATAACGGAATAGAAATCCGGTATAAAGTTTTGATAAACCATATTGCACCTCCAGAAATATATACAAAACGAAAAAAAACGCTTGGCATCTTGACGCTATCTTTTAATAATCTGTACATGGGTGGTGCTCATCACTTAATGGAAGTTCGTGGACAAATATGCATAGAGACTCATTTTATTATTGCGGATTCAGAAAAACATACTCTAAAATGGAAATTTCCTAAAGAATATGATCAAATCAAAATGGGTGATAAAATCAATAATGAAATTGCAGAATATTTTGACAAAATATCCAAAAACTACTCCTGACCTATGGGTCACATTTCGCCTTTCACCTAAAAATCACTAATATCATTGGCCAGCGAAACAACCGCCTCTCTGATGGAGTAATCAATATGACCCTTGAACAAAGCCAAGTTCCTGAGCTCACGGCTTCGCATTATGCCGTCTGGATACTCCCAGGCTATTGGAAGGAAATAGAAATTGCAATAATGGAAAGAATATCCGAAGTCGCCATTCACGTGATAGTTTAGGTATAAGTACATGAGCTCTATCAGGCTGGCTTTACGATGTATAAAACTTCAACCCCCTGCCCTCGGTGAGGGGAATGAGAAACTGGAGGATTTTGAAAACGGATGGTTGAATACGATTTTAGAAAGCGGCAACCATTAACGAAGCAATTTGCACTGAACTCGTTACGAAATAAGTTCTTTTATAATTCGGCAGTTTTGTTTAATATTGTGTTGATAAACCGATTTGATCTTTTTCTCATACAACAAAACTAACCAAATATGAGTCACTCAAATAAGTCCATCGATATCAGTCAATTAAATATCAGCGTTGAGAATCCAAGATTTGAACGTGTAAGTAATCAGCGAGAAGCGATACGGATAATGATTGAAAAACAAGGGGATAAACTTCTTAAACTGGGTAACGATATACTGCAGTACGGATTAAATCCGGCGGAATCAATTCTCGTATTGAAAAACAAAAAGGTTTCAGGTTCCGGGTATGAAGTTCTGGAAGGTAACAGGAGGGTAACTGTTTTAAAACTACTAGAAAATCCCAATTTAATAACTGAAACACATAAATCTTTATTAAACGGATTTAAAAAGTTAAATACTAAATTTCAACAAAATCCAACTGAAAAAGTTAATTGCGTGGTCTTCGATAGCGAGGACGATGCAAATCATTGGATAGATTTGAAACATACTGGACAAAATGACGGAGTAGGAATTGTTCCCTGGGACGCTCAGCAAAAAGCGAGATTTGATGCAAAAACGAAAGGCAAAACTAACTATGCGCTGCAAGTCCTAGATTATTTAGGTAAAAGCGAAAGTGTTGATTCTTCTACTAAAGCGAAGCTAAAAAAGGTTAACTCTTCTTCCTTGCAACGGTTAGTAGGTGACCCAGTTTTTAGAAAATTTTGCGGTTTAGATATTAAGGATGGTAAAGTAACCAGTATTTTACATCCAAAAGAATTCGTTAAGCCACTAACAAAAGTCGTTAACGATTTACTGCGAGACGATTTCACGGTTAAGGATATTTATTACAAGGACGACAGGCAGAATTACATTGAGACTTTTAAAAAAGTTGACATGCCCAATTATGATGATGAGTTGCCTGGCTCTTGGGAGCTAATTGGGACCGAGCCAGTTGGTAAAGCAGTAGGTACTCCAAAATCTACAGCAGCTAGGAGGAGTAAAGTCCTTTCTACAAAAAGAAATACCATAATTCCTAAATGGACCTCCATTCCCATAAACCAGTCTAGAGTTAATAAGATTTACAGAGAACTTAAAGACCTCGATTTAAGGGACTTTGAAAATGCTGCTGCGATTTCGTTTCGCGTTTTTATAGAATTGACATTAGATTCTTATATTGAAAAAAATCCAATAGAGAAAGTAACTTCTGATAGCAAACTTAGCAACAAGCTACAGGCGGTTGCAACAGATATTTTAAACAAAGGGCATTTAAATAAGCAAAAACTAAAAGGCGCATTTACAGCGGCAAGTACTCCAGATAGCATTTTTTCTATAAATACTTTTAATGCTTACGTTCACAATAAAGATTTTCATCCGGATCCGACAAGTTTAAAGAAAAATTGGGATAACTTAGAGTCTTTTATAAGTAAAATATGGGAATTAATTTAACTACAAGTTTTTATTCTCCGTTGAGGTATCCCGGAGGGAAAGGGAAACTGGCCTATTATGTCCAGCTATTAATAGAGCATAACCTCTTGGTAGGGGGGCATTATGTGGAGCCTTATGCGGGAGGTGCTTCTGTAGCCTTGTCCTTGCTTTTCAATGAGTTTGTTGATGAAATACACATCAATGACTATGATTTTAGAGTTTACTCTTTTTGGGATTCAATTTTAAACAGCACTGATGAGTTCTGTGAAAAATTGGTTAACGATGAAATTACGCCAGCAAACTGGGAGCATCAGAAAGAAGTTCAACGAAACCCAAAGAAATTTTCAAAAATAGATATCGGGTATTCCACTTTTTTTCTTAATAGAACTAATAGGTCAGGAATATTAAAAGCCGGTATGATCGGAGGTAAAGAGCAAGGAGGTGACTGGAAATTAGATGCGAGGTTTAATAAGGAAGAGCTCTTAACTAGAATAAGAAAAATTAGCAGGTACAAAGACAGAATAAACCTCTACAACGAAGATGCTGCTAAACTAACCAAAAAGTTAGGGAAAGCCCTTCCTAAAAAAACTTTTTTTTATTTTGATCCACCCTACTATAAAAAAGGGAAGGATTTATATATTAATTTTTATGAACATAATGATCACGTTTTAATTGCCAGTATTATTCGGCAAATGACAAATAAAAATTGGATTGTCTCTTATGACAATAATCCAAATATAAAAGAAATCTATCGCGATTTTGCACAAAGGACATATGAATTGAACTATCATGCAAATGCAGCAGCGAAAGGTAGTGAAATTATAATTTATTCTAATGATTTGATAGTTCCAATATTGGACAATCCTACCGATAAAAAAGAACTTAAAAATTTTGCAACATCTGGATTGTCAGAGAATTGGATCTTAGCCAGTCAGCTTACGTCTATATAATAGAAATTTTACGAAGTCAATTAGTACTTATAAAGATATACTCCGCAGATACGGGTTCGAGTCCCGTTAGCTCCACAAGAATATCAAATGGGGCTATAGTTTAACTGGCTAGAATAGCGGACTGTATTCCACCCCGGCTCTGCTGGGGTGTTTTCGTTTTCACGGTTGCAGAGCAAAAATAATGAGAGAGTTTGATATTTTATACGTTTTGACTTTTGCCATGTATGTTTTTAGGGTTTAGGGTTAATTTTTTAATCGAACTTCTCTTTCTCACCTCCATCTCAATAGAATAGCTGTCTTCATATTTTAATAGGCTGGCTAGTCCAATGGGAAATGTCATGGGTTTCTGCGATTTAGAATCAATCGTAAGGTCTTCTTCAGTTGCATCTGAAAACTCGATGACGCTCTTGTTCGTTGATTTGTTAATAATTCTAAAATCCTTAATCATTGCAGGCGTTCGTCCTGTATTGACGAATTTAATTACTATCGTACCATCAAATAAAAAATGATTTCAGCTGAAAGTTTTTCGCGATTGAAATAAGCCTGTCTACAAATCATAAATAATGTAATAGCCCCAAACCCTAGGCCAGCTAAACTAATTATTAATCCGACTTTCATAACAGCTAATTTTTGATTATCATCACCCGAATGTAACCACTCCCAACAAAATAATAAAATTGCAAAATAGTTTAGCCGTAATGGATAATTATATTACCTCAGTGCTCTCATAAGCAGTTAGTTTTGGTTGCGGTCCTGGCATCTACCGGGGCCTATTTTACGAAATAAGGTCATGTTGTTGACTGAAATCTTCATTAAATAAATGGGAGACCACATTCAAGTTTTTTCCTTGTGCGTTTTCTACAATAGTCAATAATGGATTTGTGTCCCTTTATAGTTGGTTCTCCGGAATTATCCATAAATCCTTTTTTAATAGCTATTTCCTCTGATGTCCCCCATAACTCTTCAATTGGTATTCCATTTCTGGAAATCCAAAGTTGAATATCTGGAAATGCTTGAGTGAACCATTTAGGTTTATTATCGAATATCGCTCTATTATGTAAATCGAACATGATTTGTCGAAAACTTGGAGATCCAATTAGCCTTTCTTTTGCCTTCGGGAATAGGTCGAATGATGCCCCCGCATATGAATTTGAATCGAAATGAACTTCAATTCTTTCTGGATTATCCAAAATCTCGATGTCTTCGAAATGATAGATGGCTTCACTTTCATACAATCTATTTAACTGGAATTTCAATTTTGATATATTGTAAGGAACAAATAATTCTTCAATAATGTTTTTAAATTCAGAACCCAAAGAATCACGACCTTCAAAGGGAAAACGATGCGTAGAATTCATTTTTAATTCTTTTGGGGTTATTAATTTAGACTTAACTAAGTAATCATCTTTGTCTAATTTATTAAAAATACTAAACATAGTTTCGGTTTAAATTTTTGATTAATAAACATCAATATTCGCAATTCCTCATGTTGTTTTACAACAAAATTTTGCCGGCAGGCAATAACAAGCTGATTGTCAGAACCAATTAAATTTGAAATCTTCCTGTAATTTTACATTTTTGTCAGATTTTATAAATTAACACAGTGAAATTTGGCAGTATTAATAATATGTGTAAATTTATGGTGTAAATTATGTAACATTGAAACAGATTTCCATTACCTTTGCACCCGTAAAAAATATTAGAAGGTTTTTACATAAGCAAAATCATTATTCCTCCTCAACAACTATTTATAACAGATTTTGCGCATCGGTCTTTATTTAATTCTTTAAAATAAAAAAGGAAGCCGCAGTCAGCGAAACTTGGGCTTCCTTAAGATAGGATTGAAGTCAATTCATTCCTTCATCTACTTGCGGGGAACACCCGCATCCTCTGGTGGCTTACCTAGCTGTGGCTGCAGCTAGGACAAGGAATCTTGTAGCACTTGGTGGGGTGACATCTAGTTACCCCATTTCTGGTTACACACTTACGGAAAATGTATCCGCAGCCATTGCAAACAGAGCAAGTTGCTCCATCATCCTTGTACACCGTATTTTGAGCTATACCCATAATACTGTATACATTTAATGGATTTTAAGTCCACGTAAAAAGTATACGTGCCTGGTTAACCCAGCTATTTCAACTCGGTCCTTCAAAGGACCGATACTATTTTCAATAAAACTCTTGGAATTTTAAAAAGGAGGGAGTACTTTTATACCGAAATTAACTCCTCAAAAAACTCCGCCCAATTCCCCAATTGGGCTTTTTCATTTTATTTAAGCAAAGATAATATATAATCAGCGATTTTATATCTAGATCATTAGCAAATAAGTTTTTATGTTGATAACTTATCTAGTAAAATGGCTCTAAATAACACCGCCTTTGCTTATAAGACAAAGATCGAGATAAACCGACCTTTTTTTAATGAAAGTATTCAACACCTGTGCATAAAAAACTATGACTATTCGTTGTACAATGAATCAGACTACATTATATATTAATGAAAGTTTATTATAATTCTATTTTTGGCGATATCACCGCAATTAAAACTCGTTTCCAACCTTCTTAATGATCTCCATCTCCCTGGCAGCTTCATTAATTGCATATATCCGGGTGGTTCTATCAAATGTATGAGAATTCAATTTTTGGGCTTTATCGATTCCTACTAGGTCAGATACCTCATCAGTGTTTAAATGCTTAAAGAATAAAAATCTGCACAGATATTAAGGTCTTTATCTTTTTTCACCCAATTTTTCCATCTCCGGGTTATTTGTTCCGTTCTAATTTGATCTGGACTTGGTTTCAGTCTTCAGGATATTACATAATGATTTGGATCGGCAAAATCTCTTAAATACTGTTCCCAAAAAGGCAAAGCGATGTTCTTAATTGGCTTGGCCACCCGCACCCATTGTTTTCTTTTTTTGATTAGAAATGTCGCTGTCTGCCGTTCCAGGTTGACATCTGATATTTTAAGGCGGCAAAATTCTGTTATTCTGGCGCCAGAGTGAAAAAACATATTAATAAAAAGCCAGTACCTGTAGTTCTTGGAGATAATTTTCTCTTTGACCTTTTGCCGTTGTTCCGAAGTCAACAAGATTCTGGTAGCCTTAACGGTATTTTTCTTGGATAGTTCCCGGGGAATATTGGATTCGACAGCATCAAACTCTCCGAGTTTTTTTGTAAAACATCATTATGTGGGGGCGATAATAATTATAGGTGTTATTTGACCGGTTCCGTCTTTTGGAGAGATAATCAAAAAGTGCCCGAATATCTCGTTTCCGAATTTCGCCAATTGGAATCTGGGAAATCAATTTTCCATTTATCCGGATGACGTCAGCTGCCATTTTTATAAACCCTGACACAGAGGTAAGATCTTCTTTTGTATGCTTTTCAACATCGATCGATTTCAATGCCATATCCAACGCCTGGTTAAATGGAGTCTGCTCCGTAGGTACATCCATATTAGAAGGGCATCTATTATCTGCTGGTCAGTTATCGGATTATACCCGGCCTCAAGCACCTTCATTTCATCAGACATGAGATTAATTGTTGCCTGCTTTCTGTCCTCCCAGACATGAAGATCATTCATTCCTTTTTTTTAATCTGAACCTTTTGTTTGGTTTTATCATCGTAAAATAAATAGATAATTTTCCAAGTCACTTTCATGCTTGACTTAGACTTATACCAATTTTTGGGATAGACCGACATTTTGCCGACCCTACAATTGTGTGGAAGTTTTTTCATTTCATTTTGCTTTTAAAAAGTGACCCTTTTAGCAAAATGCGAGAAAAGTAGAAGATGAAAAAAGCCCTGAAAGTATTATCTATCAAGGCTTTTGAGAGTGACCGCGTCAGGATTCAAACCTGAAACCTTCTGATCCGTAGTCAGATGCTCTATTCAGTTGAGCTACGCAGCCGTCCTATAAAGGAGTGCAAAAATAAGCAATAAAAAGAAATTACCAAATCATTTTTGAAAAAATCAGCAAAATTATATCAATATCTGACTGATTTGCAAGCACACAGCATCCTCTATTGATTAATAGTCTCCAGCCCTTTTCTTACAATATTGTCATGGTGATTATTAATTTCAAAATAGCCCTGCGGGCCAAACATATCCTTTGCCAGAAATGCCCTGAATTTCTCCAGAACATTATCTTTGGCGACGCCCTGTATGGAATCAATATGAATAGAATCTGCCAATGCAAACGTCTCTAACTTACCCCAGATATCATCTTTAGGCATAGCGTAAGCAAATAACGCGTTAACCGTTTTCAAACTATCCAGACCTGTCCTGTTATGCATATAATATAAAAAAGTAAAACGCGTCAAAGTACCTTTCAAAAACAGGTCCAGAGCACTGGGCGGCAATTTCGTCGAATCATATGCGACCAGGACGTCAGGAGTAATACCTCCTCCCCCATAAACAGTATGACCCTTGGGTGTTTTATAAGCTTTGCCTGTCGGAGAAGAAGTATCGCCGAGTACCGTCTGACCACTATGGAATCTTTTTGTCAGTTCTCTCTGATATTCAGTGCTGCTCCTGTCATAGGATTTTTGAATATTTCTGCCAAGCGGTGTATAATACTTGGCCACGGTCAGCCGCAGTGCACCGCCATTGGTCAGATTAAACTGATCCTGTACCAGCCCCTTACCGAAAGTTCGCCGTCCGATAATCGTCGCTCTGTCCCAATCCTGTAATGCCCCTGCCAATACTTCACTGGCGGAAGCAGAAGTTTCATCTACAAGAATGGCCAGCTTCAGATCCTTATACAGACCATCTCTTTTACACCGGTATTCTTTACGGCCCACCTTGGCTCCGTCCGTATAGACAATCAATTGTTTATCTGCCAGGAATTCATTGGCGATCTCGGTAGCTGCCGTCAGCACCCCGCCACTATTCCCCCTGAGATCAATCATTAACTGCTGCATACCTGCTTTTTTCAGCTTCTCCAGGGCCAGCATAAATTCCCGGTAAGTCGTTTCGCTGAACTGATTGACCTTGACATATCCCGTCTTTTTATCCAGCATATACGCAGCATCGATAGAGAAAATCGGAATCATCGCCTTATGGAGTGTGGTCGTCAATTCCTTCTGGTTTCTTTTGATCAACACCTTAAAAGTATTACCGACGACCTTCTGCAAAATATTGACAACACCTAAAGCAGAACGGTTCGGGCCTGACATCTTTATAGTGTCATTGAAACTGAGAAACTGGTCTCCTATTTTAACCCCTGCCTTATCAGCCGGGCTGCCCGTAACAACATTGGTGATGGCTACGGTATCCTGTATCACTTCAAATCCAATTCCAATCCCTACAAAAGAGCCACGAACCTTGTCATTGATCTCTTTTAGCTGCGCAGCGCTGATATAAACAGAATATGGATCCAGTTGACTTAGCAAGCCATTGATCGCTTTCATTTCCAGACTGTCCTTATCGGTTCCCTGGACATACATTTTGTCAATAATCCGAACCACCTCGCCAATAGCTGTATTATGAGGATTTGCAATAAAAGTATCCGGACCTATCGTATCTTTTCTTAATTTGTATCCGATTACCATTCCCACGACCATCATCAGGGACAACAGGAAAGGCAGCCAAAGCTTAAGGTTCGTTTTTTTCATCAATTGACTATTTCAGTTTATTGCCGTGCGAAGTTCCTATTTTTTGCTGACAATAAATTCTAAAAATAGATAGTGAAAATTAACAATTAAAAAATCTTTAAAACCTCCAAATTATCGCTAACTTAGAAGTACAAACGTATTTACAAAAACCTATTATATGTCTGTCAAACTTATTGCGGATAATGGCTCTACAAAATGCAGCTGGCTTGTCCTGGAAAATGGCCAATCCCGTAAGATCGAAACGGATGGCCTCAGCCCTTATTTTCTGAGTGGCGCAGAAATCAGCAATACATTATCCAAAAAACTAATTCCTAAGTTAAACAATACCAATATAGACGAAGTACATTTCTATGGCACGGGGTTGGCCGATAGCACCTTTCGTAAAATGATGTCCAAAATTCTGAAGGACTTATTTCCGGCAGCGGCATGCAGCGTGAATACCGATTTAATGGGAGCTGCCCATGCGACCTGTGGCGACAATAAAGGCATTGTATCTATTTTGGGAACAGGCAGTGGCTGCGCCTATTACAGCGGCAAAACCATCAAAAAGGTGCAGAACGGCCTGGGGTTTATTCTGGGTGATGAAGGTAGCGGTGCCTATCTGGGCAGAAAAGTCATCCAATATTATCTGTATAACACATTTGACGATGATCTTATGCACCGCTATAAACTCAAATATGAGACCGACAGGGATGCGATTATCCAGGCGGTTTACAGGGGAGAGCGCCCCAACAGGTACTTAGCAGGTTTTTCAAGGTTCCTGTCAGAGAACAGAGGTCATTATATGATCGAGAATATTCTGGAAGACTGTCTGAATGACTTCATCAATCAGCATATCTATAAATTTACGGAAGCCTGGACTTCTCCCCTGCATTTTGTGGGTAGCGTTGCCTATGCCTATCGGGATGTATTAAAGGAGCTTTGTAACAACTATGAACTGGAACTGGGTTCCATTATGAAGCATCCGATTGATGGCCTTGCCAAATATCACGGACAGTAGCCCCTCTGAAGAAAAACTAAATACCAGTAGCCGAATATCAGTCTTTTTCTATCAGTTCAGGGGAACAAACCGCTGACACTGCAGCGGCCTGCGACGGGCCGTTTCTCCTGTTCTGGTATTTATTCCAGGTCTTGAGCTGCTTCCTGTATTTTTTCTTTTGCTTTCTTTTCTTACCCCACCAGATATAAAAACCGGTTATCGGTAAAGAAGCGCAGACGAGGCTCACCAGAAAGGCAATGATTTTGCCTGGCAGCCCGCCGATAGCCCCTACATGGATATCGTAATTCATGGCGATGATCTTCTCACCGGCATTCAGGTCACTAAATTCACTTTCTCCCAGTCTTTTGCCGGTCGCCTGGTCAAAGTACAGGGTATTGGCATCATAATACGTTCCTTCATGACCGTAAGCAGAAAAGCTGATGGCATCGGCTTTCCCGTGTACAGGACTTGTGGTATACCGGCCTGCCTCCGGATAGGCTTGCCGGGTCTGCGCATAAGCGTAATCTATTGGGCTGTGGAGGGTTGCAACAGCGGTCGTATCGGAATTATAGGCAGGGTATTCCATGGGTTTCGTGCTCATGGTGGCCGTCGCATAAACGGCTTTATTGAACCACTGGAAGGCCCAGACCAGTCCTGTCAATCCCAGAATCAGGGCAATGATAAAGGTATAAAAACCCAGCACATTATGCAGGTCATAGTTCAAGCGCTTAAACTTCGCTTTCCAGCGCACTTTAAAGCTGTCATTCACATGTTTCTTATTCCATTTTTTGGGCCACCACATAATAATACCTGTAATCAGCAAAATGACAAAGATCAAAGTAGCCCACCCTACAATGGGCTGGCCAATGGCATCGCTGAGAAATAAACTCCAGTGAATCCCCTTAACAATCATAAAGAAGTCTTTCTTATAATTCACTTCTCCGGTCACAGCACCTGTATAAGGATTTAGAAAAACAGATTTATAAACTTTAATAGTACCGTTATAGGTAAGCGCCTTCGGGTCTCCTGGCACATAGCTCATGAACTCCCAGCTTCTTTCAGGCCTTTTGTAAGCCGTCATATAGGTTAAGGGCGCTTCCTTACCTAACGCGACCTTTGCTCTGTGCTGCAGCTCGCTTAAAGGCAAAGCCGCCTGTCCACCGGCAGGAGGCTGAACAAACAGCACGTCATGGCGGACTATATTTGTGATCTCTTGCTGGAAGACAAATAAACAACCTGTAACACTGACAATGACCACGATGATACCAGACACCAAACCCAGCCACAGATGTAGCCAGGTAATGATGTTATTGATCTTCGATTTCTTATTGATCGGCATTACAGGTTATTTAATCTTCTAATATATTACTTTTTTAGCATTTATCATTAAAAACGATAGGATATACTGAGTTTATAATTCCTGGGCGCTTCTACCTGATAGTAGTAGAAATTGCCGTAAGGCGCACCAGAATACAGGTACCGGTCCAGTAAATTGTTCACATTCAGATTCACGGTCATTTTCTCCCCCTTCCAGAAGATGCCGCCGTCCATTCTGAAATAATCCGGTAAATCTTTCTGGTTGGAGGTTGCCCAGCTCCAGGTGGAGCGGTCCCCCAGGAAGGTATAACCGGCAGAAACACCGAATCCCTTCAGAGCGCCATCGCCAATGGTATACGTCAACCAGCCGTTAGAGACATGCTTGGAAAAGCCTGTCACCTTGGTGCCGACTTTTGTGGGATCAAGATCTTTGGTCACTTTGGAATCGGTATAGGCATAGTTCAGTATGGCATTCAGCCCCTTGACGATCTCTCCCCTGATATCCAGTTCCACTCCCTGTGTTCTGGTCTGGCCCAATTGCAGAGAGTACTTCAGGTCCTGATTACCGCCACTGGTATCCGGGTCTGCAATCAAGGCACCGTTTTTAATAATTCTGTAGGCAGACAGCGTGGTATTCCAGCGACCGGCAAACCAGTCTCGTTTTACACCAATCTCCATGTTATTTCCTGTCAGTGGCTTGGGTGATTTATTACCTCTTAAGAGACCAGACTGAGGCATAAAAGACTGATCATAGAGTGCATATACAGAGGTGTTCGGATCAATCGTATAGCTCAGCCCAATTCTTGGGGTCACTTTCTTCGCATCATAACTGGTACCGTAGTCGTTTTGTTTCACGTAGGTATACCGGCCTGCGACAGTTAAACGAAGGCTGTTATCAAAGAATCCTAATTCATCCTGCAGATAGACCCCTGAATAAGACTGGCTGGTATACGTACCTGCAGCGGCGGCTCTCTGCAATAAATCAATAGAACGGTCAAATACAGGCAATCCGTTATAAGGCATACCACTACCGGGATTGTAGATATCAAAAAGATGGGCATCATCATCTAATATCTGATTCTGTCCCCAGTCATAATAATTATCTTTATCACCGAGATCCAGTCCCACTAAAATGCGATGCTGAATGCCTCCTGTCTGCATCTTTCCGTTAAAAAACACCTGTGCAAATTTCGAGCGGTTAATAGCGTCGCCGATAGAAATGGCCCGTCTCATTTTCCCTCCGGGTCCCAAAGAATCCGGCCATAGATTTGACCCCTGCTTATTGGTGTTCAGATAGCCGCCCTGTACGGTCAATTTCCAGTTAGGGTTAAATTGGTGGTGCAAGTATAAAAACAGACTCTGGTCTTTCAGTACCAGGGGTTCAATTCCTTCAAAAGCGGTGGTAAAATCTCTTGGCAAGTCACCGTAACCAGTGGGCGAATAAACATAGGCAGCTCCGCCATCCTGCATTCTGGCATACTGATACAGATACTCTGCGGTGATATCCGTTTTATCATCCACCTGATACTTGATCACCGGCGCAATGGTCAGGCGGTCGCTATAACCATATTTCTGAAAAGAGCCCGCTGACTGCCCCATGATATTAAAACGGTACTGGACCTTATTGTCTTTGTCAAATTTGCCATCCAGGTCAATAGCGCCCCGATAAAAGTCATAGCTGCCTACCATAACAGAAGCTTCTCCTTTGGTTACACCTGTGGGCTTCTTGGTAACGATGTTAAATATACCGCTGGGTTCTCCGTTGGACATCATAAATCCGGCAGGTCCTTTCACAAACTCGATACGGTCTACGACAGCCATATCTGCCGTCAGCGGCCCCCAGGTAGAAGTGACATTCATGCCGTTTCTGAACTCAGACGCTCTGGATCCCCGCATATTTATACGCGTATAATCTCCCCAGTGTTCCAGCTTAGTGGCACCGCTGACGTTGCGGATGGCGCCGTCTCCAAAAGAAGTTATTCCCTGATCGGCAAGTGCGACAGCACTGACTTCCTGGATATTCTGGGGAACCTCCAATAGAGGCTCGTCCAGGCGAAGCGTAGAGGAGCTATGGTTGATCTTATAGGAATTACGTTTGGAATATACAATTACGTCCTTCAATTCACTTTTGGTCAGATTCAGTCTGAGGGTTACATGGACCGTCTTTTTCTCTTCGACAGTAACTTCTTGTCTGGTGGGCGCATAGCCGACATACGTAGCGACCAGTGTATACGTGCCGGGCAACATTTTAAAATTAAATTCACCGCCGTCATCGGCCACTGTATTATAATTGGTATTTTCAATCGTAATGGTGACACCGGCTGCTTTGGCGCCATCGCTTGTTAATACGATTCCTTCAATTGTACCTCTTTTTGCATCGTCATCATCCTCATGCCCATGGGCCATCACATATCCTCCCACACAAGACATCACCAGTAATAATAAGAGCTTTTTCATCAAAATTGTTTAACCTAATAATTGAAATGATTGATTTGAGGGTGCAAAACTACACAAGGACAAAGCAAACCATTTACGCAATCGGGAAAACATTTGTCTGAATCCGCAATTATTGTATAATATTTCGTTAAGGGCAGCGCATAAAAAACCCGCTCTGCATACACAGAGCGGGCAAAAAAAAATATGTTTTTGGAATTATTCTCCAACCACTTCGAAGTTAACTTCTGTGGCATTACCATTACCAAAGTCAATATTGGCTTTGTAGGTACCCAGTTCTTTCACTTCGTCAACGATAGAGATGTGTTTACGATCAATATCATATCCTTTTTGCTCACGGATTGCGCGGGCAATCTGTAAAGTGGTGATACTACCAAAGATCTTACCGGAAGTACCCGTCTTAGCACCCAGTTTCAGTGCGGGTTCAGCCTGTAATACTTCGATTACTTTGTTGATTTCAGCGAGCATGGCGGCCGCTTTCTTACCTCTTACCTTTAAGCGCTCACTCAGCTGCTTCAGGTTAGAAGCGCTGGCTTCTACTGCTAATTTCTGAGGAATCAGATAGTTACGTGCATAACCATTCTTTACTGTTACCAGTTCATCAGGTGCGCCCAGATTATCTACATCCTTGATTAAAATTACTTGCATTTTCTCTCTTGGTTTAGTTCCGTAACCCAGTTTACCGGAAACTGTCTTCCTTACTATAAAAGGAGTTAGGGAAGGTGACTAAATTAAAATTATATTATTTGAACAGGTCTGTTACGAAAGGTAACAAAGCCATCTGACGCGCTTTCTTTACGGCATCAGAAACCTTACGCTGATATTTCAGGCTGTTACCAGTCAGGCGACGAGGTAATAATTTACCCTGTTCGTTGATGAACTTTTTCAGAAATTCAACATCTTTATAATCGATGTAGCGAATACCGTATTTCTTAAAACGGCAGAATTTCTTTTTGGTCTTCTCCTGCTTGATCGCAGTAAGATACTTGATTTCGTTTGATTTTGCCATAACTTATGCTTCTGCTGCTTTTTCGTTACCGGTTTGTACGCCACTTCTCTTTTTCGCATTGTACTCAACGGCGTATTTGTCGAGACTAGTGATCATGTGACGCAGAATCTGGTCGTCACGTAAAAATTGTACCTTAAGCTTCTCATTGAAGTCGGATGGCGCACTGTATTCCAGAACCCAGTAAAGAGCTGTTGTTTTCTTCTGGATAGGGTACGCCAGTGATTTAAGACCCCAGGGGTTGCTGTGCGTTACTGTACCACCGTTTTCTACCAGAAAATCAGTGTATTTCTTCTGAGCCGCTTTAAATTCGTCTTCAGAAAGCACAGGGGTTAAAATCACCATCAATTCGTAATTGTTCATTACCCTGAATTTGTTTTTGTTAATAAATAAATTTAAGGGTGCAAAGGTAGCAATTTTGGCAACAATCCCAAAATAAAGATTACGCGGGCTGTCCCTTGGTCCCCTATACATACGAAGCGCACCGGTAAACGGTGCGCCTGCATCATATTTCTAGTTAAAAATAATTGAGATCCAATTACTTAGCTTTAGCCAACACCTCAGCCAGTGTTTTGCCGATATCTGCCGGGCTGGCGACGACGGTAACGCCGTTTTCCGCCAGAATCTTCATTTTGGCAGCCGCGGTATCATCTGCTCCACCGATAATAGCGCCTGCATGCCCCATCCGGCGACCCGCAGGTGCCGTCTGACCGGCAATAAAGCCTACGACCGGTTTGCGGTTATTCTGACTGATCCATTTAGCCGCATCTGCTTCCATGCTGCCGCCAATTTCCCCGATCATGATGATCGCATCTGTTTCATCATCATTCATCAGGAGCTCAACGGCTTCTTTAGTAGTGGTTCCGATAATCGGGTCACCGCCAATGCCGATGGCAGTGGAGATACCCAGTCCCGCTTTGACCACCTGATCGGCAGCCTCATAGGTCAGGGTGCCGGATTTAGAAACAATCCCTACCCTACCGGCTTTGAAAATAAAGCCAGGCATAATACCGACTTTAGCCTGTTCTGCCGTAATGACGCCCGGGCAGTTCGGTCCGATCAGTCTGGCCGTTTTACCTTCCAGGAAGCTTTTTACTTTTACCATATCCTGAACGGGAATACCCTCTGTGATACAAACGATCAGTTCAATGCCGGCGTTAGCTGCCTCAAAAATAGCATCTGCTGCAAAAGCGGGCGGTACGAAAATAATACTGACATTCGCGCCGGTTGCTTTTACGGCATCAGCCACTGTATTAAATACCGGACGATCCAGATGGGTGTTTCCGCCTTTCCCCGGTGTAACGCCACCGACAACCTGTGTGCCGTATTCCAGCATCTGGGAGGCATGGAATGTACCTTCTGTACCGGTAAATCCCTGTACAATTACTTTTGAGTCCTTATTTACTAATACTGACATTACAATATATTTATTGATTATGGATGTGCAAATTTAAAGCAAAGACCTTAGACCATCAAACCAATTCACGGGAATTTGGATAGCTCCGCCAATCTCTATTCTTTGTTTGGTCAGCGTTACACACGCCAAAGCCCGGTCATCCCTGATTTTCGGGGATCCCTAATAAATAAGCCAGCCGGCTTTTTCCAGAGTTGTTTGCTGCATATTGGAAAATAAACCGGCTGGCTTAATAAAGATTTTACTTGCTGCTCATTCAAACAGCCTGATATTATTTGGTCTTACCTCTCTTATCACGGGCCATCCTCGAATAGACAGACAGTCCGGGGTCAAATAAAAACTTAAGCAATAATACCGTATAAGATTTATGAGAACCCAGCGTTTCGTAATACTCCGGCGCTTCCTGATGAAGCTTGGGCAGGTGATTCCAGGGAACGGAAGGAAAATCATGGTGCTCATTATGGAAACCCACATTCAGGTTCACAACATTGAGCGGGCCGTAATAACTTTTGGTTTCCTGCTCCCCATGGGTTAAAAAGTGTTCCTGCACCCATCTGGCTCCCAGCGGGTGAAGCCCCACAGAGAAAAAGAAACTCAGCAGTTGATAGAGGATGGCCATCCAGCCCCAGAAATAAATAACGGCGGCCACGTACACGATCTGTACCAGCCAGTTGACAATGGTCAGACCATCAATGGCCTTGATCTCCTTACTCATCCTGGCGAGCCTTGTCGCCTGCACAACCGGATAGAACAAGAGCCAAAGTCCCTTGCCAATGGTAGAATTCCCCACCAGCTTAGCTTCCCACTCTCCGGGCATATCTGCATCTAAATTGACAATCCCCTGGAAGGCATGATGTTTTAAATGATACTTCTTAAAAGAAATTGAACTGGCAAAAACCAGCGGAAGATTCGCGATCAAACTAGCCACTGTATTGAGCGCCCTGTTCTTAAAGATCAGGTTATGAGAACATTCATGGACGCACACAAAAAGCGTATGATCAATAAAAGCACCGACACAATAGGCGGCCAGCAGCATCCAGTACCAGGCAACATCTTTTAACCAGAAAGCCAGCATGGTTTGCAGGCCCACACAAAACAGGATAATAATAAAAGTAAACCTGTTGCGGCCGATAAAGTTTCTGATACCGGGATGTTTTTGAATAATTTCTTTTGTCCTGAGCTTATGCGGTTCACATTCGTCCGACCAGGAAAAACTTTTTTTAGTCATCAATTTAAAATATGGAGTTTAGGAGAAAATGTTGGATTATTTACTGTAAATGTATGGTTGAATGATTCATAAAATTATTTAACAGCGTCCGGCGAAGACTTTGGAGTTGTCTTGGGCTCCTTCTGTTGCTGTTTCCAGAGTTCATTAAAAGTCTTCTGACTAAAATTCAGATCGCCCCTGTAGGCTGTCCAGTCTTTAAAAAGCCGGTTCACCATCTTGTTTTTAAGATGACCGTTACCCAGATTCATCAGGGACCTGTGCAGGCTTACCGTCTTCCAGGCTTTCCAGGCCATTTTCTCAGCCATGGAATTGTCGCCTTCCTTGACAGCCTCATGACGGTTGACCAGCAGGAGCTGATGTATATTAATTCTGACCGGGCATACTTCCGTACAATTGCCGCAAAGAGAAGAAGCATAACTAAGATGGTTATATTCTTTCATTCCTTTTAAATGCGGTGTAATCACCGATCCAATGGGACCGCTATATGTCGTCTCATAGGCGTGTCCGCCAATATTTTTGTAGATCGGACAGGCATTCAGACAGGCACCACAGCGGATACAGTAAAGCGCTTCTCTGGCTTCCGGCTTTTTCAGCATATTGGTCCTGCCGTTATCCAGCAAAATCACATACATCTCATCCGGACCGTCCGTTTCACCATTTTGACGCGGACCGGTGATCAGCGTATTATAGGAAGTCACCTTCTGGCCGGTACCAAAAGTGGAGAGTAAAGGCCAGAATAAAGACAGATCCTGTAACGTAGGAATGACTTTCTCAATGCCCACGATAACAATATGCGTCTTAGGAAAAGCGGTGGTCAAACGGGCATTGCCCTCATTTTCTGTGATTGCCACCCCGCCTATATCTGAGACAATAAAATTAGCGCCCGTAATCCCTACTTCCGCCTCGGTGAACTTACTTCTAAGCTGATGGCGGGCAAAAATAGTGAGCTGTTCCGGCGGCATATGCTCCGGAGCCCCCAGTTTTTCCGTAAAAAGCTGGGCGATCTGCTCCTTATTTTTATGCATGGCCGGTGTAACGATATGATAAGGAGGCTCTTTATCTAACTGTTGGATGTATTCCCCCAGGTCAGTCTCCACACTTTCTATACCGTTTTGTTCCAGAAAAGCATTCAGGTGAATCTCTTCTGTCACCATGCTCTTGCTTTTAACGACTGTCTTACACTCCTTTAACTGACAGATCTCTCCAATAGCGGCGAGCGCCTGCTGGGCATCTTCCGCCCAGACAACTTTGGCCCCACGGGAAGTGATCTGCTTTTCAAAATTGAGTAAACATTCGTCCAGGTGTTCTACTGCCTGCCATTTGGCGTTTTTAGCCAGCTGTCTCGCACTGGTAATATCTGAAAACTGCGTCTTGCCTTTCGGAACGGCAGCATTATATTTAGATATATTAAAATTAATAGTTTGGCGATGGCTCATATCGCCTGCTTTCACGGCCGCTTTGGCCATAAAGGATGCTGCTTGTTCGTTCATCGGGTTCTTCTAATTCTCAAAATTCTCGCTCAATATACAAAAATATGCAAAAAACAGCCCTATTAAATATTTTTAGCGGACAAATCTAAGGGCGCTTTCTTGTCCAGGTGGACTATTGCTCCTCATGCAAATATTAAACCGAAGTCCGATACCTTATTGCCTTAACATCTATCCATCGACCGGGATTCAAGGAAATACTACTATTGCCAAAGGTTGTCGTATTTGAACTGTTCAGGAATTCCGAAGCGTTCAAATACGACCAAGCCCGCCTGATGTATCACTTATATCGACCTTATTAGCTTCGAATAAATCAATGACTTGCCGGGTTTGGCCAAAACAGCCTGTTTACATTCGTTATTTACCTCTTTCATTATACGATCTTGTCAGTATCCAAGGGAAATATGGGCAAAATTTAACGCTTATATTCCCGTTTAGCCAAGGGAATCGTTTGCGCTTTAACACAAAAATTTGCCTAATTCGAGTAACTTTGCAGCGTCTTATTAAAATATATCACAATATTACAATTGATTAACTATGATTGAGATAGCCGTAGCTAAAGGCGATGGGATCGGTCCAGAGATTATGGAAGCGGTTTTAGATATTTTCAAGGCCGCCGAAGCACCCCTGCAGTATGAGTTTGTTGAAATGGGCAAATGGGTTTTTGATAAGGGATTCGGCAATGGCATGACGCCGGAAGCCAAAACAACCATTGAAAAACTGGGCATTCTTTTCAAAGGCCCGATGGAAACCCCAAAAGGTAAAGGTGTAAAAAGCATCAATGTGACCGCCAGAAAGACCTGGAACACCTACGCCAATAAAAGAACTTTCCAGACACTGCATGGTGTCAACACCGTCTTTAGTAAAGCAGGCATTCCCATTGATGTAACCGTTGTGCGTGAAAATATAGAAGACACCTATGGTGGTATTGAGCATCAGCTGACAGAAGATGTGGCCATTAGCCGCCGTCTGATTACCCGTCCGGGCAGTGAACAGGTCATCCGTTACGCTTTTGAAATAGCCCGTCAGAAAAAAGCACGCCGTATCACCTGTGTACACAAGGCTAACATCATGAAGATCACAGACGGCATGTTTCTGAATGCTTTTCGCAGGATTGCCGGTGAATATCCTGAGATTGCCGCAGACGATATCATTGTAGATGACCTTTGCATGAAAATGGTGACCCGCCCGGAGACTTTCGATGTCGTCGTGCTGACCAACCTTCAGGGAGATATCGTAAGTGATCTCTGCGCAGGGCTTGTAGGTGGACTGGGCTTCGCTCCTTCTGCCAATATCGGTGATAATATCTGCATCTTTGAAGCCGTGCACGGTACTGCGCCCGACATCGCAGGTAAAAATATCGCCAACCCGACGGCACTGCTGCTCAGTGGCATCGCGATGTTACAGCATCTGGGACTGACCGCCACCGCGGCAAAAATTGAAAATGCGCTGCTCTATACCTTAGAGCAAGGTATCCATACCGGGGACTTTGGAGATAAAATAATTCCAGCCCTGAATACAACAGATTTTGCAGCCAGGATCATTGCCAACTTCGGCAAACAGCCCAACGCAGGTGCCAGAACCGCGGCAGCTGACCAGCCTGTCAAAATCGAGGTGCCTGTACTGAAAGAAAACCAGCTTATTCACTCCAGTGAGCCCGCCACTAAGACCCTGGCTGGCGTGGATTTCTTTATTGACAGTACGCTGCAACCGGCAGCCATCGCTGATATCGCTCAAAAATACAGTACGGACAGCCTCCCACTGATCAACCTGAGCAATCGCGGTACTCAGGTATGGCCGGGCGGATCCAAGTTCACCGTGCTGGTGGATAGCTATACCATCCGTTTTGAGGCGCCTGAAGGCAAGACCATCACACAACAAACCATTATTGATCTTTATACGAAACTTGCCGGTGAGTTTCAGATTACCTCAGTGGAAACACTGCTGGAGCTGAACGGTCAGAAAGTATATAGCCTGGCGCAAGGTCAGTAAGTGAAGACCGATCGTTTTTTGTTTTATACATAAAAGAACGCTGTCTGTATGACGATTGTCATACAGACAGCGTTCTTTTTTATTGACTCGAGTGTAACCGGTGTCTCCCTTCCTATTGATCGGTATTGTACACCATTTTATCCGATAACGCCGTCAGTCTGTCAATATCTGACTTTTCTATTTTTTCTACCAGATCCGGTACAGCGGCAAGAATATCCAAATGTGTCGTTTTGGTAGCGCTGGACAAAGGCGCCCCCACCATCGGTGTAAAAAACAGCCATGCCAAGGCGAGTGCGGCGGCGGAGGTCTGATACTTGCCGGCCAATTCCTGTAAGAGATCAACGATCTGCAATCCTTCAGGCGTCAGGTATTTTTCTACATGTAACCCACGGATGCTCTGTCCCAGATCTTCTTTTGTCCTGTACTTACCGGTCAGAAAACCGCCGGCCAGTGACCAATAAGGAAATACAGTCAGGTTATTTTGCTGAGCAATATGCTGCAATTCCTGGTTATAGCCTGCTTTATCCACCAGATTATAATGTGGCTGCAGCGCCTGGTAAGCGGGATAACTTCCTGTTTTCGCCAGTTCCAGTGAAGCTTTCAACCGGTCGGCCGGAACATTGGAGGCGGCTATATATCGTACCTTGCCCGCCGCTATCAGCTCCCCGAAGGCGCCCAGCGTTTCTTCCAGCGGCACTTCACCGGTATCAATGTGGTTATAGTACAGATCAATGGAATCTATCTGTAAGCGTCTGAGTGAATCTTCAGCCGCGCTGCGTATATAATCCGCCTTTAATCCCTTTCTGCCGTCTTTAAAATCCCAGCCCACTTTCGTAGCGATGACAACTTTATCTCTGTTACCGCGGGCCTTCATCCATTTGCCAATAATTGTTTCTGATTCGCCGCCTTTGTTATCAGGCCCTCCCCATACCGAATACACATCGGCAGTATCTATAAAATTAAATCCCCGGTCTAAAAATCCGTCCAGAATCTTAAAGGAAGCGGCCTCATCAAGGGTCCAGCCAAATACATTACCGCCCAGATTGATGGGCATCACCTTTAAATCCGAATTACCTATCTGTATACTTTTCATACTTACTGTTTTTACGTGTTTGACAAAATTTGCTGCGTAATAGAAAATCCACGCTAAAGGTAATTGAGTTGTCCGACTAAACTTCTGTTATTGAACGGTTGAACCGCTGTTTTAGGAGAACCTTGGCAGTGCGCAGTATATATAGTGTAACACGAGATAGCAGGTTTCAGTGCCGGGCGTTCAAGAGACTTAAGCGCTTCGGTGAACTGTTCGGTAAGTAGTTAGGTGAGTGGTTTGGCTACTTATCAGAATCTAGTGACTTTTGTGATCGCAGTTACAGCTGAAAAGATATTCGACAATAAACAACAGCGGTATACAGGCTCCTTAAAAAACAGTTATGATTACGATATACGCCATTTTAAAATCCGTTCATATTCTCATGGCCATTATGGCCCTGGGCGCTAACCTGAGCTATCCGCTGTGGCTCTATATCGGCCACAAAAATGACAAGTACCTGCCCTTTGCCTTAAAAGGCATTCAGACGCTCGACGATTATATGGCGAACCCGGCCTATATTCTCAGTCTTCTCACCGGCCTGGGGCTCTGCTGGTATATGCACCTGAATCCACTCACCGCATTCTGGCTGTGGGGTTCACTGATCCTGTATGCGATAGCGGCCGGAACCGGTATAGCCGTATATAGCCCCCTGCTTAAAAAGCAAATGGCTATTCTGGCCAGCTCAGGCAAGGACAGTGCCGCCTATCGGCAAATTAATAAAAAAGGATTTTATACGGGTATATTCATATTCTTAATAGCCTTCAGTATCATCTTACTGATGGTGGCAAAACCTTCTTAGGCGGACTGTCAAGTGGCAGTTGCGCAAACGCTTTGATCACTGATCAATGCCCTGAATCCAGAACGGACTATTCAACTCCATTGAATAGTCCGTTCCCTTTCCTGTACAGTCATCATTTTATCAATCTTATCACTGACTGCCTTTTTCTTCTGTATTTGTTACACCGCCTTTATGTCTGGCAGCTTCATTACGCCCGATCGTGTGTCCCGGACGGCTCCACCTGGGATTTTCTCCCAGCGCCTGGACACGTGCATCGCCAGCCTCCACCACATCCCTTTTGGGATGCTTCTCGAAGGGCGCCTGCGCCTTGATGCCCAGTTCATCAAATAATTTCTTATCCTCGCCTATATCCGGATTAGGTGTTGTCAATAGTTTATCGCCTGCGAAAATGGAATTCGCCCCTGCCATAAAGCAAAGCGCCTGTCCTTCCTGAGACATACTGGTTCTGCCCGCAGAAAGCCGGACCTGGGTTCCGGGAATGACAATTCTCGCCGTAGCCACCATCCTTACCATTTCAAAAATAGAAACCGGCTGCTGATCTTCCATCGGTGTTCCTTCAACCGCTACCAGCGCGTTGATAGGCACGCTCTCCGGCTGGGGGTACATATTGGCGAGGATACGCAGCATGTCGCAACGGTCAGCCACGGTCTCCCCCATGCCGATAATACCGCCGGAGCATACCGTTATAGAAGTCTTACGGACATTGCCGATCGTTTGTAACCGGTCTTCAAATCCCCTGGTAGAAATCACTTCTTTATAGTAATCTTCAGAGCTGTCGATATTATGATTGTATGCATAGAGACCGGCTTCTTCCAGCCGCCTGGCCTGATTCTCTGTCAGCATACCCAGCGTACAGCACACCTCCATATCGAGTTTAGTCACTGTACGTACCATGTCCAGCACCTGATCGAACTCATCGCCGTCCTTCACATTTCTCCATGCAGCACCCAGGCAAACACGGGAGATACCATGTTGCTTGGCGCGCAGCGCCTGGGCCTTTACCTGATGAACGGGCAGCAGTTCATGCATTTTCACTTCTGTATGATAACGGGCTGCCTGCGGACAATAGCCGCAGTCTTCCGGGCAACCTCCCGTTTTAATAGAGATCAGTGAACTGATCTGTACTTTATTTGGATCATGGTGGTGACGGTGGACCCGGGCAGCCTCATAGACCAGTTCCAAAAAGGGCGTATTATAGATAGCGAGAATTTCTTCCTTTGTCCAGTTTTTTCTTTCGTGATCTGTCTGATCTCTAGTGATTTTCATGTGACAAATGTAGGGTGTTTTATCGTGCGGTGTCTCACTTCCGCTGCCTTTTCTTGTGCATTAAATCAATCAGTGATAGTGCTGCCGGAGATGGCGATTATCAGATCATTTTCCCTTTCAAACCTTTTTTTTACCTGAGCGATAAACCTGTCGTCCCCATGGCAGCAGGCGGATTGCCTGCGAACGGTCCTCTCTCCCTCCTCCTGATCCGGGAAGACAGTTGGGGGGAGCATATTTTTAATCATATTTAAAAATAAAATCAACAAAAAATTAGAAGTTGTGCCTTAAAAACTAACAGTATTTACGTTAAAGAACAGACAAAAGCCGTTAAGAGATTCCTTAGATTGGCAGCTTTTTTAAATTTAAAATAGCTACATAAAAAATTTATAATCAATAAAATATATTATTTAAATATTTTTTTCAGAAAAAAGTTTAAAAAATTTCGCCGATTTATTTGGTTAATAATAACAAAATATGTCATCTTTATTATGTCTAACATATCTAAATATTATGTTAGACATAATAAAGACTTAAAACTAAAAGAACTTCTGATATTTTTAAACTATTCAAAATGAATGCAATGAAAAAGAATCCTTCCTGCCTTAAGTGGAAATTGACTTTTTTTCTCATGCTGTGCGCTACTATTACCTGGGCACAGACCCGGCAGATTACCGGTACCGTACAGGATTCCACCAACCATCAGGGACTCAGCGGCGCCAGTCTGCACATTGTGGGCAGTACCCTTGGGGTGACCACGGCACCCGATGGCAGTTTTACCCTGAGCGTATCTCCGGGCGCCACGATTGAAGTAAATTATACCGGTTTTGATACCAAAACACTGAAGGTGGGTGATCAAAACATGCTAAACATCCTTCTGAGCCCCAAAGCGGGCAGCCTTGATGAAATTGTGGTAATCGGATACGGTACGCAAAAGCGAAAAGACATCACCAGTTCTATTGCCACACTCGATAACAAGACGCTGGCCAGTACGCCCAGAGCCAATATCGGCGCTGCATTGCAGGGCGCTGTACCCGGGGTACAGGTCACAAACAGCAGCGGGACACCGGGCGCTACACCCAACATCGTATTAAGAGGGGGCGCTTCCATCAATGCACCCGGTAACCCGCTGGTGGTAGTCGACGGCATTATCCGGGAGTTCAACGATATCCCGGCAGAGGATATCGCATCCGTAGAAATCTTAAAAGACGCCTCGGCGACTGCCATCTATGGTGCCCGCGCCAACAACGGCGTGATACTCATTACGACTAAACAAGGTAAGTCCGGCGCCGCTTCCTTAACCTATAAGTT
Organism: Arachidicoccus terrestris; assembly: GCF_020042345.1. Taxonomy (NCBI): domain Bacteria; kingdom Pseudomonadati; phylum Bacteroidota; class Chitinophagia; order Chitinophagales; family Chitinophagaceae; genus Arachidicoccus; species Arachidicoccus terrestris. The sequence continues at coordinate 670,728 of NZ_CP083387.1, forward strand.
CACGGGCGGCTATAACCAGAACAGGCGTGACTACAGCTACCTGAATGCCCATGATTATATTTATTACAACCGCATGGGCAACCTGAATTCCGGCAGGTCTTTATCCGCCGTCAATCAATCGCGCGGCTACGGCCTGTTGACGGACCCGGCCAACCTGGCGTCTTTTGATATCCGTAAGCTGGACAACAGCACACGGCACCTGCTTTCTGAAGGCTGGCAGATAATGGCCGATCCCTACAACGCCGACGGGAATGGACGAACCGACAGTATCCTCTATAAGGATCACTCCGGGGAGATCAAAGATCTGGTCTTTAGAAATACCTATACCAAGGATCATTATCTAAGCGCAATGGGCGGTAATGACAAAGGAAAATACTTTGCCAGTTTTGATTACTATGATGAAGACGGCATCATTGTAGGCTCCTCCTATAAGCGCTACTCGGGAACGGTCAATGGCTCCTATAAAATCAAGCCGACCCTGGAAGTAATTTCCGGTGTGAGCCTCTCTACGGCTTCTCAATATGGTATTGCCACTTCCGATGCCAATGTGATCTACCGGACGATGGCGCTTTGGCCCACTTTTAACCCATGGCTGGATACTGCCAGGACAGATCCCAATCCCGGTGTCGGCGTCAGCGATGGCAACCCCCTGTATTGGCTCCGCAAAAAAGACCGGACCAATACCGATACCAAGATAACTGCCAATGCATCGGTAAAATGGGATATTGTCAAGGGTTTATTTGTCAAAGCCACGGGTAGCATCTATTACAATGATATCACCAATCAGTCGTATGCATTTCCGACGTCTAATTATACGGATCTTTTTGCCGGGAAGTTATCATCCTATACCCGGGACGCCTACAACAGTACCAATAAGGAGTTTCAACAGCAATACAATGCGGTACTAAACTACAGCACCTCCATTAGCGACCTGCATCATTTCACCGCCATGGTCGGCGCAGAATACTACGGTGTGAAATATTCCAGCCTGTACGTGCATGGGCAGAATGCGCCGACTGACGATATCCCTACAGCCAATGCATCTACCCTGTTCCCGGCAGACGGTTCCAACGGCAGTACCCGGAGCCAGTTTGCCATCGTCTCCACCTTTGGCCGGTTAAATTATGACTTTAACCAGAAATATTTACTTACAGCGGTATTTCGTTCAGATGCGGTTTCCAGCCTGGCTAAGGAGAACCGGGTCGGTTTCTTCCCGGGACTGTCAGCCGGCTGGAATATCCACAAAGAGGCTTTCTTTCAAAACAGCGGCCTGTCGCGCTTCATCTCCAACTTAAAACCCAGGGTCAGCTACGGCGTCAATGGTAATATTGCAGGGCTGGGTAATTATGAAGTGCAGGGAACCTACGGTTCACAAGGCAATTACAACGGCTACGCCGGTTTCCTCAATACCGGTCTGGTCAACCCTGGCCTGAAATGGGAAAGAAGTACCACTACTGACATAGGCCTGGACGCCGGCTTTGTAAATAACAGGATCAATTTCACTTTCGATTACTACAACCGCAAAACCAGTGACCTTTTAACCAGCCTTACTTTGCCGAGTTATGTGGGATACGGCTCCATCAGAACCAATCTGGGTACCCTGCAAAACAGAGGTTATGAATTCAGTGTGCAGGCCCGTATTGTCGACCATCCGGATGCCTTTAGTTTCTCTATGGGTGCCAACGCCTCTTTTGTAAAAAACAAAATCCTCCGGCTTCCCTTTAACGGTAACGACAACAACCGCCAGGGCGGCCTGCAGGTCTGGGATCCCGCTTCCCGTCAGCTCATCTGGGTAGGCGGTTATCAGGAAGGTCAGTCCATCGGAGATGTATATGCCTTTAAACAACTGGGCATATTCAAAGACGATGCAGAAGTACAGGCGATTGCGGGCAACCGCTACGATGCGGTGGCCAATATCACCGGCCCCGGTATTACAGGCGGCGCCGGTAAAATCACGCCCGGGGATGTTAACTGGATGGATGTCGACCGTAACGACACCATCGACACCAGAGATCAGGTGAAGATGGGCAATATATTTCCAAAATGGACCGGTGGATTTAATACCAACTTTTCTTACAAGAACCTGTCATTATACGCAAGATTTGACTTTGCGCTGAACTATGTTATTTATAATGATCTGATGGCCCGCACCCTGGGTAACTATCAAGGTACCTTTAACTACCTGGATCGTCAAAAAGATGCCTGGACACCGGATAATACCGTGACAGACATTCCCAAAGTCTATTATGCAGACCAGGTAGCGGCCCCGCTGGGTAAGAAAAACTATACCCGGATCAATAATGCCAGCACCAGCCTGAACAGCAATAATTCTAACTTATACGAACAAGGTGGGTACCTCGCCTGCAGAGAGGTCACATTAGCCTATCAGTTCCCCGGTCAGTTACTGAAAAAGTCACGCGTGTTTAAAACAGCCAAAATATATGTCAGTGGCAGTAATTTATTCTACCTGACTCATTTCTCCGGGCCCTCTCCCGAGCCACCCACCAGCGGCAGTCAGGTAACCGGCGTCTATGTGGGCTCCTATCCTATTCCCAGAACGTATGTAGTCGGTGTTCAGGTCAGTTTATAACGATCCTTCAACTTAATAAAAATACAAAGCAATGAAAAAATATATGTCAATTCTGATGGTCCCGGTCGCAGCCATGCTGCTAGGGTCCTGCTCCAAACAACTGAACCTGGCACCGGTCAGCAGTGTCAGTGATGCCAATTACTGGAAAAATGCAGACCAGGTAAATGCCTTTGTGACCGGCATTCACATTCAATTCAGGCGTGACAATACGGCCTTTTTATACATGGGTGAATTGAGGGCCGGATCTTTCGGAACCGACCCCGGATCTTCTTCTGCCTTCACGGGCGAAGCCACACAGGGCTTTGAAAACATGTGGAATCAGACGCTCGATGCCAATAACCCCGGCGTGCGCAACTTTGGCGGATTCTATTATAATATCAACCAATTAAATCTGCTTATCCAAAAAATCCAGGCAACCAGCTTCGTTGCCGCAGCCGACAAGGCTTATTACCTGGGTATCGGTTACGGCATGCGGGCCTTCTATTATTTTCAATTATACAGAACCTGGGGGGATGTCATTATCCAGACGGCACCCGTAGATCATATCGACATTTCTAATCTCGCTAAAGCAGCGGATCCGGCCACGGAGGTCATGAAGCAGATTAAAAAGGATATCGATAGTTCTGCCGCGAATTTTGCAGATGATTACAGCTTTAGGCAACAAAAGGGATTCTGGTCCAAGCCGGCCACTGAAATGCTGAAAGCAGAAGTTTATCTGTGGACCGCCGGCAGAAAAGGAGGATCCGCGGATGCAACAACGGCGCTGGCGGCCTTAAATGATATCCAGGCCAAAGTACCCGGCCTCAAACTGCTGCCTTCCTACGCAGATATATTCACCGAAAAAGGCAATGATGAGATCATTTTTGCCAGCTCCAATAATCTAAATGAATCCACATTGAGTTTTATCGGTAATTTTGTTCCCCAGGCAGGGCTGATCCAGAACTTTTATGATTCTGTGCAAAACATGAAATTTGACGCGTCGAATAACTGGGGAGGCTTATTAAGGGCCCCTACTAAAATCAGTACCTTCAGACAGTTCAGGGATGATGACGCCAGAAAATGGGCATCCATTCAACCGGCATATAATAAAAACAGCGACGGCTCGTACAGCATTGCGGGATGTTTCATCCGCAAATACCTGGGGGAACAAAACGCGGGATCCAGGGAATATACCAATGATTTTCCCATTTACCGGTATGCGGATCTGTTATTACTAAAAGCAGAAGCGGAGATTTTGCTCGGCCAGTCACCGGCCACAGAAATCAATCAGGTCAGACAACGCGCATACGGTAATAATTATAAAGCGGCCGTGCAGGGGTATCCCAACCAGGCTATCGACGCCAATCCCAAAGAAGCTGTATTGCAGGAAAGACTGCTGGAGTTTCTTCTGGAAGGAAAAAGATGGTATGACCTAAGGAGTATGGGAGACCAATATGTCTTTGAACATACCTCACTTCGTTCCAGCGAGGCATATAAACTCCTCTGGCCAATCGATCTGGGCGCCCTGACCAATAACCGGTCACTGGTCCAGAACCCCGGCTATCCCAAGTTTTAATCAGCAGCACAATAGCTGACAGTTATATTCAGTCAGGGCGAGTGCGGGCCGGGCCGCACTCGCCCTGAAAAAGCAAAACAACCAACAATATAATTATTATACCTTCAATACTTACTTACCCAATTTACGTAAAATGAAATCACAATTAAAAGGCTTGATCGCTGCTCCATTTACCCCTATGGATGAACACGGAGAATTGGATCTGACGAAAATAAAAGACTATTATACGCTGCTAAAAAGAAATAAGGTGACCGGTGCCTTTATCGCCGGCTCAACAGGCGAAGGCGTTTCCCTCACCATGGATGAAAAAATGGCCCTCGCCGGCGCATGGGCAGCGGCAGCGGCTGACGATCCCGGGTTCCATGTCATTATACTGGTGGGCGGCACTTGCCTCAAAGACTGTATACAGCTCGCCAGGTATGCAGCAGAAGCCGGCATATACGGCGTTGCCTTTACCGCCCCTTCCTATTTTAAGCCTGCCAATGCATCCATATTGGCTGAACTGTGCCGCAAAATTGCCGGCGCCGTCCCTGATACACCCTTTTATTATTATCATATCCCGGTACTGACGGGCTGCCAGGTAACCATGTTTGAGCTGCTGAAAGCCATTGACGGCAGTATCCCTAACCTATGTGGCATTAAGTATACCCATGAAGACTTTATGGATTTCCAGTCCTGCATGAATATTGAAGGCGGCCGCTACAATATGCTCTGGGGCCGCGATGAAAACATGCTGCCGGCACTCGCCCTCCAGACAAAAGCCGCGGTCGGCAGCACATACAACTATGCAGCACCACTTTATCACAGGTTAATAGAAGCCTATAACCGGGGAGATCATTCACTGGCCGAAAGACTCCAGCAACAGGCCATTGATATGATTCGTTTACTGGGTAAGTACGGCGGCATGGCGACCGGCAAAGCCTACATGAAACTGATTGGTCTGGATTGTGGTCAGTTCAGGCTGCCTATCGGCAACATGGATGAAAAATCATTTGAGCTGTTTAAAAAGGACACGGAACAAATAGGATTCCCGAACTTTAGATCCGTTTAAAGGAGCACACAACAACAAATTCAGATCTATTATGATGCGGTCTTCACTTTTGTATATTCTATCTTTTATCATTATGGCGCATGCATCCTGTACGGATCATCATCCGAAAACAATATCTCTCAGCCGGCGTCCCTTTTCATGGAAGGTCAGCGGGCTACTCCCTCCACTTGCGGACGGAACACCCAACAAGGGTATTGCCGGACCGGTTGTGGGCGTTAGCCGTGATTTTTTACTTATCGGCGGGGGATCGAATTTTCCCCTGAGTCCCCCATGGGAAGGCGGACAGAAAAAATATCATCGACAAGTTTATGTCTACCAGCGGGCAGCTGACTCCCTGCAACCGGTCCGGTTACCAGTCCCGGCTGAACTTCCTTATCAGGTAGCTTATCCCGCATGCTGTTCCACGGATATGGGACTGGTGGTCGCCGGCGGCGAAAATGAGCAGGGACCGCTCAGTAAAGTCTTATTATTGAACTGGGATGCGCAAAAAAAGAAACTGCAGGTCGAAAATCTGCCGGATTTGCCTTTTGCCCTGACCTCGGGCATGCTGACGGCCGTGGGCAACACCCTTTATTATGCCGGCGGAAACGGTGCGAGCGGCACGTCAGACGCCTTTTTTAAATTAAATTTAGACAGTCTTGGCACCCCCAATGCTAACTGGCAGGCGCTGCCGCCATTACCGGAGAAGACGGCCTACGGTGTCCTTTACGGACTTGACAGTCTGCAACAAGTCTTTCTGGTAGGCGGCAGAAAATCGGTGGCAGGTGGCCCCAGTGAATTATATGCCAACGTTTATCAATTTGATATCAACAGGCATACCTGGAATAAAAAAGCGCCGCTTCCCTTTCCGTTATCGGCCCACAGCGGCGTCACATTTGATGCAGAGACGCTACTGGTCTTCAGCGGAGACAGGGGTGAAACGTTTCTGCGGACAGAAGCGCTGCTTTTACAAATCGCCGCCGCCACGGAACCGCAGAAAAAAGCGGCGCTGATACGGGAAAAAAATAAACTCCAGGCCAGTCACCCGGGCTTTGTACCCGCGGTGCTGGCTTATCAGGTGAACCGGGACTCATGGAGCGAAATAGACACCATCCCGTTCCCGGGTCAGGTCACCACTACAGCGGTGATCTGGGATGATCAGGTGATCATTCCCTGCGGAGAGATCCGGGCAGCTGTCCGGACGGCAAATATCATTACCGGAACATTGAAGTAAACAGCTTCAAAAAAAACTGAACTATGTATCCGTAGATAACCGGCACTTAATCAAATCAGAAAACAAGGAAAATATGCAAAATAAGAAAAACTACGCATGGGTGATTGTCGGACTGTTATGGGGCGTGGGATTGCTGAACTATCTGGACAGGCAGATGCTCTCCACGATGCGACCCGCCATGCAGGCTGATATAACAGAACTGCGCTCAGCGACCCAATTCGGATATCTGATGGGTATTTTCCTCTGGATTTACGGACTGATGAGCCCGGTAGCCGGTTTGGTAGCAGATAAAGTCAACCGGAAGTGGCTGATCACCGGCAGCCTGCTGGTATGGTCGGGCGTCACATTCGGGATGGGCTTTGCAGACACCTACCGGGAGCTCTATTGGTTAAGGGCGGTTATGGGCGTCAGTGAAGCCTTGTACCTGCCCGCAGGACTCGCCCTCATTGCAGATTTTCACGAGAAAAAGACCAGATCACTGGCCATTGGCATTCATATGACCGGTCTTTATCTGGGCTCCGCACTCGGTGGCTTCGGCGCTTCCATTGCGGCCAGTGCCACCTGGCACCTCACTTTCCATACATTTGGTCTTATCGGCATTGCCTATGCCTTGGTCTTAGCCATTTTCCTCCGAGAAAAAAAAGGGCATGCCAAAGAAGTGCCGCATAGCCCGGGAAACGAAAAAAAGCCCCCTTTGCTGAAAGGGCTGGCGGTTTTATTTTCCAATATTTCATTTTGGGTTATTCTCATGTACTTTGCCGTCCCCAGCCTGCCGGGCTGGGCGACCAAGAACTGGCTTCCTACTTTATTTTCCGCACACCTGGGCATGCCCATGGCATCGGCCGGTCCCATCACCACCATCACCATTGCGGCCTCCTCCTTTATCGGGGTGATACTAGGCGGCATACTTTCTGACCGGTGGGTTCAACACAATATCCGTGGCCGGATTTATACCAGTGCCATTGGTATTGCACTCACGATTCCGGCATTACTTTTTATGGGCTTTGGTCACAGTCTGCCCACGCTCCTGGCGGCGGGTCTTTGCTTTGGTTTGGGTTTTGGTATTTTTGACGCCAATAACATGCCGATTCTCTGTCAGTTTGTTGCCCCCAGATACAGGGCAACGGCCTATGGGCTGATGAATATGGTCGGCGTCTTCTGCGGGGCGTTTATCACCGATTTGCTGGGGCGCTCTTCTGACGGCGGGCGCCTGGGCCGTGACTTTGCTTTTCTTTCCGTAATCGTACTGGCGGCTCTACTGGTCCAGTTGCGGTTCTTAAGACCGGCGGTCAATGACTTCCGGGACGATGCAAACACGGAGCCCGCGCTCGAGCGGCATCATAAACCGAATCCAGATCATCCACTTTAAAAACGAAGTTCATTGCTAAACAGTCTTTCAAAAATGTTTACTAAAAACAGTTTCATACTCCTTTTATTGATGGTACCCTTGACCGGCAGCTTTGCACAAAAAGTGAAAATAGCCTGCGTGGGCAACTCCGTCACGTATGGCTATAGCCTGGCAGACCCGGCCACCGAGTCCTACCCGGCTGTCTTACAAAAAATGCTGGGTGACGGCTACCAGGTAGGCAATTTCGGCCATAGCGGCGCGACCCTGCTCAAGCGGGGGCACAATCCTTACTTTAAAACGCCGGAGTTTAAAAAAGCCATCAGCATGCAGGCAGATATTGTTGTTATCCACCTCGGGTTAAACGATACGGATCCGCGGGATTTTCCTAACTACCGGGATGCGTTTATCGCGGATTATAACTGGCTCATCGATACCTTTCGCCGGGCCAGTCCGGGCGCCCGTATTTATATCTGTAAGATGACACCTATTTTTACCGGACACCCCCGGTTTTTATCCAGTACCCAGGCCTGGTATAAAGCCGTACAAAATAAAATCGGGCAAGTAGCCAGGATCAACCACTGCGGCCTGATCGACCTCTACACGGCTTTTCACAACCGGCCTGACCTGATTACAGATGCCCCTACGCTGCACCCCAATAAAGCGGGGGCCTATCACCTGGCAACCATAGTCCGTCAATACCTGACGGGGGAATATGGAGGCCTTCAGGTAGCCGGTATTTTCACGGACAACATGATCCTTCAAAGAGATAAAACGGTTCCTGTCTGGGGGATGGCTAACAGCGGTCAGCAGATTACGGTCACCTTCCATCACCGGCAGTGGACAACAACGGCCGGGGCCAACGGAAAATGGCGTGTGGACTTACCTGCTTTTAAGGCCTCCGCTACACCGGCGGTTTTAAAAGTCGCCACCACAGATACGTCCTGTGTATTCCATAATGTTTTAATCGGCGATGTCTGGCTCTGTTCTGGCCAGTCCAATATGTACTTTTCTGTCCAACAGAGCCTGGGCGGTGGCGCCCTGGCCAAAAATGCAAAGCCGGCGCAAAACCTGCGGTTGTTAAAATATACACCGTATGCAGAAACCGACAATGCGGTCTGGGACAGCGTTGCTTTAAAGAAAGCCAATGAACTGGATTTTTTCAGTGGCCGGTGGACCTTAAACAGGCCGGCAGACGTGGCGGCCTTCTCCGCCGTCGCTTACGTGTTCGGTCTTCAGGTCCAGCGACGGGAGCAGGTGCCCGTTGGCCTGATTGAACTCGCCGTTGGCGGTTCTCCGCTTATCTCCTGGCTGGATAGAACAACGCTGGAAGAAAATCCTGCTTTTGAGCCTGCCCTGCATAACTGGCGCCACTCCGACTACCTGATGGAATGGAACCGGCAAAGAGCCGGTAAAAACCTGGAAAAAGCGGCCTCTCCCTTTCAGAGGCATCCTTATGAGCCCTGCTTTAACTATGAGGCCGGTATTGCCAAAATAAACCGGTTTCCCATAAAAGGCATCATTTGGTATCAGGGAGAAAGCGACGCCGGAAACGCGGAACTCTACAGCCGGTTATTCCCGGTCTTTGTCAAAGACTGGCGCGCATCCTTTGGAAAGGACATCCCCTTTTATTACGTGCAGCTCTCCAGTATGGACCGGCCTTCCTGGAATTACTTCCGGGACGCGCAGCGCCGGCTCCTCCAGGTGGTGCCCCTGAGTGGCATGGCGGTAACCAGTGACCTGGGTGACTCGCTGAACGTCCATTATCCAAACAAAATACCGGTTGGCCGCCGCCTGGCTAAAATAGCGCTCAAAGACACCTATCACCATGCAGAGGTGATCTCTTCTGGCCCCACCTTGGACAGTATTTTCGTAAAAGGCCGCCAGCTGATACTGAGATTCAACCACGGCCAGGGACTGACCACTTCGGACGGGCGGCCGCTGCGTGGCTTTCAGATTTTCAACCAGCTCGGTACGTTACAGACGGTTCCTGCTGAGATCCGCAGCAACCGGGTATATATACAGATCCCGGCAGGAACAACGGCGCAGCAGGTCGTGTACGGGTGGAAGCCCTTCAGCCGGGCCAATCTGGTGAACGCCGCCGGCCTGCCGGCCAGCACTTTTTTGAAGACCTTACAAATAAATAATTGAATATGCATCTGGACACCACTTATCTGAAAAAACATTTTGAGTTCTACCGGCACCAGCTTTTAGAAGATACCCTCCCCTTCTGGTTTCCCAGAAGCGTGGATCAGGAGCATGGCGGCTACCTATTTATGCGGGACGCAGACGGAACGCTTTTAGATGATGACAAAGCCGTATGGATACAGGGACGCGCAGCCTGGCTGTTGGCAACCTTATATAATACCGTAGAAAAAAAACAGGCATGGCTGGACGCAGCCGCTACCGGCATTGAATTTTTAACCCGGCACTGTTTTGATACCGACGGACGCATGTTCTTTCATGTGACCAGAGACGGCCGTCCCATCCGGAAGCGCAGGTATTTCTTTTCGGAAACTTTTGCCGTCATCGCCATGGCTGCATACGGGAAAGCCAGCGGAGATGAACAGATAGCCCGGCGGGCCCGGGACTTATTTAGCCGTTGCATGCAATATGCAGACGGCAGGTTGCCTTTACCGGAGAAATTCACGGCGACCAGACTCGTTAAAGGCATCGGCGTTCCCATGATTATGCTCAATACAGCCCAGCAACTCAGAGACACTGTCGGAGATCCCGGCTGCGATGCCGTGATCGATCACTGTATAGGGGAAATTGACACCTATTTTGTCAAAGATGATATCCGGTGTGTAATGGAACAGGTGAGTCCGGCCGGTGACATCATTGATCATATTGATGAGCGGACCCTGACGCCCGGTCATGCCATAGAGGGTGCCTGGTTTATCCTGGCAGAAGCGCGTCACAGAAATAACGACCCGAGGTTAATCGATCTGGGATGCCGGATGCTGGATTATATGTGGGAAAGAGGCTGGGATCAGCAGTACGGGGGCATTTTCTATTTCAGGGATGTTTATCATAAGCCGGTGCAACAGTACTGGCAGGACATGAAATTCTGGTGGCCGCATAATGAAACGATCATCGCTACCTTACTGGCCTATACCCTCACCGGTAATGAAAAATATAAGCAGTGGCACGGGCTGGTACATAATTATTCTTACCGGCATTTTCATGACCCGCAGGCAGGAGAATGGTTTGGCTATCTTCACCGCGATGGACGCGTTGCCCAAACAGCCAAAGGCAACCTGTTTAAAGGGCCCTTTCATTTACCCAGACAGGAATGGTTTTGCATGCAGCTGATCAAGGACTGCCTGAAGGCCTGATCTCTGTCAACATTTACGTCAACGTTAGTTGAGATTTTGAAATTTAAAAAGTAGGATGATGCATAAAATATTAAATACTGTCGCTGCCATACTCGTGCTGACCCTGGCGAGCCAGCTGCAGGCGCAGCGATTAGACAAAACCACTGTTTTTGAATCGGGCAAAGAAGGATACAAATCGTTTAGGATACCGGCGATTATCAGCCTTCGTAATGGTGACCTGATTGCTTTTGCGGAAGGCCGCGTGACAGGTGCGGCTGATTTTGGGCATATACAGATCGTAATGAAAAAGAGTACCGATCAGGGTAAGACCTGGGGGCCGTTAAAAGTTGTGGCCGCCAATGGCCGGTTACAGGCCGGTAATCCTGCCCCCGTTTTAGACCTGACAGCCCCGAAGTACCCCAAAGGACGGCTCTTTTTGTTCTACAATACGGGAGACGTCGATGAGGGGCCGATGCGCCAGGCAAAGGGCGTTCGTCATGTCTTGTATACCACCTCCATTGACGGCGGTAAAAGCTGGAGTAAGGCCGTAGATATCACGGACCAGACCAGTAAAATCAACCGGCCGGATATCAACGCCTCCTGGAACCATCCCGAGGATTGGCGCTCTTATGCCAATACGCCGGGCCATGGCCTGCAGCTTAGAAAAGGACCGTTTAAAGGACGCCTGTATATCGCGGCCAATCATTCTGAGGGGACGCCCAAAAAAGACTTTATGGATTATGTCGCCCATGGTTACTACAGTGATGATCATGGAAAGACCTTTCATATCAGTGAAAACAACCCCTTGCCGGGCTCCAATGAATCCAGTGCGGCAGAGATTTCGGGGGGCAGGGTCATGACCAATACGCGCAATCAAAAAGGGGACATTCACGCCCGGATTGTTGCCATCAGTCAGGACGGCGGCAGGCACTGGGATACGGCTTATTTTGATCAAAGCCTGCCAGACCCTGTCTGTGAAGGGTCAATTCTTACTGTAAAGTATGGCAAAGACCATAATGTCATGGCATTCTGTAATGATGCGAGCCGGGCAGGAAGAGACAGCCTGACACTTAGAATCAGTACGGATGACGCCAAAAACTGGCAGGCGTCCATTTTGATTGCCGCTAAGAACACGGCCTATTCAGATATTGTAGGGATCGGTAAGCATAAAGTCGGGGTATTGTATGAAGGCGAGGGCTATAAGAAGATTATTTTTACGACGGTGAACTGGAAACGCCTTTTAAAAGATAAATAGTGGGCGGTGATATCTGCCTTGTATTTCCTCCGGACATTTTCTTCATTTAAAATCCCAGGACTCTTTAAGCCATGAAATCATTTCTTTTTACCATTACTGCTCTTTTAGTGTGTCAGCTGCCTTCCTTCGGTCAAACCCGGCATCCGCTAAAAGCACCCGCACAGCTCGATGACAGCTTGTTTTCCACCTATTACCGGCAAAGGGTATCGTTATTCAGGTCACTACCGACCCATCGTAACAGTATTATCTTTTTAGGAAACAGTATCACGGATGGCGGTGAGTGGGCTGAACTTTTTAATAACGATGCCAGAATAATCAATCGCGGAATCAGTGGCGATATCACCGCGGGTGTTTTAAACAGATTAGACGAGGTTACCAGGCGCCGGCCGGCAAAGGTCTTTTTACTCATCGGCACCAACGACCTGGCCAGAGGCATTTCCACGGACAGTATTTTGAAAAATATATACTTAATTGCCGGGATCATCCATCAGCAGTCTCCTTACACAAAACTATATATCCAGAGCCTGACACCGGTAAACGATTATTATGGCAAATTTCCCTCCCATACAGGTAATAGCGACAAGATCAAAACGATTAACCGGTCACTGGCGGACCATGCGGGGCATAAGGATTATCCCTATACTTACTTAAACATCCATGACTTATTCACGGATCAGGCAGGACTTTTTGATACGGGGTTGACCAATGACGGTCTCCACTTAAAAGGAGAGGCTTACCAGCGTTGGAAGCATTTTCTGTATCCTTATTTGCAGGATGTACAACCCAGGCCCGCTTTGGTTCCTTTGCCCAGGGAACTGACCTGGACCGGACAGTCCTTTGATCTTTACCTCCCGACAACGATCGAGATACGTCAAGACAGCTTACGGGATCTGGCCGTAGATTTACAAAAAATCATCCGCGACGCCGGTTATCAGGTGTCGATCAACGATCCGTCCAAAACTGAACAGTCCATTAAATTAAAGATAGAGAAAATAAGCACTGCAGTTAACCCAGCGGAGGCCTATCAGTTAGAAGTCAATCAGCATCATATCAATATTAAAGCGGGTACCAAGGAAGGCCTGTACAGGGGACTTCAGACACTCAGGCAACTACTGCGTGACGGGTCGGTTATTGATGGCTGTAAGATTAGTGACGAGCCGGCTTATAGCTGGCGCGGCTATATGGTAGATGTCGGCAGAAACTACCAGTCCATGGACCTGTTAAAGCGGCAGATCGACCATATGGCGGCGCTGAAGTTGAATGTCTTCCATTTTCACGCCACGGAAAACGAAGCCTGGCGCTTCCAGGTCAGATCCTTTCCCGCTTTGACAGACCCCAGATTTATGGAGCGGGACAAGGGCCAGTATTATTCCACGGCAGAAATTAAAGAACTGATTAAATATTGTAAGGACCGGTATATCCTTTTTTTGCCGGAGATCGATATGCCAGGTCATAGCGCCGCTTTTACAAGAGCCATGGGCTATGACATGCAAAGTGATTCAGGGCTGGCGACGGTCAAAAAAATACTGACAGAAATTGCGGCGACCTATGATTTTCCCTATATCCATATCGGAGCCGATGAAGTCAAAATCACCCGGCAGGACTTTATCCCGGCAGTGACGAAACTATTGCAGGATAAAGGCATTAAAGTGATCGGCTGGGCACCGGGCGGCAAATATTATCCGGGAGTCATCCGGCAGTTATGGGGCAGTGATAAGGGGCTGACAGAAGATCATATCCAGCGCATTGATTCGAAAAACTTATATATCAACCATATGGACGCCGAAGAGTCCGTTGCCTCCATATACAACCATGCCATCTGCGGTGTGCAAAAAGGCGACACTTATCATCTCGGGGGCACCTTATGCCTCTGGAATGACCGCAGGTTAAGTACGGATCTTAATAACCTGATTCAAAATCCTGCCTATCCCGCCCTGGTCAGCTTTGCCGAAAGAGCGTGGTGCGGTGGCGGCAACACGTCTAACGAGGTTTTTATTCCGGATTCAGCGGCCGAACAGCGCCTTGCATTTGAGGCGTTTGAAAACCGGCTGCTGGATATCAAAAAGTCCTTCTTTTATAAGGAACCTTTTCCCTATGTGCGGCAAGCGAATATCCGGTGGCAGTTGATCGGCCCTTACCCTAATAATGGCGATCTGGAAAAATCTTTTGCACCGGAAGATAAGGGATTTGATTTTTCCGGTGCAGCCGATACCTTAAACGCGACCGGTGCAACGATTATTTTACGGCATTTTTGGCACCCTGCCGCTAAAGGGATACTCAAAAACCCGAAAGAAAACACCACCTACTACGCTTTTGCCAGGTATTGGAGTGAGGCAGATACCACGGCCGGGATGTGGATCGGATTTTATGATTTCTCCCGGTCTACCGCGACCAGTACCCCGAAAGCCGGCAGTTGGAACAATCTCTCCAGCAAGATCTGGCTGAACGGCACTGTCATTGCCCCACCTGACTTTGTAAGAGCAGGGCAAAGAGGCAACACCGAGACGCCCTATGTCGATGAAAACTATTCTTTCCGCATACCAGCGACCGTTCACCTAAAAAAAGGCTGGAACCAGATTTTAATCAAAGTTCTTATCGGCAAATTTAATTCCGGCATCTGGTACGCGCCGTACAAATGGATGTTTACAGCGGTTTTTGTAAAGAAACAGGGACCGGTAAACTGGCAGCAAGACGGCCGTTTTTACGGAAATAGACGGGATCAGGAAAAATGAGTAACTACCCTACCTTTAAAAGCAGACAATATTACTCTTTTTTCCCGGCCGTTGGTAAGAGATGCAAATATCGTTATATAGTAACAGCCAATACAGATTTTGAAGCGCGCCGTTATTTCCCGCAGTATGGCAGGTTAGTTCATAATTAACCTACTTTTGAAGGCCGGTTTTATTGCTTAAAACGGGAGGCTGTTTTGTTTTTCGGTG
Source organism: Arachidicoccus terrestris (assembly GCF_020042345.1). NCBI lineage: Bacteria > Pseudomonadati > Bacteroidota > Chitinophagia > Chitinophagales > Chitinophagaceae > Arachidicoccus > Arachidicoccus terrestris. The sequence continues at coordinate 685,993 of NZ_CP083387.1, forward strand.
TCAGAAAAATTTTTTATTCCTTAAAACGTTGATAATAAATTCAATAATAAGTCTCAAGATTTATTAGTCTACAAAATTAGTAGATTTATTTGGCCGGTAAATAATAGTCTCCTATTTTTGTATCCGCATCAAGAAGTTAAGTAGTTATTGAGTAGGTTATTACTGACGCCAACCGAGCGATAAAGGCTACGGTGGTCAAACGATGAGGGTCTTACAAACCAAAAAAGTTGAAAGTATCCACGGATTAATGAACATTCTTTGATGCAATATTTTTTAACTATAAAAACATATTGCAATGGATTACGAAGTATTACTACAAGAGCAGGCGCTGTTATTTCAGCATGAATTTTCGAGGCTGGCGGATGACGAACTGGTACACCGGTTTAATAAACAAGTCAGGTGTCTGGGGGGCAACACGATCCGTAAAATCTACCTCGAGGCATTAAGAGAAGAGTTACGCAGAAGAAATTTTGACAGTAGTATTGTATTGAATAAGTGCGGTCTGAGACTGCACCATAAAGTCAAGCTGCAAAATCAAAGGCTGGTATACGCCTAAAGGATCTTGGCATAAAGGCCTACGCAACCTTTATTCCAGAAGTTTTCATCCATTTGTACGGGAATCATCTTGCATAAGGATGGTTCCCTTTTTTCCTGCCCCCCATTAATCCATCAGCATGCCGGTCACAATCACTCTTTTTTCACCTGAGTGATCCGTGGTCAGGGTGATATGAACGTGCTGAATAAGGAATGTAAAGTTGAGCGTATTTTCCTTATACTGATCGCCCACATGCAAAGAAGGGTAATGATCAGCAATCATATGCTGCAAAAAAGGTGTCGCAAAACTAAGCCTTGGATGCGGCAGATCATCGCTGTCTTGTTCAATCAATACATCCTGTGCCTGTATATCTCCACCATGAGTTGTCACATGTAACTGTACTTTTGCCTGCATAGATACACCATTTTTCAAAAACGATTATAACGAACAAATCCCTGCTGATCAAATATACGCAAAGATCTGCTAACAGGGCTTCCAGGGAGGCAATCATTGCGCTACACTGCTGATGGCTAGTATTTTACTGAATAATTGCTTATATTTATGAAGATTATTCTAAAACAATTTTTTTATATTGCCCTCATGTATCGTAAAACAACCATTTTATCCCTACTTATTGCCCTGTTATTCTCCCTTGGATGCGGACAGGCTGAAAGGGAGCAGAAACTGGCCGCCAGGGAAAAGCAGGTCATGGAGCAGCAGCAGGAACTGATCCTTAAAGCCAATGAACTTGCACTAAAAGAAGCCAGGTTACAAAAATTAGCCAAAAGCCTGGACAGTTCCAGCATCCTGCAAGATTCCCTTGAAGCCAGATTTCCTCATCTTGCGGGCAACTGGGAAGTGCAGATGATCTGCACGCAGGCAACCTGTACCGGTTCGGCAGTGGGAGACAGCAAAACAGAACGCTGGGCCATTTCTCTGGCAGGCGGTTCAGTGATCGCGCAGGCCTACACTAAAAATGTCTTAAGCCGTGTATATGTCGGCAATTATCAGGATGGCCTGTTGCAGCTGGCGGCACAGTCCGCAGATTCCGCAACAGAGGGCGGTGCTCAAATCAACGTATTTCTTCAGCAATCGGCCGATTCTTTATCCATGACCGGTAAAAGAAGTATTACACGACCAGGCTGTCAGATCGTCTATAACCTAACCATGAAAAAACAGTAATCCGCCGGAAGTATTACTGTGCTACTTACCTTAATTGATCAATTATGACCCTAATAACCGCCTTAGACTTTTCATTACCATTAACCAATCCGGTGATCATCTTTTCACTGGTGCTCTTTATCATTTTATTTGCGCCAATACTTCTGAACCGGATAAAAATTCCACATATCATCGGGCTGATCATTGCCGGTGTCATCGTCGGCCCTTATGGGTTCAATCTATTATTAAGAGACAGCAGCATCGTACTGTTCGGAACAGTGGGCTTACTCTATATTATGTTTCTGGCAGGCCTTGAAATCGACCTGGTAGAATTTAATAAGAATAAGTTTCGCAGTATGCTATTCGGCATGTATACCTTCTGTCTGCCTATGATACTTGGAATAGTGGGCGGCTATTACATATTAGGCTATTCAATGACCACCTCGATTTTATTCGCGTCCATGATGGCCTCTCATACGCTACTGGCCTATCCCATCGCCAGCAGATATGGCATCAATACCGATCCGTCGGTCACCATTACGATTGGCGGCACCATGATTACTGATATTCTGGCCTTGTTGGTACTGGCCGTTATCGTCGGCATGTCACAGGGAGAAATCGGCAGCAGTTTCTGGCTCAACCTGTCTATTTCCATGGTCCTCTTTGGATTAACGGTCATATTCATATTTCCACTGATTGCCAGATGGTTCTTTAAACACTACGAAGACAGTATCGGGCAATATATTTTTGTATTGGCCATGGTCTTTCTGGGCGGCTTCCTCGCGGAAGTGGCAGGCATTGAAGCCATCGTCGGCGCTTTCCTTACCGGGCTGGCGCTCAATAAATTTATTCCGCATAACTCGGCCCTGATGAACCGGATCGGTTTTGTAGGTAACGCCATCTTTATCCCTTTTTTCCTGGTAGGGGTGGGCATGCTCGTCAATGTGAAGGTGCTTTTCAGTAGCCTCGGCGGTCTTAAAGTTGGCCTGGTCATGATCGCCGTGGTCTTATTGGGGAAAATAGGTGCCGCCTGGCTGGCACAAAAATCATTTGGGTTCAACCGCGATCAGCGCCGGATTATCGGCGGGCTTAGTATGGCCCAGGCAGCTGCGACCCTGGCTGTAATTTTAGTTGGATATAACGTCATTCTGGGAGAAGCCCCCGACGGAACTCCTATTCGCTTACTTAATGAGGATGTTTTAAACGGCAGTATCCTGACCATTTTAGTCACTTGTACGGTGAGCTCCCTCATGGTTGAAAGAGCATCCAAAAATATCGCTGAAGCAGAGCTTTCAGCGACGACAGAAGAAATTCCTGAAGATAAAGACAAGGTCCTGATTTGCTTTGATGAACCGGACACTGTCAGTGACCTCGTTGACCTGGCGCTTATGATGAATACACGTAAAGAAGCACCGGAGCGTTTTGCTTTGCACGTCGTAGAAGAGCAAAATGATGATGAGTCCAAAAGGAAGGAATCAGAGAAAATGATGAAAACAGCCCTGGAACAGGCAGCCGGATCAGATACGGTTATTACGCCTATTATCCGTTATGACCAAAGCGTTTCCAAAGGCATTCTTTACACCATTAAAGAACATCTGATCACGGATATAATTATTGGCGTAACCCAGTCAGGTAGTAAAAAGAGCCAGATTGGCCTGACCACCGATCAGATTCTCTCCCATACGGAGCAAACGGTATTTGTTCACCATTCCGTACAGCCTTTTAATACGCTGGCAAGAATTGTTGTTGTCGTGAATAAACATGCTGAATGGGAAGAAGGCTTCAGCCACTGGGTGACTAAAGTCCTGACGATTTCCAGGGAAAGCGGATTACCCCTGGTGGTGTACTGCAATTCCACCATTCAAAATGCGGTTGAAGTAATTAATCAGGCCACCGCTAAACCGCTGACGCTGACATTTGAAAACTGGGATGACTGGGATGATTTTTTGATTTTAAGCCGGGAGTTACAACCCAACGACCTGTTTATTGTCGCCATTTCAAGACCCGGCTATAGCTCCTATCACAGTAAGCTGTCCAAGACCGCCTACTATCTGAATAAGTATTTTGCCAAGTTCAGTTATATATTACTCTATCCGCAGCAAAAAGCCACTTATTCTAAGCTAACCGATTTGCATCAGGAAGAAGGAACCATACTGGACGTTTTCTCCGAAGGACGTAAAGTGGCAGAGAAAACAGGTAACCTGATCGGCAATTTATTCAGGAAGGACGGATCAAAAGACCCCGGCAATCACAGAGATACGGAAAGCAATAACTAGCTGTTATTTCACACGTATGTAGGCGCCCTCGTCTTCCGCGCTGCGCGCGTCCAGCCATCCGATAGCGTGCACGCCGAGACCCTGCGCGGCCAGTACTCTTTCAAACGCTGATGCCGCGGCTTCTTTAACGGCGACCAGTAACCCACCGCTGGTCTGAGGATCTGCCAGAATCTGTTTTTGTTTTTCAGTAACCGGTCCGATCCACCTTCCGTAGCTCTCCCAGTTCCGGCCTGTTCCGCCGGGAACCGCCCCCTGATCCAGATAGGATTCGATCCCTGGCAGCAAAGGCACTTTATCAAATTCAATCACGCCGTTTACATGACTGCCCTGGCACATTTCCTTTAAATGACCAAGTAATCCGAACCCCGTCACATCGGTCATCGCTGTTACTTCATCCAGCGTGCCAAATACGGCGCCTGCCTTGTTCAGTGTTGTCATGTTCTGCAGCGCAGCCAATGCATGTCCTGTTTTGATCAATCCTTTTTTCTGCGCCGTCGCTAAAATACCCACACCCAGCGGCTTGGTCAAATAGAGCCGGCATCCCGGCTGAGCCGTAGCATTTTTTTTCAGGTGCCGGTTTTGGATCAGTCCGTTGACCGCTAATCCAAATATCGGCTCAGGTGTATCAATACTGTGTCCACCGGCCAGGCTTATCCCAGCCTCGGCGCAAATGGCCCTTGCGCCATCCAGTACCCTTCCCGCCAGTTCAATCGGCAGCAGCTTAACCGGCCAGCCCAGAATGGCCAGTGCCACAACAGGTTTACCGCCCATGGCATACACATCGCTAATGGCATTCGCGGCAGCCACCCGGCCAAAATCAAAAGGATCATCTACAATCGGCATAAAAAAATCGGTCGTTGAGATGAGAGACTGCTGATCATCGATTTGCCAAACCGCCGCGTCATCCCGCATCTGATTGCCGACTATGAGACGTGCATCCTTAAAGGCATGATCTCCCTCTGGCAAAATAGCGTCCAGTATCGCCGGACTGATCTTACAGCCACAGCCGGCTCCATGAGAATAAGCGGTTAATTTAACCGGTGCCGTAGCAGCGGTTGTATCGGGGGAAGATGTTATGTTCATCATTATTCTATTCTAAGTTATCGTCTGTTTTAATCGGATGCATGCCGCATAGTAGCCGCAGATCGCTGCGCTGCCACTTGTATTAATAAATCGGCGGCGCCGGATACATCTGCCGGATCTGTCACGGACAGTGCCGTGACCCAGCTTTTAGCGGCCCCTGGTTTACGTGACTTGACATACGCTTTATCATAATACATCAGGACACGTCTTATAAAAGCACGCATGTTTCCGCTTTGAATATCTTCGGTTGCCGCCCTGGTCTGATCCGGCCCCAGTCTCTTTTTAATTTTAAGGGTCGCCTCCGTGAGAAAGGCTTTATCTAATATACCATATTGACTGTTCAATATTTCCACCCTGGCCTCCAGCGGCACTTCCAGCTCTACAGCCGGCGCCGCACACAGTTGTGTCCAGAGTCCGCCGGGAACGGCACATCTGCCAATGGTGATACTTTCATCTTCGATCCAGACAGTCTTTGAACAATCCAGGTCCTTGAGCTGCCAGGCCAGATTATTTTCAAATTGCTCCTGGGTGGGCTGTATCAGGCGGCCCATGCTGCCATAGGCGGAGCCCTGATGACAGGCCAGCGCTTCCAGATCCAGTACCTGCTGCCGGCTAGCCAGTGCCTGCAAAATACCCGTTTTATTGGACCCTGTCTTCCCTGACAGGACCACCAGATTCAGCGGCTGGCTAAATAACGTATGTGCCCACCTGCGAAAGGCTTTATAGCCCCCCTTAATGACATATACCTCAAATCCATACAGGCTGAGTGCCCAGGCCATGGCTTCGCTCCGCATGCCGCCCCGCCAGCAATGTAAAATGACTTTTTGATCCGGTGCCAGCTCGAGCGCCTTTTTAATATACCCTGACCATTTGGGTCCTGTAATATCAAACCCCTTAAGGATGGCGGCCTGCCGGCCTTGATGATTATAGGTGGTGCCAATGGCAGCTCTCTCGTCATCGGTGAACAGCGGCAGCGACAGTGCGCCCGGAATATGCCCTTTGGCATATTCTGCAGGGCTCCGGATATCCAGCAGCGGTGCGTTTATTTCGCTGCCGCTCACTTTATCGAATGTTACTGTATGAATCATTTCCTTAGATCAAGGCGCAAGACCCTGAGTGGGCCAAAGATACCAACTATCGGGAGACTGCTGGCCGGGATTGAAAATTTCCTGAAAGGGGATTATGCTTACTGATGCACAAACAGCTCTTTATATTTTTTAAGCAGCTTAAAACTACAGACAATATGTACGGCGAGTAAAACATCAAATATCAAAAAGAAGATCATCAGATTTTTTAGCGCACCATACACCAGCTCAGCAGAAACAGGCATGGAGGTCGTGCCTTGCGCGTCCTCCATGGTATTGATCCAGACCTGCAGGGTTGTCATTATCTCCTTATGCATAAAGAACAGATAATAGGCATTATACAGGATCTGCAACACAAAGAAAATGGATACAAAAGCATTGACGCGGATCCAGTCTCTGTTACCCGCCTTGGCAGGCATTCCCGGTACAATGTTACGCCGGAAAAACTGGACTGATTTTACCATATAGATCACTACACAGGCAAATACGAAGACGCCGAGCAGCATCACCGGGTTACTGAAAGAAATGAACACAAAGGGAATCATAATAAAGGCCAGAATAAAAACAATGGGCATTAAAATGGCGCTTATGATGCGAAATAACTTTTCTGTATTCATATTTAGTTTTTGTGCTGTAAAGCATGATCTCGTGACCTGTAAAGGTACCTATTTAGGCTGGTAACGCCTGCATGAGCTTTAAAAACAAGTCCAATGCTTTTATTTTGTCGGGATTGACCTCGTAGCTGATTTTTTCTCTGAAATAGGTCTCCAGGTCAAAATAATCATAAGGGATCTCTGCTGATACCGCAGCTAAATTATCAAGTCCCTCCTTATTGGCCAAATTAAAAGCCTTAATAAAAGATTCAGGAAGGGTTTTATTGGCAATCCAGGCAGCCATCATAAAAGGAAGTCCCGTAAAGTCGGTCCAGACCTCTGCCAGATCATAAATATACTTCTGTGGCTGTGCGCCATATTTCTGTTCAAATACCCGGTCTCCGATGATCACACCCGCGGTGGTTCCCTTGATCTGCTGAATATAACCGGGCTTTGCCGCCTGATAGACCACGTTTTTTTTCCAGAAATGATGGAAAATCACTTTACAGAGATTAATGGAACTGAAACTCTGATAATCCAGCAATACCGTTTCTATTTCATCAACCGGTACATCACTGAACAGACAAACCGTCTCTACAGAACCCACGGAACCGATACAATAATCCGATACGATCTTCCACTCTTTCATCTGTGGTATATAAGCAACCGGAATCAATCCAAGGTCTACTTCATTATCTACCAGCATCTTACCTATTTTTGCCGGAAAATCCTCCACTAATTCCATCTGCTCCAGCAACTCCGGGGACCGTTTTACACCATATATTAAAGGTCTGGTATTTAAATAACTAACGGCTGCGACTTTTATCTTCTTCAAATGCTGTAAATTTGCCCGCAAAGATAACATTTATCAAAATATTCAAACGTTAGCAAAAACCAAATAGAATGGATCTTCACCACCTTACAGCCATCTCCCCTGTTGATGGCCGTTACCATCCACAGGTGACACAACTGGAGGGCTTTTTCTCTGAATATGCCCTGATCAGGTACCGTGTGTATGTAGAAATACAGTACTTTATTTTCCTGGCCGATAAGAAAATCTTCAAATTGCCGGCCAAGGATAAAAATAAACTGCTGGAGGCGGCCGATCAGTTCAGCCTGGAAGATGCGGTGCGTATCAAAGAGATTGAGAAAATCACTAATCATGACGTAAAGGCGGTTGAATACTTTTTAAAAGAGATCCTGGACACGCTCGGACTGAGCCATTTAAAAGAATGGATCCATTTTGGACTGACTTCCCAGGATATCAATAATACCGCAATCCCTTTAGGCTGGAAAGACGCGGTAGAAACCCAGTACTTGCCTGCCCTGCTGAATCTGCAAATGCACCTGCAGCAGATGGCTTCCGACTGGAAAACCATTCCCATGCTGGCCAGAACACATGGACAGCCGGCTTCTCCTACAACGCTGGGAAAAGAGTGGATGGTTTTTGTCGAGCGACTGATCCATCAGATCGATCTTTTGACGGCTGTTCCCTTTGCAGCTAAATTTGGGGGCGCCACCGGTAATTTCAATGCGCATCAGGTTGCCTTCCCTAAAAAAGACTGGGTGAAACTGGGCAATGAATTTGTAGAAGAAAGACTGGGGCTGCAGCGGATGCAGTTTACCACGCAGATTGAACACTATGATCTGCTGGCAGCACAATTTGACGGCATTAAAAGAATCAACAATATCCTGATCGATCTGTGTCGCGACATATGGACCTATGTATCCATGGATTATTTTAAGCAGAAAACAAAAAAAGGGGAAGTCGGGTCATCGGCCATGCCTCACAAGGTCAACCCGATTGACTTTGAAAATGCAGAGGGTAACCTCGGTATTGCCAATGCACTGTTAGAGCATTTATCCGCCAAATTGCCCATTAGCCGTTTACAGCGTGATTTAACGGACTCAACGGTGCTGCGCAACCTGGGTGTTCCTGTCGCACATACGCTCATCGCGCTGCGCTCCATCGAGAAGGGGCTCGGTAAATTACTGCTCAATGAAGCTAAACTCAGAGCGGACCTGGATAATAACTGGGCGGTGGTCGCAGAAGCAATCCAGACCATCCTGCGCCGGGAAAATTACCCGAATCCTTACGAAGCGCTGAAAGATCTTACCCGCGGCAAAGCATCTATTACGAAAAAGGATATCCAAAAGTTTATCACTTCACTTAAAGTCGCTAAAGAGATCAAAGACGAGCTGCGCAGGATTACGCCGGAGAACTATACCGGTATCACAGCTACCTTCTAAGTCTTACTTAGCTGCGCTATCAAAGGGCATCCTGATCGGTTCAACACGAAACAGGATGCCCTTTAAGATTGTAACGGCCAGTGATTAAATATCGGGGGCTTACTTTGATAAAAACTGGCGGCTGACTTCCTCAAGACAAGCCAGGTCACCGTCTTTCACGCTTCCGAAAAAAGAGATACCTCCGGCGCCATTTTCCAGCGCATAACGGATACCCTCTTTCAGGTCACCGCTGTTTTTAAAGTCAGGCAGATAGAGTCCCGCATACAACGGCATTTTCCCGTGCAGAAAATGTACACCCTCGGCAACCGCGTCACCGATCCAGCGCGTATTTTCTTTATAGAAACCGTGGTAAATCATGGGACAGACACCATCCATATTCCAGTAGGTCCAGTCCTGGCGCACATTTCTTCTGGCTACTTCAGGTGTCGGGAATACGGCAGCAGTGATCTTCTTACCGGCTCCATGCGCGATCTCTGCCAGATGGTTCACAATATTAGTAATCTGATTATAGCGAAACTGCCGCCATGAAAGGCTGGCGTCCGGATAGGTTATATCTTTCAATGTCTCGCCGCTCCATTGTTGAAAGCGCTGCTGGCAATGGTCACAGTAACAGAAATCATAGTCCGGCAGTTCTTTGGTCTGTATCAGGTCATAATTGGACCACAGATTCACGGGCAGGATCACATCACAATAACGGACATAATCCAGGTGGATGCCATCCACATAATCGAATGCCAGTATCTGGCTTACCTGTTGCTGCAAATAGCTCAGAGTGGTTTCTTTAGACGGGCACAGCCATCTGTAATAATCTACATAGGGCGGATGATCTGCACAGCTTTTACCCGATCTGGACACCGCATACCAGTCAGGGTGTTCCTTCAGCAGTTCCTTTTCACCCCGGTTCATGGTCCACATCCAGCGATGGGTTTCCAGGCCTTGCTTTTTCGCGGCCCTAAAATGCGCCTCACTGTCATTTTCAAAAAAAACACCTGTAATACCCGCCTTCGCGTAGGCTGAATAAGTCGTCTGCATTTCTTCTGACGTTTTTTTAGGATCAGGATTGATCCAAACCCAGTTCCGGAGTACTTTTTTTGCGGCGCCTTTCGTAAGATCCTCTTGCTTTTCTTGACCGGACGGATGCGTATATGCCGCCATGGCTAAGGGCGCTGTTGCGACACCGGCCGAAGCCAAAAGTGTTTTCTTGAGAAAATCGCGTCTATTGTCCTTCATTAGATTTCTCTTTAATGATTAAGTATTCTTATTTGACTCATTGATTAATTCCCTGTCGTAGCCCAAAGGTAAACAGATCAGTTCTGCCTTTCTCCCCTGATCAGTCCATTTTGATCCAGGGCAAGCAGCTCATCTCCATTTTCCGCTACCAGCGCGACCCGAAACCAGTTCTTACCGGCGTTCATATGCAATGTATATCTTTCGGTCTGACCGTTTTCGTTTAACACTGCCTTATTGTCCGTCACGCCGAGCTCCCTTAAAGTTAAGGCATATTTTTGATGTCGGGCAAACTGAAATTTCTGCAGGTAATAGAGCTTCCACAGAACAGCTTTTTGTTTTTCGATAAAAGGTAAAACGGGTAGTGCTGTGCTGTCGTTTGTAAAAAACAAATAGCCCCATCTGTCAGGAGCATGCATATCCACGATACCCTGCGGAGACCAGACCCAATTATGTTCAGCAACCCTCCTGCCATGGATCGTTTTTCTTTCATAACGCTTATTAATTGTCGTCAGATCCCACTGTACCCGGGAGAAATTCATGCGCCAGTAGGTACCGCGTGCAGGTGTCCGCTGACCAAAGCTCAGCACACTGCTAAATGGGATAGCCATTTCTACGGTCCAGCTGCTGTCTTTATCTTCCGGATTATTTACGGTCCCATGGAGCTGCACGGCTGACTGAAGACCTTTCAGGTCCCAATGGATCACCGCTCTGCCGCCATTCCTGTAGGGGCGTGTCATCATGAGATCCAGTACAGTGCCTAGTTGATTAATTTCCAGTTCATAATAGCTGGATACATCGGGGCCGGTCGTAAAAAAAGCTTCAAAGTCATTATTATGGTAAATGATCGTATCCCGCTTCCGGAGCGTGGCCCAGAGATCCTGATCTTTCAGTTCCGCTGCGATGTAGAGGAACTGGGCGTCCCAGCACATTTTTACGCGGGTAGCCAATATGTCCGCGGCTTGATCTATCCGGATGCCTTTTAATTTTGAAATGCCCGCAATGTCTGAAAAGAGATCGGACCACTTCGCAGCTTGCCATGCCGGATCCTCCAGGCGGCCATCAATCTTTATAGCATGTTGCGCCCTCGGTGCGGCATATATTTTCGGTTGGGCAAATAGTCCTGCCGGCAGGTTTTCAGGAACAGAATCAACATGGGGATCACCAGCGGCTGTTTTAACGCCCGCCCGGACTGCAGACTGGATGCCTATTAAGAAAATGCCGGTTATCAACCAGTAACAAAAAACGGCAGAGACTTTATGGAATGGCCTGCCATCTGGATCGTTTTTCTTAGTCATAGTTTAGTTAACACAGTGAATGCTACCTCAGCGACAGCGATGCAAAATAAACTTAAGTAATAATTATAAGCTATAACAGATCGTTAATGCGCGCATCCATAAGAACCGTGCTGATGTTGAATATAGTAACGTCCGGTTGCATCCTTTATTGAAAGCATCCTTTTACATTAGCAATCAGCACGCCTGTTTTACGCGTTCCAGATCTTCCAGTTTTCTTCCGCCTGGATTTCCAGCATGGGATAACCATTCTGGATCCTGGCCCCCTGGCGCTTTCCCAGTTCCAAAAACCGCGTAAGTGGCGGATTGTACACCAGGTCATAGAGGTAATGCGCAGAGCTCAGTTGCTCATAGGCCAGGTCCGGCGCCTGATCTTGTTTTGGATAAGTCCCTACCGGACTACAGTTGATTATAACCGTATACGTCTTCAGTATCTCCGGGTCTTTGATATCCTGATAAGAGAGCTGGCCGGGCGCCGGGTTTCTGGAAACAAACTTATAGCCGATACCCAGGTTTTGTAAAACAAAACAGATGGCCGCAGCCGCACCGCCGGTACCCAGTATCAAGGCCTTTTTATCCTGTGGATTCAGATGCGGCAGAAATGAACGCTCAAAGCCGGCTACATCTGTGTTATATCCCTTAAGCCTGCCACCCACGATCTGAACACAGTTACAGGCCTCAATAGCCTGAACGGCCTCAGACTGTTCATCCAGATAAGGAATAATGGCTTTTTTATAAGGAATCGTAATACAGAATCCTTTTAGCGCAGGATCCTGTATCAATTTTTCAACTTCTTCAATCTTGCTGAGCTCATGATTTTCAAATACGCAATCTGCCAGCCCTTCCTCTTTAAATTTTTCCTCAAAATATTTTTTGGAAAATGAGTGGCCAAGTGGCAGTCCGATGATCCCGTATTTTTTCATGCGTGCTTAAATAAATCTGGGCGATTAGTAGGTACTTTGATGATCTTTATTCAGGTATAGGTGGAACGTATCACTACGCAGACCGATACGCATGGTTTCCAAAGGAATGATTTCTGCCGGTGCAATGTTACCCAGGTTGACATTACAGCCGCAGAGTTCCAGAAAATAGAGTTGCTGATTTTTCTGAGGCGCTTCCCAAATAATTTTTTCTTTTGGAATTTTTGTAAGGATCTCATTGACGAGTCCCTGTCTTACTTCTCCGCTGTCACGATATAATCCGACGTTACCCGCCTCTCTGGCTTCTGCGATCACATAAGAGGCCCCGGCCGCAAGTTCATCCTGCATCAGCTGAATCCACCTGTATGGCGCCATGATGTTGGTCGCATCCTTGCTGCCAACTTCACTCAGAACGGTCGCATGCTTGGTCAGCATTTCTATGTAACCACATTTCTCTGCATGGGGAATGGAAATGGAGCCATCACTGACTTCCATATAGTCGATACCGTAATCTTTACAGATCCCGATATATTCATCAATTTGATTGCGAATCAAAAACGCTTCAAACAGGGTGCCGCCAAAATAAACGGCAATATTATTGGAACGGTAGATATCAATTTTCTCTTTGAGATTAGGCGTTACCATGGAGGTCCCGAATCCCAGTTTGACGATATCTATGTAGGGTTTACCGATGCTGACAAAATTTTTTGCTTCTTCCAGACTCAGGCCTTTATCCATAACCATTGTGAGTCCAAATTCTCTTGGGGAGGTTGTTCGCTCAGGGATCTGAGATAATTTAAAATTCATCTAAGAAAGTTTTTACTTGTGCGCAAAAATAAGCTTATTGATTGAAATGAGCTTTCAAAATCAATAAATTCATAATTGGGCTTATTTTTTCGGTTTCTTATACTGAGCCAGCAAACTCACCACCCGATGGTTTTGTAATATGGCCGGATTGAGTTCAACCACTTTTTTAAATTGCTTGGGAGAGGCGACCAGCGCTGATTCCAGATTGATGAGCGCATCCGCTACTCTTCCCTGTTCATACTGTGCAAATGCTGTAAAATACAAGAAAATAGCTTTACCGCCGGTCAGCTCATAAGCCATAGCTGCCTGCTCTTCCGCGTCTTCATAAGCACCTGCCAGATACATGCATTTAATCAGGTTAGACCAGCCTGTGACACTTTTTCTGCGATGCTTTACGACTGTGCCGAAAGAATAAATGGCTTCTGTGTACTCTTCCATATTCATCAGACACTCGCCCTTGGCAAGCTCATACTCATAGGCATCCTGATTGAATGCCATGGCGGTATCCAGTGATTTTAAAGCCTGTGACCATTTCATCTCATCCATATAAGTGAGCGCTATCTTATAATACAGCTTACTTTCCGTCGGGCTCATATTAATAGCCTTTCGGAAATAGAACCGGGCGTTTTCCCCGTTCAGTAGTCTATGGTAGCAATACCCGATCGCCTCATAAACAATGCTGTCCGGCTTGGAGAGCTCCAGTGTTTTTTTCAGGACTTCGATCGCCTCTTTATATCTGCGCATATGAATGAGTGCGTCACCCATATTCCGATAGGCGTAATCAAACTTTTCATTGATCGCTATCGCATATTCATAGGCGTCCAGCGCTTTTTCATATCGTTTAATGCATTGATAAGCCGCTCCCAGGTTAAACCATGCCAGATCATTATAGGGATAGGCATCGATGATCCGCTTGTAAATCTGGATGCCTTCATAGTGCCTGTTTGTAAAATCTGTCCAGAAACAGATTTTATACAGCGCTTCTTCATTGTTAGGATCTATTTCTAATATGGAGACCAGACAATTAAAGACATCATTGTATAATTCATAGTCATCGAATACATCTGCCAACTCGAATAACAAATCTGCCAGTTCTTCTCCTTCAAATAATTCCATTGCCGCCTGCAGGATCTCCTTGGCCTCCATTTTCTTTTTCATGGCCAGGAGTGCCTCTGTCTTGAGTATATAAATATTCACATCGCGGCTGTCATAGATCATCGCCTGATCTAAAACCTCCATCGCCTGGTCAAGCTGCTTATAGACGATCAGATAATCCGCTTTTTTTACCAGAAGCGGTGTAGAATAAGGATAATACTCAAGGGCAATATCGACAGCCTCCATTGCCTTTTTCACTTTATCCTGTTCATCATAATATTCTATAATCATCAAGAAAACGTCTTCTTCCAGAAAAACATTGGCGGCTCCCGTGCGAAGCTGTTCATACATCGCCAACCACTCTTTCAATGACCGCTGTTCTTCTCTGTAATTATCTTCCCGCATAGACCCTCTTTTTTAAAATATTGTATCTAATGTGGTTCACCTCTAAATCTTTTTGTGCCTGGATGGAAAATTGAGGCTTTGCCGTGGCAGGCAGCTTTCAACTTCCCTTTCTCGACCTCACTGTTCTTTAGACGACTGACCCGCTCTAATGTTACCTTGGCCATTCGTCATGCTGACCCCTGCAATATTAATCATTATCCGATCAGATAAACCCCCAAACAGAATTTTACCAAAATATTCAAGATCTTTCCGGTAAGCCGTCTTCCATCCTCTCTAGCCACTTCTTAAAAAACATTGATTCTCATCCAGATACGAACACTTATATCCTGGCTTGCTCCAAACTAACGCCTTCATCCGATTACTCTAATGTAGGCCAGTAATATGAAACGACCAACAATTTACACCCGGGTATGTGCATATCTGGATAAATATCAGCTCAAATATATAACCTCCTGAAATAATGCACATTTGTTAATAATTACTTAACCTGAAATTAAAAAATAATTTTTGCAATCTTTAACAAAGGTTGTACCTTTGCAGTGATGTTAAGAAAGATATTAAATATAAAGATTATTTTTACCGTGGTGTTCAGCACGATGGTGGCGATGTCTTTTGCATCTTTCAGCAGCACGAATGCCTATAGGGACGACGATAAGGACAAGGATAAAAAGAAAGATAAAACCGAAAAATTCAGCCTGAAAGATATTCAGAGCCCGACATCTTTTTTCTCCTTATCCTCTATTTCTTCCGGCAATAGCAACGGAGACGTAACCAGCTTATCCAGTCTGGGGAAGTTCCGGTTCATTAATCCGGGTTCATTCACGGAACCACGCGTTAACTCAGGCAGTAACAGTAGCGTGGAAATCAATTCAAGCATCAAAGTGCATAATGGTAATCAGGTGGTTATATATCCATATAGCTATAAACTGAAATCATCACCCTTCTCTATATTCAAGACACCCACTGATCGTTGAGAGGTAATAAGCAAATTTTGAGAAATTAGTCTAATATTTTTTCTAATTGGGTAAAATGATGTACTTTTGCCCACCTTTCACAACAAAAGCAGTTAATGGTCGCTGTTTTGTTTTAGAGTTAATTATATAGTCAAAATTATTAAAAAAAAGAACTGATGAAACGTACATTTCAACCACATAACCGCCGCCGTAAATCTGTACACGGATTCCGTGAGCGCATGTCTTCTGCTAATGGCCGCAAGGTATTGGCTTCCCGTCGCGCAAAAGGCCGTAAAAAATTAACGGTTTCTGATGAAAGGAAATTAAAATAAGATCTAAGAGTTCAGACTCTTTACAATATTGACAAAAGCGCTGTAAAATATTATTTTATAGCGCTTTTTCATTTAATACTCCTCTCCTGTTTACACCACCTTCTGTCGTATATTTGTCCGATGGATGCGTGATTGGATCATAGAAAATTATTCACTTTTTTTAATCATGAAGCAAACGCTGGGCAAACCCGAAAAACTTAAAAGCCGCAAGCAAATTGATCAGCTATTTAGAGCCAGAAAATTTGTGACAGTGTCTCCTATCCGTTTGTTTTATGAAGTTCACGCTGAAGATGCACCGGCAAGGCCAAATGAAGGTTTGAAGAACAAGCAGCTTGCCCCAGTGCCTATTCAGGCGGGTTTTAGCTGCAGCAAAAAATTCTTTAAACAGGCTGCCCGGCGCAACCGCGTAAAAAGACTACTCAGAGAGGCCTATCGGAAGCGTAAAGAACCTCTATGGCAGCTCTGCCAGGCCAACGGCTGCAGGCTATCACTATTCTGGTTATATGGGCATAAAGAGCTCCCTACCCAGCAGGAAATCGAACAGAAAGTCGATAAACTACTGACAGCACTTGTGGAAAAGCTTCAACAGAGGCAGCTGAATAAAGGTTAAGCAGTTTCTCCTACTATACCGGCTACCATAGGAAAAACCGATGCTGACATTTCTTTTACATTTTCTTTACCACAGGTATATTACCTTTGATTATCATTTGTCCATCAGGAGATTGGCTTCCGGGTTTCGGGGATTTTAGGCAATGTAATCTGAAGAGATCGATCAGGTCATCTCAGGACATAAATCATTTATTATTAAAGCAGTACTTAAAATATTAGGCTACCCGTTTATCTTACTCATTAAGGTATACCAGCTTGTCATCTCTCCTGCCCTGCCGGCAACTTGCCGGTTTACGCCCACCTGCTCCCAGTATGGTATTGAGGCTTTTAAAAAACACGGCTTATTTAAAGGAGGTTGGTTGACAATCAAACGGATAGCCAGGTGCCATCCGCATGGAGGCAGTGGTTATGATCCGGTTCCTTAATCAGGAGGCTGTACTGGTTTAATGTCACTCTTTAAACAAAAAAAATGCGTATCGGAATTGTTTGTTACCCGACTTTTGGCGGCAGTGGCGTTCTGGCAACAGAATTAGGTAAAGCATTGGCCAATGAAGGGCATGCAGTACACTTTATTACTTACAGGCAGCCTGTCAGACTCAATGAATTTAATGCCAATATATTCTACCATGAAGTCCGGGTGCCGGAATATCCTTTATTCGAATATCCTCCCTATGAATTAGCGCTCTCCAGTACACTGGTAGATGTCATTATAAAATATGACCTGGATCTCCTGCATGTTCATTACGCGATTCCACACGCTTCTGCAGCCTTTATGGCCAAACAGATCGTAAAAGAAAAAACGGGCCGCGATGTGCCTTTTATTACCACCTTACATGGAACAGATATTACTTTAGTCGGTAAGGATAAAACATATGAACCTGTCGTTACTTTTTCCATTAATGAAAGTGACGCAATTACTGCGGTATCTAATAACCTGAGGGAAGAGACCTACAAATATTTTGATATCAAAAAGGATATCCAGGTCATCTATAATTTTGTGGACATTAAGCGCTTTGATAAAAAGCCTATCGACGCGTTTAAAAAAGCTGTTGCACCTAAAGGTGAAAAGATCATGGTGCATGCTTCCAACTTCCGGAAAGTAAAAAGAGTTTGCGATGTTGTCCGGATCTTCGCAGCAACACAAAAAGAAGTCCCCTGTAAATTATTAATGGTCGGTGACGGACCGGAAAGGCCTGTCTGCGAAGAGACCATTAATAAACTGGGATTGGAAAATGAAGTGCGCTTCATGGGCAAACAGGAACAGATGGAAGAGATCCTGGCGATTTCTGATTTATTTATTCTTCCTTCAGAGTATGAGAGCTTTGGACTCGCTGCATTAGAAGCGATGGCTGCTCACGTGCCTGTACTCAGCAGTAATGCAGGCGGATTACCTGAAGTAAACCTGGAAGGCAAAACTGGCTTTCTATTTAATGTGGGCGATGTTGATCATGCTGCAGATAAAGCTATTGAATTATTTAAAGATGATGCGTTACTGGATCGATTTAAAGAGAATGCTTATCAACATGCGCTGACTTTCAACATCAATAATATCATTCCGATCTACGAAAAACTCTATAATAAATTTTGCAGGTGTAATTGTCCGGAAGACGAATAAGCAACACCAGAAAATATTTTTTATTTTTTTCTATAAAAAGTTTGGTGTTATCTATTTTTCTTTTATTTTTGCACTCCAATTAACACAACAAGGTGATTGAAACACAGAAACTTAGATGGTTAATTTGGTAAGATTCCGTAGCTCAGTTGGTAGAGCAATACACTTTTAATGTATGGGCCCTGGGTTCGAGTCCCAGCGGGATCACAGAAGGCGCTAATAATAGCGCCTTCTTCATTTAAAACGATTGATACCACTGGGTTTCAGAAAAAAAGCATTCTATTTCGATTCATCCTGAAACATCCAATTCGGAGACCATACGAGGGGACTATATTATACCCTCAAAATAGGTCCCCTCTCAAAAAATGTCATTGAGAAATTTAAGGACTATTGTATACTCTTTAAATGAAAAAACAATGATTATCAAGCAAAATCTGAATGTTCAGTTCTTTTTAAGCACAAAAAGGGCTGATGAAAACGACGCCTGCCCTATTTACGTCCGAATAACGATCAACGGATTAAGGGACAGGCCTCCACTGGCTGTATAGTACACCCTCAAAACTGGGACAACAAAACGAAAAAATGTCGTGCCAATACATCGGAAGCAGTCCTGAACAATAACAAACTTTCCAAGATAACCCACAGAAGCCGAAAAGGCAGATTTTAGCTTGGAAATGCAACAGGAAAAAATCCTTCAGCAGGATATTTTCAAACAGATATTCCCAGGGCAATACCAAACAGCCCAAAAAGACCAGCCAATAAAAATCGATCAAACACTTCCCATCAAAGTAGAAAAATTATTTACCGATATCTGTCAATACTTTATTGAAGATAAAAAAATTGAAAAATGCAGGGATAAAATAGTTTTCCCTAAATCTGTTGACCATTTTTCAATATTGGTTCCTAAATCGTTATAACATATGGTTTTGTCGTTGTATTGAATTGCAATCTTATGAGGATGCTTTTCTATCGACTCGAACAATTTACTTAAGATTATCATGATTATTTTTTTCAAACCACTGCTATATATTCTTTAAGAATCGGTTAATTTGCTCACTTCTTTTGTCACTAATATTCCGTTTATCTAGGTCCATTTCGAGAACTAATTTTTTATCGTCTTCCAATTGTAGTTTACTATAAAGAGGTTCAGGACTGTATTCTATACTCAATTGGATTTTTTTTGCAACCCTGTCTCCCTGAATTCTTTTTACGAAATAGAGCGCTAAATCTAATCCGGCTGTAACGCCCCCACAAGTAAATAAATTATGATCTTCAACAACTCTTCGATCTACGGAAATAGCGCCCAGTTGTTCAATTGAGGATAAGCAATATTTGTTTGTAGTTGCCTTTTTGCCTTCTAACAAGCCACAGAAACCTAGTATAATAGAGCCTGTGCATACACCAAGTATATATTCGGCATTACTGCAAATGGTCTTGATTAGATTCAAATTGGTCCGATGTTCACAAAATTCGATTTGTCCAACACCACCAGGGATTATAAATGCGTCATATTTAATACTCGGATTTAGTATTGTTTTCGGCTCGAGAGATATACTGTTACCAATATCATATTTTCCTTTTGAACACGCACATAATTCTACTTCCCATGTGTCCACCCGGCCAAAAATGTCTAAGGGGCCAAATAGATCAAGAGCAGTTATTCCATTATATAGCAAAAATCCAAGTTTCATTTGTCTAAAATTGGTTAAAATTAGATACGCAATTATGACCCTATTTCTCGAGTGCTACTTAGTCTAAAATAACGTATAAATATTATAAATAAACTAGTTCAGCATACATCAGTTTGTAAGCTTCCCAAAAAAAACCTTTAGAGATTAGATTTCTTCCTTCTCCAGGGGAAATTGATTGGGGCGAGTGTAGCGGAAGCATAGCCGGAGCGGAACGAGCCCCCAATCAATTTTGGCCGCTTTCTTCCCGGTACCTCACCGGTGGAAGACCTCCTAATGAGTCGTGTGGCCGATCGTGGTTATAATCTTTTACAAACTCATCTGTGACATCTCTTACCTCATCCAATGATTCAAAGATATAAGCATCTAGCACATTTTCTCTGCATCTATAGTGGCAGGCGACCACTTCGATTGGTGTACAGAAAAAAATGAGCCTTGTTTAAATCGATATTGCCATCATGAATAGCTTTTAGCCAGTTATAAAAGGTCTTCCACTGACCAGTTGATCGACCCGTCAGGGGATTGCCTACTGTAGAGATTTTATCCTCTTCAAAGAAAGTCGATCCGTCTGCTTTACGATTGGCAACATCGTCGACCACCTCTACGCTAATAGCATCGCTTGAGCCAGCTTTTAATAAACGGAGCAGTGCTCGGGGAAATTGAACAGCATATTCCAATATTTGAGCCGGTGCATTGGAAATCATTAGCAGTTAAAAGAATTTAGTGACATTAATAGTTTAAAGTTACGTATAATATTTAATAGTAACGTATATTATTAGATATTTAAACGTGAGGGCTCATAAAGCAGGCCCTTTTTTAGTTCGCCGTAGGTTTTTAGGCGCCTTAATTCAATGCGCTATTAGTTTCCTTGATCAAATCTTCTTTGTTATATACTTAAGTAATTGATTATCAATTTTAAAAAAATGAACAAACTTGCTAGTTTCTCTAAATCTTCCCGAAATTGATTCGAGGCATGTATCATTGAGCTCACAGAAGGCGATAATAATAGCGCCTTTTTTTGTTTTTTAGCGTAAAAACGGTGCATTTTGTAAATAAATAGGTCATTTTTCATCAATTCTAATCAATCTGACTGGTGCTCAAACTGGTGCCCTATCAGATACCTTAAATTCAGGGCACCAGTTTCTTTTAGAAAGTGGTTAGAGATACGATTTAAAAGAACAATTAAATGTTCATTTTTAAATTTAAACCGATGAAAAAGTAATCAAAAATTGACGCTCCTGTTATGGCAGCGAAAATCCAAAGCCAATGCAAATGGCTACGCCCCTATTTACTGCTGGATAAGTATTGAAGGCCAAGAAGAACTCGCCACTGGAAGAAAAGCACATCTGGAGGAGTGGGATAATCAAACAAAAAAGGCAAAAAATTTTCCGGATAGCAAAAGAACCAATCTCCGGCTCAATCAAATAATATCCGACCTGGAACGGCATTACACCTTATTACAGTTAGAACATGAGCAGGTAACACCACTTATGCTTAAGAACGTCTTTAATGGCCTTCCTGCGATGCATAGAAAAGGTTCTCCAAAGCATACTGTCCAGGCCCCCCACCCTATTGCAGGTAGCGGATATGAATATTGAATCGCTTAGTAAGATGGTTGCCAAAAAGCTCAGATCAAGCCAATAGTGAACAATGCAATAATCAATTATTGGCGGTGTGGTAATCTAGTGACAAATTTTGGTCATATTCACGGAGTTTTCGATGCTTTTAAGTATTTTGGTTCTGGCGTTGCAGGTAGTTTTGTCGGTGGTGCAACGATGAATTTTGCTTCGGCAGGGGGGATTACAGGGGATTGAATGCAATGATTGCCGGAGGTGGGTTACAGAATATGGCGGAAAGTGTAGTTCTGGGAGTTGTGGGAGGTGCGGTAAGTGGATAAATTAGCAGTGTATTGGCTAACATTTATAATATTCCTGGTGGTTTAATTAATGATGCTATATTTGGAGAAATTGGTGGGTTGGCTAGCGATGCAACTGTTGGAGGAATTCATGCTTCTTTACATGGAAATAATATTCTCAACGATGCAGTTCAAGGATTAATGCGAGGTAAGCTCGTTGATCGTTTTGGAAGCGAATATGGCAAAAGGCTGTCTATTCCTGAAGTTGGTTTAGGTCAAAGAACAATTCCGCCGTATTTGCGTTAAGATTATTATGCTTACGAAGCCCCTTAAACTACTAGGAGTGTTGCAATCAATTGCATCTCCAGTTTTTTTAGAAGGACAAACAAGTTTTGGTGTGCAATATCAAGTATTCAGAGTTTAGTTAACTATGGCTTTTTACGTGAAATACAAAGATAAAATAGATATGACAAAAGATGAATTATTAAAATTGTTGAATGAAGGATGGATTCCTCCTAATGCATATTCGTTGGGTTACGAAATCAAAAACTTGGCTACAAATATTCATACCCTTTCTAATGGTAAGTATTATGTGTTTAGTCTTGATGAGCGAGGAAATAAAACAATTATAAAGACCGACATCGATACTATCGAAGAAGCATATGATGTTGTTTATAACAAATTTAAGGTAACAATGGAACGACGAAAGGAATTATATGGACCCCAAAAAAATAGGGACTTGTAGACCTTCCCTAAATTGACCTTTGATAGCTTTATGTAACTTTCCTTTGGCATTTTTTTAGACTTTAGTAACTAAGAGAAAAACAAGGCGAGATGACATAGACCCCTCATACCTCACTATAGACAATCGAATAATGGGAATCAGACGGGTATTCAGCAGCACAAAAATATTGGACAACTAAATAAAACTATTAACATCGTAAAAACTACCAGACTTAAAAACAGCAAACCCTCAAAGATCAACCACTTAGTTCGTAACGGTGCAAATTATTGACGTAGGGGCTAGTTTTGGAAAGGGAGTAATAATAGGAGATGAAATTATAAAACCAATAGAATTAAAAATAACAATAGGCTCCGGTGAAACTGCAACATCGATCCTTCTCATCTAGCCTAAAAAAATAAAAAAAATGAAATTAATCGCAGTAAATCGAGTATTAGAAGTATATAGAAGAAGCGATGATGAACTTGTTTCGGAAATTCCGCTTAATCTTTCCCTCGCTCAATTAAAAGAAATTGTAACACTGGAACCAGCGGACGATTATGAATTATACTGGCCTTATAAATTAACTTTCGAGCAAGTTGAGAAATTAATTACTTTAGCAGAAATATCTTTAAATTTGGATTTTAAGTTATGCTCTTATGTTCTTGAATGCCATGGTATCTATGAGTAATAAACGACCTCGCGGCCAATTTTTAAGTAGGCTCTATTTGGCTCAATTACCAGTATTTAGTTCTACAATGTTATTTATATAATTAATATTATTTTAATATATATATGCTGAATTATATTTGAATCTGGACAAGAGTTTACTTCGACTATAATAAAAGTGAGTAATTATTCGTTTAGAAAAAAACATCAAACACTAAAAGACATTCTTGCAACAAATTATCCAATGTGGCCCCTTCGTTATTTGTCTTCGGCGATTGTATCGACCAACTATCACTATTTGCTCTACCTCTCTTTGCGCAAATGCTTTTATAGGTATTCCCATCCAAAGGACATAGAAAAAGGAATCCTTTTTGATCAGACAATTAAGTTGAGTGGTTACTACGTTTCACAATATTACCCAAACAAATTAAGGTTGATAAAATACAAGGATTTCGAAACAGACAAGGTTTTAATATTTCTAACAAACAACTTTAAATTAGATGCTGTAGAAATCGCAAAACTTTATCGAGCACGTTGGTTCATCGAAATTTTCTTCAGGTGGGTTAAGCAACATCTAAAAATAAAATTCTTTTGGGAACAATCTGAAAATGCCGTAAAAACGCAGGTATGGATAGCGGCGTCTGTTTATGTATTAGTTGCAATTGCAAAGAAGCAATTTAGGCCTCTACGGAATATTACAGGTTTTAAGCATCTCAAACCCTGTAAACCAACTGTTTCAGGATCTCAATCATAATATTTCAAAGATCTAAATGATAATCAATTGACTCTGTTCGACTTATACCGCAACTCTAGAACTGGACAATAATGATTAAAATTCAATTTTCATACGAAATATGGTGTAAGCTTCCCAAAAATAGAACCTTTAGAGATTAGATTTCTTCCCTCTCCTGGGGAAATTGATTGGGGGCGAGTGTAGCGGAGGCGTAGCCGGAGCGGAACGAGCCCCCAATCAATTTTTGGCCGCTTTCTTCCCGGTACCTCACCGGTGGAAGACCTCCTAATGAGTCGTGTGGCCGATCGTGGTTATAGTCTTTTACAAACTCATCTGTGATATCTCTTACATCATCCAACGATTCAAAGATATAAGCATCCAGTACATTTTCTCTGTAAGTCCTATTAAATCGCTCTATATAGCCATTCTGCATGGGTTTGCCAGGTTGGATGTACTGAAAAGTTATATCGTTTACTGCGCTCCAATGAGTCATTAACCCTGCTATTAATTCCGGGCCATTATCCATACGAATATTCTGTGGTTTACCGTAGCGGTTGATTAGGTGGTTTAACACCCACACTACACGGCTACTTTTTAAGCTGTAATCAACTTCTATGTACAATACTTCACGGTTATAGTCATCAATAACATTAAAACTTCTAAATTTAAGTCCATTGCTCAGAACGTCATTGGTGAAATCTATACTCCAGCTCTGTGTAAAGGTCTCCGGAACAACTAATGGCTGCTTCTCTCTATTGGGCAGGCGGCGCTTACATTTGCGACGAAGAGACAGGCCAGCTTCCCGGTAAATGCGAAAGAGTCGTTTATGATTTACTATGACACCCTGGTTGCGGATGCGGCCATAAGCCTTCCAGAAACCCTCACGAGGATGATCTTCAGCATGCTTACGAAGTAAATCCACGTAAGTGCTGTCATCTTTGATTGATTTATAGTGCAATACGCTTCGACTTAAACCGAGAACCCGACAAGCCTTGCTCACTGATTTTGGCAGTTCCTTACGTATTTCTTCTACCAAAGCCCTTTTGTGGCAAGGCTTTACAACTTTTTTTCGATTATGTATTTAGCGACATCAAGCTCCATTGCCAGATTGGCATACATACGTTTTAAGCGGGTATTTTCCTCCTCCAACTCCTTCACCCGTTTCATCTCACTAGCTTCCATGCCACCGTACTTTTTACGCCAATTATAGAGTGTGGCTTTGCTTACGCCACGTTCTCGACTTATTTCCTCGGCACTTTTGCCGCCATCAAGCTCCTTTAAAATACTAGCGATCTGAGTCGCGCTAAATTGATTCTTCTTCATATTTGAACGGTTTAAAATTAAACAATTTTGTCTAATTCTAACTCGTTCTATTTAAAGGGGAGCTTACAATGGCATTCAAATTAAAAATGAAGAAGCAAAAATTGCCAATCCAAACATTCAGAAATAAGCTTAAACTAGCTCTGCCCTTTAGGCATGTTTTCAGAAGGGTAGATATCGCTTTTCTTATTCTTTTGTGTTTGACTAACACATCTTTATTGGCTCAAAAAGGAAATAGTCGGGTCAGGGACTCCCTTATGCTTGAAAAAGCGTATCTAAACAATGATACGCCATTATTAAGAAAAATGTTGAATAAATGGTCGAAAAAAAGCATATCTAATAAAAAAATCACATGCAATAAAGCAAATGAAACGGCAGTAAAAATATACCATCGTTTTATTGATAATTTTATGAACGGAATGCTTACGGGTATCCTTTATAACAGAGGCAACCAGTATTGCCGATTCATAAAATCACCTTACTTATTTATCCAACCCAAATTTAAATATATATATGTTAGAAAAATATCTGATAGCCTTCGTTATGACGTTATAAAAATAGCTAAATTGGCTGTTACGCCGTATCCAGAGTTATACCGGAACTTTGACCCACATTATATCCTTTCAGAGATAGACAAAATTGCTGATACAATCAAAAACCTTCCAGTCCAAATAAATAATGAATTTTATAACCAGTTCAAAAATAAATACTATATTTTACCTATTTCTGCTTCGGAAGATTATCGAAAATGCTTGGTTAATTTTTGGGGATACATGGATATAAGAAGAGGGGTTACCGCAATTAGATACAATGATCCCGCACCTGAAGAAAAAAAACGAAGATTGGATTTTTTGAATAAAGCGCTATGTACAGATAAGCCGGAGGCAAAACTTATTTATTTTGATGAGGAATTGAAAATAAACAAAATTTATATTATTGACAATATGCAATATGCTGTCGTGACATATAGCATAATGGGGGGATGTAATTACGTGGCCTTATATAATTTAGATAAGTTAGGTGATAAAGCATATACCCCTGTTTCTTACTGTATGAGTATAGAATAATTATTTTTACCAATTTAATAACCCTTGTCAATTTAATTGGGGCTGTCTGATATCAATACATCTTATAATAAAAAATACGAGCAAAATCACCTTCCGACAGGATCCCTAAAAGTGTGTAAATCGAAAATCAAGGGTTGAAAATTTAAGTAGCTAAACTTTCAATCTGTCCCCAAAAATTCCCACCGGAGACATCCAGATTATAACTGGACATATAAGAAGGCTTGAACAAGACTTTCTGCCAGTTGGTTCCCTGTCTTAAAAAGCTCGGATTGACAAAATATTCATTCACGCCCCATCCAAAAATGTCATAGAGTGCGTTCAGATGCGTGGGCGTACTGAGGCAGGTTCATCATCGGCAAATATTTCTGCAGGTTTTGCCTTCCCAAACGCGCGTCAAAACGAATGCTTGGGGCACTCATTCTCCCTTGCTTGTTCGTAATCAAAATAACGCCGTTTGTACCCTGAGAGCCATATATAGCCGTAGCAGGTGCCTCTTTTAAAATCTCAATCTTTTCGATATCGGAGGGATTGATAAAGGAAAATGCATCACTTGTAAAACTCACCCGTCCCTAAATTCATAATCACTCCGTCGATAACAAAAATCGGTTCATTAGTCGAGTTGATAGATCCAAGGCCTCTGATCTGAATAGAGATACCACCTTCGGGAAGCCCGGTATTCATACTGAATAAAGAAAAATATTATCGAGATTGTAGGTATGAATCTACCTCAATACATAAATGTCTTGTTCTTGCCAAATGTCATAGTGGTAAATGACCTTATCCGATTATCTTCTATTAACACATTATGAAAAATGGTATCATTATAAAAAAGAACATAAATTTGCTTATCATCTACACTTTGGTCAATTATTGTCCGTCGTTCTGTTGGCAACTGTCTGTATGTTTTAATAGATATCTTATCAATATCAATCTTTCTCAATTCCCTTTTCAAAAAAGGTATATAAATTTCTTGGAACTTAAGGTAATTTGAATCATTCGTTTTATACATAAAACTTTCGATTATGCCTTTGGTATCTAAAGAATCATTTTTAACGTTTAATAAAAAACGATTTATAAGCATTAAGTTTTTTTGCTTCTGGCTTACACATTGAGTAATAGTGAAAGAAGAAACAAGACAAACTATAAAAAGAATTAGACCAAATTTTAATTTCATATATTTTCTAGCTATATTATACATTAAGTGAACGACTCTCACTTGTAAATGATGAATTGTTTAATAATCCTAAATCTTTACCTAATGCCCGCCTGGACTAATTCCACCTCTTTCAAGAATTCCTCTCTCTATTGTATAAAACTAAAGATATATTAATCGTTTAGTAAAATAGTATACCAAAAATGTCTATGCGGCGTATTTGACATCCTCTTGATGGAAATATTTTTTCACCTGCCTTTTATCATTTTTTCAACTTTTCATAAAACTCTCTACATCGTCACGCATTTGTTCTTTATTGATCGGCCTCTTTTTGCCTATGACATTTGTTTTTACATCTTGATTCAAATATCCCTGTGCGTTAAGCTCAGGGCTATATGGAGGAATAAAGAATACTTCAATTCCATTTTAATTTTCACTTAACCACTCCTTAACCATTTTAGTTTTATGAGCTGAATGGCCGTCCGTTACAAAGAATGGATTGACTGCGACAAATTGATGTTGTCATCCCAAAATGCCCTATTATGCAACGAAGCGATTACCAGGTTGTCCTCAGAAAACGGATTTACCAAAAATGGTTCTGAGACAAATTCTGTCTGCATTTAGGTTTAAAGGTGTCCCGGCGGCTAATAGCTGGCTCATACCCATGCTCCAAACGAAGCATACGATCAACAGTAAATATCTTTTCATTTCTATTCCCGGAATTTTAAAAGTTAATATTTTTTGGTAAAATTTATATAGTTGATATCCTTCAGGGCTCTATATTTTAATATATACAGTCTTGATGTTTTTATTATCCAACTACTCTTTCATAAACCGCTTTCTATTGCCTTTGGCATCTACAATAAAATAAATGCCTGACGGAAGACTGCGGATATCTATAATAGTCTTCGCTCCGCTTGATATCTGCTTAAGAACCGCTTTGCCCGCACTATTGAATATCTGAATGTCACCAGAGGCATCAGTCACCGTTACAGATGCGCTGGCAGGGTTCGGATAAACCGTTATACCGCCGTTTTCATCAGCTCTTATAGAGACCACCGGGCTATACGCAATCTTTCCTTCTATATCTATTTGCTTTAACCGGTAATAAACAGTTGAAACATTATAACTGTGCGTATCGATATATCTGTACCTGGAAGTACTGCCCTTGGCTGCGACAAAATCAATCCCGGTAAAGTCCTTACCGTTTGTACTTACCTCAACCTGAAAACCCTTGCTATTTGTTTCTTCGCCTGTAGCCCAATCCAGACGGTTGCCGTTTGACGTAAAAGTGGCGGTAAACGAAATAAAATGAACCGGCATCGCGGCAGACAAATCAAATTTGTATATGACACCTTTGCCGTTTGCTCCACCCTGACCAGTCATACCATAAAGGCTATTGTTTACAGATATTAAACTGCCATAACCAGGAGCGGCTCCATCGGTGCCGACAAAGTCATGCATACTTATAAATCCGGTGCCGTCCAGATTTACTTTAAAGATATTGCCATAGGTATTTAGCCCGCCATTAAATGTCGTGCCATACAGATAATTTCCATCTCTAAAGAGTGTACTCAGCGGAGTCGCGCCATCAATACCGTTAAAATCGTATATACTGGTAAAACTGTTATCTGCTATACTCAATTTGAAAATATTTCCATTGTTGTTAAGTCCGCTTCCCGATGTCATACCATACAGATACCCGTCCTGGATAATAAGCGAACCATAAGGATTTGCGCCGTCCGTACCACTAAAGTTATGCATATTAGTGAGGGAGCCATCGATCTTACTTATTTTAAAAATATTGCCGTAGAAGTTTCCGCCAAAATAGGTCATACCATAAAGATACGCCCCATCACCAACAAGCGATCCATAAGGGGTGCCGCCATCACTGCCGTTAAAGTCGTGCATATCGACAAATCCGGAACCGTCTTTATTTATTTTAAAAACCGTACCATCTCCGGCCGTCCCTCCAAAAGTGGTCATACCATACAGACTATCCCCGTCGATGACAAGTGAACCATATGGATTGGCACCACCTGCACCATCAAAATCATGCATATCGGTCAGGACACCTCCGGATTTATTTATTTTAAAAATATTGCCATTATCAAATGCCCCTCCACTAGGCGTCATACCATAGAGATAATCGCCATCCATAATGAGTGACCCATAAGGATATCTCCCGTCGGTGCCGTTAAAATAGTATATATCCGTGAGTGTTCCGTCGGCTAAACTTACTTTAAAAATAGTGCCCATTCCATATGTCCCACCCCGGTTGGTCACTCCATACAAATATGCGCCGTCACTGATCAGCGAGCTATAGGGTTTCTCACCGTCATTGCCGTTAAAGCTATGCACAACAGCATACTGCGCACGGGCGCTGCACGCCCAAAATAATACCACAAAAAGAAGTCTTATGTTTTTTTTCATCCGTCAAATTTTATCCATGTCAATAAACTTAATTATTATATCCTCGTTGCCCTTCAGCAAATAGCGACTACTCCATCTGGCCTTGCACAGGCAGGTCTAAATCGTTTTTAAACTAATACTACATACAGGAACATAAATATCGCAGCTCCGATGATTGCCGGGATTAAGCCTCTTAAGGGCAGATGCCTTCTCATTTATTTTAAATTATTGTCGTATGGCGGCCCAGTCTTAAATAAAAAGCAACAAATAAGTCTTGCTAGGTACCCGAAAACCCCAAGCACCCACCTGGCGCAGGTGCATGCTAAGACTTCACAAGAATGCGGGCAATTCTATTTGCGTTTCTCAGCCCGCATGACCACAGGACAAAGATCAGTCAGGCAGATAAAATAAAAATCCCCCTGACGGGGGATAGGCTATGGGAAAAAAATGATGCTGAATAATATCCGGGGCAAATACAATGTTTACCGGTATTCCCTCTGACAATATCCAGCCTGTTATTAACTTCCAGTTTCTGGTATATCTTCTTACCATGCGCCTTTACGATTTCAATAGAAATATTGAACCGTTCAGCTATTATTTTATTAGAAAGCCCCTCCTCTACCCCATGCAGCACCTGCTGTTCCCGCTGCGGCAGGGGATCCCGCACTTTAGAAGAAGCGGCGGGGTTAAAATAACCCGTCACCTTCTTTGCAATATTCGGTGACATAAAAGCGCCCCCATTATAAATACTGTTTAAGGCCTCTTTAATTTTTACAAAAGCCGTTTGTTTAGACACGTAACCGGCAGCACCGGCGTATAGTGCCTGAAAGATCCTTGCCGTATCATTATATACAGATAACATCATGACCTGGCATTTAGGCCTTCTTATTTTCATAAGCGTCACCCCTTTCATACAAGAGTCACCCGGTAATCCTATGTCTGACAAAATAATATCAAAATACAGCTCCTCTCCCCCGTCACTCATAAAAGACTCTGCGGATCCGGCGGACAACAATACCTGCACATTTCGGCATAGAACTCACATTTCATTGGCTTTTTTAAAGGTATGAGGGCAATAAAATCAGCCCAACTCAATTGTCGTATCGGCGATACGACAATTTGCTCATCGGGGAAGCATGCAGCATACCGCATCACTGTGCGAATACCCCTCCGAAACTGTGTTCGAATGTGAACAGTACCAGTGTTCGAATACGGACATATTAAATATCTTACACATTCATAATTTGGTAAATACAAAGCATTTTCTACTTTGGTCTATTGTTTGGAAAATCTTAAAAAACTGAATTCGGTGGTGGGTTTTTATTGCAGCAGGCAGCCTTGTTCTAATTGTTGCTTTCGCAATAACCGGCGTCCATGTGCTCAGAGCAGCATCCTACCAAAAGCCTGAAATCTACAGAATAATGGCAATAATCGTAAAAATGGGTCACATTATTAAAAATTGGGATTCAATATATTGCTATCCTACAACAAGACACTATTTTATATCCGATTCCCTACTCAAACAATAAACATGTCCCATTCATTAAAAATAACCATCCGAAGTGCTTTTGGCGGTAAAGTTTACACAATTATCAATATGCTCGGCTTAGTTCTGGGCATAACATTTGGCTTGCTCATATTTTTATGGATCAGAAATGAACGACAAATCGACCATACTACGGTAGATAATGATCGTGTTTACATCATTTATGGAAATTACTATATTAATGGCCAAAGAACCGGACAATATGGTACACCGGGCATACTCGGAGCAGCATTAAAAAAAGAAATCCCGGAAATTTTATATGCAGCGAATGTCTCCTGGTTAAAAGATACCCCTGACAAAGTACTATATGAAGCAGGGAACAAAAACCTTTTGTATGACACCTACTACGCTGACGCCGACTTTTTCAAAATGATGAATTATCCATTCATCATGGGTGATAAGGCCAACGCATTGGCCTCCCCCCAAAGTATCTGTATTTCTGAAACAATGGCCAAAGGCATGTTTGGTAGTCTGAAGGCTGCCTTTGGCCAATCTGTCCATACCGAGACCGGTAAGGACCTGCGGATCACGGGGATATACAAAGATCTACCTAATACCGCCTCTGCCAAGTCCGATTGCGTGATAAACTGGTCAACTTTCCTGGAAGAAGCCCCCTATGCAAAAGATTGGGGAAACAGCGGGCCAAACACGATGATCATGTTAGCCAAGAATGCAGATCCTCAACAGGTAGCTAAAAAGCTAGAGCATTTTCTTTATAAATACACAGGCCATACTGAGCAATATCATAGGGACTTGGGTATGCAGCTTTTCAAGGATAGCTATCTTCAGGACCAATTTGATAACGGCCATTTAGCAGGTGGACGGATTGACCTGGTACACTTATTCACAGTTATTGCAATTTTCATCATCGCTATAGCCTGCATTAACTTTATTAACCTGTCAACAGCACAGGCCGGACAAAGGGCAAAAGAAGTGGGCGTTCGTAAGGTTGCAGGCGCTTCGAGGAGCAGATTGATCATACAGTTTATGATGGAATCTGTGTTATTGATACTCCTCTCCATTTTTGTTGCCTTAGTGATCATTCTTTGTCTTTTGCCTTTTTTTAATTCTTTTGTCGGCCAACAAATATCATTTCCTTTTTCCGATCTTTATTTTTGGCTGATCATTGGCATTTCGGCAATTGCAATTGCCGCAGCAGCGGGACTATATCCCGCTATCTTCATTTCCTCTTTTAAGCCTGTACGAGTATTAAAAGGTAGCGTAAACATAGGAAAGAACGCGATGCTCAGAAAGAGTCTGGTCATATTTCAATTTATTATTGCAATAGTACTTATTGTTGCCACGGTAATTGTCACCCAACAACTGGGATATATGCAAAAGACTGCCCTAGGTTATAACAAAAAGAATCTCATAGATATCCCGATTCAGGGTAACATGTCGAAAAAATACACTTACTTTACACAAGAGGCGGGAAACATTCCGGGTATCCGGTCACTATCAACCATACAAGAGGTTCCTACAAATATTGGCAGCTCAACTACAGGAGTCGCCTGGCCGGGAAAAGGAGCCAATGAGATTACTTCTTTTACCCAGTCTTTTGTCGGATATAACTTCATCGAAACAATGGGGCTCCATCTTATTGCAGGGCGCGATTTCGCTCCAGACAGAGCAGCAGATACCGCCGGGTACATTATCAACGAATCCGCCCAGCGTGCCATGGGACTGAAGAGCCCAATTGGCCAGCCCATTACATTTTGGGGCAAAAAAGGAGAAATAATAGGTATCATCAAAGACTTTCATTTCGCGTCTCTGCATGATGCTATTAAGCCACTTATTTTACATTGGTCCAATATGAATCGGGGCCATACTTTAATTCGCATCGAGCCTGGAATGACAAATAAAGTACTGGCAGGATTAAAGCAACTGTATAAAAAGGTAAATCCGGGCATGCAGTTTAACTACGCCTTTATTGAAGATGATTATAGCAAATTGTATCAGAATGAAAAAACGCTAAGTAAAATTTCAAGTATTTTTTCATTTTTAGCCATTTTTATATCCGGCCTAGGTCTTTTAGGTTTAATATTGCATACTGTCTCCAGACGCAAAAAGGAAATCGGCATCCGAAAAGTGCTTGGCGCCAAAATATCAAGCATTCTGATGCTACTGTCAAAAGACTTCATATATCATGTAATGATTGCCTTTCTCATTGCCACACCGGTTTCCTGGTACATAATGAACCGATGGCTATCGCAATATGCATATAAAATAGATATTCGGTGGTGGGTATTTCTGGCGGCAGGCCTGATCGCCTTGTTGATTACACTGCTGACGGTTGGATTACAGGCCCTTAAAACGGCCCAGGCAAATCCAGTAGAAGCTATTAAATCTGAATAAAGGCCGGAAAGCCATTTTGTTTATCTTTGAGCCAATTTATCATAATCAGTTTCAAACTGAATATCATCTCAGTAGAGGTGATGATATTAATATCATCTGCATCGGCCAACATTTATTGAAGAGTTGGGCCCCCTTACATACTCAATGACACGAAACCAAATGCCAATCCCCGTATTATCCTTCTCACCGATACACAACAAACTTCACCTGGATCATCGAACTATTTCGCGGCTTTTGATAAGTACATTGCCAACATAAGTGTGACGATGGTCCTGCAAGACTTAACTGTACGAAGCTGGCAAAATATCTGTAATTTAATAGGTTGTAACAAAAGCCCTCAAAATGACTGATACCTGTCTATTTTCAAAGGACGACCAATTAAATACCAAAATGTAGCCCTACAGGAAACACCAGAGTGGATAATTGAGAAATCTTCGTTTTATCCGCTATGTTCTTATGAAATGCATATCCGGTAAGCCCATACGATAGTAAATGCGATCTATTCGTAAAGTTCATAGATTTCATCAAATCGATCATTGGTACGACCAGTTATCTCAAGCACAAAAGGGGCGACGATAAAATCGCCACACCTTTTGTCTGACCACAGAGTGTTGCGCTTAGATTGATGGAGCCGCTGGGAAATCGATAGGTACACCTGTCAAAGCGTAAACATAATTAGTGATTGTTTTGTCCCCCACGACGATTACGACATCAATGAGCGAGCCTTCATCATAACCGACAGCATAGAAATTATCAATTAATTGTTGATCTGCATGGCCCTTATTTTCAGCAATACTTTTTGCAAGTTTGACCAATGCATCAAATTTAACATCAAAACTAATCGAGCCGCGACGAATTTCTAATATCTGTTCATCAGTAAAGCCATGTGACTTAGCAATAGCTGTGTGTGCCGCAAGGCAATATTCACAACCATTGACCTGGCTCACAATTAGATTTACAACTTCTTTCTCTTTTGCCCTTAATGAAGTTTTAGCATTAGCCAACGCAAGATAAGTCCCAAGTGCGTTTTTGGAATGCGCATATACTGCAAACAAATTGGGTACGCGACCAATTGATTTCGTCAGATTTTCAAATAAAACCTGGTTTTCTGGAGATACTTGTTCCTTCGTAGGAACGGATACTGTTTTCATGATATAATATCTATTTTTTTGTACAAATGTTTTCAAATAAATTTTGTATTTCCATTACTAATTACTTATTCAGCGCTACAGCTGCTTTATGACCAAATCGACTCACCAGATATAAAGATGCACCCATATTTATAACGTCTTTAAAAAGAAAGAGCCCAAGAAAACTCATATAATTTACTCCGTTTACACTAGTTAATGCACCCGGTGTCGTGATTACCATCGTACTGGTTATAAAGAACATTACAACAGCGATCGCTGCTCCGATCACACCCAGTCGCGGCTTAAATAATCCGATACATAGCAATACTGCAGCAATAAGCTCAGTTAGTCCAATAAGATCAGAACCGTGATACACCCCGAACAGCCTTAAAGTGCCAGCTTATAAGTGGGTTATTGTTTACCAAGGGTGCTATACCCTCCGCACCGGGAATTGTCAACTTATAGGCGCCGGCCCATAATAGCATAACGACCATACCTATCCAGATTATCAGAAAAGGGAGATTACGTTGCCTCACCCAGCCGGCAAACTTTATTGCCAATGGTTTTCCGGGGTTTTGATGTATATTTTTTTCCATCTCAGTAAGTATCTGCATTTTGTTATATTTACTCGATTATTTAATAGATTAAAGGTTTTGAAAATATTGATATTCGGCGACCTTTGATCGCGGTTACTGATTCGCTTTTTTTAATTATAATACCTTCAACCAATAGCAAGCTATCGGGGGAGTTTTTCTAAGAACTTTATTATTTCAGTGCCAATTTCATGTACGTGCGTTTCCAAAGCGAAATGCCCTGTGTCAAAGAACTTAATAATTGCATTTGGCAGATCCCGTGCGAAAGCCCGAGCACCAGGTGGCAAAAAAAACGGATCTTTATCCCCCCAGACAGCCAGGAATTCGGGGCTCTTTTGCCTAAAATATTCTTGAAAAACAGGATACATAGCAACATTGCTCGCATAATCCTTAAAAAGGTCTAATTGTAGTTCTACATTACCTTCCCTGTCCAGAAAATATTGGTCCAGTGTGTACGATTCCGGAGCAACCAGATCCGGATTGTTCACACCTGTTAAATATTGCCATCGGGTTGTAGCAGCTGTACACATGCCACGGAGGTTATTGCGGTTTTCTTCATTTGGCTCATTCCAATATTTTTGGATGGGATTCCAGCCTTCGCTTAAGCCTTCCACATAGGCATTGCCATTTTGCGAGATGATACCAGTTATCTTTTCAGGGTTCGCGACAGCGATACGATATCCGACGGGCGCACCGTAGTCGAATACCTGAATGGTAAAGCGTTTTAAACCTAAATGATCAATTAGCCCCTGAATATATTTAGTCAGGTTATCAAAAGTGTATGTAAACACGGTGTTTTTTGGTGAATCGGAAAAGCCAAAACCAGGAAGATCAGGTGCAATTACATGATACTTCTCATTCAACAATGGAATCAGATTTCGATACATGTGTGAAGAGGTGGGGAACCCATGCAACAACAAGACAACCGGTCCGTCTGCCGGACCTGACTCCCGGTAGAAAATACTTAAATCCTCAATGTTTGCTTTTACGTAGCTTACTTTTTGCGTTTTCATTTCTTTAAATTTTATTAAGTAATAATGAACAATACAGACAAGTCTGTTTTTTATCAAACCCAAAAACTATTCCGATATATCAATAAATAAATTACCCTTAAAAGTATCACACAACAAAGATAGGGGAAAATAATTAAAACAGACTTGTCTGTTTTAATTATTTTCCAAACTCAATATATTTATTTTATCACTATTCATAAAGCATTTATTTTTAAATAGGGATTAATTAAGCAGTCGCTCAACTGTTTTCCTGGCGCTTTTAACCGGCCATGTCGCGCCATGAACCTTATTCCCGATTAGAGCTCCTTCAAACAATATGTAGATCTCGTCGGCCAATTCTTCTTTTCCCACGGGTGCTAGTAAAAGGGCAAAAAGCTTCCTTACCCCATTCTTTTGCGTTCTAATCTGTTTGACAACGCGTTCCGTATCCTTCGGAATTTCAGAAATGATATTTAAAAAATTACATCCGTAATACTCCTTTTCCTGTACCAGGCTCATCAGATAATCAAATACACCCAATACCTTGTCTTTTGGCTCTTTAAATTTATTTGCAGCGGTTAATAAAGCATTGTCCGTAGCAGCCCCTGCCGCTATCAAATATTCCATCAATATATCTTCCTTCGACCGGAAAGTCGCATACAACGAAGATTTGACAACCCCGGATTCTTCAATAATTTGATTAATTCCAGTGTTGCTGTATCCCTGTTTATAAAACAAGCGTGCAGCTGTATCTACTATTGTCTGTCGAATTGAATTCTTTCTTTCGTTTCGCATTGCACAAAGTTAAAGAAAGAATATCAAACAGACAAGTCTGTTTCGCATCAATAGCCAGTATGGGGGGAGACAATATTTAGAGATTATATATACAGGATCGCATATGTCATTGTAATTACAAAAGGGTAGGCACTAATCCTTCAGCCGTCTGCCTGCGAGCACATTGCCCGATATGTAGAGATAAAACCGCAAAGTTAATTCGCGTGATCGGACCGATTAGAGTCCTTCTCCGTAGACATGAACGACTTTATTCACGCCACGACGGTAGCCAGCCCCCATTCTAATCACCCAATAGTACCTAGGACACGATTCCTTAAACGATGGTATAATAATTGAATTATTATAACAATTAAAACATCCCCCTGTTGTTAGGTTCACCGCTTCTTTAAAACGGTCAAAAATGTCCAAAAATAAAAAACATCGGCTATCCAAAATATTTGACTCCTTTGCGAACAGGGTTACACACGTTACAGGATCTCCGGGGTTATTTTTTTACAGCTATTTGTATAGTGCTCCTATGGGGAACCATCGGTCCGTTATTTGACTATCAGATACATCGCAGCTCGTAATCAACACAGGAACAACAATCGCAACCTTTTTAATGGTCTTCGTAATCCAGCAAGAATAAGGATACGCTCGCTTATCGATGTTGAAGATCTAACAGAAGAAGAATTATAAATTAAAAAAAATACCATATTACGCTTTCTGTTATCTCCAACAGGAAAAGGAGCTTCGGCGCCTTCATTCGATTGAAGAAGTAGAAACGATGTTCACAGAAGAAGAGATTGAAGAAAATGATCCTAAGAAAAATAAAGTAAATAGAATAAAGTCCAATCACAAGAGATAAGGTACTCGTCAATTCTTTATATAACAATAAATAACATTTTATGCAACAAAAAACATCCTCAAACCAAACTTCCGGCAAGCGGTCGGTACAACAGGAAAGCGCTTTGACTTCTCTCTTCATAAGTTCCTTAAAGGATATAAATTGGGCAGAAAAGCAATTGGTCAAAAGCCTTAAAAACAGATGAAAAACTCTCCGAAATAGCCGAAAATTATGTAAATGAAGCTGCTAAAGACGAAGCATAATGAAAACTGTATTACTTTCTTTTAGGCAAGTGAATGTAAAAGGCATTTCCACCTTCCTTGTCGAAGGCGGCGATAAAGACAATCAGCCTATATTATTCCTACATGGATATCCTGAAACGTCGATGGAGTTTGAAAATGTGATGATGTACCTGGCCTCAGAGTATTATGTTCTTGCGATAGATTTGCCAGGTATAGGATCCTCAGAACCACTAGATAATTATGACAAACTTTCTATTGCGGATTTCGTCAAGGACTTATTGATTGTTTTAAAATTACAGAACACTGTTGTTGTCGGACACGATATCGGCGGAATGGTTGCCTATTCTCTCGTTACTCATTTTCCCGAAATCATCTCTAAGGTGGTTATTATTGGAACGTCGGTGCCGGGCGTGGTTCCCTGGGAAGAAGTAAAACGTAACCCACATATCTGGCATTTTGCTTTTTATGCCGTGCCTGAACTACCGGAAGAATTGATTAAAGGTAAAGAAAACGTTTTGTTTGATTTTTTTTATACGTCCTTGAGCTACAATAAAGAGGCAATAAAAATGAAAAATAAAGAAACATACATTCAATCTTACAAGTCTTCACATAGTTTAAAAACAGCTTTAGGCTGGTATAGAACTTTCCCGGAAGATGAAAAAGAAAATGGCCATAAAACGTCCGTGGATACACCTGTTCTATACTTAAAGGGTGATAAAGATTTTGGAGATATAGACCATTATATCCGGGGATTCCTCAAAAGGGGTCTTAAAAAGATCTCTGGCGAATCAGTTCCCTACAGCGGCCATTTTTCACCAGAAGAAAACCCAGAATTTGTTGTACGTGTAATAAGCGAATTCATAAGCAAAAAATGAGATTACGCTATTGATGAACCATGAGTCAAAAAGATTACTAGTTTTTTTTTTACTCCTTTTGTTCTTTTTGCATCTTTGTTCAAAGTTTGCGGCGCTTTTAAATTTATTGTCTGGCATTAGGTTAGGAAAACCCATATCCTGTTAAATCTGAATGAAAGACTAGTATACAATCGTGTTTACCGTTGATCAATGCATCATTCATCAGTTAATTATCATCTGAAATGCACCATGAGGTGCACAACGAAAAAGGGGCAGCCTCTTTTTTTTGAGGCAGCCTCCTCATTATTATTGAGCCTATGCTGGCCCGTTAATCCTGATAACGGGCGTTGTATATTTAGAATAGAGAGGTATCCTGCTAAAGGGCTTCTGACAATTTTCTCTCTAAAGCGCCCCCTCGTAGATTTTTTGCATGCCATCCATCCCCTTCTACCAGCTCTTCCGCTTGCAAAGACGGAAATATAGCCTCCGTGCACCAATGACACTCGCCACCAATTTTGTCCATGATAATACCGGTAAACGTATACGCGTCCCTTCCCGGCAAAATGAAAAAAAAATCAGAAATACACCGACAATAAAAGAAAAAAGGATTATGTCCCATGCAACTGAAACATAATCCATGTCTATCCTAAATAGGCGCAGAAAACCGCAGATCCTTAGATACAGCGAAATTTTCAGGAACCGATCTCGATAATCGTCTTGCCACCGCGTCTGTCCTTCGCATTGAAGAGGGCGACAGCGTCTTCCAGCGCCGCAACAGATCCGATATGTGTCCGAAGACGTCCCTGTCTGTATCTTTGCACAATTTCGTCTAGCTGGACGAGGCTGGTCTCTACGACAAAGTCAATAACCGTCCCGTTAGCAGGCCTTGCATCTGTTGGACCCGCGACCGAAACTAGTGCCCCACCGGAGCGAATCAACCCGACAGACCGGTTGCTGATCTCTCCTCCAAAGACATCAAATACCAGATCTACTCCCTTTATATCCTCGAGTTGCTCATTTTCCAGATCTAAGTATTCATGCACGCCAAAGTCAACCGCCGCCTGCCGACCACTGGCACGGCCCGTACCGATAATATATGCTCCCGCTTCCCTGGCCAACTGGACAGCCATAGAGCCAACGACACCAGCGGCTCCGTGGATCAGTACAGTCTGTCCGGACCGCAGGTGCCCGTGTGTGAATAGCCCTTGCCACGCAGTCAGACCTGACATCACAAGCCCTGCCCCCGTGTTAAAGTCAACATCAGCCGGCAAGGGAGCCAGATTACGCGTTTCCACAGCTACATATTCAGCAAGGCTGCCGTTGCGGTGCCAGTCTGTAAGACCAAAGACACGCTGTCCGATTGAGACGCCGGTGGCGCCATATCCCAATGCCGTTACAATACCGGCCACTTCATGACCGGGAATAGCAGGTGAGCGGTCACGCCCCTCACGATCGACCCATGTGGATGGCCAGGTTAATTCATCATTGGTAAACCCCGATGCGTAAACCTGAACAATAGCATCATTCAGTGAGGGCTCCGGATCAGGATATTCCTCCAATTTCATACCTGCAATGCCGGCATCTTGACCAGCCACAATAATTGCTTTCATATTTTCCTTTTTTTGTTTAAAAATCGTTTTAGTTCAAAACCTTATTCTGCGGACGCCTTCCGCCAGAGCCTCAGCAGAGAATAATCACAGGTAATCATCACATAAAGCATCAAAATAGACAAACGAAAGCGCCCTGAAACAAATTGAAGCCCTCATCTTCAATGAACAACTTCAACACCATGCCAAAATGCGATATATCCCTTAATAGCTTCCGCCAGCGGTTTCGGACTGGCGTAATACCATGCACCGTCTTCGGCCGTCCGGCCGTTCACCTTTACGTCATAATAGGAAGCCACCCCTTTCCACGGGCAAGTCGTATGGGTATTCGACTTACCTAAAAAACCCATATTTACAGATTCAGGGGGAAAATAATGATTTCCCTCAACAACAAGCGTGTCATTACTTTCCGCAATGACCTGACCATTAAAGACAGCTCTCATCCGTTTTAATTTATAAATTACTATTATTATTTATTTCGACACAACAGATCAGCCAGACATCCATGACAAATTAAAATAAGTCAGCCAACGCTAACAACAGGAAATCATTCAGCATTAACTTTACAAGGTTTGCTTAACCCAACCATATTACTCCTGATCCTTGTCAGTGTCTCCCTGGATATACCGAGGTAAGAAGCAATCATATAAACAGGAAGGCGCTTATGTAACTGGGGGAAGTTTCTTATAAATTCACGATATCGTTCTTCTGCCTGATAACTGAGCATCATATAAACCCTATCCCGGGTCAAGCCACAATCATCTGTAATAATCTTCGTATTCAATACCCTGAAACCCGGGATCTGCTCCAATAACAAATCGAATGACGCTGCTGAAAATTGAACAACCGAGCTATCTTCCAGAGCATCAATAAATTCATCCGACGGTTCACCTGTAGAAAGACTTACGCGATCGCATACCCAATGATTGGCCGGCGAAAGATTAAAAATATGCTCTATACCCTGATCATCTATTCGATATGACCGTAAGCACCCGCTACAGACAAAGGTATGGAATTTGCAAATTCCCCCCTGCCGTAATAAATATTCCCTTTTTTTAATCTGCTTGGAAACAGCAAGAGATCTAATTATCGCAATATCCTTATCAGAAAACAGTCTATATGTCCGGAGCTGCTTTTCAAACAACTCAAATATGCTTTCAAACATCAACTGGAATAATAATTTAGCTTAAGTAAAATTTTCACATCCTTAATGCTGTCACTTAAACAGTTTTCATACTCAAACTCCTTACAATTGCGAAATTAAGTGATGTAGCAGGCCTAGTCAATGGACAAAACGGACATTTTGTTGTAGTTCATACTCATTTAAACCGACAGGCGGCGTAATAGCCAAATACGAGGGCTTCCCTCGCCTGACCTAATGGAGGGCCGTCTCATTTTCATATTGTACAGTCCACCACATGAAACATAAACCATCCTCTTACCAGACAACACCGTAACGGCCGGCTAATCGCTGCTTTTTCTCCTGATAGATCGACGATACAACTCAGGCGAGACCGCCACGTGATGTTTAAAAAACCGGCTAAAATAAGAAACATCATTAAATCCAAGTTCATCAGCAATTTGCTTAACAGGCTTAACGCTGAGATATAATTCATGTTTAGCCTGTGTAATAATCCGATCCGAGATCATATCTCCAACCGTTTTCTCTAATTGCTGTTTGGCGACTCTATTTAAGGTTTTAACGGTAATGTTTAATAATTTCGCGTAGTCTCCAGGGCGATGTTTATGGTGAAAGTGTTCCTC
Source organism: Arachidicoccus terrestris (assembly GCF_020042345.1). Lineage (NCBI taxonomy): Bacteria > Pseudomonadati > Bacteroidota > Chitinophagia > Chitinophagales > Chitinophagaceae > Arachidicoccus > Arachidicoccus terrestris. Next base: position 728,553 of record NZ_CP083387.1, read on the forward strand.
AATCGCATTAATCAATTCCCGACTGATAAAGTTATACTCAGAAAATTTTTCGGGTTGCACGGCGCCCCTTTTATCTTTAATTCTCGAAGCATAAATCATAAATATTTTCACCCAGGATATCGCAATATCATATTGGCCTAACCGCTCAGTACTTAACTCATACAACAAGCTGTCAATCGGAAGCATAAGCTGTTCCAACTCCGATTTTTCTAGCTTTATCAGCGGCACTTCCTCTATAGATTTAAAAAGCACCTGTTTGCTGGTCAATTCAACATCGTACTTGTGGTTCCAAAAAAAATCAGGATGAAACTGCAATAACACGCCTTCAAGCGGCCCTTTTGCATCAATGGAAAACGGCTGATAAATCGGAAAACGCAATAAACAATTGTCGGAAAATGGAAAATCAGCCGTATCAAACCGGACTCTTCCCTGCCCTTTCTTAATTAGAATCATTTTATAGCAGTTAAAGCTCTTTAGAGATTTAAAATACTGATCATCCTTTAATTCAATTAGCCTGAATGCCAACACGTTAGTTTGGGGATTCACTAATTCTTTGGTTAACACTTTATTTATCATAATAAGAATTTAACTTTTTACATGTCCTCCACTCCGTTACCTGCTAAAAGATAAACGAAAAGCCAGTCTTTGAAATACAGGCTATTTTATTACACAAATAAAACCGGCCTATCGTTGCCCAAAGTCTTTTATTCACCGCGATGAAAGATGAACCAATGTTTATCTAAAGACACCGGATACGCCGGTCATGATTTTTTCAATGAAAAGTGAGCGACATGTATTTTTTCGGCATGCTTATAAAGACCCTCCATCAAGCTCTATAATCTTTAAACAAACTAAATATAGGAAAATAGATTCCGGAATTTCCTTTGCATTCAATACCGACATTCCCGGAGACACCACTATTAAAAGCCGGGGAAAAAGTACACTGTACGTCGCGTTATAATCACATCCCTACTGCCCCCCGGAAAAGCCAAGTCTATTTTCTGTCAGCATACCAGTCGGCGGGCGCCTATTCCAGATAAGATAATGACAATCAGATAGGTGCACTTACTAGTCATATCCGGCTTTAATTTCACTTGTTCTTTATCTCCCCACCATCATTCTCTGTACGACATTCTCAGTCATCCCCCTTTGTACGCACGCCCCCTTCTATATCGACTGGTCATTATAGTAGTAAATTTACGAAATAGTCAATAAAAAGCTATCAAAACAAAAACACGGTTAGCTTCTACTTCAGTCATGACTTTAAGGACAATGTCGCCAATTTCAGCCTAATACGCAACATTTTCAATCAAAAACAGGGCAATTCAAGCGCCCAACATACAACACAGGTTGAGAGAGCCCCATCATCCGAAAACCTATAACCGCAATGTCAAAAAGCAACACCCTCTATAGATAATTTTTTCAGGTCTGGGGCATACTCTGTCCAGTTGAAACAGAAATTTCACCTTTGCTCTCAACAAGATCCAATCTACATCATTATAGTTCTATAACGACAATGGGATTTTCGCCAAAAATAATTTTTTATTTAAGTAATTTAGTGGTCCAATTTTAAAATAATAACGGGTCCAGTTATGATCAAAAAATTGCTTGAAATCTCCTTTAAAAAAGGAGAAATGCACAGCCCCCTTTATCTGCAACTAGAATCAGAAATTATCCAGTTAATCTGCAACGGTCAATTGAAGCCGGGACAAATGCTTCCATCTTCCAGAGAACTTGCGCAATCGCTTCAACTTAACAGAAAAACTGTTGTAGCCACTTATGAAGAGCTGAACTTACAAGGCTGGGTTGAATCAAGGCCAAGAAGCGGCATTTACGTTTCCTCTAAGCTGCCCGATACTTCCGCAAATATCAAAAAAACAAAAAACAAAAATACAGCTCGTCCCCTCCATCCCGGTTTTCCTTTGAAATACCACAGTGCATCCTTACAAAATGACGCTATCGACCGTAGTAGGAAAAGCTTTGACGAATCCCCGGTAAAATATCAGATCGACGATGGTTTTCCAGACCCGAGACTTGCACCGATGGAAGCCTTAGCTCGTGAATACAGGCGGTTCGGAAAGGGGCGCTTCAGCAACAAATATCTAATGTACGGCCCTGAACACGGATCGCTACGCCTGCGTATGGAACTGGTCAGCTTTCTGAACCGTACCAGAGGAATGCAAGTCAGCGAAAAAGAGATATTAATTACAAAAGGTACCCAGATGGCACTATACCTGTCTTCCCAGTTGTTAGTGCAACCTGGTGATACCGTTATGGTACCCGAACCCGGATACATAGATGCTAACAGAACCTTCGCGTTTGCAGGCGCAAATCTGATCTATATACCGGTTGACAAAGATGGCATGGATATAGACGTGATTGAGAAACATTGTAAAAAGAAAGTACCGAAGATCATCTATGTCATCCCCCATCATCACCGCCCAACAACCGTCACGCTTAACGCTGAACGGCGTATGCGCCTACTTAATCTGGCGGATAAATACCATTTTGCACTCATAGAGGACGACTATGACTTCGACTATCACTATGCAAGCACTCCTTTATTTCCTTTAGCAAGTATAGATACCGGCGGGCATATTATTTATGTCGGCTCATTTTGTAAAAGTATTGCCCCCGGTATCCGCATCGGGTTCATGGTTGCTCCCCAGACGGTGATCGATCGTGCGGCTGCCTTGCGGAGATTAATAGACCGCCAGGGTGAACAGCTGATAGAAGAAGCCCTGGCAGAGCTATTTCATACCGGAGACATCATTCGTCACATCAAAAAATCTTATAAGACCTACCTGGAACGCCTCGATACCACATGTGATCTCCTTCAAAAAAACCTCGGACAATTTCTGACATTTGACCGTCCACAAGGTGGTCTGGCTATCTGGGCAAGATATAAGGGTGAAATCAGCGCCCGGAAAGTGGCGCAGGAAGCCTTGCAAACCGGACTAAAAATCAGCGACGGCACCAACTACTTCTTTCATCACAAGACAAATCAGCCTGACAATTTTGTCAGGATCGGATACTGCTCATTAAACCCACAGGAAATGGAAAGTGCCATAGGATTGTGGAAACAAGCTCTTACAAGATCAACATAAGGCAGCAGCCATAGAATTGATCTGTACGAACACACTCTCTTACGGGTGCGCCACCTCTTCGTGAAAACATATCATTCACCACAGCTTCCCCAGCGCCAAAGCTCAAGCATACAGAAATGAGCGCTTGATGATCACTCTATCGCATTACGCTCACTTTGTGTAACAGCAACAACCAAATAAACAATGACCGCGTTACAATAATAATAAGCTGCATCCAGCCCGTCCAGCTTAAAAAGAAACGGCACAAGCATAAACAACGTAGCGACTAATAGATCTAATGCCAGATGTCCGCCAAAAGGAATAACTTTAAACCTACCGTAACGATATTTAGTAGCTAGGCTAACTATGATGACGAGCAATCCGGAAAACACAGAAACCCAGACGGCTGCCGGGTTACTGCTACCTAACTGTAAGGCAAATGGTCCGACAATCAATGCCACAGCCGCAAGATAATCAACAATGCCATGGTTCGTTGGAGAAAGAAATCTTAATTTCATCATTTTACTATTTAAAATTATGTGTTACCTACTTTAAAAGAAAATCTGCCCCTTTACCTGATGCAATTCAATTTGCAAAATACCCCGCAGTACACAAAACCTGCTATGCTTTATTGTTCATGGTTAACTGCATTTTTTATACAAATACGGTTCATCAGGGCTTAAAAGTATTTGTATCAAGAGACTGAGCGGCCGCCGACCTTTCATTTTCACAGATCAGGCCCAGCAGAAGGCTGGAAAAACTAACAACAAAAACGGAATAATCAAATGGCGCACGATATCCGAAAAAAAACAGCATGCTTAACGCAAAACCAAGTGTCAGCAAAAAACTTCCATAAGCAGCGATCCTTACCCAGACACCGGCAATGAGCATGACACCAAATGCCGCTTCACCAATGGTTACCAATCCCCCCATAACATTCCCGAGTCTCTCTGATGCATAAGGCGCCATACGCCTTGTATAGGCAATAAAGTTATGCCAGTTACCCCAACTGACATTACGACTACCTGGCGCTCCTAAAACACCCAGCCTGTCCAATACAGGAAATACAAAACCCAATCCCAGGGAAAAACGCAATAAAAGCCGGGCTAAAGAAAAAGCTTTGTTCATATACAATTTATTAAACACAGAACAGATATAAACTTTGGAGAGAAAAGCACAATGGGATGACAAATAGCATAATACCTTCCTTTCTCAACGATGTGCCGGTTTCAGCCATACATCATAAAACAAATACCTTCAGGCTTCCAGGAAAAACCCGAAAACAACACCCCCTGCCATCTCCTCTCCATCCCACCAGACAGCAAAGAAAGCAACTAACATTCATTGTTAAAATGATAAATATCACAAGAAGTGTCAAACTAAGAAATAAAATACCAGTATCAACCGGGCAAAAAAGTCTGCTGTACCTAAATTCACCTCCCAGCGCTTCGCATGATCATCGGTGTGACATTTATCATTGTATATCAAGCCAGCATTTCATTATTTTGTTGTTCGCATATCAAAAGACAGGATCTGTCCCCAATAAAGCTAAGGCCAGCCTGGGGGCAGTACCTGATAGTCAACAAATCATATTCAAGAAAATCACCGGTTATGGCATTAAAGGAAACAGATCTCATTACAGTAGTTGAAGAACTGCGTCTCAAAGGATACACCGATACATTTACAATAGAAAACAACACCCTGATATCGGAAAAACTAAAAATGGCATTTAAAGAAAAAGACTTTATTATCGAAGGTGGCTACCAGTTTGATATAGATGAGCAACCATTTGATACACAATATCTTTTCACAGTCCACATACCTGCACAAGGGCTAAAAGGCCTCCTCATAGACCTTCTCGGGATGTACTATTATATGGAAGAGCAGCCAATAACGGAGGTCTTAAGAAAGACCCCGCTTCTTACGTATCTGTTCGACGATAAGTCAACCCATCTGAAATACGGGCTCCGAAAAATTACACCTTTTGACTACAACGTCGACAAAAGCAGATATGTTCTCAGAGTCGGCTTCCCCGACTTTCCGGCCTGTCCTGCAGGAACCGCATTTTCTATGCTAGGGTTCGACCAGCAAAAAAAGGAATATGTCTGGTTAACAACAAAAATTTTAAAAGACAAATCGTTAACGCGCGTGCAGTATGATCTCCTCTCAAAGTAAGATTAAAAGCCTTTTGCACAATGATCATATCCGACTAATTTAATCAAACAGCAAGCATCCGTGCCAGCAACGTTCTGCCATCTATAAGATCCTGGCCACAAAGCGCTTGCCAAACTCATAAAAGATTATAGCCACCAAGCTCCCTAAGACGGCGTCCGTATTTTTTGCCCATACATCCATTCAGTGCATCTACGTCATTTACCGGAATACGCCGGTCGCCCAACACACAGCACATCAAGAGTGACGCGTGCTGACCGCCCTGAATGTGACATATGTCAATAATCAAATAATGAAGGTATGTTACCTTGCAGTAGGAATCGTTACGAATGGGTAGCATCGTCCAATAAAATCACTTTCTTAATTACTCTATATGATCGCGATAGCTGACAGCCGCTCAGAAACCATGGCAAAAAATAAGGATTTCTATATCGATGTAATACAAGGCCTGAGCAAATCTCCCAAAAAGTTATCTTCAAAATACTTTTATGACAAAACAGGGGACCGCATTTTTGAGCAAATCATGTCTTCTCCCGATTACTATCTTACTAAGTGTGAAATGGAAATCTTTAAAGAGAAATCCGACACGATAGCAGAATATTTAATAAAAGAAAACGGCGAGTTTGACCTAATCGAGCTGGGGCCGGGCAACTGTGCAAAGTCAATCCACCTGTTGCGTTCGCTCGTGAAAAGAAATAGCTCTATTCACTATATCCCGATTGACATCTCTGAGAGTATAATCCGGGAATTACAGGTAGTACTCCCCGGCAGTGTACCCGGTTTAATTTTCGAAGGGCGCACGGGTGATTACTTCGATCAACTGGGCTCCTACCAGGGAAGGCCGGGAAGGAGAAAAGTAGTCCTATGCCTTGGCGGCAATATTGGCAATATGTCTGTTTCGGAAAGCTGCCAATTTTGCCATACACTCAGAAGTCACCTGCATCCCGGCGATCAATGTATAATCGGTTTCGACCTTATTAAGCATCCCGAGGTCATCCGCCGGGCATATGATGACCGTGACGGTTTTACCAGGGAATTCAATCTTAACCTGCTTCAAAGAATCAACCGGGAGCTAGACGCTGACTTTGATATGGAACAATTTGATCACTACTGTAGCTATGACCCCTTGGAAGGGGCAGCGAAAAGTTATTTGATCTGCAAATGTGACATGACGGTGAAGATATCCGGCATTCTCTTTCATTTTAAAGAAAACGAACCTATCTGGACCGAAATATCACAGAAATTCACGAAGGGACAAATTCAAAAGATGGCAGACAGTAACAGTTTTATACATTCCTGCCACTTTTCCGATACTAAATCATGGTTTATGGACGCGGTCTGGACAGCCATTTAACAAAGAACAAATGGAAAACTTCGACGCGATAATCATCGGATCCGGCCAGGCGGGCACCCCCCTGGCGAAGAAATTAGCCGGGGAAGGCCGGCAGGTCGCCTTAATTGAATCCGAAAATATTGGAGGTACTTGCATTAATAATGGATGTACGCCAACAAAAACGTTGGTAGGTACGGCAAAAGTGATCGCTCAGGCACAAAAAGCGGCAAAATATGGTGTCCGCCATACGAAAGCCTACCCCGATTACCAACTGGTACATCAAAATATGACAGAGGTCGTTCATGCTTTCCGGCAGGGACAGGTTACCAGTATTAACAGCAGCCCGAATATCACAACATTTTATGGTAAAGGTCAGCTATCAGGCGACAATCAGGTAGACATTCGGTTAAAAGACCATGAAATTAAAACAATAACGGCGCCGTTAATCTTTATTAACACCGGTGCCAGACCCTATATTCCTCAAATAGACGGCTTAGATTCAACGAAATTTTACACATCCCGAACCCTGCTCTCGATAACGCAGCTTCCGGAACATTTAATAATTATTGGAGGAGGTTACATATCACTCGAATTTTCTCAGATTTTCAGACGCTTAGGCAGTCAGGTCACAATCATAGAAAAATCAGCGTACCTGCTGTCGAAAGAAGATGAAGATGTCAGTATAGCGGTTCAGCATTTTCTGGAAGAAGAAGGTATTACAATTATCACAAAGGCTGAGATCCAGCGTGTCCGCACCAATAGCAAAAACGAGACCGAGGTCACGATACTGAAAGAAAATGTGCCTGTCGGGCTTTGTGGCTCACACCTTTTAATTGCTACAGGGCGGACACCTAATACCGAGGATCTACAACTGGAAAAAGCAGGCGTTGAAACAGATCAAAAAGGGTATATTGCTGTCAACAATCATCTTCGCACGACCAACAAGGCAATCTACGCACTGGGCGACGTCAAGGGTGGCCCCGCATTTACACACGTATCATATTACGACTATATCCTGATCTCCAACCACCTTTCCGGTAATGCTATCGATCCGGTGCAAAGCGACCTGATCCCCTATTGCATATTCACAGATCCGGAGCTGGGAAGAATTGGCCTTTCCGAGAAACAGGCTGAGCGAAAAGGGGTAGACTACTCAGTTGCCAGGCTTAACGCGTCATCCATAGCAAGAGCTATTGAAACAGACGAAACAAAGGGTTTTATTAAGGTACTGATTGACAATAAGACAAAAAAAATTATCGGCGTTACGGCCCTTTGTGCCGGCGGGGGAGAATTGATGTCCTTATTGCAGATAGCCATACAAGGCAGCCTCACCTATGAGCAACTCCGCGATACCATGTTCGCCCATCCCACATACGCCGAAGCCATCAACAATCTATTTAACGCCGCTCATATTCAAAATCGCCATGCACATGCTCCAGCTAAAAGATAAATATCAATCCGTCCGGTCGAGAAGCGAGCAGATTTGCACCTCGTTAGAGACCGAAGACTATGTCGTCCAACCTGTAGTAGATGTCAGCCCTCCTAAATGGCATCTGGGCCATACCTCATGGTTTTTCGAAACGTTCATCTTAATTCCTTTCGTAAAAGATTACAAACCCTACAATACTTCATATCCGTTTGTTTTCAATAGCTATTATGAAAGCTTCGGCAAAAAAATCATACGAACAGACAGGGGGAATTTAAGCCGCCCAACCGTAGAAGATATCTATAGCTACCGCCACCATGTTGACACGGCCATGACTCAGTTATTAAGCGATACACCCTCCGCTGAAATACAGACGCTGACCATACTAGGCCTGAATCACGAGGAGCAGCACCAAGAGCTGCTGGCCACTGACATTAAGTACATCTTAGGGCACAATCCACTGTTTCCCCCATATGAGGAACTTGTTAACCAACCCATAAATGACAATTCTGAAATGGGCGTCATCCATGTTGAGGAAGGTATGTACAATATTGGTTACAAAGGCAATAAGTTTTGCTTTGATAACGAATTAAATAACCACGATGTTTTCCTTGCTGCTTTTACAATAAGCAAAGCATTAGTTACGAATCAACAATACATCGAATTCATTGAAGATAACGGCTATCAAAGACACGAGCTCTGGCATGCTGAGGGCCTCGACTGGGTCAAGAACAATCTAATCAGCGCCCCACTCTATTGGCACCAAATCAACAACAACTGGCATTATTATTCTTCAAGGGGTATCCGGAAAATAGAATTAAACGAACCGGTAACACATATAAGCTACTATGAGGCCGCTGCCTATGCTGCCTGGAAAGGGATGCGGCTGCCCACGGAATTTGAATGGGAGGCAGCCAGTCCCAGGTTTCAATGGGGCCAAAGATGGGAATGGACTAACAGTGCCTATCTTCCCTATCCCGGATACGTAAGGGAAGCGGGCGCCATTGGCGAATACAATGGCAAGTTCATGGTCAACCAGATGGTACTGCGGGGTGCCTCCATCGTCACCCCACCAGGCCACAGCCGTTCCACCTACCGGAATTTCTTTCATCCACATTTGCAATGGCAATACACGGGCATTCGTCTCGCCCAAAGTGGCGAATAAGAACACCCGATGGCAGCGCATAATAGAACAGGACTTTGTCAATAGATTCCCCGGTCATAAAATATTCTTTAATATAAAAACAATAAAAAAATGGAAAAGACAATACAGGAACTTGTAGACGCTATGAATGCGAAGATTGCAGAAGGTCAGCTCGTCGAAGCCGGCGACATGTATTTCGCGGAAAACATTAAAACAGTTGAGTATGACGGTACAGTGACAGAAGGCAAACAAGCCGTCATGAAGAAACTAACAGATTTTATCGATTCGATTGATCAAGTAAAAAAAATACAGTTGCTTCGGGCGACCTCAAATAACAATGCTTCCTTTTCTGAATACATTCTAGACTTCGACATGCAAGACGGTTCTAGTATCTATCTGCACGAGATAATCCGTTCACTATGGGAAAATGGAAAAGTAATAGAGGAACATTATTTCAAAGGATAACAGCACTGGAAGGACGCGCACCGACAAAAGCCTTTCACTAAAAGCAGCCGACAGCAATAACAAAATAAATATGGATAAAATACATTTAAAAGCTAACTTAATTAAAGCACACGAACAGACAATCCAAGGCTTAAAAGAAGATTATGCGAATCTTCAAACGGAAGGAAACCTGAATCTTGAAGATGTCCGTGACCTTGACGACAATTCTCACAGAGAGCAGGCAGAAGAATACCTTTACGCGCTTGAAAGACAGATTTCCCAGCGAGAAACTGAACTGAGGCAGCTCCGGAACCTGGATTTTGGCAAAAAAGACGCCGTAACAGAAGGTGCTGTGGCACTCGTAAACGGAAACTACTACATAATCGGCATTCCTGCCTGCCAGTTTGACCTGGACGGGAAACATTATATAGCCATGTCACCGGATGCGCCCTTCTACGAACAACTGATGGGCAGAAGACAAAATGACTCATTCCTGTTTCAGGAAAAGCAATTTACAGTGGAAAACATTTTTTAATACTAAAAACAACACAATGTTAAAGTGGATCGATATCATAAAATTCGCCAATAACGGAAGCCCCGCTCCCGACAAAAGAGTTGAAAAAACACCCGATGAATGGAAAGCGATATTAACACCCGAACAATATAACATTACCAGACTCAAAGGAACCGAACGGGCGTTTAGCTCAGAGTTGTGTTCATATTTTGAGCCGGGGCGTTACGCCTGCGTATGCTGCAATACGGAGCTATTTGATGCCGAAACAAAATTTGAAAGCGGGACCGGATGGCCTTCTTTTACGCAGCCGATAAAAGAAAATGTCGTCGCCTATCACAAAGACACGGCTTTCGGCATGCAGCGGATCGAGGCGTTATGCAGTACATGTGACGCACATCTGGGCCACGTGTTTCAGGATGGGCCCAAACCTAGCGGGCTTCGTTATTGCATGAATGCCGTCTCCCTCAAAAAAATTGAGGTTAAAGAAAAAAAAGCCGATTTCGGAGGCGGTTGCTTTTGGTGTACAGAAGCTATATTTCAACGTATTAAAGGCGTTCTGAAAGTAGAAAGCGGCTATAGTGGGGGCACTACGGTTAACCCGACGTACAGAGAAGTCTGCAGTGGCACAACCGGTCACGCAGAAATGATCGAAGTCACCTACGACCCTGACCAGATATCCTATGAAGACCTGCTGCGCATCCACCTGACCACCCACAACCCTACCACAGTTGACAAGCAAGGGGCTGACCGCGGGTCCCAATACCGAAGTATTATTTTCTACAGGTCAGAAGACGAAAAACAATTGGCCATCCATGTCATCGAAGAAATACAGAAAGATATTCCTGATATGATTGTCACTCAGGTAGAAATGTTTGAGCATTTTTACAAAGCAGAAGCGTATCACCAGAATTATTACAATAATAATCAGGAAGGCGGATACTGTCAAGCGGTCATCGATCCTAAACTCGCAAAATTCAGGAAAGATTATGACAGGCGACTCATCAACAAAGATTAAAATCAAAGCAAATGGATGAAAAACAAATAGAAAAAGTAAACTGTCTGATCATTGGCTCGGGCCCTGCTGGTTATACCGCGGCCATCTATGCAGCCAGAGCGGATCTAAAACCAATATTGTATACAGGGCTATTTATCGGCGGACAACTCACCAAAACAGGTGAAGTAGAAAACTATCCAGGCTACCCTGATAGCACAATGGGCCCGGAAATGATGGCAAATTTCCATAGACAGGCCGCAAAAATGGGCGCTGATCTGAGAATTGGCTATGCCAATGCAGTAGATTTCTCCAAAAGGCCCTTCCGTGTATCCATTGACGACAAAAAAGAGCTACTAGCCGATACTGTAATTATCGCTACAGGCGCAACGCCAAAGTGGCTTGGCCTGGAGGCAGAGCAGACATATGCTGGCAAAGGGGTATCTGCTTGTGCGACCTGTGACGGTTTTTTCTTTAAAGGCCAGGACGTGGCCATTGTCGGCGGTGGCGACACTGCCGCCGAAGAAGCTTTACATTTGGCCAAACTTTGTAAAAAAGTGTATATGCTGGTTAGAAAGACCGGATTCAGGGCATCCAAAACCATGGTGCACAAAATAGAAAACACCGAGAACATTGAAGTCATTTTTAACGTAGAAGTAAAAAATATAGTAGGCGATGGGCGAAAAGTAAATGGAGTCTGCCTACGCAATAACCAAACGAATACCGACTTAACATTATCGGTAAGCGGCTTTTTCGTAGCCATCGGGCACCATCCCAATACAGAGCTGTTCAAATCCTGGCTAGACATGGATAAGGCAGGTTATATACAAACAAAGAATTGTTCCACGGCAACAAATATTCCCGGTATCTTCTGTTGCGGTGATGCGCAAGATGCAAATTACCGGCAGGCAATTACAGCGGCAGGATCGGGATGTATGGCAGCTATTGACTGTGAAAGATTCCTATTGGCAATGGAGCACAGTCCGATAGCAATAGCTGATGTAAGCTAATGCTTATATCCATTATTACAAACCTAAGCATATCAATGGTATTGAAGCACATAAGATAAAGCAGAGTCCAGGATAGATAAACGACCGGCGGCAATAAAACGGATCACGCAATAAAGTAGGCTAAACACTATGCAACGTTTTTTATTAAATTCTTCATCACGAAAAAACTACTAAAATGGAAACAATAGAAATACACGAAGGAGAGAAGGGAATTTCCTTTTTTTCACTCAATATAGACGGAAAAGAAATCGGGAGAATGACGGTAAGTGTCAAGGCCGATACGCTCAAAGCAGGTTATACGAGTATCGGGCTGACACATCGAAAAGGAGGCTACGGTAAGAAGCTCGTCAATTCCGTTGTCGAATATGCAAGAGAAAACAACTTAAAAATAATACCGGAATGCGGCTTCGTCGCCATGATGTTTAATAAGCATCCAGACCTATATGACGATATCCGGGCCCCAATGGAATAACAACGGGGCTTGACGTAGAACAGGCATTATTCATTTTAATAGAATAAGAGCTGTTTAAAGTGGTAAAACAAGCATCGTCTATCCTTTATGAGACCGCGTCAGTGTCTAAAGTTGCAAACGATGCTTGTTTATTCACTTAGGTAACTATAGGGCTATTTTGATGAACAGAATTCCTCGATATAATTTGTTTGTCGTTTTTTACCCAAAACCGATGTCCATTACAAGCTGTTTCCCATTTTTCAATAATTGGCCTTACAAATTCTATTTAGAAAATTCGTACTTGAATGTCTTTTACTGCAATGCGTCAACATGTACTGGAGTTATGGGGCAGCTCTGAGTACACGCAGCTATTTTGGCGTATTTCAAATGCGGTGCCTTTCCGATCGGGTAAAAAATTGGGGGATTGATAGATATTTATTTACAGATATCCCCGTTGTCTTAAGATCTCATCTATCTCCTTCTGCGACAATTGTTGATTATCCAAGCCTCCTATTGGACCAAAAGTTCTTCTATTTCCTATGCACCAGCTTTCCCTCCCGCCCCACAAAAGGAGTCGACTCGATATCTTTTACAATATCTAAAACACCAAACTTTACTCATGGCCACAAGCAATCCTTTAGGAAATATCGGGCCCAAGTCCACCCTAGTTACATCAGATACGAAGAATCAGTTCCCTTACTAAAATAAAAATCCTCCTGACGGGGGATATACTATGGCCAAACAAGTGTCCTTTTTGAGACCTATATGCTTTTAAACCGGCTTGCTGTAGACGCCCGAACAGCCAAAGTGGAAGGAATCACAATATTTTCATCTTTTAAAGTAAAGCTTTTTTGCTCTATGGACTTAATTAATATGGAGCTGGCCAGTTGGCCCATTTCAAAAGCCGGCTGCGTTATTGTAGTCAGGGAGGGATCCAAAATACTAACCGAAGCAAGGTTGGAAAAACTGACGACTTTTACATCCGCCGGTATATCCAGTCCGAGCTCACGACAGCTTAAATAAATATCTGTCGTAAATTTCTCTACAGAGGCCACAATACCGTCGGGCCGGTCAGGTTTGAGGAGCGCCGCCTTAATCTGTTTGTAATTAATTTCAGAAACCCTGTTAGAAAGCAAGAGATGCGAAAACCCGTCTTCAACGCCATGATCCCTGCAGGCCTGCAGGCAGCCCTGCTTACGCTTATTATTGATCTGTAAACTATTAGAAATAGAAAAGAAAGCAACACGCTTGCAGCCACATTCGATTAAATGTTCAGCCGCCTTATACCCACTCTCATAATCATTGGTGGTGATCTTGGCGGTCTCAATCTCCTCACAGATCCGGTCAAAAAATACGATAGGCATATCCCTGTTGAACAAAGCGCGAATATGGTCAATCCCATCCGTTTCAGAGCTGATGGACAAAAGGACGCCATCTACCCTGCCACTTGCCAGGTCTTTACAGATCGCTTCTTCTCTTAAAATACTTTCATGAGTCAGATACAGCAGCACGTGATATCCTTTTTCAATGGCTACAGACTCTATCCCGTTTATGGCGAGGGAGAAAAAACTGTCCGCCACCTCTGGCAGAACAACCGCAATCGTTTTACTCTTCCGGTGCCTTAGGCTTCCGGCGTAGGGGTTAGGTATGTAATTCAGTTTTTCAGCAACAGCCATCACCCGCTTTTTAGTCGCGGCACTTATTTCATGACTGTCCCTGAGGGCTTTGGAGACAGCCGCCGTCGAGAGGTTCAACTCTTTTGCCAATTCTTTGATCGTGATATTTCCCCTTGCCATATAAATTTTTCCCGTTATATAAATACCCCTAATCCTGTTAAGCGTCTATGTAAAAAATGATTTGCAAAGGCAATACCATAAAAATAGCGCCCATTGAATGATCACGCTGTCCTCATGTCTGCCCCTCCAGCCTTTCAAACAGAAAACCGATCCATCCCCTCCATCCAGTTCACTTTCTTGTAAAATAGGCCATCCGCGTGACAATCATTCCCTGCAATATAAGCAATTGATTGCAGATTATGACAGGCCGCGGTAGCAGACGGATGATGATTTCCGGCCGGGCGATTAATTAAACGTTTAAGTGAATAAATCCGCGTCTTTGACAAAAGCGATACTATATCCTTCGTATATTAGCTATTCATTATCCACCTGCCATTTAATATCTACTACCATGATGACAGATCATAACCATACTTCCAAAGAAAACAATCCCTTAAAAAGTATTGAGGAGTGGGAAGAAGACATTTTAGAGCGTTATCCGGATCCGGCTTCCATTACAAAAGAAAAACAGGAAGACGCCTTTCGTAATTATGAAGCGCCGGCCAGGGACACCGTGAAAGAATTTTACCGCCTGAACCATAAATACCAGACATACGACTTTGTCCAAAAGAAAAAAGCAGCATTCCTGAGCTTTGACAAAAAAGAAATGCCCATCTGGGATTCCTTTGACTTTTTAAACAGTTTGGTGGATGACTCAGATCCGGACATCGAACTGGACCAGATGCAGCATCTATTGCAAACCTCAGAGGCCATCCGTAATGACCATCATCCTGACTGGATGGTACTGGTCGGTCTCATCCACGATATGGGCAAGGTCCTCTGTCTTTTCGGTGAACCGCAATGGGCGGTGGTGGGTGATACATTCCCGGTCGGATGCGCCTATTCAGACAAGATTGTCTACCCCGAGTTTTTTAAAGAGAACCCGGATTTTCATAATAAGCAGTATCAGACCAAATACGGGATCTATGAACCCAATTGCGGTTTAGACAACGTTCACCTGTCCTGGGGACATGATGAATATATCTATCACATGATGAAAGACTATCTTCCTGAACCGGGGCTGTATATGCTGCGCTACCATTCCTTCTATGCACAGCACCGCGAACAGGCCTACGATCATTTGCTAAGTGACCATGACAAGGAAATGTTCAAATGGGTCCGCCTTTTCAATCCATATGACTTGTATTCTAAAAATCCCAATCAGAAAAGCTGGGAAGAGCTCAAACCTTACTATCAGGACCTGGTCCACAAATACCTTCCTGAGCGATTAAAGTTCTAGAAAACCTCGGTCACTCCATTATCTTTGAAAATCAAGATCTTCGTCTACATATAAAACACCCTTCTGTTCTATAAAGTTAGGTTTGGTTACACAAGCCTAACTTTATTAACAATGGCACAGCAATCAATAGTAAAGAGATTGGCAGTACAAAGCCATAACACGGGTTGACCCCCTCATTCCTTTTACCGATAAAAACAGAAAATGAAGCAGCTGCAAACAGCCGATTATATTGTATTTTTTATCTATTTTGTTGCCGTTTCCCTGTATGGTTATTATATTTATCGCAAAAAAAAGGCCCAGACTACAGACTCCAAAGATTTCTTTCTGGCCGAAGGCTCTCTTACCTGGTGGGCCATTGGTGCTTCACTGATTGCTTCCAATATATCCGCAGAACATTTTATCGGCATGTCCGGCTCCGGCTTTGCGTTGGGCCTGGCCATCTCCTCCTACGAATGGATGGCGGCAGCGACCCTGATTATTGTCGCCATATTTATCATACCGGTGTATCTGAAAAACAAGATCTACACCATGCCCCAGTTTCTGGCGAAGCGCTACAGTGACAGCGTCAGCAGCATTATGGCGATTTTCTGGTTATTGGTTTATGTATTTGTCAATCTGACCTCCATTATCTATCTGGGCGCACTGGCCATCTCCTCTATCTCCACCATCAGCTTTGGCTGGAGCGTATTCGCCCTGGTCCTGTTTGCGCTGTTTGTCACACTGGGTGGCATGAAAGTCATTGGTTATACGGATGTGGTTCAGGTATTGGTTTTAATCATCGGCGGCCTGGTCACCACTTACCTGGCACTTACATTATTATCAGACCAGTTTGGTTTTGGCAAAGACATTCTCAAAGGGTTGTCTATACTGCGAAAAGAGGCCCCCGAGCATTTCCATATGATCTTCAAGCCATCCAACCCCTATTATAAAGACCTGCCAGGTATCTCTGTGCTGGTGGGTGGCATGCTGGTTAATAACCTTGCCTATTGGGGCTGTAATCAATATATTGTACAAAGGGCACTGGGCGCTGATCTGAAAACAGCCCGCAAAGGAATTTTATTTGCAGCCTTTTTGAAGCTGCTCGTGCCGGTGATTGCCGTTTTACCGGGTATCGTCATGTATGTACTGCATAGCAGGGGTATGTTTCATGCAGAGATGGCAGATGTAGCCGGCGTTGTCAAGCCGGACCACGCCTACCCCACGCTGATGAACCTGTTACCTTCCGGGCTTAAGGGAGTTGCCTTCGCGGCCCTTACGGCTGCAGTGGTGGCCTCTCTTGCCGGGAAAGCCAATAGTATCTCTACGATATTCTCACTGGACATCTATAAAAAGCATATCAATAAAAACGCTTCCGAAAAGAAAATGGTCGGTATAGGCAAATGGGTCGTCATCGTCAGTTTAACGATCGCGGCCTTGATAGCCCCTGCTTTAAAGTCCCTGGACCAGGCCTATCAGTTTATCCAGGAATACGTCGGATTTATCTCTCCCGGCGTGCTGGCCATCTTCCTATTGGGTTTCTACTGGAAGCGGACCACCACCGCTGCCGCCATGACAGGCGCCTTACTGACGATTCCACTCTCAACGGTCCTCAAATTTCTGCCCGAATGGACGGGCGGCCTGTTCCCGGATTATCCATTTTTAGACAGAATGGGCATCACCTTTGTCGTGATAACCGCGACCATGGTTGTCATGAGCCTCGTGAAGCCCAGTCAGGCCGTAAAAGACGAACAGTCTATCATCAAAGTCGATACCTCTATGTTTAAAATCAATGCCGGCTTTGCATTTGGATCCATTATCATCATGGGGATATTGACGGCGCTTTATACCGTGTTCTGGTAAGAATAGCTATCTGGATTTGAGCGAATCAACAGTAATATTAAATGCATAATAATTTGCAGACAATACTTGATAGCTGTGATCGCCTGTGCATATCTGCGACTCCTTACCTGAAAGCTGCTACCTGAAATGGAATCCAGTTCATAATATCTATAAACCCAGCTCTAAACCCTTACGCTGCTGCTTCCTTTTTGATAATGCACGCTGCTGCCTATAGCGGTCTTTATCATAATATAGATGATCCCTTAAAATTTCAAAAACGGGCAATTCATTGCCAGGATAAAGGCGGCTCTCTTCCTGAGGCTCCCCGCCAGGCGCCTCGGCGGCATCTTTTGTCTGATCAGAACAGGTCAATTGCAGACCATTCGCTTCCTGCGATAACCCGATATTAGGCAGCACAGGCCCAAGCATATTATTATCAGGCACTCTTGCTATACTTAGAAAAGTTTCATAATGATATTTCTTTCCCAGCTCCCAGTCATTAAAGACTGAGCGGGCACCATTATCAATAAAGGTAGCCCCAAAGACTTTACCTTCCGGGTTTGTGTTAAAAACAATGCGTATACCTTGTGCTCGCAACCGTGTTTCCATTTCCGCCTGATTTGCCCCACTGATGAGCGCTTTATCCAGATGATATCTGAGCCGCATCCGGAGAGCCCCTCGACTCATTTCATTGACAGCGAAACGTCTTTCCAGCAGTTTTAACGTCGGCGAGCCGAAAATATTGCTGGATTTGATGGCCTTGCCCACCCGTTTACCCTGTTCATCTAACAGATAGTAAATCAGTCCCCGATTGGCATGCAGCCTGCTCCCGGGGCGGCCGGCATCTGCCATGATGCCAAATTGATTCAAGACAGCATTGAACTGCGGTAAAGAGCCAGTGTTATAGCTTTTTTCAACCTGGCTTACAACAGAGGAAATAGCCATCCAGGTAGACATCTCTCCATAACGGATCCGGTGCAAAGGAACCCTTTCCAACTGAATATTTTGTCTGCTGTGCCGGTCTCCCATCGGGTGAAGTCCATAGAACTGGTCTATCACCCTGGCTACCGCCAGGGAAGCCTCCCACCCCAACCGCTGCGTGGGCATGCGCCTGCCTCCCTCCTCAATAGCAACACTGACCAGATGCACATGAGGATGTCCGGCGTCAAAATGCTGATAAACCAGATAAGGTTGTTTATCAAAACCGATACCCCGCATATAGTCGCCAGTGATCTGGATCAATTTTGTCGAATCCAGCGTATCCTCCTTTATAAAGTTCAGTGAAACATGCATGACACTAGCCTTCGACCTAGTGTTCTGGCGGCTCAGTTTTCGAAACACCTCCAGTTTTCTTTGGGCCGAAAGATGTGCTGCATCTGTGCCAAACCCAGATGCAAAGAGCAATTTGGCAGCTGAAGCGTCTACTTTCTTTTCATTGTAGTTCAACGTACTGCTCATCGAGCCGGAAAAATTTACTCTGGCAACCATTTTTCTGAAAGTTTAGTAATCCTATCAAGCAGGGGCGTTATCCTATGGCGGACAGCCTCTACACGGGCATCTATGCTCCCGGCCGCAGATCGCGTTGGAATCCCTTCCTCGTCAGGGGCCTCCATTTGGATAGCAGAAATGCCCCGTAAATCAATATCCATACTGCTTAAATGATTATACAGCCTGAAAAGCGCCCACATTACCTCATCTAGTGCAAATTCTTCATGCCTGACAATCACCTTTCTGTTGTCAATACGCTCCCGGATCAGTGCGCTCATCGAGGGGAAGCCGCCTGCTCTTTTCTGTTCCAGCAGTTCCGCATATATTTTTCCGGATACCCCAAAAGTAAACATTTTATGCACCGGGGCCTTGCCGTCTTTCTCCAATACGCTCATCGCTATTAAATCTAAAAAGATTAACAAATCAAAATTATACGAACTACCGGCGGCTAAAAACTAAGCACCCTGCCTGCTTCAAAGAGCCATCGATAACGCCTGATCATCCTTCCACCTGAAACAACCCTTCATGCGCTATTCTCCGCTCAGGATAGCCGGGCCCAAACGGAGGCCTGACTAAGCTAATGGTGTGAACTAGACGTCCTACAATAAAAAACCGGCTTTTACTCAGTAGCGCTCAATTTGCCGGCAATCCTGCCAACCAGTTCATACAGTACCGGAATTTGATCACCCACCTTCTGATAAATGGATACCGCCGTTTCGACGTAAGAGAGCCGGACCTCGGGATCCTGAACCGTGTAGAGGCTCCTGGCAAGCCTTCTGATAGATCCGCTGTAAATGTCTAGCTCCATTTCCACAGCGGCTATCTCTTTTAATAAACCGTCAAGGCTGTCACCATAGTACACCGCAACGACGGCTCTCTTATTGAGTATATGACGTACCAACTCGGCTTTTGTCTGGAACAGCGTTGCAGCCATTAAATCAAACAAGCTTCTATACTGACAAATAGAAAGGAGCACAGAAATCTGCCTGTTGGTTGATAATTGACTATTCTTTCCATCCTTCTGACACTGCTGCATGAAGTTTCGCTGTTATGATGATGACAATACCGGTAGATAACTTCAATAGAAATGCGGCAATGAAGCCTCTTATTGAGGTGCTTGACCCATTTCCAACATACTTATAGGCTGGATTGACGCTTTTTTGCAGATAAATACCTCCGCTTAAAGGGCGCCATTCAGCTTCCATTTTCAGCCAAAACCGGATCGGCAAATGTGAAGCGAAAACTTCTACGTTTTTGCTAGTATGATACTATTAATAGATTTTTTTGTGACTTTGTTGTGTTTTAGTGGCTTTCACAAAACAAGTATGTCAGTAATGACAGCAATCCGGGGTTTCTCAAACAGGCTGCACTTTATTCCTAATTCTCGCATATATATTTCAGAAAAGTTCGTTTTAAAGATACGGCAGCGCTACTTGCGCCAAGCCAACTATCATGATTTTCCCATTTTAAACGCCACAATTACTGCAATTACGTATCTTTACCACAGTTCGGCACATCTCCGCTGCAGCTATAATGCCAAAGTTACAAGCAGTTTATCATAAGATCTGGTAATTTTTAAGTACTACTTGACAGAAAAATGGACAATAGTTTCTTCGACATAAAATCGTCAAAAAATGACACCCACTATTGGAATAATATTCCCTATAAAAAGGGCAAGAACGGCATATTCCTGCCCGAAAGCGGAGTCATTTCCCTGCATAGCGGCTGGTCCGACATGCACTTCCACTTTTTTGACCGGGCCAAATACACCCTCTACATCAACCTTTATGATGTCCGTGACAGCAGGGAAACCCGTGTACAATCCGCAGGCTCCACTGTTGAATACACCATGATGCTGACCAACCAGGTATACAATCATCTGGGAGGACTACAACCAGCTGAAATCCCGCAAGGTGCTTTCAATATTACCTATCTCCCATTCGTTGATTCTCTTGTAAGATTTAAAAAAGGACAATTCTATTGTACACTTGACATCCATTTGAAAGACGTGTTCCTGAATGAACTAATGATCGATTTTCCATCAGTTATGGAACCCTTGCTGAATGCCATGGAGCATAAAACACCTAAAAGGGTTTTTGATCTCCATGCCCCCTGCACACTTTTTATGACAGACCTTGCCCGCTCTATTTTGCATTATCTGAATAGTGGCCCAGCCTATTTGCCGGTAGTCGACAAAAATGTCGAAGGCCTCATTGCGCATGCCGTGGCGTACAAAATGGGAACCTACAGTTCCTCTCTGGATGATAAAAGGACGCTGCTAATGCATGAAATTTACTACAAGGCGATCGAAAATCTTTCCAAGTTCCCCGGTATAGATGAACTCGCTCAATTTGCACAAACAAACCCCACCACGCTGCATCGAGAATTCAAAGAAATGTTTAATATAACCATAAAACAACACTGGATAGCGTACCGGCTCGACAAAGCATTACAGATGGTTGTTCATGAACGGGACAAGAGAATATCGGAAATTGCGCTAATCTTGGGATACACTTGCCTGGCGAATTTCAACAGAGCTTTCAAAGCCAAATACAAACACCCACCGGGTTTCTTCAGAAATGGACAAAGCGACATTGATTCAATACGCCTGGATGACCAATAGTTGTCTAAGAAGGCGCAATTTTGCAGTCTAATAATATAAGAATCAACAAAAATATTTACAAAAAGCTAATAATAATTTACTTTTTACAAAGTCTTTGCGGTAACTGTGTTTGATCTTTGGGGCAGAACATCAAAATAACCCCAATTATGAACGCAATATTACATATCGAGATAGAAGATCAGCAAGTAAAATACACAAATACACCCCCTAAGAGCCTCTCACAAGGCCTCTTTCATTTGGCTGATATCTGGGCAGTATCTGATCCCAGGGTGGATATCCTTATTCAAAGGAAATCCTATATGGATAACGCATTCTGGAAATACTCCTTTGTGGCGCACCAAAACGTCAAGTTGTATTTCTATCAGCCGGTTCAAAGTATATTCATGTTTTTCAATATCGGAAAAAGGCTTAAAGTACAGTTGGGGCACCAAGCCCCGACTGTCTACAACAATTACGAATACAACATGTTCACCATGCCCGAGTTTCGGCTAACGGCGTATCCGGCAGCGGGTAAAAACAAATTCGAATTGTTCTTAATGGATATTGGCAAAGGAGACAGAAACAGTGTGACAAGTGTCCTGGCAGCGGCCGCTCAACTTAACCAATTGAGCAGCTAAGCATTACTAATGAGCACCGGTCATCATGGAGCTAAGCGGGCATTCATTTATCTGCTTCTGACGAGGTAGGGGTTAAAAAATCCCCGTTATACCGCTATAATAAAACAGCTATTCCTCCGGCTACCTTAATCAATAGAGGAGCGGACAAACTTATATTAAAAACTGTTTACTCCGGTAATTTTGGGCTCCGACCAAAATTACCGTGTATTAAATACTTTTTAAGGGGGTCGTGGTATTTTAATTCATCCAGCCTTAGATGAATGACGCCTGTTGATGGGGCAGAAAAATCAATTAATATGGCACTTGTTGCAGCAGCCCCTGAATATTGATAATGCTGCCTGCCCGAAAGCCAGCCACGACGGCGACTTCATAACTGGTATCGACAGGAAAAGGCGCATAGCACCAGCGAGATGGTGACAATAGGCAACGGCGGTAAGATCTGTCGCCGTTGCTTTACTACTTGCTCCTCCAGTTACAAAAGAATTTAAATGTGACAGTTGATAGGCCAGATTACTGTGTCAAAATGCAGCAAAAGCGCAAATCCGCATTTTGACCCACACAAGCCGGCAGGCCGATTTAAAGTGCACTTATCTATTTGATATAGTCAAACAGTTTTCTACTGCCGAATGTCGCCGTCCCCCAAAATAAAATATGAGAAAAAATGATTATAATACGAACCCTCCCTATGTGATCTGCTTTTCAGAAAGGCCAAAAGCGACAAAGAACGTGAAAGGGAGGCTCCCTAGCTGGTGCAGGGTACCTGTTCCAAAAGCGGAGGAAGCAGTTTACTATCAATTTCCGGGTGTTGACATACTTAGCCAAAAGCTTAACCGGCTGCATTTTTCTGCCAATGCGGTCGAAATCCATACAGGCGTCCCATTCGAGTTACCCTTCCAAGTCAACGAAGACCAACTGTTTTTTCTATATATGCTGGAGGGTGGTATGGAGTTTAGTACTGCAGATGGTCTCTATATAACGAAAGCCCAGAAAAAGAACTTCTATCTGTCTCATAATGGACCTGGCATGTTTAAGGCTCGTATGGGGGCAGGAAAACATGTCGCATTTGTTGTCGCAATTAAGGTCAGTTGGGCAAAAAGAAACTTTCAGGAATTTGCCAATCTAAATCCCCTCCTGCAGGAAATGCTAAACGCAACACAGCCCTATAACATTATGCCACATTGCCGGATCGATAGGCAAGTAGAGCAATGGCTGGCGGAAGCGATCTCAACACCCCATACCAATACTGTCGTTCAGGATAGCACTTTTCGTATGTTTATATCGCTGACACTCGATCACTACGACACACTTTTGGCCGCTTCACAAGGCATGATCGCCTATAAAGTGAAACAATATATTGATGAGCATTATACCGACCATGATCTCAAATACAACAAACTGGCTTCCCTGCACTACATTACCGTACGTACACTCAACAATAAATTCAAGGCAGCCTATCACATTACAATACATGACTATTGCACGCTCCAACGTATGAAGATGGCGAAGCAGTTGCTGGAAAAGGAAGGAATGTTATTTAGCGACGTCTATTTTAAAGTCGGATACAACAACGAAAGCAGTTTCCGGTATGCTTACAATAAGTTCTGGAAAAAGGCTACATAACAATGCACGGCGCCTAAAAAGCTATTCCCACCAAAAAAAGACCGGTTTCATCAAAAAAGGAGGTAAAATTTACCTATTTTCTGTTTTTTGCGCCATATCAGTAGCTGAACTTTGTAATTGAAATAAGGATGATTATATCGAATGAATCTCCCAATATTGGAATATTATTACCGCTTGATGAGGCTGCATAAATAAGCTAATATTATCCCAGCTCACAGGTATTTCAAAGGGTAGCTCAAACACAAATCTGAATCTGAGAGTATAGCTGCAATAGGAACCACAGTTGGCAATAGCCATTGGTAATTATATTCTTTAATAAAAAGTGACCGAACGCTCAAAATAGCGAAAATGAAACGTAGTTTAATCATATCAATCATTTGTTCCTTACTTATTTTGCTATGGATTTATGCAGCAGGAAGTAAGTTACTGCAATATGATATATTCAAAATGCAATTATCCAAGCAGCCACTGCCTGAATGGTCCCTCTCTATACTAACATGGGCACTACCTAGCGTAGAAATCTTGACAGTCGCGCTGCTATGTTTTCAAAGAACGACAAGAATCGGCCTTTTGCTCTCTTTGTTATTAATGTCATGCTTCACGATATATGTCGGCTTAGCTTTAGGCAATGTCTTTGGAGATCTCCCCTGTGCCTGCGGAGGCATATTTCAAATCCTTGGATGGCGCGGCCACCTGGTACTTAACTTAATATTTACGGCTGTTGCTGCCACCGGATATTATTTACAGATAGAAAAAGGAAGAAATACCAATTATCTAGATATAAGAACCTCAAGGGCGAGTGCAATTGAGTAGGCATGCTTTACGGGAAGTAAGCTGAAAACCCAAAAAAGAGTAAGCAGATTGTTCACAAGTTGCGGCGTCATGAAGTCAGGCGCCGGACGACACTGGTATTACATTTTTTTACATTACAAATACTTTTTAAATGAAACACATCGCAAAAACCCTTCCGGCATTAGCAGTTGCAGCCGGAATGGCACTAGTCATGGTCACTAGTGGCTTTACAAAGACCAACACCGACCCATTTTGGGAGCTAAAATCTGGCATCACTCAGGTATCGACCGATCCTTCAGATTATGTACAATCAACCAATAATTGTCAAGGATCTGCCGAATTCTGTGGCTTTACCGCCCCAGCCATAGGATCTGAGCCAGATATCCCTAATGGAAGCGATCTTGAATCTGATCTTCAAAGCCTTCACGACGATCCTTCAAGTGGTGCTAATACGTCTCAGGTTATTTCTTTCAAAAACTAGCCTGTACGTCTCTTTATAAAGCAGGTAAGGTGTGAAGTCTCCAACTTACCTGCTTTTTGTTTACTACCTAGCATTTTGTGCAAAATCGCTGTAATCTATTGCTGCGTCAGGAATCAAAAATGCATAATGTAGATTATCAGGTGGCAGTTCATATAACTTGCCGTTAATAATCCTTTTGGGAATAATCTTATCTCCACCTAGCTGATTTAACCTGCGAATGTCAATCCACCGACACATTCTTCTAAAACATAACTCCTTGCGCCGCATGTCAAGAATAAAACCTACAACTTCTTTCGAGCTACTGGAACTAAAAGCAGTATATCCCCGTTTTTCAAATCTATTTTTACAAAGACTATTTATTATACTCACCGCTTCGGAAAGATTACCGAGTCTCGCTTCAGATTCGGCTTTTATAAGGTATACCTCATCAACAGAAAATCCTCCATAGAGTTTATTACCACCGGCCCCGCCATTATAATATCCATTAAAGGCCACCTTGCCGTTATAGCTATCAAAATAAAGTACCTTTCTCAGATCATTATCTGCATAACTTCGGTAAAGCGTCGAGTCAACTAACGCTTTACTAGGCAATAATACCGCATTATAACCGACATCAGCGTACCAAATTGTCTCAGTGTTGAAGTAAGGAAAAGGTATAGCGGCACTCGTGTCGATATCATTATAATCAATTAATTTGTTTTGCAATTCCAAACAAGAGTCTGAGAATGCAGCCGCACTTTTAAAATCCTGTACAACTAACATAACATTTGACAGAGCCGCATAGACAGCCGCCTTATTGGGCCTAAGCAGGGTCGATTGTACTTTAGGAAGAAATTTAGCTGCTGACTCCAAATCCTCTATAATTTGATCATAATTCTGTTGAAGTGTAGGCCGAGTCGCCTTAACATTAAAATCTGAGGTCAGTCTTAACGGCACACCCAGGCGTTCAGACGCGGATGCTGGATTATAAGGCAATGCATAAACTTGTGCAAGCTGAAAATGGGTTAGTCCACGATAGAACAAAGCCTCTCCCATAACTGCCCTGAGATCGGAGCGTTTAGCTCCATCTAAACCAACTTTCTCCGAATATTCGAGGACTATATTAGAGCAGAATATTCTCCGATAGGCGTTAAGCCAGTCTGTCCGTACATCTGTCGGCTCCCTCTCTAGCCCCCAATTATAATACGGAAGAGTGGTATTTGACGATAACGAGCCGTATACATCATCAGTTAAAAAATAATCGTCACTAGCCAATGCTCCATAAGACGAATAGCCATCATTCATTGTCATATTATTGTCTAAAATAGCCCGTAAATCGCCTACTGAGTGAGGTATGGTCAAAGACTTATCGGGAGATTTCTCCAAATACTTCTTGCAAGAGCAAAAAACCGATAAGAAAATTAATGTAACGAAAAAACATATGGTTCTGGAATAAGGATATTTTGTCGTCATAAGTGGTAATTTAATATTAAAAATTAATTTTCATCCCAATCGAAAACGATCTAGGTTTCGGATATCTTAAATAAACATCTGGATCTAGCCCTAAACCATTTCTCCTCCATAATATGCCTAAATTATCTCCGTATATATATGCTTCAATAGCAGGCCATTTACCATCATCTGGAAAGCGGTACGCCAGCTTGACATCTTTTAATCTAATGTTATCCCCTTTTTCAACTGTAACCACGGAATTAGTGAAAAAATTATCTCTATAGTAATCGGCGGGGTAAATCAAAGACGGGATGTCAGTATAATTCTCATCGCCCGACTCTTTCCACCTTTTATTAAAATCAGCATTACTAAATCCACCGCTATTTACTGACGTATAATTTATTGTTGGTCTTCTGAAGTAGTAGCCAAATTTGTAGGAAATATTGAATGATAAGGAGAAATTCTTATACGAGAATTCGTTTAGCCATGAACCGAAATATGGAGGCACAGCCGGTCCAGAAATCACAAGGTCATTCCAAGTAGACTTATTGGAAATGTTAATATAATTTTCAGACCTCTTACCCTCGAAAAAACCAATAGGGTTGCCATTCTCAGGGTTAAGTCCACCCCATTTGTAGCTAATAATATTATAGGGAGGTAAACCAATTTTCGGTGATATCTCATGACCGTCTCCAATATATCTATGAGCTGGGTTTTGAAGAAAATACTCACTCACCTTAACATTGTCGTAGGAAAGCATCAAAGTGCTATTCCATCTAATCTTCCTTCGAAGTATATGTGCATCTAAAGTAACATCAACCCCATGAGCTTCCAGGCTTGCAACATTTTGCCTCAAACTGGCAAATCCGGTCAATGTCAGATCGATTGGCGATGCCGTAATAAGATCAGATGAGTTCTTGATATAATACTCGACTGTCCCATCTAATATCCCATCTACTATTCCAAAATCAACAGCTAGGTTAATCATCTTTATTTTCTCCCATCTCAAATCTGGATTAGGTGGGTTACTTATTCTTGCAGACGGTAAGTGACTGGTTACAGAATTATTAGTCCTGTATGACAAAGTAGTAACCGCCGGAACTGAACTATTAACATTTCCACTAAAACCAAGTGTTGATCTGAATTTAAGATATGGAATGAAGCCGATATTGTAGAACTTTTCCTTAGAGATTATCCAGGAAACTCCAGCAGACCACAATGGTTTCCATCTATTGTTAGTAGCTACACCTAAAATATTAGAAGCGTCCTTTCTCGCGCTTAAAGATAAGCTAACTCTATTGTCATAATTATAGCCAATATTTCCATAAATAGAGACCATTCTATTCAAGTGACCGGAAAACCCTGTTAGGTTGGGAACGACAGGATTGTAACTTAAACCATCAAGAACAGGTTGGCGATATACTGTATTGGTGTTTATGAACGTCGCATTTACATCGTTATACCCATAAACGCGATTCTTATTTCCAGATGTCTCAACCTGTCGAACCTCCCCACCCACGATAGCATTTACAGCATGCTTCTCTAAAAAGACTTTATCAAAATCGATTTGTCCGCGAAAATTATTAGTGAAAGCACTAACGCTTTGAAGGTCTTGAATACCGCCAACTGGAACGCCATGACTCACGTCATCTCCATCAATATAAGTAAAAAGATTAATCAGGTTTCTGGCATAATAGCTATTCTTTTTAAAGTAATCCTGAATCTTTGTCCTTTCCTCCCCATGCTGATAAAATAATTGAATTTTCATAAACGGTAAAAACTCATATGTTGCATGCGCATTAAGTATTAAGTTCGATCTAGATATACCGTGCAAAACTGCTCCTCGATCCAAAAGTGGAGAATAACTCCAATCAAGTAACTTTCCATTTCCTGCCGTATCTTTAAAGTCTGAGCGATAATCCTTATCGATATAGGCAGGTGTTCCGTCTGCATTAACCAGCGAAGCATATGGATACAAAATTGTGTTATCTATATAGGTAATAGGATACGTTCCATTATTATTCTGTTTTGCCCATGAGCCTGTATAACTAAACTCTAGCGAAAGTCTCTTTATAGGACTAAACTTCAGCTGTGAATGCCAAGTCGTTCTTTGATTGTCGTCACCTACTAACGAAGACAGATCTTTGGCATAACTCAAAGATGTCAAATATGAAAATGTCTTCCCACCTCCAGAAATGCTAGCAGCATATTGCTGTTGCAATGCCCTGCGAAATAAATAGTCCATGTAATCTTTGCGAATGTCGTTATCTCGATAAGCATCTATTTGCAACTGAGCGTCAGAGGAACTAATCTCTCCATCCCTTTCTTGCTGCAGAATACTTATAACCGGAGTTACAACAGGATAATTACGGTTGTCAGACAAAGTAGCATCATAATATCCATTGTCAAATAGAAACTTCTCATAATCAATATAATCCGATGAGCTCATCTGCGACATAGCAAATAAATCTGGCTTATCAGTCACCATCAAATTACTACTAATGGTCAATTTTGCCTTCTGATTATATCTTCCGGATTTAGTGGTAATCACGATAACCCCATTTCCCGCCTTCGCGCCCCAGATTGAAGCAGCTGCAGCATCTCGCAGAATAGTCACGTCTTGTATATCATTCGGATTGATATCATCGATATCTCCCTCATAAGGAAAGTTATCCAATACAATCAAGGGACTGCTGACCTCCGGCCTTTCTGTTAATGTTCCCACCCCCCTTATAGTTAGCGGCGTATGTGTGCCAGACTTATCTACCAAAAGGCTATTTGTAACTCCATCAAGCCTATCTATGATATTTGAACTGACGGACCGATTAAGTAACTTTTGATCAATATGTATGAAAGAACCAGTTGCTCTTTCCTTCGGTAGAGCTTGATACCCCGTTTTCACAATAACCTCTCGAAGTTTATTTGAATCCAGAGGAGAAAGAAAGATTACATGGCCCGAAAGCAAATTTTGATGTATCTCCAAAAATGCCGTCACATACCCAACCCTCTCAATTCGGATAGAATCCTTAGGTCTAATCAACATTCTAAAATATCCACTATCATCTGACACTGCATGCTCACCTGAATAAAGTGACGTAATAACTGCTCCAGAAAGAGATTCTTTAGAATTGCGATCCAAAATTCGCCACCTTAGAGAGTCTTGCGCAACTAAATGTGTACTAATTGTTATTGAAAACAATAGAATAAAAATATTCTTCATGAACAATTTTCTTTTAGTTTATTAGTTATAAATTAAATCGTTGCTAATCTGAAACCACAATCATATCCAGCTCCATTTGAGTTTTTCGCAGGCATAAGCCGTATAAATACAATGCCTGATTTATCTCTTTAATATCAAGGATATTTTTAATATTAAGATCGATATCTATATTTCGGTCTTTTAGATGACTCACAATAATGGGCGATACCCTTCGATTTGCGCCCCTGATATTAAAAAAATCAACTAATACGGAAAGAGGCCGATTTCTTATTTTAATCGGTTGTCCGCTGTCAGGATAAAAATTCGACTCCGCCTTGCCACCTTTTGATTTTAATGGAAGCATGTCTTTTCTAATCTGAACCAATTCATAACAGGCAACCTTGCGTTTTTGAATTCTAACTGACAGGCCCAAATGTGACCCAAAATCCAAAAAGATTCGAGCAACTCTAACTGAGTCAGAGATATCTGGTGGAAATGTAGCGCTATAACAATATGTGTTTAAAAGCGGCCAATCAATTTTTTCATTCTTAGTCTTTAATATTCTAGAGGAGTCCTGCACATTAAGAATTATTCTATTAGGATGGAATCTCCGGTGAAGCACAGCAAGCAAAAAAGGCAACGGCTCAAAATTGACATAAAATTCTTCCTTAAGCAGACTATCTTTACTGTATCTAACTCCCGAATAATTAATCGGTGCATTATCAATAAATCCGGTAAAAATTGATTTACCGTAGAGTCTTCCATTTAATACATAATTATCAATTCCTGCATTAATATCAAAAGTTACATAGTCGTCCTTTACGGGAAGATTCATATTTTTTCCAGCTATAAAAGAGTCAATATTGAAAGCAGAAACATACATCGAGCTTGTGATCGCTTTTATTTCTAACTCTTTACTAATCCATATTTCATGTGGGATCGTACGATATTTTATTAACTGATTCAAAATACTATCTTCAACAATAAATGTCAGATCGATATTCTTAACCTTAGAATTGCTTTTAAGAAACTCTTTGATACGTTTCTCTGATTCTCTAGTTATAACAAAAACTTTCAGGGAATCTCTGTATTTCCTTTGCATTGAATCTAAATGTGGTAACATCGCGATACAACTGCTACAGGTCGTCGCAAAGAAATCCAAAATGATTGGCTTATTGATATCACTTAGGTTCTCTTCATTTATCTCGTGCCCAAGCGTGTGAGAGATTGAGATATCCGGTAATCTATCTCCTACTTTAAACGTCCTTATCTGCCCTTTGGTTGAATAACAAAAGCCAAGCAAAAGAAAACATAAAATTAATCGCTGAAAATTTTCGCAATAATACCATTTAGCCCTCCGGCAGGCCCGGTAACTATCAACAAAAGAAGTTAGAATTTTATAAAAGCTGATAAGTCTTGATCGGCCCGTTAAACATAACTGGTTTTTCATGAAAATTGTGTTTAGAGTCAAAAATTATCTTGAATTTTATTCGCCAGGCAAGTTGGACTTTGGATTTTCTAATGAGCCTATTCCATATAGTATTAGGTTATTTTTTGAAGTAACCACAAATAAATATACTCGTCGCTAGATTTTAAATGATAAATACAAGCAAAAGCCGGCCATAGCAAATCTCATTAATAGATCTGCCATTCCATTTGAGGATGGAAAATAGGTTGTATCTTAGCAGTTGCAACACATTTAAGATTCGCCTTCAACCACCTCTAGAATAAACATGATTTAGAGGAGCTATGAGCCGGCAAACAGGTGAAATGACCTTTGGGTGAGCTAATTGCTCATCTTCGGGCTTTTTTCACCTATAAGTTTAGCAATCTTATTCTGGCGCACAAATAACGTTCTTTAAAATAGTTGTTTTGGCTGTATAAGGATGGAGGCATATTACACCCAAAAGACGAGGTGTTTTTACACTACAGAAAACGTAGGTAAAGACATTCCGATCCTTGAATAAAATAGGCAAACTCGCGATCATAGTTTAAAAAGTTGTTCAGCGAGTTCCTTTATGGGAAGGGAAAACAAAATGCGGGCAGCGCCCCCTGCCCCACTGTCAACGAGGTACGACCAAGCACCTTAGCCACAGTTTCCAGCAAGGGGACTACTACCCGCACCTCGCAAATATACGTAAGTGACGGGGTAATAGAATCCCCATGTGGCTCCGTGGCTTAAAAATGGTCGTTTTCGTTGACGGAACTCATTGAATGAGAGATATGACTCTCTGCATCAAAACAAAGGTAAGCATAAATATCGTAACTACAAAATTATAACATCGAAAATAAATTAAATAATTGAAGGTGGACGAAAACAACAGAGTCAGGGACTTAATAAAGAAATACCGAGCACATTTCAAGCTGTCACAACCAGATCTTGTAAAGCTTACCGATATTCGGCAAAGTACTTATAGAGGAATGGAAGAAGGCACTTCAATTGTTGATTTTGAAAGAACAAATAAGATTGCCAGTATATATGGACTTAAAGTGTGGGAATTCATCAACCCAGAGCAGGAAATTCCCGATTTTGAACATTTAGCTGCAAAAACAAAAAAGCTAATACGTTCCAAAGACACGAATAAAAACGGTGTAAAATATGCTAATCTTCAGCTTCCAAAGCACATTGAAATCGTTTTGAAATCAGGTAATCTACCACAAGAGTTTGCAGCCACTGATATTTGGGAACTATTACCTCCCGCAATCAAAGAGAAAATAAGCCCAATTAGAATAACGGACTCTTTAAAGAAAGGCGCTTTAAGGAAAAAAGTCGAAGACACAGGTAGAAAGCGTGGCCATCAGAAGTTATACAGATTAATAGAAGAGCTATCCAACAATAATATTGAACAGGGAGATAAAGAATAGGCAACATGTCACATTTGCCAAAATTAGATGCCGATTGAGCAGTTGGAAGCAGCATTCCGTTGTTCTGGTGCCTACAATTTCAGGCTGATCCTAGCTTAAAAATATATTGGACAATCAGATTACTCTCTGAAAAACGACACTTGGTTCCCAGGTCTTACAAAACCAACATCGGTCGTGTGTACCTGGTACATGTCCAGGTCCTAAATAATCAAACTATAGGGGCAGTGGAGGCTCGCTCCACCAGTGTTGCTGTAAGTCGAATGGATTTAGTTTTCACTAATCCATTAACGTCACTTTCTATTTGCTCCATTAAGGATTCAACAATACAATCAGCCATTTCCGTCAACGGCTGCACAATACTGGTGATTGCTGGGTTCATTAACTCGTAATAGGGACTTTCATCAAACCCAATAACGCCGATATCTTCAGGAATTTTCAAATCGAGCGCTTTAATAACCTGCAAACCGAGTAACGCGATGTAATTTGTTGAAAAAACGATCGAATCAATCTCTGGATTTGTTTGAAGGAACAATTTAATCTGGTCTTTAATAAGGTCGTTTGAAAGTTGATGATCTACTTCACAGATATAACTTTCTAATTGCCTGTGATATAGTGCATCTTCATACCCACGGCGACGGTCAATCATCTGAAATTGCGCGGATTCAATAGTAATAAGTGCAATATGCTTAAATCCTTTTTCAATCAGATGTCTTGTAGCCAATATCATACTGCTATAGTTTTCAATCATTACACTACTTGCACCCATTGATGTGACAGATCTGTCAAAAAACACAAGAGGACTATGTCCAAATATCTTCTGCATAATTTCTTCAGGCAACTCAGCAGGAGGGACGATAATATAGCCATCAACCTGTTGCTCCCAAAAAGTAGTCAATGCGTCAGCCGCATTACGATTGTCATTTTCAGTAGATGATAAAAGAATTCTGTACCCTAATCGTGCTACTTTTTGTTCAACCAAATGAGCGATACTGGCAAAGAAAGGATTGGAAATATCTTCAACCAACATACCGATTATCCTACTTCGCCCTGTTCTGAGGGACCTGGCAACTGCATTAGGCCTAAACCCTGATTTTTCAATATATTCAAGAATGGCCTTTCTGGTCTCTTCACTAATTCGACGTTCCCCAGTCTTTCCATTAAGTACGGAAGAAACGGTGCTTTTAGCGACGCCCAACTCTCTGGCTATATCAACAATGGATATTCTTTTCCCTTTCGTCATAGTCTCCGGTTTCAGTTGTCATTTCTCTCAATCAGAATATAAATCAGGACTCTGGCCTTAGTATCAGCGCACTCCCCTGTGCCCCTTTTATATGAATTTCCAGCTTATCCCCTTTTTTGAAGGTTCGTCTGCTTTTGATCAATTTACCATCAGATCCGTCCTTCCAGATTTCAGCATGATAGAGCTTTCCTGGCTGTAAAAAATCAAGGTTAATTTCTCCACGCCAGTCGGCAGGTCCTGCTGCATTTCCGATAAACCAGTCACCTCCCTTCCTTCTGGCTACACTAATATATTTACCGATCGCACCGGCCAGGTAATGGGTTTCATCCCATACCGTCGGCACATATTTAAAAAATTCAATATCCTGCTCACTCGTATAATCCTCCGGGCGGCCATACCAGAAAATGGCCTGCAATGGGCTAAAATAAACAACAGTCAGAGCTAGCTGCTGTGCCTTGCTTACTTTCAGGTTTTTACTAAAGCTATTTTTACTATTGGGATAACAAAACGTAAAATCTGCCGGGCCTGCTAAAAACCGGGTAAAAGGCAGAACGGTCGTATGAAAAGCATCCGGGCTATTTTCATCACCACGGATTCCTTCCTGCGTTAACCATCCAGGTATCAACCTACTCAACCCGGTAGGCTTGTAATTATCATGTACGTCTACAATCAATCCCGCATCGGTTACTTTTTTAACAGCTTTGACCAGCCACTGAATCCCCTTCTGACTTAATCCATCTACAAAGCCGAACTTAATACCGGCAACACCCCATTTTTTATACAAGGGGATGATATCATCCAGATAATTACGCAGGCCCACATAATTGACATAGAGTACAATCCCTATATTTTTAGATTTACCATAACTAATTACCTCGGGAATATTGAGTTTGTCAATATATTTTCTGGGGTCCGATGTAGAATTAAATTCCTTGCCATACCAGCCTGCATCAAACAAAACATACTGAAAATGATGCCTGGACGCAAAATCCACTGCCCGGATACCATCTTCTGTCGTTAATTGTGCTCTTATCAACTTTCCCGGGCGAACCCAAGAAGGTATCGTATCCTTGCTATTGCCGGTCAATCTGAGATAAAGGTCACTGTATGCATGTAAACCAATAGCAGTTGTTGAAATACTGATGGTCCTCCATGGAAACACAAAACCGGGAACCAGGCTAACAGCGGAATCATGCGTAAAAGCAATACATAAAGAATTCTCATTTTCCTTTTTTACCAGCTCCGCTTTGGTATAATCCCTGTTATCAGCCTCACCGATACTTATAAACAAATTCTTGCCATTAGTTAATGTCGCGGGAAAATCGCAACTTTTATTCATGCTATTCAAGTCAACCGGCGTAAAAACAGATTCCTGATTATATTGATAGATTGTCAAATCTTGGTCAAAATCAAAGCTGGTCTTTTCCGCAGTCACCTGTCCGATTGACTTGTTCATTGCTAATTCATAACGAAACGCGACCGATCCTTTATATACACGAACAGAAACGCTGTAGATAACATCTCTATCCCCGCAAGTGAATATGGCAGCATTATAATGATTTACAATACGGTCATTTTCTCCCAGCCGCCAGTAAAAGCTTTGATTACAGGAACTATAAGAGACATGCTTAATACCTGTATGCAACCCTACTTCTTTGTT
Organism: Arachidicoccus terrestris; assembly: GCF_020042345.1. Lineage (NCBI taxonomy): Bacteria > Pseudomonadati > Bacteroidota > Chitinophagia > Chitinophagales > Chitinophagaceae > Arachidicoccus > Arachidicoccus terrestris. The sequence goes on from NZ_CP083387.1 coordinate 764,033, forward strand.
CTGTAACATAAACCCGAGATCAGACCATCCCGTAACCTGGGCGTTTTCATAACGCACTCTATACTTTAGGCTCCCTTGCAATGTACATAACTCAAAAACGGTATTCCCATCTGGAGACGTTACCGAATGTATCTCAGCTTTGGCAGTCCGATCAGTAAAATTAGTGGCTGCAGCTCCTAGTTTAAATGTCAGTAGGAAAATAAATAACAGATAAATTAGTATGTTCTTACAATCCCTTCGCATGATAATTAATTTTATTTATGCAGATTAAATGAAAAAGCGACTTGCTTCGCCGTCTGAACTTTGGGTTCAACGGATGTACCGTATTGCCAGGCCACAACCGTAATTTTTATCGGCAGCCGACTCCTGGGTGGAATTTCAGTAAATATCAATGTACTACCCTTTATAACTGCCGGGCCTTCCCGTACAAAATAGTGAACCGGCAGGCCCGCACTCGAATGTCCATGAAGCTGGACGCTCGCGGTTCCGATTATCTGATCGGCAATAGGTACTATCTGTATACACTGAGGCTTTCCATCTTTATTTTCCAGGGGAATATTCATCTTCGACTGAAGCCCCACCGATTTAAAATTAAGATCACCTGGATGGGAGGCCAGAAACCAGGCTTCGAGATGGCCTCCCATAATGCGCATTCCCCTTTTGAACCGGACAGCAAAGCCTTTTGCAGAGAGGGCAACCTGCCCCCAAATAGGTTGAATTTTAATCGGAATCCCACTTTCAGGGTGCCGAAGCCTATGCCCCTTGGGCAGCTTAGTCCATTTTTCCGGCGCCCTGCTTCCGCCGGGTACAGTATCAGCAAATTTCGCAGACAGATCAAAACTAATTCCGTCCGCTTTAGGCTTAAATTTAAGATCTATTAACTGATGGGTATCTGTTAAAGGTACAACCTGATTATTTTGTACGTACTCGATAAACGCAGGCTTTTTGCCGCGCCCATCGGTTTCATAGGCAATCGTAGCCATCGCCATCTCTTCATCGAAAAACCAAAAAGCCTCAACCGGATCGCCTTTATACTGCCCAACTGGTGCCGGCATTGCATCAAAAGCGCTATCCCTTTTCCAACGGGGCACCAGCCAACCGGATTTTACCGGATCAACAGGCCGTAATCTGGGTGCTGCAGACAAAGGATATGTCTCAGGCAACCTATAATCGGCCGCTTTTTTAATATATAATGCCAGATATGCCACTTTCTTATCCGTCGAGGCAAAATGCCCTTCTCCCGGACAGGCCAACATACTTAGCGGCATTCTGGGATGTTCCGCTCTTTGCTTTAACCCTTCCGTCGCCCAGCTTTCCGCATTTTCATACTCCCCCATCGTTTCAAGAGATGGAATAAAATCAATATTCTGATGCTGAGTCCAAATGTCCGGTGCAAAAACCGGGTTCCGAAAATACGGCCATTGCCCGCTCACTGAAATAGCCGCAAGCGTCCTGCCTGGATTCCAGGCAGCAAAGTAATAAGGCCAGCTGGCGGCCGCCGAATGACCGAGGGTAACAACAGGCGCATATCGCAGTTCGGCGTATCCCGAAACCTCTGCAAGATCTTTAACCATCTGATTAAAAATATCTCCTGCGCCCTGATTAAATCTGAACAAATGATCAAAAAAGGGGGAAACCCAGACTTCCGCAAATCCAAGATCTGCCATTGCCCTTCTGAAAACAGGATTTTCCAGTATCATTTCCTCTTCCATATTATTCTGGGCAAGAATGAACCCTCTTATTTTCTCACAGTTTTCAGGAATCCACAGAAAAGCCCGTGAATTGGTATTATGATCCAAATGACCGTCTACCGCAACAGACCATTGCCATACAGCGTTCATGTCCGGCTGAGCCTTTACCGTATGAACGCTGGAAAATAAAGTTGCCAGCCAAAATGCACCAATACACATCGTTTTCATGTCGTGAGATTTTTTTGATATATACCAGTCTATTTCCTGATAAAAAATGACCGGGTTACTGAAAGTGCAGACTGTACAAAAGGCGACAAAGGCCTTCCCCATTGATATGCCCGGACAGTAATCTTTACCGGATATCGGCTTTTGACCGGAATCCTGGTAAAAATCACGTGATCCCCTTTTATATAAGCTGGACCAGCCAACACACTATATTGAACCGGTAAGCCGGCACTTGAAACGGCTTTCAACTGAACCGACCGGACATCTATTTTTTGATCATGTATCTCTGGAAAATCAATTTCTTGCTTTTCGCCCTGTGTCAGTCGCTTTGGAATGGTGACCTTTACCGGTTGTACTGCATGGCGATACTCTTTATTACCAGATACGGATTCCTCAATCCATATATCATCATACCCTCCCCTGCCAAAATGCACCCGGAAAGCCTGGGGGCCAGTCTGTATTGCAGGCCCCGATACAATTGAAAAGCGGACTCTTCCACCGGTATTGCCAAGCGGCTTACCCGCGCCAATCAATTCAGTGGGCACCTTGTTTAAAAATCCTGGTTTCAAATGAAAAGAGACTCCATCAGGATCGGGTATAAACCTGGCATCGGCATATCCCAGTTTAGTTACATTCAAGACCTTTCCACCCTGAATCACAGAGGGCATTTGTTTCTTCCGGGTATCGACATCTCCATTAAGCCTTTCTGCAGACTTTGCGGTCTCCTTATCAAAAAACCAATCCGCAACGTACTTATCTCCTTTAACTGCTTTATAAAATGCTAACTCTGGCTTACTGTCCGGAGCATTAGCAGACAACAGCCAACCTGACACAGGTGAGATTCTCCTTAACGCATTCCGATGACCACTTTTCCCTTCACTAATATGTGGAAGGCGATAATTACAAGCCTTATGAATAAATAAGGCCATAAACCTGGCCAGCTTTTCTGACCAGTCAAAATGCCCGCCGCCAGGCTCCACGACAATGCCGATCAAATTATTGCTATTGTTACTTCTAAGTGCCGCTGCCGCCGACCGCACCACCGATGGATAAAAATCTCGGTCTCCCGGTCTTCCATCTTTGTATTGCGGCCATTCTGTCGTCTGACCCAGCATATAGAGAACCGGAATGTTCTGAAAGTCAAAAGAATCAGGCAAAGGAATGGTTTTAATGGCTATGACAGCCAGAGTCCTTTCGGGCAATGCATTGGCAACATTCCAGGAAAAATGACCATGGGCAGAATGGCCCGTTGGAATCAAATAGGCGCGCGATATTTCAGAGTAACCGGACACTTTGGCAAAATCATTCAACATTTGAAGTAGCAATCCTTTCGAATTGCCAGACATATCCGCATTCAGGTTATTTGAACCAGATCCAGTAGCATATTTGTCGGCTGGGCCTACCCAGATAATACCTATGCCTTCTCTGGCAGCCATTTTACGTATGACAGGGTCTTCCAGCCATCTTCTTTCGGTCAGGTTATTCAGCGCAATCATAATCGCTTTAATGTCCCTGCAAGAAGGCGGGACCCACAGGTAAGCCTTGCTTTGCCCTACCGGTACACTATATTGATAAACATTTAGTCTGGGATCACTAACCGTTTGCGCACTAGCCTTCATCAACAAGCCTATGCTTATTAAGAGGAACGTCATATAAACCAAGCCATATTTCATGCTAATATCCTTCATGCATAACTATTTACTATCGGTACTTTCACGCTCCTGTAATGGATCAATCCTGAAGTAGTCAAAATCAGCATATCCACCTGTCCTCACACCAGAGCGGGAAGTACAGAAGAGTCCTACTTTAGCACCGATCCATAAATCGGGATGCGCTTTAAATGGTTTTCCGATGGAGCGAAAATGTTTTCCGTCTTCACTGTAACTAAATGAACAAACAGCATCTGGCCCATTTACATCCACCCTCATAAAAATGATAGAGTCTTTAACCTGCTGCTCATCCACAACAGTTTCTCTAGCCCCTTTTGGTCCTTCTCTGCAAACCACCTGATCAACGTAGAACTTATCTTCCTGCTTACGGACCGATATATAAGCGTAGCTGTCCCCCGAAATGATCAGTCCGGCTTTCTTACCTTGCCACTCATCAAATTCAATATTCCACTTGACCTTTGTCGTAGCGGAAAAGTCCGGTGCCGGAAATTTCTGCAGCAGTAAATTGGGCATGTCATACAGATTCTTCCCCGTATCAGAAGGATAGGCAAAAAGCCGAAGATATCCAGTGTTTTTTAATGCCACGGACCACTGGATTTCTGAATTGGCCTGCCATTGCCACTGCGGCCCGATGCCGCCGTCGTCAAACTCATCTGACTCCTGTGGTGTCTGAACCGCCGTTTCCCCTCTAATGAGCGGTTTTTTATATTCTGTAACCGGTTCTCCACAACCATCACCATCTTTGTCAATACCAATGATTGGCCAATCATCTTTCCAAACCATAGGCTCCAGTAAAGTCACCCTGCCATACGCACCCTTATCCTGAAAATGGACGAACCAGTCCTCACCGGAAGCAGTATGTACCCAGGCACCCTGATGTGGCCCATTGATACTTGATTTACCCTGTGCCATAACAATTTTTCTCTTATAGGGGCCATAAATGCTGCGTGATCTGAGCACCAGTTGCCAACCGGTACTGACACCGCCGGCGGGGCAGAAAATATAGTAATATCCGTTTCGCTTATATAGTTTCGGGCCTTCTACAGTCTTATCCAAATCATGGCCGTCGTAAACATGCCTACCCCCATCCACCACCTTCGTACCCTCACTGTTTAGCTGAAAAACCGTAATCAGGCTATTGACCCCTGCCCTGCTGGCTGCCCAGGCCACAGCCATATAGGCCTTTCCGTCATTATCCCATAATACGGACGGATCAATAATACCTTTTCCTTTTAAGACTAAAACCGGTGCCGACCAGGGACCTTCCGGACTCCTGGCCTTAATCATAAAAACACCATAATCCGGATCTGGATAATAGATATAAACCATTTCATTATGCCGGCTAAAGGACGGGGCCCAGACTCCTTTGCCATGCCTTACCGAACGATAATGATTTTCATCTGGCAGTCCAGGCAGCGCATGCGTAAGGAATGTCCAATTCACCAGATCCCTGGAATGCAAAATGGGTAGCCCGGGTGTACAGTTGAAACTGGAAGAGACCAGGTAATAATCATCTCCTATCCTCATAACATCTGGATCAGAGTAATCGGCAAATAAAATCGGATTCCTATAGGTACCGTCTCCATTATCAGCTGTCCAGACCCTGGAAACATATTTTTTTTGCGCCCTGCTGCTTTCAGAAACACACAACATCATTATTAAAGCTAAAAGCAATCCTGAGCTTCTCAATAATTTCATAGGATTCATTTTCATAAACTACTCTAGACTATCCAAACTATTACCGATTGACCGGCAACGCTTAATTCTCCAAATGCCAATAAACATTATAACGCTGCCTGTCCATATTAAACAAGGGATAAAACAAGATTGATTTACCGGTGACATCTTCCGCTGTTTTAAAAGTCAGAGGTTTCCCTTCTACCCGATCCAGCCAATCCTTTATGTCTTTTCCATGTGTAACCAGCTTATTTGAAACACTTGCGGGAACCTGATAATCGTACGTATAATAATCATTGTGCAAATGCGGATTGGAGAAAGGTGCCGGCGGTACGATATTCTCCGTTCCCAAAGCCCCTGCCAGCACAATGGGGCCATAAGTAACAGATATGATTTTAGGATTACCCGGTTCAGCAGTTGCTTTTAACTCCATAGGAAAATCAACTTCTATCTTATCTCCACCGCTCCATTTCCGGGTAAGTGTAATGTAACTGCCAGGTCTCCCCATTATTCTTACACGTTTTCCATTGATTTTAAGACTGGCACCTTCCCCCGCCCATCCCGGATACCGGATCCGAATGGTTAGTTTTTTCGGCTGAGCCATTGATAATACAATTTTAGAACGGCCGTTTTGAGGAAATCGGGTCCGCTGTGTTAGCTGAACTCCTTGCTTTTTCCAGTCTAGTACGGAAGACATAAATAAGTTCACGTAAAGGCTGTCAGCTTTATGATAATAGATACCTTCTCCATATTTAGCCTGATTCTCAAACCCCGTCCCCACGCAACACCAAAAGGAACTATCCGTCGTGCTGTATACTTTGTAGGCACCCGGCAGCATAGGTAGAAAATAAGACACCATGCCAGATAAGGTATCCTGTTGCCCCAATATGTGATTGTATAGCGCCTTTTCATAATAATCCGCCTGAGAAGCGTTCGCATCCAAGCAAAATAACTGACTGGTCAGCTTTAGCATATTATATACATTACAAGACTCTCCAGTATAACCGGTAAGATGCCCAACATTATCATCGGCATCGAAGAATTTTTCATGATCACTATTACTCCCTGTCGCAAAACTGTGACGATAGACCACTGTTTTCCAGAAAAACTCCGCCATTTCCTTATAATCCGACGTGCCACTCTGATCATAGTCCCGAACGATGCCGATGAGTTTTGGAATATAAGTGTTCGCATGCATGCCGGCCAGATTATCCACACCTGTTTTTAAGGGATCCAGTACCTTATCATGATAAAAAAAATCGCCAAGCCATTGATCCTTGGGATCAGCTGTCAGCTCATACAGGGCATAGAAGGCATCATTCATTCCTCCAAATTCATTGCCTAACATGACGGCCCGCCGGTCAGCGGACAAATTGTGAAGCTTATAATAAGCCCATCGGCTCATCTTCGTTGCGACCTCAAATGCTATTTGATTGTCACAATAGAGATATTGGTCTATTAGCCCAGCCATGATCTTATGAAGTACATACCATGGGGCCCAGACAGGCTTGCCGGCAATGCATCTGTCAATCAAATGCTCTGGAAAGGCACTTAGATAACCTGATTTGCCCAGTGCTGTCTGCACCGCTGCCAATCCTTTTACAAGACTGTCCGCTTTATTCCTATACTGCTCATTGCCCGTCGCAGCATAAAACATAGCGAGCGCTGAAAGAATATGTCCGGTTGAATGTCCCCGCAATTCACAATCCAGCGCCTCCCAACCCGCAAGTTTATCCACACTATCATATCCGCCTTCTTTCCCTGCATATAAACCTGCATTCGTTTTAAAACTGTGTAACAAGCGTTCTACAGATAGAGACATCAACCAGGCACTGGCCATATCCCGGTTTTCTGTAAACCTGGAGGGCAGCAACCTGACGTCCCTTAGATCGAAGGCATAGGCCTTAAAGCTGGCGCTCTCTCTCACCATTCTTTTAGCTGAAAACTGTCCTGGATATAGCGATTGACCATACAACTGACCAAAGGACAATACGCCAGCTATTATCAGGAATCGACTCAAGTGTAACATCTTCAATTTCATGGGATCTCTCTTAATTGTTTTATTCAATCAAACAAAAAAGTACAAGAAACTATAGGAGATTCTCTTTATTTTGTAATTTATGTAATCGGATTAATGCCTCCATATAATAGTAATCTGCGTAAATAATAGAAGCATTAATTTCACTACCTTCAGGCATATTTCCTGTACTGTGTAACAAAAAGGCATTATTAACGTTACGACTTTGATAACGCACAGAAGAAAGCTCCTTTAGCATAGCAACAGCCTTGTCATAATACTTTTCAGCAACAGTTTTATCCATAACATATCCAGAAAGCTCTAACAGTGCCGATGCAGTAATCGCTGCCGCCGACGCATCACGAGGTGCATCTGGAATGGAGGGATCATCAAAGTCCCAATAAGGAATTAAATCTTCAGGCAATCGTTTCAGATATACATCCGTCACTTTCCGGGCGAAATCCAGAAACTGCGGATCCTTTGTCTCCCGGTAGGTCATTGTATAACCATAGATAGCCCAGGCTTGACCTCGGGCCCACATACTGTTATCGGCATAGCCCTGATGCGTAATCGCCTTCACTTTTTCCCCGGTAGCGGTGTCATAAAGAACCACGTGGTAGGAGGAATAATCCGGCCGGAACTGATTTTTCATTGTTTTCAGGGCATGACTGACGGCTATATCATACAGGCGTTTAGCACCACCATTTTTTGACGCCCAGAATAATAATTCCAGATTCATCATATTGTCCATAATCGTATTATGGCGCAGGGGCCAGTCTGTCCCCTTTACTTTATGCGGCCAGGAGAGAATAGTCCCTACTTTGGAATTATAGAGCGTCGCCAGAGAATCGGCCGCACGAAGCAATACTGCTTTATAGTCTGTACTATCTGTAAGGCGATAGCCATTCCCCAGACTACAATAGAGTTCAAATCCCAGGTCATGCCCCTCTGGGGATCGGTCTGCCAGTGGAAAAAGCAGGCGGGAGTATCTATCAGCCGTCTGGAGCCATTTCCTATCCCTTGTATAGTCATAAGCGTACCATAAGATTCCAGGCCAGAAACCGCTACACCAGTCCCTATACCCCACGTAGTTCCATTCCTTCTGACCGGGTAGAATATTTCTTGGAATCTTACCACTGTCCGGCAGCTGACTTACCGATTTAGACAATTGCCCCAGACAGTAATTCAACTGATGATCTACGTCGAACCCGGGCCCAGGCTTGCAGGAGGACAGTGAAATCGTTCCGTATATTCCAAGAACCGTCAGCAATGTCCCAACCCTCTTCCATCTAATATAGTTATTTTTTATTTTCATCATATTACATTTCGGTTGTCGCTCTGTTCCAGAATACTAAGCTGACCAGCGTATTTATCGTTATTGATTCAAACCTTCTTCCCGAATGTCGATCATATGATCTTCCCCCAAGTGAAGGGCTGTTTGAACGCCATTTACCTTTAACCGCTTCACCCCGGCTCCCCTGAGTGACAGATCGATCAACGGCTGACCCTTAAGCTGCACATTTAAAGTCATTCCTGTTTTTTCGAAATAGGTGAAGACCTTAGAGAGCGAACTCAAAATAGGTTTGCCGTCCTTTCTCAGATAGCTGCCATTTGCAACAAAGCATGCCTTCATGGCGTCTGGATCCGCTTTGTCTGCACCTGCCGGAAAGCTCATGGCTGTGATATAGGCATCAGTCTCATACCCATTAATAGTTATGCTGCTGTTACGGTGCATCATTCGACCATCAGCCAGCAGATTGATATATACCTCTGTTTCGACACCGTCTTGCGTGATACGGAGTCCCAGATAATTATTGCCCTGGAAGCGTTTAATTTCAGGCAGATTAGTACGGCCAGCCGCAGCATTCGCGCCCGATGAGCCCGTAAACGTTTTGCGAACAGTGTTGGTACTGTCCAAGAGTACAATAGCATTGACAAACTTAGCCCGGTCTGTTTTCTGCGGAGCGGACAACACATAATAAGGAATTTTCACATTGGTTGTTCTATCCTTTATACCGTAATCAATCCGGTATCTTAATTTCTCCGGAAAGTCATGCGGATAACCCAGCGGCAAAGTTTCCGGATATAAAGGACGGAATAAGACACCCGCATTTCCTTTTGTAATTTCCAGGTCGGGGCCCCGCTTAACAGCCGTATCCGCATAATGCAGTAGAAAATCGAACTGACCTATGTCATATGTATGCACATCGTCAATAATCAAAATAACGTCCCCGATCCACAGAAAGTTCCGGTAATTCCTAAGAAAGTTCCTGGAGGTAGGCCCTGTGGCATCAGCCAGTACGTATTTCAGGTCACCGCCATCCAGCAAATCATAGACATGACCCGGATTTTTAACCGCATGATACTGATCCTGTGGATCCTGGGCCACTCCATTGAACATCATCACATTATGGGCCCGGCTTGTAACAAAATAATCACTGTAAGCGTCGTTACCATAGCCTACATCACCGCCATCGATCAGCAGGTTCTCCCCATTATGATAAAGTACAAAGGAGCCGGCATCCGCATGGGCATGATTCCAGGTATAGCCACACTTCACCCCCAAGAAAGTAGCATCCGGCTTCCAGCTGTTACGAAGCATGGCCCAGCCCATCGTAGGATAGATGGCGGACGGCGCCAGGGCAGGCAGTTCCGGTGCATCCGACAGGTCCGGGCTATATAATAATCCAAAAGGATTTCCGGTATTGATCCCCTCTCTAAAATTGTCATCAGCCACTTGTTTCAAATACCACTTATACTCAGGTTTACCAAGACCCAGCGCGATTAACACAGCGGCAGGCTTGCCACCATTGGCAAAATCGTTACCATCGCCAAAATTGAGACTCATCATCCGGCCATTTCTTACATAAGCACTCTCGATGAACCAGTCAACTGATTTCTGTAACAGACCGTCATAAGACTTTTGAACCTCCCCAAGACTATTTGTCCATGCCAGGCGAAACTGCAGATACTCCGAAATGGCGTAATTAGCATAATTAATGCTTTCATAGAACCCGCCATTCACATCAAAGCTTTTAATCTTATTCTCCAGAACACTGCCGTTAAAATAGAAAAACTGATCACTGACGTCCATAATCTGCTGAGCCCATTTCTTAGCTTCAGGCACCTCGTCCATTATCGCCAGACAGCAATTCCCCGCACCGAAAACAATAGCAGCCCACCAGTTATGACCCATGTTATTCAAAGACTGTATACGTTTATCCTTGCTTAGCCATTCATCCAGTACCGGTTCAATACCCAGTTTGACAATCTTTTTGGCTATGGATTTACGTTCATCCGGCGTCAAGTAATTATATATCCCGTCAAAGGTAACCGAGGCCATCCATCCCTTGTGACTGGTACCCAGTCCCGCATGCCACACAGGTCTGCGGTCATCCATTAAATCCCAATAAGGCTGATTAACAAGGTCGGTCAACAAAATTTTAGCCCGTTTCGCATACCGGTCGTCGCCTGTCATCACATAGGCAAAAGAAAGATCTTCAATATTGCCACCCTTGGGTTTTGCAAGAGCTTCATCACAGCTACGTAAAATGTGGTTCCAACTCCTGGAAAAAACCGTATCAGCTTTAATCCGGTGCTTAAGCGCATTTACCCTTTTAGCCGTATAGAACAAATAAGGATGCGTATTCCTGCCATACAAAATTGAACCACAAGTCATGCCCAAAAACAAGACGAGGGCTGTAACAGTGCACTTTACATTAAAATATCTTTTCATTTTACACGTTTTAAACTTATAGTTTCCCGCCTACATAATTGTAAAACCCAGCATTAATAGCGCTATTGACAAAATCCAAAAAATACGGCAGCTATGCGCTAAATCCCTACAGTTGTTTCACACTACTTAAATGACCCCAGCCCCGGGAAGAACAAACCCTCCACGAAAGCACGCCTGACACTGCCATTTCGGTTCTATTCCTGACGTCGACAGGGACAGAAGTAATGCTGAACCATATATCGACCGGTAACATGTCATTCATTAATTAACTTTTGTTCAAGTACTTCAAGCGATACACCTTTGGTTTCCGGCACTTTCGTAAGCACCCAGATCAGTTGCAAAACCATCATAAAGGCGAAAAAAGCGAATATGGGCCAGGGATTATCCTTAAATACACCATTGTCCCCGTCCAGGAAAACAGGTGTGATCAGCGTAATAATAGCCGCACAGATCCAGTGTATACTTGCTCCAAATGACTGGCCTAATGCCCGGACTTTATTGGGGAATATCTCGGAAATAAAGACCCAGATAACTGCGCCCTGGCCCACCGCGTGTGCTGCAATAAAAAGCAATAAAAAGCTTAAAAGAAATGAGGAAGAACTGTGGCTGTAAAAAGCAAAAGCCACCATGATCAGACTTAGAATATACCCCAGTGAGCCGATAACCAGCAAAAATTTTCTTCCAATACGGTCAATAAAATAGAGGCCTACAAAGGTAAAAATCAAATTGGTTCCTCCAATAGCAATTGAGTTGAACAAAGAGTCTTTTGCGGCCAGTCCCGCCCGCTCCAGGATCTCCGGAGCATAATACAGGATGAAATTGATACCAGACCACTGATTAAAAAAAGCGACGAAGAAAGCCAGCCATATTACTCTTCTGTATTTTTTACTAAAAAAACCGGCTGATTTTCCTTTTTGCGTTTCATCTTCTATTCCCTTTTTAATTGACAGGATCTCTTCCTTCGCATCCTGGACACCAATCTTTATAAGTACCGTCTCTGCAGTTGCTTCATCATTTTTACGAGCGATCAGCCAACGGGGGCTTTCAGGAATGATAAATACCAACAGGGTATAAATCAAAGACGGAATTGCCATAACCCCCAGCATCCACCGCCAGTCATTATGCCCGCCGACACCTTTCAAAAAGTAATTTGAAAGATAAGCTACCAGTATCGCAAATACGATATTAAACTGATACATAGCTCCCAGCCTACCTCTAGACTTCGGTGTCGCAATCTCAGAAATATAAGTCGGCGCTGCAATTGAAGAAACACCGATACCTACCCCGCCGACAAAGCGAAAAAAGGAAAAGACGTAAGGATCCGGGGCCAACGCCGAACCAACGGCCGATATGCTAAACAGGATACCGACCCACAAAAGGACTTTCTTCCGTCCATACTTTTCAGTCGGCCTGCCTCCAAAAATAGCACCGATAACGGTTCCCCAAAGAGCCATTGACATAATAAAAAATCCATGAAACCAGGGAGATGTATGCCAAAGTTCTCTAATAGGCAGGTTCGCCCCTGAAATCACCACCGTATCAAAGCCAAATATAAAACCGGCCAGTGCCGCAATAATGGATATACCAAAAAGCGCTTTGCCTCCATTTGCCCTGATCTCCAGATTCATTCTATTTTCGATTTGCATAAGCAAATTTTTTACAGATTATTTATAAGCTATTCAGCTGGATTTAACCAGATCGCTACGCCGCCCGAAGCCTTTAAAGAAAAATCCAGGCTGCTCCCTGCAGATACGAGCTGCTCTATAATACCGACTTTCGTGTTAGATGCTATATCATCGTCGTCGTAATAAATAGTAGCCTTAAATTTTCTACCCGCCGGCAGAAAATCCAAGTTTATTTTTAGTTTTCTTGGCTCATTATTGGTGATTGCACCAATGAACCACTGATCCGCTTTCCTGCGGGCAATCGTAATATTGCGGCCAGGAACACCATTCAATACTTTTGTATCATCCCAGGTGGTCGGAAGGTGGTCCCAAAAGGCCAGTTCCGGTTCATCGAGACTCATCTCAGGAGTGTCATACCAGTACAGCGTTTGAATAGGGCTATAATACACCACCCCTAAAGCCAATTGATGGGCATGTGTTGTCTTAATGCGATTGCTGTAATAACAAATGGTATAATCTGCCGGCCCACAGATAAACCTTGTAAAAGGTAAGACCGTATTGTGAGTGGCATCCGGCATTTCCTCATTGCCCCTAACACCTTCTGCAGTCATCAAATTGGGCCAGGTACGCTGTTCACCCGTAGGGCGCCAATCATCATGAATATTGACCATTATATGATTCTCTGCCGCTTTTTTTATCACAGATTCGAGCCATGTAGTCCAGCGGTGAGAACCTACCTGCACGAATCCAAACTTCACTCCCTTTACTCCCCACTCATGATAGATCCGGAAAAGAGAGTCCGACTGTTTCAATAATGCCTGTTGATTCACATATAGCCAGACACCAATACCCTTTTGCTGCCCATACCTGATAATGGCAGGTAGGTCAAAATCATCAATAGCTACTTTTGTGGCATCTGAATTAAAGTCAAAGGCCGGCCCGTACCATTTCCAGTCAAAAAGGATGTACTGCAAGTGATGGCGGGCAGCAAAGTCGATACTCTCAAAAGCATCTCTGGTTGTTTGCTTCATGACCCGCATAATCTTGCCCGGCCTGATCCATTTTGCATCTTTAATTTTTGAAGGGGCATTTAAATTCAAAATCAGGTCATTATGCTCCAGCAACTGACCCGGCTCTTCCGCGACCATTACTACTCTCCATGGTGTTCGGAACGGCGAAATCAGATCGGCAGGCGTATACATTGAAGTTTCGATAGTCCCGGGGTTTGATTTACTGAGTTTAAATTTTGTTCTGGCATAGTTGGTCATCCCAGCCTCAGCCAGACAACCATACCAACCATTCGGGAATTGCAGTGTCAGCGGCCTTTCACTCTCTTCCGGCCAGTTTTTCAAATCCAGAAGGCTATAAGGGGCCTGTGCCCAACCAGCGAACCAGGCTTTAGTACCCTCCGGCAAGGCGAACTCGTCATTTTCGTTCAGGATCCGGTAATAAGTACCCTTTTCGTTTAAAGGAAAAAAGAACCGGAATCCCACTCCCTGATTATAGGCCCTGACTTCCAGATTCATGGTATAAATAGGGTTATGCTCTTTAACCAACTTTATCGTCATCATCCTGTAATGGTCTCTGACCTGTCTCCTTTCACCGTGTACCGGCTCCCAGCTAGTGTCCATTTCACGATGTTTTACAGTATCAATTTTCAGATCGCCAAACCAGGCCAAGGAGCTATCTACATATAGCGCCATCGCCTGTTCAGACAAGTGATTATCCAGGGTTAAATCCAGTCTGGAAGGGCTGACAATCCTGACTCCTTTATAGTCCAGCGTATAATACAGTACTTTACCGCTGTCAGCACTCCGCTTTTGATAACAGCTAAAATCATAACTGCCGTCAGGGGAGCTAACATGATATACCTTTTGTGTCCAGCCGGTAACAATACAGCATAAGAAAAGTACAAGCAGTACCCCATTAATACTCGTATTCCTATTCAATGAAATTGTATTCCGCATAAACTGAACACGTTTATCTTTGTTAACTAAGAAGGATTTAATTTACTTAAATCTGATATTTTGAGTGTGATCTCCTACAAAAAAACCGGCAAAATCCGAAGTCTTGTACCAGCTTGGCTTTGAAGGCATATTATCAGAGATCTTCTGCCCATTAATCACTAAGTTTTCAAAAACTACATTCTTTACAAGCCTTGTGCTATCATATCCGTTGATAATTGACGTTGATGCGCGACTTCCATTGTAAGTAATGTCCTTAAATAAAATATTTTCAACGGCCCTTCCGGGTGCCTTGCAGTATTTCCTATTGTAGAAAACCCGCAAATTAACCAATTGCCCACAGCGAAAATCCTCTATCCTGATATTCTTAAACGTTACATTTCTAATAAGATTTTCATCTCCGGCGTCGATACTCATGCAACCCTGATAATCAATCTGCATTTCATTGTGGTCTAGAATATCAATATTCTCGTAAGTAATATTTTGTAAGGTGTCAGGATTATTCACATTCCCGTGCGTCCCAATGAGAATCGGGTGCGCCACATCAGCCCACAAGGTGGAATTTCGCATTACAATATCATTGGCTCCTCCCACAAATCCCATACGCGTTCCATAGACAGTTGTACAATCATCAGAAGTTCTGCAAAACACGTTATCATAAAAAACATGACTGCTGGCAAATACATTCATTCCGTCTCCCCAACCATAATAACTGATACATTTTACATTTTTTATAAAGATACTGTCTGAACCTCCGGTCGCGCATTGAGTACATTCAATCCCTTCGACAGTTACATTCTTGGAATTTGCAATGTGCACGCCCATTTTTACTGCCGGATCTATAATTCCCCTTCCCATAATTTTTACGTTATGCGCATTATGTACCAGCAACTGCCCTTCAATCACTGCACCGCCCGATACGTACACTGTTTTATTGCTTGGAATCAGTAATTTCCCACTCTTCAGTTTGTGTAGTCCCGGGCCAAAATAAATAAGATTAGAATCTTTTTTATTAACGGCAAATGTTTCTATCGGATTAGCAAATAAGTGAAGATTATGAAAAATATCGCCATTTACTTCTACTGAAAGATTTCCCGGCCGGTTAAGGCTAAAATAGAGTGTGTTGCCTTTAATTTGACACTTAATGCCTTTGCTCAATGGTCGAACTCTTGCAGTATTGACCATGCCTTTGGTAAATTGAACCGACACTTCAACGCTGTCCTCAAAATCAAAACTCGCCATAGAAGCATCCTCCACTTGGCTTTTGCCATTGATAACCTTTATGACAGGTACTTTATAATTATACAGGTTTCTCCACCTACCGCCAGGCGTTCTGACTTTTATCACAAAATCATTATTTTGATATTTGGAGGGCAAACTACTTGGAGGTGGATAAATACGCAATGATTGCGCATAATTATTTTGAGGAATAATAGACAAAAAACATATAACAAACAGGGCAAAATAAAACCGCTGACTAATTAAATTAATTTTCATAAACTCGTTTTACGTGACTAATTAATTGGCTATCAAAACTAAATAGCCTTGTAGTGAAATCGATTTCAATATCTAACAAAACATGCTCAAAAAAACTACTTTAAAGTTTTGACGAGGATTCCCGTTTTACTAAAGTCGTATTTAAAATCGTTGTCGTTGGTATCCAATCAGGATCTTTAGACAGCGCGGTAGTCATCTCCTTTACTATACATCGTGCAATATGATTCACTGGCTGTGCGATTGCAGTAATTGACGGCGTGAATAAAGCAAAATTAGTGTTGTCATCAAACCCAACCACACCTATATCTTTGCCTACTGTAAGCTTCAAGTCTTTAAAAGCCTGCAGCCCTGCAATAGCCAGATAGTTGGTGCCGAAAAGTACGCCATCTAGCTCGTTATTCTTTATTAAAAAATCCCTGATTGCCAATGTATTTTGTTCGGTTGTCTGATTATATGGAACTTCTAAGATCCTTTCTTTCTTATGAATCGTCCCCAAAGCATCAATATATCCCTTTTTTCTGTCTTCCATTTGCACCTGTTTTGAAGCCAGGGTGACAAAAGCAATATTTCTATATCCCGAATTCATTAATTCCATTGCTCCCGTCATCGCCCCTCTTCGATTATCCACCACTACATTACAGGTTTGAAGTTCCGGACTATATCTATCAAACAGGACGATTGGTTTTCCAGATTTTGTAAGTTTTTGAATTTCCTTTTCCAATCCCGGTGTCGGCGCAATGATAAAGCCATCGACGTTGTAACTTTTAAGTATATCCAATCTGAATTTGGCATTCTCCAACTTATTCTTGGTACTCATAAAAAAGATCCGGTAGCCTGCCTCCTCGAGTCCAACCTCAGCTCCACGGGCAATGGCGGAAAAAAATGGATCAGAAATATCTTCCACAAGCATACCGATCACGTTTGTCTTACCTGTCCGCAACGCCTTTGCCAGCACATTCGGTCTATAATCAATCTTTTCCAGGTAATCTTCTACACGTTTGATAGCTGCATCGCTGATTCTATTTTCCTTGCCAACGCCGTTGATAATTAAAGAGACCGTTGTTGCGGATAGCCCAACTTCTTTAGCGATAGTATGAATGGATTGTCTTTTACTCATTTTGATGTATTGCTGTATCGATAAAGTAAATCGATAGACAAATATTTGATATTTCGGAGACTTTTCCAAATAATGTTTAGCATTTTATTACGATACTCTTAAATTTTCTCAAGGATAAAATAGGCAAACCTTAACATTCGAGAAAAAAGCAAGCCTCTTAAATTTCCAAAAATTTAAATTAAATTATTTATTTATAGTAATTTATAATTATAATATATTCATATATTATAATTATAAAGTCGGATATTGAAATTAAATATCCTTAATACCGATTGAAGCCTGTTCCCTAGTCATTCTAACTTTAATTTATGTTAATTAAAACATAATATCAGAATAAATTTCTCATTTTAAAAATTTCAAATCGTTTATTACATGTGTTTTATACATTTATTATTTTATTAAATTTACACTTAATACTATGTATATCAGTTTATTACAAAATATATAAAGGGCAACTAATTTTTTTTATTGAAAAATTTGGTCGCATGAAAAGAATTGTTAAGTTTGCTGTATCGATATACTAAATGGATACAGCTATTTATGATCAAAAATAACTCTATACACACCATTGCAAACGATTTAGGCGTCTCCCCCACCACTATATCTTTCATCATAAATGGAAAAGCACGGGAAAACCGGATTAGTGAACGATTAGTTGAAAGAGTAGAGGCGTATCTAAAAAAAATCGGTTATCAACCAAACCTGCTTGCACAAAGCTTAAGAACCGGTAAAACAAACGTCATAGGCATGCTCGTTGAGGATATTTCAGACCCATTCTTTTCTGCAGTCGCAAGAGCTGTAGAAATTGAATTAGAAAAAAGCGGGTATAGCCTCTTTTTAATGAGTTCAAGCAATAAATCTCCAAATGCGATTTCCATTCTGGAAATTCTATCCCTTCACGGAGTCGATGGATTTATTATTGCACCTGTGCCTGGATTGGAGCCACAAATCGAAAAACTACTATTACTAAAAAAGCCTTTGGTATTATTTGACCGGTATTTCAATTATATCCAGACCTGTAATGTCATCTCTGATAATCGAGGAGGTGTCTTCATGGGCATACTGGAACTCTATAATAACTCATTCAAAAACATTGCATTTATAACCATTGAATCCGATCAGATTCAAATGCAGGAAAGATACAATGGTTATCTGGAGGCGTTAAAGCACTTAAAGCAGGGTTATGAAATCGTTTTACATATCCCTTTCGCAAAAACCCATATGGAAATGTTGCTGATAATCAAGAACTTTCTACAAAAGAATAGACAGATAGACGGCATCCTATTTTCCACCAATTACCTGGCGATAGCGGGACTACATGCGCTTAAAGAACTGAAACTCAAGGTAGGACGCGATATAGGAATCATAAGTTTTGACGATAATTTTCATTTCGGCTTTATAAATCCGCCCGTAACAGCTGTCTCTCAACCGATTACAGATATTGCAGATACGGTTGTAAGCAACTTGTTAAGTGCATTAAAAAATAACCAGAAATGTACCCCTAAAACAATCATGCTGCCCACAAAAATTATCAAACGAGCTTCTTCATTAAAAACAATATAACAAAACCAATTTTATCACATGGTAAATCGATTCAGAAACTAACAAACCAATCTATTATGAAAACAATAAAACGATTTCAGAAAGGAAGATCTCCAATAAACCTTTTAATCATTTTGTTATTAACTGTTTGCCCTTTTTCATTGTGGGCTCAATCCAGATTAATAACAGGTAAAGTGATAGACTCGTCAACCAGAGACCCACTTCCCAATGTCACTGTTATGATTAAAGGCTCAAAAAACGGTACTATAACAGACCAAAATGGGCAGTTCTCTTTAAATGCATCAGAAAACAGCACGCTGATGTTCAGCAACGTAGCTTACCAGCCGAGGGAAGTTAAAATAACAAACTCAGATGTGCTACTTGTCGCATTGTCCAATAAGAACGACATCCTCAATGATGTCGTTGTCGTGGGTTATGGCACACAAAAAAAGGCAACGCTTACCGGTGCCGTCGAGCAAATCACCTCAAAAACATTTGAGGATCGGGCCGTTACCAATGTCGGACTGGCACTACAAGGAGAAACGCCAGGTTTAGTCGTTACAAGATCCTCCCCCCGCCCGGGCAATGAAGGCCTAAACTTCGTAATAAGAGGTGCTACCTCCGTAAATGGAAGCAGCCCTTTAATAATCGTTGATGGCGTTCCAGTGGTAAACTATTACTCGTTCCAGAATCTGAATCCTGATGATATCGAAAGCATTTCCATTTTAAAAGATGGATCTGCCGCCATATATGGTTCCAGAGCCGCCAATGGAGTTATCCTAGTGACGACAAAAAAAGGAAAAGGAAAAACAAAAATAGATTATAATGGAAACTTTAGATTTAATACTAACGGAATAACAGGATATTCCCCTTCTCTGGAACAATATGCCACCGTTTGGCTTGAAGCTAATAAAGAAGAAACTACTCCAAATTGGTGGGTTTGGAGCAATAAGGAGAATCTTCTAAAAATGCAACAGGGTGTGGAGGGCGCATATGACCTCTTTAACACTGATTTCTTTATATACAATGCAAACAGAATAGATGAAATGTTTGCCAGAAGGTATTCTTATCAACATAATTTAAGCATTTCGGGCAGTAGCGATAAAAGTGATTACAGATTATCCTTTGGCTATGCAAACAACAGAGGCAATCTTGCTACAGCATATGACGGACAAAAGCAGTATAATGCCAGATTCAGCTATGATTATAAGTTGACTGATCGATTAAAGCTATCATCTAATATCAGTTTAATTAATGCCAACACCAGTACGCCATCTGTAGGTTTAGACAACACGTTATACGCGTTTGACATGCCTTTTTACCCAGCTAAAAATCCATATGGTGAATGGTTTGCAACATTTAACGGAATTGATGGAGGCGCAATTAGAAATGCCGCGGCCGTTACCTCAGACGGAGGTAGAGATAATAAAAATTCGTTGACCGGTCGAATAGATCTAAAGGCTACTTATGATATTACAAAAGATCTATCATTAGAAGGCCTTGCGTCTCTGCAGAACGAAAGATTTACAGAAGAAAAATGGATTGTACCCGTCCAATTATATAATTGGTATGGCAATCCAACTGGGATTGCACTTAATACAAGCGGAACAGACAATGGATACTATACATATGCTTATACCAGCTATTATCAATATTACTCTGCGTTAGTGCATTATAACAAAACGATTAGCGAAAAACATCATATTTCCTTTGTTGGCGGTCTCAATGCCGAAAAATCAAACACTCAATGGGTGTCTGCCAATAGAGTAGGTTTTAAAGATTTAGGGGTGCAAGATATTAGCCTTGCCGAAACAACCACTCAAACAAATGACGGTTCCAAATCACAAAACGGAAGGTATTCCTACTTAGCAAGAATCAATTACAATTATGCTGAAAAATATCTGATTGAACTATTAGGTAGAAGAGATGGAAACTCAAGATTTGCGAAGGGCTACAAGTTCAAAAACTTCGGTGGCTTATCTGCCGGATGGGTGTTCACTCAGGAAGACTTCCTGGGGAACATTAAAGACATCATAAACTTCGGTAAGATCAGAGCAAGTTATGGCGTATCTGGTAATGAAGCTTCAGGATTAGGGGCGTTTGACTATTTATCAACGGTTTCGGTTGGAACGACCGTTTTAGGCAACCCTGCCTCTCAACAAACTTCCACCAGTTTAAGCAACAACGGATTGGTAAGCTACACCAGGACCTGGGAAAGAGTCAAACAAAAAGATATCGGTATCGATCTGGAATTTTTAAACCGGAAGCTTTCTGCCACCTTCGATTATTTCCAAAAGGATAACATTGGCATGTTAACCAGTGTAAATTATCCTGCAGTATTAGGAGGGAATGCCCCAAAAACAAATAGTGGCCATTTCAGCACCAAGGGCTGGGAAGCTATTCTCACCTGGAAAGATTTTGGAAAAAACTACAGCTATAATATTAGCGTTAATATGAGTAATACCAATACGATGGTCACGGGTGTAGAAGGCGCCGACAGCTATGGTGCTGGCAAAAATGGCATAGTAAACGGTTACCCTTATCAACCATGGTTCGTATATAAAACTAACGGTTACTTTAAAGACCAGGCAGATGTCGACGCATTTTACAAGAAATACGGCACGAGTGATGATCTAGCTGCCTTGCCACAAAATAACGCAGCTGTCGCATTGCGTCCGGGAGACACCAAAAAGGTAGATGTGGCAGGAACAGGCAATATAACCTCGCAGGGAAACGAAAAGAGTTCTTTGATTTACGTGGGAGATGGAACGCCGCACTACACCTTTGGTATTAACATGGGAGGCTCATATAAAGGATTTGATATTCAGGCTTTCTTCCAGGGACAACTCAAACAAAATATAATGAGAAATGGTTATATGGCTTATCCTTTCTATGCTTTATATACTAACCAAAATCCGGCATTTCTGGATCACACCTGGACAGAAACAGACCCCGGCGCGGAATTTCCACGCCTGACAGTTAATCCAACAAGAGCAAAATGGAATTATGCAAATAATGATTTCATGTTGCAAAACAACATGTATATCAGATTAAAATCATTGATTGTCGGATATACGCTCCCAAAGAGCCTAACAGAAAGAGCCCATCTGCAGAAAGTGAGATTCTATTTCTCGGGCAATGACTTATGGGAATTGGTTAGTATAAAAGATGGTTTTGATCCTGAAATGGGTGAAGCATCCATTAACAGTGGCTACCCCTTTGCAAGAACATGGTCATTCGGTGTCAACATCGGATTCTAAACGATATAGATACGATTCTATTAAGGCTGATTGCCTAACAATTTTTAAAATTAGAAGAAATGAAAAAAATATCAATAATAATAGCAGGATTTGCATTGTTAACACTAGGGGCCTGTCAAAAAGATTTTATTGACCTTAACCCCAATGCGCAATTTACAGATGCTGTATACTTTAAACAACCCAGCGACTTTAAGGCATATACCGCAGGATTATATGGACAATTGCCAGGTTGGGACTTTGGAAGCATGGACAATAACTCCGATTTATCTGCTAATGCTAATAGCAATGGCTATGACCTCGGTCACGGAACGATTGCGCTCGGAAGTACCAACTGGAGTTATGCCGGCATACGCAGCTGCAATATTCTATTGTCAAAAGCGGACAGCTATACAGGAACTGGAGATATCAGCCAGTACGTTGGAGAAGCCTACTTTTTCAGGGCATTCTCTTATTACGGATTGCTTAAAACCTTTGGAGGCGTTCCCATTGATACAACGGTTTTAGACGTTAATTCACCTGAATTATATGCACCCAGAAACAGTCGATATGAGGTTGTGAAACAAATACTATCTGACTTGGATCAGGCAATAGCAAGGCTTCCAATAGAGCAGAATATCCCTGCGGCAGATAAAGGCAGAATCAGCAAATGGGCTGCTGAAGCGATCAAGGCGGAGGTTGAATTATATGAAGCTACATGGGAAAAATATGTGGGTAAGGCATTAGATGGCGACGGGACAACTACCGGTGCCGGATCTGCGGGGTATGATGCTTCAAACATCAACAAGTACTTAGCGGATGCCGTTCAAAAGTGCAAAGATATTATGGATAATGGGGGTTATTCACTGTGGAATAAAAATTCAGATCCAAGTATGGGCAATGCCAGTAGTTGGTACCTCTTTAACCTGGAGGATGCTGGCAGTAATCCGGGGGGCTATGACAAAACGACGAATAATGAATTTATTCTATATCACATCTACGATTACACATATAGGCAATCCAATAAAAACATTACCTGGACAGCCTGGCAGTTATACCCTAGCAGAAAATTTGTCGATATGGCGGTATGTAAAGACGGATTACCACCTTCAAAATCTCCTGAATTTGAAGGATATCATAGTGCAGCTGACGAGTTTAAAAATCGTGATTTGAGATTAGTTAATTATTTATTCGGGACCGGCACGCCTCCCACAACAGTAGATCTGACATACGGAAGCCTCGGATTCAGCGGTTATGCTAATAGTAAATATGCCGTCTATGGCTATGGTACACGAAGAACTGATAATACAGAATCCGCCAACTGGCCAATTATACGGCTGGCAGAAGTATATCTCATGTATGCCGAATCTCTGTATGAGTTAAATGGATCCATTACAGACGCGCAACTGGACGAATCGATCAATAAATTACGAGACCGCGCCCAAGTAGCGCACTTAACCAACAAATTAGCGAACGATAACGGACTTGATATGAAAGAAGAAATCAGAAGGGAGCGTACCGTGGAATTGTATAGAGAGGGTAAACGCTTCGATGATTTAAAACGTTGGGGAATTCTTGAACAATCACTCAATCCTTCAAGACTGGGTAGAGTTGTAGGAGGTAAAAGTTATGCAACAGATTTCAGAGACGCGAGTGGCAACGCGACATCCAATTACGTTGCCAGTTCATATGTATGGGGAGAAGAAGCAGTTGAAACACCAGAAGGCGAGCTGAACTGCGTTGTTGTAGACAGTAAAGCTAACCATACGGTTACACAACGAAACTACCTATATCCGATACCAACCAGCCAGATTACATTAAATGATAAGCTGTTACAAAACCCTGGCTATTAACGTAATTTAATCAACAGAAAACCAATGCATTATGAAAAATATAATTTATAATCCCTTTCTATTGTTATCTATACTGATAGTAACAATAATATGCTCTTGTCAAAAGGGGCCACAATTCCGGAAATTTAATTATCCTCCACAAACGCCATCAGGAATAAGTCCTGAAATAGGCTACCCTGGCTCTTATGTAACAATCAATGGCAAAGGGTTTGACACACTTGCCGGAGCAGTAAAGGTCTGGTTCGGCGGCGTCCAGGCAGATAGCATTATCAGCTGCCAGGACAACCAGATCGTTGTAAAAGTTCCGTCTGGAGCAGCTACCGGAAAAGTAAGTCTACAAATATGGACGAATCAAAATGATTCAATTGGCAACTTCACGGTGGTACCTGCTCCTACTTTTAGTACTATCAGTACAACAAGAGCAAACGCCGGAGATATCGTTACCATTACAGGAAGCCATTTAGGCACAGATCCCGGTGCTGTCAAATTAATGATCGGTTCTACACAAGCAGAAATTCAAAGCATATCCGACAATCAAATTAAATTTAAAGTACCTGACGCCCCCTCCGGTAAACTCGTCCTGATATATGGTACATTTAACGTTCCGGGTCCAGATTTCTTCATCGGTGATATAAAACTGGCAGGAAGACTCATTGGCCATGAAGGATCATGGAGCAATAACCCTGCTACGACGATCAAAGCTGCGGTCGATAGTAACCTCTCAACATATGTCGATGCTGCAACAGCCTCCGGCTATGTTGGCTATGACTTTGGCAAAGGTAAAGGTGCCCACATTACAATGGTCCGCTTCGCACCACGTGCCACATATGCTTCCAGAATGGTAGGCGGCGAAATCAGAGGAGCAAATGATCCCACCCTGAATGACGCTGTAACCTTATATAAGATAGCGGACGCACCAAAAGAAGGTGATTATACCAGTGTAAATATCAATTCGTTTTCCTCTTATAGATACGTGTACTATTACGCGTCCACTGGTAACTGTGACATAGCAGAAATTGAGTTTTACGGGCAAATTGAAAGTAATCCGCTACCTGTGGGACAATTACAATATGAATTTGACATTGACGGCGATAATGAAGGTTGGACTCCTCAACAGGGCGGAACCTGGAGTGTTGGAGACGGAGCCCTGAACGTGACCTTTACCCAATCTACGGGTAAAAAAAGAGCAGACTTAGCCCAGACAATTAATGGCAGCAATGGCAATGTAACAGTGCAAACAGGAGACTATCCAATAATTGCCATTAAATTCAATAAGCCAGCGACCTGCAATATCACTTTTGATACAAACCTTGGCTCGGTGGGTAATGGAAGCAATAAATACAAAACTGACTTAGAAGGCAGTGATGTTTATTACTGGGATCTATCCACGCAGACATTTGGGACTACCATGCATACAAATGAACAAATTGACTTAAAAACCTTCCAATTCAAAATAGCTGATATTCCACAGGATGACCCAGCTACCGGATACGGTGTTCAATGGATCAGGTCCTTTAAAAATGTAGATGATCTAAAATCTTTTATCAAGCAATAATCTAACGAAAGGATTGGGCCCTTTTTCTCCCAATCCTTTCTAAATCTAAATTTTAGAAGAGATGAAAAAATATTCACTAATAATAATAGCGTCAGTTAGCTTAACTATGATGACTGCGTGTTCAAAAGGTGTCAATCAAAAAAATGGCGATCCTACAACTAATCCGGACTCCACAAACACGGCTCCAACAGTCTCCAAAATCGATACTTTACCAACTAATACTCCATTTAAACACCCTGGATTATTGCTAAGTCAGAAAGATTTTGATAGAATTAAGACCAAAGTAAACGCAAGCGCATCCCCGTGGATTGAAGGTTGGAACAAACTAATTACCAACACACATGCTCAGACAAACTATACCCCTAACCCTGTAGACACCTTGATAAGAGGCGGGAGCTCTAGAGAGCAACCCAAACCTGATAATTACTCACGAGCTTTTAACGATGTTGCAGCGGCATTTCAATTGGCAGTACGCTGGAAGATAACCGGCGATGATTCATACGCAGAGGCCGCAATTAAGATTCTAAATGCGTGGGCTGCCAAATGTAAAGCCATATCTGGAGATAGTAATACTGCACTTGCTGGGGGAATATACGGTTATCAGTTTGCGAATGCCGGAGAAATACTGAGAGATTATTCAGGTTGGAAACAGGAAGATTTTGAAGCGTTTAAACAATTCATGTTGAATGTTTTCTATGCAAACAATCATGCTTTTTTATCTACTCACTGGGGCACCTGCAGCTCACACTATTGGGCCAATTGGGACTTCTGCGCCCTTGCGTCCGAAATGGCCATTGGTGTATTAACGGACAAAAGAGAACTATACAATCATGCCATCTATTATTTACAAAATGGAATCGGCACAGGCAACATTAACAATGCAATCAACTATGTCTATGGTGATTCCTTGGCTCAATGGCAAGAAAGTGGTCGCGACCAAGGTCACTGTACATTAGATGTCGCCCTATTTGGAACGATCTGCCAGCAGGCGTGGAACCAAGGCGACGATCTCTATGGGCTTGATAATAATAGATTCCTCAAAGCATGCGAATATGTGGCAAAATACAATGTGGCCAGCTTAGAAGTACCATATACAGCCTACACAAATTGCGAAGGTGTTTCCAACCCAGTAATAAGCTCGAACGGACGGGGGACGGTCAGGCCCATGTGGGAGCTTGTTTATAACCACTATGTCAACCTTAAGGGCTTAAAAGCAACATGGACAACTTTAGGTGCCAAAAGCGTCAGGCCAGAAGGCGGCGGTGGTGATTATGGCCCCAACAGCGGGGGGTATGATCAATTCGGTTTCGGAACATTACTTTACTCAAGATAATGTCAATTCCAGGAAAATTGACAGGCGACTAATTTCACTGCAAAAGAGGCTGCTTTTGATCTTTAAGCAGCCTCTTTTATGTTCATTGACATATAGTTTTCTCATCTGTAATCCAATCAGATCGCACTTTTTTTAGCGGGCAATAATGATTTGCAATACCCCTTTAATCTAACTAATCGTTTAGCTTTCTACTTGAATGGATCACCGCTTCATTAATTTCTTTTACTTTGCCTAAATCCATTTTCTCCACCATCCTGTCATAGGTCAGAATTCCGTTTATCTCATGCTCGACATCCGTCGTCTGGGTGTAGATAGCGACACTTAGCCCTTTATACAGCACCAATTGCTCCACCTGGTTCAATAGCAGTATATATCTGTTAGTCAGGTCTTCCTTTGTGGCCATCATATCATAAGCATTGTTTTCAACCGGATAAAGATGACCTCGTACAAAAAGTCCGACGCCACCAAATTCGCCCAGCGACGCGGCCCGGTCGGCATCCGGCACAGAGGCACCATACGGACCGACATAAATATGCGTGTCGACATAATCTCCATTGCCCGGATCTCCGTAGGCTTTCTGATAGGAAGGATTGTTATTGAAGCCGGAGTTACCATTGACAAGCCGGGAAGGGTCATATTGTTTCGTCCAGGCCGTAATTTCTTTCACGTCAAAAGCGCCCCAGTTTTCATTGAAGGGGACCCAGGTAACAACAGAGGGTGCATTATAATGTTCGTCGATGATTTCTTTCCACTCCTTTCTGAACTCGGAACGAACTACGGCCGTATCCTCATCCTGGTACCAGATACAGGGCATATCCTGCCATACCATTAGTCCCATTTTATCGCACCAATAATACCATCTTTGTGGTTCGGTTTTCATATGCTTACGGATCAGATTAAACCCGGCTTTTTTACTCTCCTGAATGTCAAACTTCAACGCTTCATCAGAAGGTGCCGTATAAATACCGTCCGGCCAATACCCCTGATCCAGCAAACCCAATTGCAAGACAAATTTCCCATTTAATAAAGGTCTCTTTATCCCGTTTACCGTTCCAAGTCTAATGGAACGCATACCAAAGTAGCTACTCACTTCATCCGCTGTCTGACCACTTCGGTCTTTGAGCCGTACTTTCAGGTCATATAAAAAGGGATGCTCAGGAGACCATAGGCTGGGATCTTTAATATCAATACTGAATTTCGTGTTAGTTTGACCTTCCACACGGGCGACGACTTTTCCACCTGCCAAAGCGATGGCTTCAACAGCGGCTTCGTTATCGGAATTAACCCTGACATAGACTTTGCCATGAGCTACATCAGGCGTCAGGCGAATATCCTGGATATAATTTTCGGAAACCGGTTCCAGCCATACGGTCTGCCAGATCCCCGATGTAAAAGTATAATCTCCCCTGGGGCCGTTTTTACCGGATACAGACCTCCCGTCATTTTTATCCTGTACCCCCACCACAATTGTATTCGTGCCGTCCGTTAAAAATGGCGTAATGTCGAAAGAAAAAGCATCATAACCGCCGGTATGTGTCCCCGCCTTCTTATTATTGACAAATACCACCGTCTGGTAATCAGAAGCGCCGAAATTCAGCAGCATTCTTTTGCCTTTATAAGATTCCGGCAAACGAAATGTGCGCCTGTACCACATATTTATTTCCTGATTTCTCTGTATACCCGACAGGTAAGATTCAGGCGGATAGGGTACGGTTATCTTTTCCGGATTAACAAAGGAGGGTGCAGTAACTGCATGCAGCGCATCCGGTGCCTTTTTGCCGCCTATATAGTCCCATTTCCCGTTAAGATTCATCCAATGTTCTCTCTCTAACTGCGGACGGGGATATTCCGGAAAAGGCACGACTGCTCTGGTGGCAGCATCTGTAAAAGGCGTTTTCATCACGACTTTAGTCTGTGAAAAGCCGTGATCTGTATAGGCGATTGCCAACAGCAGCAACACTGAAAAACGAAGTCTCATGAACTGATATATTTAAATTAAGTTTTGACAGTCACCAACTGAACTACCAGCACTGGACGCCCGCTTCCATAAACATGCAAGCAGTCCCTCCCAGCTTTTCCACGAACCATACACTCAAAATAAAGATATGCATCTTCGTCATTAATTACAAATCTGTGTGGCTCAAGGCTATACCCCCGCCTTATATAGAGAACAAGTTTATGCCCTTCCTGAGACACTCAACCAGGTGTGCCCTGAATCAAAAACATTACTCACTCCACGGCGTATTTAAAATACAATCACAAAAATTCTTCCGTTTAAAATCCGGGAGCATAAAGGCACAGACATCTGCTTTTATGTTGCCGAAAGTCGTGTCTGTCTTATGTTCGAAGCCATGAAAAAATGTAGGTATGATCTGCTTCTTGAACCCGGTTCTGGGAAAGGCGCCGACAATCTCGTTGCGATCCTATTCACTCAGGTGTTCATATCCCTCTCCCATCACATCCAGTCCGACGCCCGCATACATTAATGCAACTTCCGGTTCTTTATGCTCCGCAACGCCAATCGTTGTATGAAGCGCAATCGTATCCCAGACAAGTTGCAGTTGTTCTTTAGGCAGTCCGTGACTTTTCAGGAAGTCTCTGGCGGCATTTGCGCCATCCACCTCAAATCTAAGATCAGGGCTGCTGTAATGCGGCGTGAGGCCCAGATCATGAAATACGGAACTGACATACAGCAACTCCGCATCATAGTTTGCCTTTAGCCTTTTGCCGTTCAGGGCAGAAAACACAAATACCCTGAGCGAATGGTTATAGATAAACTCCGTCCCATGCTCCAGCAGCAATTCTGTTGCTTCAATCGCAATTTTACTATCTGGAATCATAATTCCCGCCACCGATTTTAATCTTTTTACTGACATACTATTAAAGTTTAAATGTTACCGCAAAACTAAAACAGACCGGCAGCAACATCCATGTCAGAAACGACAACTTACCTGCCAATATTTACAAAGAGTTGACGAAAGTCAGCCGGTGATGCGCCCGTGTATTTCTTAAAAAAATGGCTGAATTGTTCGGGGGTGGCAAAGTGAAGACGATATGCAATCTCTTTAACCGGCTTTACCGTAAACTGGAGGGAACGTTTTGCCTCAGCAATAAGCGCTTTATTAATAATTTCTTTCGCACCGCTGCCGCTTTTACTGCGGCACACCTCTGATAACTTCCGGGCAGAAACGGAAAGTTCCCGGGCAAAATCCGCTACTTCCCGGGTGCTGCCTGCTTTCTCACTGACCAATGTGAGAAAACTTTGATAGATCTCCTGATCAAAATCATTCATTTCCTTAGTAGAGGAAGACTGAATATTGGCCAGTTTGATCATTATGATCTTTAAATAGGCGGCCATGGCATCGAGTTTATTGGGATAATCCTCTTTGTCATATTCCTGAAGCAACATATCGGAGATAGCGAACAGATCTGTTGCATCTGATCCGGTTAGGGGAAATATGGGATTGGGCAATATACGATTAAATAACACTGCCTTACAATTGGAAGCGCTTTCGGGCGCCCGGTCCCAAAAACAGTCACCAAACAGTATTTCCTGTCCCGTCAGGACTGTACCCGGCAGGAAAGAAAATATCTGTCCCTTCGCGATCAAAAAGACTTCATTGCCCGATAACGCATAGGTTGACTGATCAAGCCGCACAGCTCCTTTGGCACCCTCAAGAATAAAGATCCGGTTATAGACCACACTTACCGGACATTCGTCCGTCTGTCGCGCATTTAACAGCCTGTCGACTTTAAATGAGTCTTTTACCTCTTTATCAATAACCAAATGGCTAATTGACTGCATACACAAGTATTATAATTATAGACATCCCCTACCAAAACTTCTATCCGGACAGCTGTAACTAAGTAGCGGGTCCAACCTATCTGTCAGCCCTTACATTCTGAAGCATCAAAGGAGAAACTTCAGATCTCATACAATTCAATAGGCAAGTTGTCCGGATCATTAAAAAAAGTGAATTTCCTGTTCGTATGCCTGTCCACCCGAATGGCTTCTACCACAATATCCTTCGACTTCAAAAAGTCCACCTCCTTTTGAATATCCTTCACACCAAACGCAATATGCCTGAGTCCGGTGGCTTCCGGCCTGGAAACACGTCCGGGCGGATCTGGAAAAGAAAAAAGTTCAATCAGATATTGCCCGTTCAGCGACAGATCGAGCTTGTAAGAAGATCTGTCCGCCCTGAATACTTCATTTTCAATCCTAAATCCCAGGATCTCGGTATAAAAAAACTTTGATCTTTCGTAATCAGAACAAATAATGGCGATATGATGTAGGCTTTCAATTTGCATGCTCAAAAATACGGATAACCCTACAAAACACACCATACGGCGCCCGAATACGGGCAAACTTTATAAATTCTGATTAAGTGAGGCGGACCTGAGAACAGTCAGGACATCAAGCCTTACTGTGCTTAGATCTTTGACAACGCTGTTTGAATAAAAGAAAGATCTTCCTCCGTCAGGCAGATATCCACGGCCCTGGCATTAGCGATCGCCTGCTCCGCATTTCTGGCGCCGGCCAAAACAATAGTGATGCCTGTCTGTAAGGAGGTCCACCTCAGTACCAACTGCGACAGCGTAGCGCCTTTACTTTCAGCCAGGGGCTGAATGGTATCAAGGAAGGCCTTGACCTTTTGCAGATCGAAGCGCTGGAAATAGCCATTGCGGTGATCCGTTTCCTTCAATTTCCCTTCGTTAAAATACTTACCCGTCAATAGGCCCCGCTCCATCGGGCTGTAAGCAATAATGCCCAGATTGTTCTTAAGTGCATAGGGCACCAATTCATTTTCAATATCCCGGTTCAGCATACTATAGCTCACCTGGTCACTTACGATTGGTGTTGTCCGTCTTGCCTCTGCCACCTGCGCCGCACTATAATTACTGACACCTGCGGCGCGGATCTTCCCTTGTTGCAATAATATATCCAGCGCCTCCATCGTTTCCGATATGGGCGTGGTGCTGTCCGGCCAGTGAATCTGTAACAGATCGATGTAATCCGTCTTCAGGCGCTTCAGGCTTTCCTCCACTTCTTTAAACACATTCGCTTTTGAAGCGTATTTATAGACAGGCACTGTTGTATCCCCTTTATCAGCGTTAAAGAAAAAGTCTCCCTCACCATTATTGCTTCCGTCCCATACGAGACCGAATTTGGTCAGTAGCTGGATCTTACTCCTGTCATAGCCCTGAATCGCTTCACCAATCATTTCCTCGCTCAGTCCAAACCCGTAGAATGGCGCTGTATCTATCGTCGTAACGCCGTGGTCAATGGATGCTTTTACGGATGCCACTGAATCTTTTCGCTCCGTCCCTCCCCACATATTGCCACCAATGGCGAAGGCGCCGTAGGTGATGGCTGATAACTTTAAATCTGAATCGCCTAATTTTCTAAATTCCATATCTCCCGTTTTAAAATTTAAACTTAATAAACACACCCCGGCTTAGCCGGTAGCCTCCTTAATGTTATATACAATATCCATGCGGTCCGATCTGCAGACCATCAATTATATCCGGATGCAGACAAAATTACATCACCCGCTTAAAAAATTTTCATGACAATTGCTTTTCCATCATAAAGTTCTCATATAAATGATTCAGATACTGCTGTCGGTAGTCTTCTATCCGCTTTGGTGTTACATTTTTTTCCATGTCGTGAAAGTGAAACCCACTCATCCTTTCAAGCCCCGCGAACTGATTCATTTTATGAAAACCAAAAAGCACGCCGTCGTCCACCGACCGCTGGTCAAAAAATTCACCAGGCAAGGTGAAAGCCGTTGCAGGCGCGTTCCAGGAACTATTGACCACGTATTTTTTCCCCTGCATAAGCCCCCCGGTTCCGTAATGCACGGCTGGATTTTTACGGCTCCTCCCGTCACTGGCATAGATTCCATTTTGATGCCCCGCGGTAAAAACTTCGTCTATATATTTTTTAAGCCGGTTGGGCACCTGAAACCACCAGATGGGGGTATTATAAATAATAACATCCGCCCATTTAAAATTCTCTACCTCCGCCTGGGGATCGAACGCATCGTCGGTATGGGTCACCCTGACTTCAAATCCATTTTCCAGTAAAGCGTCCTGGGTCCACCGGGTCAGCGTACTATTGAACAATCCGCCTGAATGGGCGAAAGTCTGACCGCCGTTGACTATAAATACTTTTTTCATTTCCATCATTTTTATTATCGATACGGCAAAGTTCTATCATTTAAATATATCAGTAAAATAACTTAAATAATAACTATATATCATAATAATAATAATCAAACGAAGCCGACCGGTGAAGTGCTTCCTCTTTCGCGGTTCATCATTCGAGTAAAATAAAATATAATATATCCACAGATATATGCATTTATATATATTTTAAAGTCATCATAATTCATCACACGGACTGCACACGGGTTGCTATGCCCTCGCTCTCCACTGTGAAACCGGAACGGTTTATCCAAAAAATACAAATAATATAACTCGTATCTTTGTATTATAAAAATAATATACCATGCGATGGAATTTAGAATGGCTCCGCACTTTTAAGGCCATATACGAAACCGGCACATTATCAGCAGCCGCCCACGAATTATTCATTTCTCAGCCAGGCGTCAGTTTACACCTGAATTCACTGGAGGCGTTTACCGGCCATAAACTCTTTGACCGTTCGGCACGAAAGATGGTGCCGACAGAAAAGGGAAAGATCCTGTATAACTTTATTTTGGATCCGTTGAAAAAAATGGAGGACGCCGAACAACATTTTCACAAACGGGCACAGGACCAGCGTGCGACCATCAGCGTGGGTATGTGTTTTGAAACATTTCAATATACTTTGGAAGAACATATCGCCAGCCTTCCCTTTAACCTGATTATTTCTTTCGGGGAATATCCGAAAATGCAGCATGATCTGGATAATGGCCTTTTAGATCTGATCATCACCCCACAGAAAGGCAATCAGCAGAACCTGGACTATCAGCCATTTTCAAAAGAAAGAATCGTTTTAATCGCAGGAAGCCAGACGGATACGTCGGCAGTGGCCGCATTATTAACAGCCGGTAAAACAATGGAGGCGGCCGACATATTGAAGCAACAACTTTGGTACAGCACCACTGCCGATATGGATCATCTGAAAAATTTCTGGCTAAAACATTTCGGCGTGCATCCGGATTTCAGCCCAAACTATATTGTCCCGAACATCAGCTCCATTATCCGCTGCCTGAGTGACGGTGACGGCTACTCAGTTGTCCCGGACTTTCTCTGTTCAGAAGCCCTGGCATCCGGGAAAATTAAAATGATATGGGAAGGACGCACTCCCCTGGAGAACACGCTTTACTTCGGGACCCGGAAAAAAACCATGTATCAAAAAGAAATCACGCAACTTGAAAAACTGTTGGTCAACAAATGGGAACGGGAAGAAGCCAGATAAATCACTATCTATTATCCGCCATTTCAAGGTTACTTTCGTTGCAGACAGCGGCATTCTGCATTTGATTCAGCCAGGCCAGATACGCATGCACCATGGACAACAGCAATACCACTTATTATCGTTACCTTCAATTATATAATCCTCATTTATTTTATAATGGCTACATCAATGAAAGCAATCGTACTAAAGTGTCAATACGTATCACAAAGAAGCCTGCTTCTGTTATCCGCGATAGCTCTGTCTTTTTTCTGCGCCCCGCATGCCCGGTCACAACAAAAGCGTATCACCTCACGATATCAGGTAGCACCTTCCCCCCAGTGGACCCAGCTATTTACACGACAGACAGGATGGACCGGCGGTGACGGCATCTATTCCATCAGACTTCCAAAAGACTTCAATAACCCATACATCAATCCTGAGAAAGACAATATTCTGTTCCTGTTCAGTGATTCCGTAATTGATACGCTGATTAACAATCAGCCCTCTGAAAACGGCTGGACCATGATCCATAATGCAGTCGCGGTTTTAAATGGAACAACACCAAAGCCAGACGCTTTACATTTTCACTGGCCGGAATCCGAGGACGGAAAACCAGCATCTGTATTTATTCCGGCGGGGCAAAGTGCTCAGCCCGGTAAACCCAAAGACGACTCTATCTATTACTGGTTAGGTGACGGTATCGCACTTAGCGACAACAACAAAAATGCAGGCCATCAAAAAGCAGCACTCGCTATTTTTGCCTATAAAATGATCAATTATAGTCCGGAGCCATTCGGATTTAAAGACATCGCCAATGAACTGCTGCTTACAGACAGTCATTTTGAGATACTGCGCCGCATTGAAATCCCTATGCTTGCAAAAGGAAATTTTGGCGCAGGAATCTATAAGGATACTATCAACAACCCTTCTGATCATACACCCTATATTTATATCTATGGCGTTCGCGGCAGCCATAAAGGCCTGGTCATCGCCCGTACGACAGAAAAGGAATTGACAGCTCCTGAAAAATGGCAATACTATTCAGATGCCGGCTGGTCAACAGACATGCACCGGTCTATAGATGTCACAGCACACGTCTCCAATGAGCTCAGTGTGACACGTACGCCGGATGGACAGTACGCATTAATATTTCAGCTGGATGGCATCCAGCCTTACATAGGTATGAAACTGGCACCTACACCTTACGGCCCGTTTGGCCCCACCGATACGCTCTGGCACTGTGAGGAACCCGACGCTACCAACAAGTTGTTAGTCTATAACGCGAAGGCACACCCAAGTATTTCTCCTTCGGGAACGTTACTTATCAGCTATAACGTCAATTCGTTGGCGTTTATAAAAACACTGAAAGAAGAGCCTACCTTTTACCGTCCCCGATTCTTGCTGCTCAAATGGAAATAAAAATAAAAAATAAATCATCTTCTATTTCATTAAACAACAACGAAGTAGGATCCATATGAAAAAAAAATATCCGCCTGCCACGTATTTAAGTGGGAAGGAATACGGATTATATCGCCTCTACGCATTACATTTGCTCCGATTTTATCCAGAGCTATTAATTCAAACTTTAATCATTGTATCTACATTCAGCACAGCTGAATAAAGCATCGTTTATGAAAAAGTTACTCATCGTTATAGGCGCCTTAGCTACCCTCCCTACATTTGCACAAAAAAAAGAAACAAACAGCAACGAATTAGATGATGTTATCATCCAGGGGAACCGCATTCAGACGCCTTTTAGTCAGGCAACACGTGACATCCAAATCATTACCCAGGCTCAAATCGAGCAACTCCCTGTAAGGTCCATCAATGAAGTATTGTCCTACATAAGTGGTGTCGATATCCGCCAACGCGGCCCCTTCGGTGCACAGGCAGATATCTCCATCGACGGCGGCACTTCTGAACAAACACTTGTACTTTTAAACGGCGTAAAATTAATTGATGCGCAGTCAGCACATAACATGATGAACATTCCGGTTCCGTTAAGTGCCATTGATCACATTGAAATACTCAGAGGCGCCGCTGCCAGAATTTACGGCATCAACGCACTGACAGGCGCCATTAATATCGTCACTAAAACAGAGGATCATCCCTCACTTACTGTCGACATCCAGGCCGGGAGTTCCTTTAAAAATAAAGAACAAGGGGACGGGGACGGTATATACAAAGGGGGCGCCGCCGAACTCACCGGCACCTTTGGTTCCGGGGCGTTCAATAATCTACTGTCCGCTTCACACAGCGATTACAACGGGCAGCGTTATAATTCCGCATCAAAATCGACCCGCCTTTTTTATAATGGAAATTATAACATCGATACCAATAATACCATTCAGGCGATGGCAGGATACGCCAGAAGCCATTATGGCGCCAACGGATTTTATGCAGCTCCCGGTGATATAAACTCTGCGGAGATTGTTGAATCTTCCGTTTTTAGTGTATCCTCCAGACACCGCTTCGGTAATTTCATGCTATCGCCAAGAATCAGCGACCGTTATGGAGAGGACGATTACAGATACTTTAAAGATGATCTGAGCAAGGCACGTTCTTTACATTATACGAATGCTCTGATGCTTGAGCTAAACAGCAGTTTGAATACAGGGATTGGTGTTATCGGCCTCGGCTGGGAATCCAGATTAGAAAAGATCAGCAGTTCAAATATAGGCAAACATTCAAGAGATAATCACGGTGCCTACGCAGAGCTGCGAACAGGTATCGGCGAAAAATTACAAGGAACAGTGGGCGCTTATGCCAATTATAATACCGATTACGGATGGCAGGTCTACCCGGGTATCGACCTCGCCTATCTGCTTGATGCGCACTGGAAAATTTCCGCCAGCATCGGCTCGGGTGAAAGAATCCCTTCTTTCACCGATCTGTATCTGAACCAGCTGCCGGGCAATATAGGCAACGAATCCATACAGGCGGAGAGCGCCTGGAACTATGAAGGTAATATTCAGTACAATAAGCAGCACCTGAAAATTCAGGCCGGATATT
Organism: Arachidicoccus terrestris; assembly: GCF_020042345.1. Taxonomy (NCBI): domain Bacteria; kingdom Pseudomonadati; phylum Bacteroidota; class Chitinophagia; order Chitinophagales; family Chitinophagaceae; genus Arachidicoccus; species Arachidicoccus terrestris. Next base: position 801,191 of record NZ_CP083387.1, read on the forward strand.
TTTACCGCATCATCAGCGATTTTATTGACTGGGTAAGAGCAGACGCCTCAGAACCGTATTCTCCCATTAATTTTGGCAAAAACAAAATTCAGGGTGTCTACGGCAGGATTCAGCAAGACTTTAGCCTGGGCAGCAAGCAGTCTTTCAGCTATCACGTCACCTATAATTATCTGCATCCCATTATCGACCGGACAACAGAAATCCAATCCAAGTATACCTTAGAATCACTGAAACATCAATTCACCACAGGCATCAATTATTCTATCAATCACCTGTCCTTCCAGCTGGAAAACCGGTTGCTGAAACGTGAACTCGCCGAGGCATACGATGTAGCTGATCTGCGCGCCAACTACCAGTTCAAAAGAGCACTGATCTATATGGAAGTCAATAATCTGTTTGACGCGAAATACACGGAGGCCGGCGCCGTTCCGATGCCTACGCGCTGGTTTGGACTGGGCGTAAAATTCAGGTGGAGCAAATAAGCCTACGCCCGGAAAACGGGGACGAGACTAAACGATCCGCCGCAAGGCCGGTATGGCATCCGGTATAAAACGACATGGCCCTGTAACCCGCAGTTGGCCTACCGGTAAGTTCAGTAATCATTTAGCGTATACACAGGTCAAGGTTTCCGGATTAACAGGCGGAGGATCCGGAAACCCCTACAAGGCTTTTCGGTTAAATGAAGTATATTGCAGAAAGGAAGCTTTGACAGTTGTACAGGTAGTGATGACTGTCACCAAGCCATTCCGGCCTCATACATATTTTAATCGGATGACATGAAGCTCAAATCCAGCGAGCCGTTCTGGTTGGTAAAAAATGGCCTGCTACACACCTACCCTTCCCTGCGGGAAGATATGGAGACGGAAGTCTTGATCATAGGCGGTGGCATTACCGGAAGCCTCATTGCCCACCAGTGCATGCAGGAGGGCTATCAGACAATGGTGGTTGATAAAAGAGAAATTGCCAGCGGCAGCACCTCCGCTACCACTTCAATGCTGCAATACGAAATTGACGTCCCTCTTTATCAACTCATTGACAAAATCGGACAGGAAGGTGCCGTCAGCTCCTACCAGGCCTGTTATCATGCCATTGACCAACTTGGCCAAATAGCCAGGGAGGTCAGATCCGACAGTGGGTTTACAAAGAAAGATTCCCTGTATTTCTCGGCTTTCAAGAAAGACAACGCCTGGTTAAAAAAGGAATTTGAGACAAGAAAGAAATATGGCTTTCCCGTCGAGTGGCTGAGTGCCGGGGACATTCAGGACAGCTATCACATACAGCATACGCACGGAGGGATACTGTCCAAACAGGGAGGCAGTATTGACGCATTCCGCCTCACGCACGACATCCTGGCCCATAATCATAAAAAGGGCATGCCTGTTTACGACAAAACAGCTATCAGCAAAGTCATTTACCATCCGAATAAACCGAAAGCCATTACCGGATATGGCAATATCATCCGGGCCAAAACCATCATTTACTGTAACGGATATGAAAGTACGGAAATCATTAAAGACAAGTTTGTCAACTTACTATCCACTTATGCCATTGTGGGCGAAAGATTTCAGGAACATCAAAACTACTTTAAGGACCTGCTGGTCTGGAACACGGCTTCTCCCTACATCTATATGCGCCTCACAGACGATAACAGGTTGCTGATCGGCGGAGAAGACGAACCGTTTAAAGATACAGCCGAACGTGATTCACTACTTGGGCTAAAGCAGTTAAAACTGGAAAAACAGCTGAACAAAATATTACCGGCGCTTGACTATAGAACTGACTTTACCTGGGCCGGCACTTTTGGAGAGACCAAAGACGGGCTGCCCTATATAGGTGCGCACCCCAACTTCCCTTCAACTTATTTTGTATTGGGCTTTGGCGGCAATGGTATCACCTTTTCTGTTATTGGTATGGAGATGGTCGCTGCTTTTCTAAAAAAGAAAAAACATCCGTTGGCAAAATATTACCGTTTCAGGAGATAAAAGCACTTAACTGAAATTGAGTTTTTTTCGAAGACCGCCATGAGCCACCGCGATATGTTTCATTTTGTAATAGTGATATTTTTATACCGCGCTTGCCAGGTTATCTCTTCTGATTTCAAGTACCTGTAGCTTTGCCGTCAACAGTTTAATCTTCTGAATAATGGCCTGCAGGTCATTTAACCAATCTTCATTCAGCCTTTCATACATATTGATTTCACTTAAAAAGTACAGATGGGTATTAATAATATCCCTGGGGCTGTTTCCCGAAAAGACCCGCAGTAACAGACCGACCAATCCCTTGCTAATGGGATTGTCACTATCGGCAGTAAAATAGACCTTATCCTCCATCAAACTGGCCTTAATCCAGATATTACTTTTAGAGGCTTTCACCTCATGCTCCTTATCCAATTCATCGTTAGGAATAGGATCAAGATCATTGCCGACCTGAATCAGTTTTCTGAAGTAGGGAAAACGATGCTTCTTATCAGAGAACTGCTCGAATTCTTCAATGATCTTGTCCTGTATATTATCAATTTTCATATGATTCAATTTTTAGCGTAAAGAAACGGGGGATTACAAATTTAAGGTTTTATGGTTAAAGTTGACGGACTATTTGCCGGCCGTTTTCCTTCTTCCATTTTTCAAGTCTGATCATCCTATGGCCTTTGTTCCTGCGTCAGTTCGTTCCGCTCATTTAGCGGATCTCATTGTCTCTGAGACGACAGGAGGCGTTTATTCTTAAACCATGATTATGTGTAAATTTGCGCGCATATATAAAAAGCAATCATACTGAAAATAAAATATAAGCAGAAAAAGCTTTAGGTTCTTATCCTTCAAAAAACTTTTTTTAATTAATGTTTTCAATAAATTCATTGTCAATAATTAATAAAAGGCAACTGAAACATAAAAGAAGAACATCTTCCCAAATAGACTATACAATAGCTGCATTAGCGGTGCACCAAAAAAAAAGCATAAAATCTGATGAAACAGATTTTATGCTTTTGAATCTTCACTGCTAAATCATCTATTCAACCGTTTGCACGCGCAAATGAAATAAAGTCGCGAAGTCGGTCGCGCCATACGGTGCGTTAATATCGTTGCTGGCTTTGGAGAAGCTATCGTCATACCAGGGATACTGCTGTGCCAGTTTATCTTTAATACCATGCCTCAGGTCCACGACCAGATCAAAGGTTTGTCCCGGCTCCACAACACTGAAATAGCCGTTTAGGCCAATGCGTAGATTCGATGTTCCATCCGCACTTTTGTCAGCATATTCATAATGAAGGCCGCCATGATCGGCCAGCCCATTGAGGTTAACATAGCCCAGCAGCGGGTCACCGTCATCATTGACCTGACCAGTCGGTTTAACAGAACCCGATGCGACCGGTACAAAGAAGAACTGATGAATGCTGGCACCTCCTTCCGGATCACCCTCCTCCGTATATTCGCCGTTACTGGAAGAACCATCCTCACCCCTGAACGCAATCTGGAACCTGTATTGATGATCTGCATGCATCACCACGGTGGGAGTTTCTGCCTTTACGGTATCGTTCCCTTTGATCGTGTAATACTGTCCGGTTGCCCCGTCCACATATAAGGTCACAGGATCGCCGTCAGCCGTAAATACGGTGTTGATCCCACTGCCGGTGGCATGTCCCGGCGTAATGATCATTTGGGTGGATGAGATAAATTCCTGAGGGGCCACCTTTTGCCCGGTGGTGGGTGGCGTCTTTGAGCAGGCGCTAAATAACAATGCACCTGATAAAAGGCCAGCTGCCACGGTAAGAGACGTTTTCATCTTGATTTTCATTTTATATAGATTTTAAGTAAAAAAGGAGCGGTTAAAAACGGAAAGTGGCATGCAGCTGTACATTCCGCCCGATATCATCGGCGTAGTACCGAAAACGGTTCATATAATCCCGGTAGGAGGTATTCAACAGGTTTTGCACGGAAATGTCCAGCGCGAGAGATTTGTCCCCTGTACCGATCAGCCATTTTGTACCTGCCGTGATGCCAAATAAGCCATACGCGTCAGGCGGCTTTAGAAAATCACTTTCCGGCTCATATCTGTTTTGTCTGGCGACATACTGATAGCTACCCTGCAGATAGTTATCTATCCAGTGCCCGACGGCAGGTAAATTCCATTGCAGGCTATTGGTAAACCGGTCTGCAGGTATAAAGGGCAGGAAGCGGTCTTCAGACAAGTCATAGGCCCGGACAATAGCAGCCTTTAACTGATATTCAAACATTTTCCCGCCATGACCGAACCGGTAGGCCGCCTGCAGGTCCAGTCCCTTTAAAAAAGCGTTGGTCTGTAAATAGCTGAAAACAGGATAGGCACCGGTTACAGTCTGTTCAAAAGTACCCGCCGGGTTCAGGTAAATGTAATGCTGGATATACTGAAAGTATACGTTGGCGTTCAGTGAAAAATGATGGCCGTTTTTTTCAACCGTGGTGATCCATTTATAGCCATGCTCACTTTCTAATGTACTGTCACCGTATTCAATGGCGCTTACACTCTGGTGTAAACCATAGCTATACAACTCCTCGGCATTCGGGCTGCGCCAGGCCAGTCCCAGGTTCGATCGCAATTGCCATCGTTCATTTATTTTCCACAGGGCGCCGGTTATAAAAGAGATGTTCTGAAAGGTGCGGTCCCCTCCATAGTCATGATACCCTCCTCTCAACGTCAGTTTACCGTCATAGTAGGGCACATCTTTATTGGGCACCACATTTCCATTGTCATCATAATACAGGTACAGATACCGCCTGCCTGCAGCATTAAAGGACTGGTAGTCACCACGCAGGCCTGCTTCCAGCTGAAATCTGTCATTTAGCATCAGCCGCCCGATGCCATAGATACCTATCGAGTTCGCGCTATAATTAGGGATAACCGGATTAGACAGCGTAACCGTGTCATTATAGTTGCTCTGCGCCCTTAGATGAATCCCTGCGGTTGTATGCCATTTACCATTATAGACCTTCTGCCAGCTTCCTTCCAGTGTATTTGTCGTCAGCACCAAATCTGTAATGGGGATCGTCGCCCGTGTAGATCTTCTTTTATCAAACTCTTTGCGGAAGTCTTTTTGCAGGTTATATTTGATTTCCAGATGACTGCCATCATTTAAATCATACGCCAGGTTGGTTTTCAGAAGCTGGTGTGTGACCCTTTGATAGGGTGCCTTATAATCATAACTGAACATCCCCGGATCGAAAGGCCCCGTTGCATGTATCCGAGTATATAAATCTGCAGCACTGCCGATATCCGATCCGATAAAAATCCCGAGTGCAGTCTGGTATTGGCTAAAAAACACCTCCCCTTCTCCCCTTTTTATCTTATAACCCAATGCGGCAGAAAAATTCTTTTCCTCCAGGCCCGTGTTCTCCAGATAATAATCGGGCGCTTTAAAATTACCCAGCCGCTTATAAGAGCCTTGCAGCCGCCAGGCCAGTTGCGGGATCTGCTTAAAACTGCTGCCCACCCACAGGGAGCCTGACCCGCCTCTTCCATTGGCAACACCATTCACATTTACTTCCCCATGCAAGGCCGGATCTCCGAAAGGCAATGCCGGCGGATCTAACAGGATAACGCCTCCTAATGCTTCGGCTCCATAACGGACCGCATCTGCCCCTTTAATAACGGTAATGGAAGAAGCAATAGAAGGGTCTATCTCCGGAGCATGCTCTACGCCCCAGGCCTGCCCTTCTAACTTTACGCCGTTATTAATGACCAGTACCCGGTTGCCATAGAGCCCGTCCACGACGGGTTTCCCGATCGTAGCGCCTGTCTGTAATATATTTAGCCCCGGTATGGCCGTCAGGATTGTAGCCAGGCTGCCACCTCTGGACCGATCCAGCGCTTTATCCTTAAGGGATATTGCCGGCGCGATTTCATTATATGATTTTGTGAGGCGGTATCCCTGAACGGTAACAGCTTCCAGATCTGTTACCGACGGCAGCAGATAAACCGTGTCACTGAGCTGCCCGTTTTGAGGATATAAATGGATTTCCAGCGGCTCATATCCTGCACATGCAATATGTGCGTGGAATGACTTTAACGAGCTTCGAAAAATGGTAACCTTCCCTAAACTGTCCGCTCTCCATATTCTTTCATTAATCTTAACGGTGGCATTTGGCAAGGGCAAATGCGTGTGTTGATCTTTGATCAATATCGAAAATCGACTGGCATTGCTCTCAGCCTTCCCTGTTAATATATTTATCCATAAAATGCTTAACAAGCATAAAATCCGAACCGGGTACCTCATGATTTATATCTAAAATCTATTTTTGCAATAACGTTGCATTTTGGCAAATGTATCATATAATTTGCAACAATGTGTCATTTTTATAAAATTAATTTTCCGGACATTGTTGTCAGCAAGCCATTCGCGTTTCAAGATTTCTTTCATTTTGATTCCGGCAACATCGCTGCAACTCACGTACAAAGGGGTATATATACAGGATATGCTTTCCAGGGCCGGCGTAACCATGGGCAGCCTGCTACGTGGCGGGAACCTTTCAAAATATGTGCTGGCTGTCTGTGCCGACGGCTATCGGGTCGTCTATTCATTGGCAGAGCTGGACAGCTCTTTTGTCAGGGATCTACCCATTATAGCCTGTCTGATAGACGGCCAGGCGCTCAACAGTGCCAAAGGCCCTTTACGCGTCATTATGCCGGGCGATAAGAAACCGGCCCGTAATTGCTTTCAATTAAAAGAATTGATCGTCCGGTCTGCCTCAAATTAAAATGCGTCAGCAAAGATTCTTTGAAGGTTCGAACTTTAGTGTAAACGCAGGACACCAAGGTACAGTACGGTTGCCAGGTATCAATATAGCAGGCAAGGAATCTTTACTTCAACCAGGACCAGCGTTTGGCCCAGTCTTTTAAAAAGGCGTTTCTCCATTTTTGAACCGTCCTGGCGCCCTGGCTGTAGCCGCAAAAAAGATCCGGATCCGGCCGGTCTGTGAACCAGTGGTTTCCCAGCGCATAATTTTGCGGATCCCGCTTGCCGGGCCACTTATTACGGACAACAAAAGACCCTTTTCTATTCTGAAAGCCCGGTAGATCCGAGCGGATCTCATAGGCCAGTTTTTCAGCCTTTTTAGGTGAATACCTGATACCGTAAAGACCGGCTCCCAGATAATATCCAGGCCAGCTTTGCAGCCCGATTCCCGCATGGACATCCATTTTGAAGCAGGGTGAATCTTTGGCCAGATCGAGCACAGGCCCCTTCAATATTAATTCAATCACTGAATAGACAGGAACCGTATCCTGAACGGTCAGATCTCTGTCAAAGACACGGCGCGGACTCCGGGAAAAAGGAATATAGCTTCCACCCCAGCTTTCTTTTTCAGGATGATTCGGGTCACCGTCCATCATATATAACAAAGAGGGCGTATCGCCCATTTTAGGCTCCCCCTTATAATAGTTTTTAAAATCAGTTCCCAGAAACCCGTGGCCTTTAATCCAGTTATCATAATAACTGGCTTTCTTTAATTCAGCCGGCGCCTGGTCATCTGTAAACATACCGGTAAAAGTCGCATTACTCTCAATCAGCCAGAGATCCGGAAAGTTTCGTGCGATATACGCATAACTGTTCACGCACCATTTTTTATTAGGCCCACCGATAAAATACACCCGGATCCTGTCTTGAATCTCAGGTGCGTCATGCAAGGCCTGCGCCAGATCGTCCAGCCCACCCCATACGAGTATCCATAAAGGCTGCGGACTGGCTTTCTTTGCACAGTGTATGATCCATCTGGATCCTTCTGTGGGCGCAGCAAATCCCGCGTAAGGAGCTGCGCGCCGAACGCCTTGCTTACAGATGGATCTCAGATAACCGGGCGTAGGAAACCCTTTTGCATGGGCCCACAGCGCCGGCAGATCTTTGGCATACAGATCGATCATCCGAAGGATCTCTTCTTTGCTGCCATTTCCATAAGAGGGTGAGGACACCAGCCCTTCAAGGGCAAACTCGTTGCTGTACATCAACAGATGCGCCATGGACTGATTATCATCCGGATCTGTCCCACCGATATCTGTACTGATTAAAACCCTGGGGTTTACGGGAACCTTATTTTGCGCAACAGTTGCTTTGCGGGCAGTAAAACAAATCACAATAAGTACGATGCTCTTTTTCATTTTCCGGCTTTTGGAGATCCTGTATTGGTAAAAGTAGAAGTCTCTAAAGATACATGCGGCAGCCAGAAACAAAAAGAAAAGGGACAGGGGAAATCCGACCGGCGGCTATTTTGGATAATAAAGCAGTCAATTCAGGACAAAATATACAAAGCTACCCGGATAATGCATCACATCAGCCGGGTAGCTTTGTATTGATCGTATGGATGGTATTGCCCGCCCAGCTATGGGCTGCCCCGTTAATAGGTCAGCGTGATGCCTGCTCCCCAGCCCATATCACTGTCATAATGCGTAGACAGAGAGAAGAGCTTGGTCAATATATACTTACCTCCAAAGGAATATTCCCGATCGGAATTCACCATAAACATGGCCCTTAAACGCGGTGTGAGCGGAATATCCTCCCTGCTTAACTGTAACCTGAAATAACCATTATGGTCCACACTGCCGTCCAGTACCATCAGCCAGGGAAGTGTGTATTGCAGCCCCACGTGTAAGACCTTACGGTCATCCTTCGTATTTTTCTGACCAAACAGACTTTTTTCTTCCTTACTATGCTTCCTGTATCGCCAGTCGACGCCTATGTAGGGAAACAGCCATTGCATTTGATCCACATAGCGGCCAAAATGCGTTTCCACTTCATAACCGTCACTGCTGTTATACCCCAGCCGCCATTCTCCCTCAAATGACCATCTGGTATTGGCATACACCAGGCTTCCGTCGTTACCGTTAGTGGCAAAATCATTTTCCGCCTTCAGATGAAACATTCTGTCATCCATCTTCAGCATTTTATAGCCCATATCAGGATGCGGCATTTCCGGATTTTTCTCACTGTCCTGATAGGTAAAAATCCTGCCCATGCCACTCATCATGTGATAGAGAATATGGCAGTGGAAGAACCAGTCTCCGCTTTCCGATGCGCTGAATTCCAGGGTATCGGTTTCCATGGGCATGATGTCCACGACATTTTTCATGGGCGATCTGCTGCCATACTGGTTGAGCAGCCTGAAGTCATGTCCGTGCAAATGCATGGGATGGCGCATCATAGAGTTATTTTTCAGGATAATACGAATATTTTCTCCTTTTTTGATCCGTATCTTATCCGTCTCGGAAACCGTTTTATTGTTAATCGTCCAGACATAACGGTTCATATTTCCTGTCAGCTCAAAATTAAGCGTACGCCAGGGCCCTTCCGCGAGTGTGGTCTCATGAGTGGCTTCCAGCATATTATAATTCAATGTAACAGGAGCAGATGGAGACATCCCGGCTGCGTCAGACCCCGTATGGGCCGCTGCCTGTTCGTGTTTGGAGGTGTGACGTATGGGCGCTGCTTTTTTGACCAGCTCCATACCACACTTGGGACATTTCCCTTTACCGGCTGACTGCACCTCAGGATGCATGGGGCAGGTATAGACCTCACCGGTTGCTGCATGCCCGTGACCAGAAGGCATATCCATACTTTTTTCTATGGATTTCCCGCTGTCCGTTTTCATACCGCCGTGCATATGCATCTCCGGCGCAGCATTTCCTGGGCCTGCCCCACCTGTCAACTCCGGATACATCACCCGGTTCATGTCCATGGTCTGTAAAGACATGGCCATTCCCATATCATTCATCTGGCCGCTGGTCTTCATCATGTCATTCATCATCTTCATCCCGTTAAAATAACTGAGCCTGGCCAGCGCTCTGGCGGGACGGCGCCGCCCCTCTCCCAGCCAGAGGGACGCTGCCCCTGTCCGGTCTTCAGCTGTTGCCAGAAACTGATAGGCACCAGCGTCCGGAACCGTCACGACAACATCATAGGTCTCGGAAGGCCCGATGATCATATTATCCACCAACACCGGCATGACGTCATTGCCATCGCTGGCAACGACCATTAATTTACCGCCACTGAATGTCAGCCAGAAATAAGTGGAAGCCGAACCATTGACGACACGCAACCGGACCTTTTCTCCCGCTTTTAAGCCTTTCACCTGACTGGAGTCTGATCCATTTGCCAGAAACTTTTCATAATACACATCACTGACATCCATGGCCTTCATTCTTTTCCATTCATTCACCAGTTTGACGCCCAGTTTACCGGCGGCAATCGCTTCGCTGTAACTCTGTACCGCATGCTTTTTCACCGAAAACCAATCCGAGCCGGTATGCAGCCTGCGGTCAATCTCCTCTGGTTTCATATCGCTCCAGTCACTCAACACCACAGGAATGGTCGGTATCTCAGGCTCTGTTCTTTTGTTAAAGATCAAGGCGCCATATAAGCCTACCTGTTCCTGCAGCGCATAATGACTGTGGTACCAGTAAGTACCGGCCTGTACGACCGGAAACTTGTAGATATAGGTTGTATGTGGCGGAATCGGGTGCTGGGTCAGATAAGCGACCCCATCCATTCTGTTAGCGAGCTGAACACCGTGCCAATGCACGGCTGTCGGTTCGTCCGACTGGTTATGTACATAAATCAGGGCGGTATCGCCGATCGTAAAGACCAGGGTGGGCGCAGGAAGCTGGCCGTTTACGGCAATGGCAGGTCTTGTTTTTCCGGAATAGTTCACCATGGAATCTGACACGTAAAGATCATACCGGACCGTTTTGGCATCGATCGTTCCGGGTGCAAAATGGATACCGGCCCCGGCAGCCTTGACAGGTTTTGTGGCGATATCCTTTTCCATATTGGAGAGTTTCCCTACCGGAGGTTCCTGACCGGGGACGGTCGGCTGCGCTACCGGAACAGCGAAAGCGTTAAACGGTGTATAGACCTTATTGTTGCCATGGTCAAAACGGGGGTGCGTCTGGGCATCGGTTTTTCCACTGCCAAAAGTCAGCAGCAGTGCCAGGCACAGCGCGCCCCCTTTAAAATATATTTTCATTTGTATTTTTTAATAGTTGTACCCGGCAGGAAGTCGGATCTTCATCGCCAGCCAGGCTGCAGGCATAATTATCCTATTGACAGGCCATGCATCACAGGTACAGTTATCTGTCCCTTACATGGTGCGCTGCTCAATATGACACTTACCCCGCCGGCTGTCGTACCATCCGACCTGCTTTCTATAATGGGTTCGTCTAAATTTCCTGAGTTATATTAGCTAGGGCTCTATGGTCTCTTTCACAGAACCACAGGTCAACATGGACGACCCGTAATAGGGATTCACAATAGGCTTCTTATCACTGAGCCAGCTGGCCTTCGCCATGGGGCAGTAATCCAGGTACAGCGTTTCAGAGGTCCCAACGACTTTGATCAGGCTGTACAAATGTTCACTCAAATCCTTAAAGGCTTTTCGTTGTGCTTTAATATCACCGGACTTCCCAATGGCCTGTGCGCTTTTTAGCGCGGCCTGGCCATCCTTATCGAAAGCCTCTTTGGCTTTGGCGGCCGTTGCTTCTTTCTCCAGCTGTCCTAGTGCCGCCAAAAGTGCATTTCCCGATTGGGCAGCGGCTGCAGCATTATCTGAAGCGAGGGCATCCTTTACCGATAAATAAGCCTTTATAACCGGTCCGGCATCTGCAGTACCGTTGACTATATGCAGCGTCGTATGTATGTACGTTGTTGATTGATTAACTGTGGCGCCAGTAGCTACTGCCAGAAAAGCTGTAGACAACAGGGCGATCGTGAAAAATATCTTTTTCATCATTATGATTTTAAATTTTACAAAATAGGATCTACCAGATTACACCAGGTACCGGGAAAGGCACCTTTGAGGTTTATCCTATTTTGGGCGGCCGCCAGATAAAATCAAATCCGGCAGGAAGCCTGAGCGGCAGCGCGACTAGTGTGGGTGTATGGCTGTAGAAAGCAGGAAAATGCACCACCGGTCTTTTAGCCAGAAAAAGCGGTGCTATTCCTGTGACCGTACAATGACATCCATGACTACAGCTGTCAGAACAGGGCGCCTGAGAATGCCCGCGCTCCGCCTCAGCTGCCGGTCCACAGCCATGCTCCGCATCTGATAAAGGCTTCCAGTTGTTTTTTGCGCTCTTTTCAGACCGGGCCGCTGCTTTACCTGCTTCATCATTATGGTGCATATGCCGGCAACATGCATGCGTATTGTGACCGGTCATCTCCTTCTCCGCACATGCCTTCGTTAAGCCCGGCGTATACACCAGGCCTAAAAGCAATAAGAAAAATATGTATACGCTGCGTTTCAAAAGCTGTCTTTAAATAGCAACCCAAAGGTAATTTATTTGCCTGAGGCACTATTATAAAATTTCCCGGAAAGGTTATAAGATTTTCATGCAACTGCCCGAAAGGCAAACGTTTGCGTATTATTTAAATGTTAAAGATATTTTATCAGTCTAATCCATTCAAAGGTTTTAGATTTGAAGTTTTATCATCATATTCGAATTTATTCATATTCATGACTGTTTTTACACGTTCCTTTTTTACCGTTTTAAGCCTTTTATTCATACAGCATCTTTCAACAGCACAGGTCTCTCTTAGCGGCCACATACTTGACAACCATCAACAGGAGGTCTCAGATGCCAGTATAAGGATTCAATACATGGCGGATACGACAGTCAAAAAAGGCCAGAATAGTCATCAGGGATCATTTCATTTTACAGCACTCCAAAAAGGGTTGTACGAACTGAAGATTTCAAAGACAGGATATGTCCCCACAGCAATATACATTCAATTAAGCGGCGATTCCACACTGACGGTAGCGTTACAGCCCTACACAGAAGAATTAAGTGCGGTAACTGTTACCGGCAGGAAAAAAGCCATCGAGCAAAAACCGGACAGAATCATCTTCAATGTTTCCGGCAGTGTTACAGCGCAGGGCGGCAATGCGCTCACAGCGCTTTCCAAGATACCTGGCGTAAAGATCAGTGGCAGCGACATTGGCCTGGCCGGCAAAGGATCGGTAAAGATCATGGTGGATAATAAAATGATGGACATCAGTGATAAGAACCTGACCAACTATCTGGCATCTTATGCAGCCAGAGACATCGAAAAAATTGAAGTGATCACCAGCCCGGGGGCCAATTATGACGCGGCGGGCAGCGCCGGCATCATTCACATCATCACCAAAACGGGAAAGCAGGATGGCTGGAGCGGGGCTGTCCAGGGAACGTATGGCCGGCAAAACACCTACAATAATGTCAACCTGAACGGCTCTGTCAATTATAAAAAAGATAAATGGAACGCTTTTGCCAATTTCAATTTAAAGCGCTCCAAGGAACTCATGGGCTGGATCATCGGCGTACAGTATCCGGATCACCACTGGTCACTTAATGACACGGGGATATACCGCATAGATGATTATACAGCGACCACCGGTCTGGGCTATCAGATCAGTAAAAACAGTCAGCTGCAGCTCAGCTACCATTTTGGATATAGAGAAGAGGGCCGTAACTTAAACGGTCATGATGACGTCAAAAATTATATTACCGACAATGCCTCCGGCCGGACGGACTCCGTGATCAGAAGCTACGCCGTCTATAACCCGATCGCCAAAACAAACGCCTTAAACCTGCATTACAATACTAAACTGGACAGCAAGGGAACAACGCTGAGTGCGGATGCAGACTACTTTAATTTTTTTCGGACAGACTATTCTAATTTTAAAGGATATACGCAGATTCCGGATCTGCAGTCTCCTGAGTCTAACATTTCACTTTTCTACAATACCGCCAAGCAAAATATCCTGATCTATACTGCCAAAGCAGACCTGACCCTGCCAACAGGCTTCGCTACCTGGATGATCGGGGCCAAACTCAGTAATATCAATATTTATAGTGATGCACTGTATTATAACGTCCTTACAGGAAACAAGGTCTATGACAGCAGTAAAAGCAATATCTACGAATACACAGAGAATACGCAGGCCGCCTATATACAGGGGTCTAAAAAATGGTCGGCCTTTACCCTAAACGCAGGCGTTCGCGCGGAATATACCACTGTTAAGGGCCATTCTATTTCTCTGGGCAAAACCGATAAAAGCAGCTATATAAAATTCTATCCTTCCGTCTCCTTCTCCTATGCGCCGGACGGTAAAAATAATCTGTGGCTGGAGTACAACAAGCGGATCAACCGCCCAACTTTCTGGACACTGAACCCCTACCGCTCTCTACTCACGGCTTTTGCCTATTATGACGGCAACCCGGCCCTCAAACCGGAATATACCAGCCAGCTCGAAGTCGGTCACAGTTATAAGCAACTACTCTATTCTTCTTTGTACTACCGGCATACCAATAATGGGTTCGACAACCTGACCATCGGGTCAATGGATACGACTTTGGTTTACCGTACGCCCCTGAACTTTCTAACGACCTCCACCTGGGGCATCCAGGAAAGAGTCAACCTGCAACCCGCTCATTGGTGGGAGGCTGCACTGCAGTTTAACCTCTATTATACCAATAGTAAGTCTGATCTGGATTATGTAGAAGATCTGGAAGGCGGGGGACAATACTTATCTATGGGCAATACGTTTTATTTAAATAAACAAAAGACCTTTAGCGGCGCCGTTAACTTCTGGTGTCAGTTCCCGGAAGTAGATCATATCGGTACCACCAATACGTATAACGCTTTAGATCTGGGCCTGCTCTATACCACACCTGATAAAAAATGGACCCTGGGACTTAACGCAACGGATATCTTCAAGAACAGTGCCCCTACTTACTACACCAAAGTCAATGGGCTTCAGCAGAGCTACGAACATTTTCAGCTGAACAGATCAGTGGTGTTCTCGGTGACCTATCAGTTCGGCAGCCGTCCTAAAGCAGGAACAGACCGCCAGACCGGCAATGAAGAAGAACGAAGCAGACTATAATAACTGATGTTCTCCGTAACAGCTATAACATATATTTATCATTTACAGCCTGTTATAAGGTAAAATGGTTCGCACAATTTTCTTAAATTGTGGAATCGTTATACCAATACCCGTCAGCAGTTGAGAAAAAAACTATTTTACTTATGTTGTAGCGCCGTATTTGTCTTTTGTGGTTTAACGGCAGCACATGCCCAGAAAACCGATGTCGCATTTAAAGTCGTTAATAAAGTAGATAACAAACCCCTTGAGAAAGCCTCTGTTATCCTGATCCGGGACCGGGACTCTTCCTTTCTTGGATTCGGGATCACGGACACCGCGGGAAAGTACCGGTTCGACAACTTAAAACTAAAGAGCGGCACCAGCTTTGTCGTGTCATCACTGGGCTTTATCCCGGTAAATATACCTGTCAGACATACGGACTCCAGCCTCATCCATAGGTTTGTCGCGCTCACGCCGGACACGAATCTGCTCTCCGAAGTCATCGTTCAGTCTGCCGCGGCTGTCCGCATGAAAGGTGATACACTGGAATACAATACGGAATTTTTCAAGACCATGCCCAACGCGGTTGTTGAAGAATTGCTCAAAAAGCTGCCGGGCATTGAATTCAGGGATAAAGATGAAATATATGCAGACGGCCAGCGGGTCAGTAAGATCACGGTAGATGGTAAAGAGTTTTTCAGCAGCAACCCTAAAGTGCTGCTCAAGAATCTACCCGCTGACCTGATCAAAAAAGTGCAGATCGTTGATGAGAAAAATACAGTTGCCACCGAAACCAGGGAGAAGCAGGATATTCCGAAAGTCATCAACCTGAAGCTGAAAAAAGCCGTCCGCCAGGGTATCCTGGGAAAGGTCTTCGGCGGGTATGGAACCGATAAAAGATATGAAACGGGTGGCCTCGTCAATCTTTTCAGGGACACGCTGCAGGTAAGCCTGATCGGCACCTCCAATAACCAAAGCAGTGAAGGTTTTACCATGCAGGACCTCAATGAGATCGGCGGCTTCGGGCGGTCAGGAGGCATGGGGGGCCAAAGTGGCTATAACCTGGGAGGATACGGATCTTCAGGAATCCCTAAAAAATCACTGGCCGGTACGAACATCAACTATAATTTCACCAAGGATATTCAGCTAAATGTTCAATATTTTTACAAGAACGATCATATCCGCAATGAATTTAGCCGCGTAATAGATCAGATACTGGGGGACACGGCAAGGCACATTGTCTCAAACGGCAGAACCGAACATCTTTCAAAGTCCCACCAGATCCATGCGGGATTTACCTGGAAGCAAGACAGCACTGGATATCTGAGATATAATTTTGACTGGAACCGAAACATCGATAACAATTTTAACAGCAATATCTCCAGTACAAGTACAACAAATATTGACCTCCTGAATACGGCTTCAGGCTTAGACAACAGTCATTCGACGCAAAACAATCTCAATACTAATATCAGTTATAACAAAACCTTTACCAAGTCAAAGATTGACATTAACCTGGATGGAAGTTACGCACACGGACTCAACGCCGCCGACAATTATGTCGACAACATTACCACCCAATACGTAAAGGGATATATACCTGATTCTATCCTACGGCATGAATTAAGCCACCTGCCCACTACCAATTACCATTTCGGGGCCTCGATACATAAAACGATCAACAAAAAACATATGGTCATGATGGGAGCCAGTTACAATAATGACCTGGGCCATAGTGGCAATGATGTCTATCAGCGTCTATCGCTACTGGACGATTACACCTATACGCCTGGGCAGTCCATAAAATTCAGCAATGAGAACGGGCACTTCAATTCAGATATTGCCTACCGGTTCCAGGATGCCAAATCTAGGTTCAACTTTAAAGCGGGCGCTAAATACGAGCGGTACAACCTAACCAACACATACTCTGATGCGAGCATCGGTGTACAAAAGAAAAACTATAATTTCTTTTCTCCTGATCTCAGCATCAATTATAAAACTGTCGGCATCTCCTTTTCAAGATCCATGCAGCCTCCTTCCAGCTATTTCCTGTCTCCCGTAACGGACAGTTCCAGCAATTTGTATTTTCAGACAGGCAATCCGGATTTATCACCGGCAACCACGAGTAATTTATCTTTCCATTTTAATAAATACTGGACAAAAAAGCAGTTTTCCGTTTACAGCAACATCTCCCAGCGTTGGAGTAATAACAATATCATCGGTAAAAGCGATATCGATGAACAGGGCATCACCAGATCCACCTTCGTTAATTTTGGTCATGGCTCCAATACTTCTGTCAATCTGGGCATCAATAAGGGCTATCACAAAAAAGACTATAATCTCGGCACGGGACTGAATGTATTTGCCATGCAAAACAAAACGCCGCTCTATCTCAACGCAAAGGCGACACAAACCACTAACCAGAATATTTTCATCAATATCCATGCGAATGGTTCCTATAAGGAAATCATCCAGCTAAATGGCGGATGGAACATTAACTTCAACAACAGTTCCAGCGAGGATAAAACATATAAGGCTAACAAAAACCATAGTTTCACCACCTATTTCAATATTAAATGGAAACCCACGCACCGCCTGATATTCCAATGGAATAACCGGCTGAACTCCCAGTCAAATCCCAATCCGGGTCAGAGAACAAAATGGTATTTCAGTGATGCTTCTCTGGCCTATAGCTTTTTCAAGAAAGAAAATGTGGAGTTCAGGCTAAGCGCTTACGATATTTTCAATCAAAACAAGGGCAGCTATCAATACATCTTTCAAAACTACATATACAACACGCAGGATCTTGTTCAGAAAAGATATTTCATGCTGACGGTCTCCTATAAATTCAAAAAGATCGGCAATTAGCCCATCAGAGCGTTTCCTATAACCTCAGACTAGCCTAAGTGACAAACAGCAGTTTATTCTGACAAAACAGACGCTGATCTGCGAGCTAATGAGCCGTGTTATAGGATAAATATCCTATCTTTAGTGATGAAGACCTATGCAGCGCCCTTCACCTATGGTCATAAAATGCAGCAATTTCTTAGGGTTTTATCAGGAAAACAAAAATCAACCCATGTATTACTCCGTAATAAAAAAGCAAAACAGCTTCATCCGGTTAGTTTTACCGGCCGCTTTTTCTTTACTCCTTGTCACTAGCGGCAAAACAGCGGCCGGCCAGTCCGGTAAACGGCACAGCTACCGGATTGAAGGCAGCACCAACGCCCTGGACAGCGGTAAGATTACACTTTATACCGTCAATCTATCTGACAATATCAAAACGGCAATTGATAGTACAGGCATTGAAGATGGCCGCTTTACCTTTACAGGTTCCATCGATTCTGTCCGCATGGCACTGGCCATCATGCAGCCCGGGAACATTCAGTTTGAATTTCTGCTTGAAAATAACCGGCTCAGAGTAGAGGCTGATTCAACCGAAATGCAGTATTTTAAATCCGCTAAGACAGGATCGGTTACGGCCCGTTATATCCACAACGTCAGTGAAACGGGGTCACCCGATTTTCAGGATATTCATCGTTTCAGGAAGGCCGTGCTCAGCATGCGCAGTAAGGCGATGGCGATTTTTAAATTAATGAATGGCGCTAAGGATGATGCCGGTCTGCAAAAGGTGTACCAGGCCCGGTTAGATTCACTCAGAGAAGTATCCCTTACGCAAATGCGCCAGAGGTTGAGCGAATATATTACGGCCCATCCAAGTACCGTAGCAGGCCCCTATATGCTATGGTTTTATAAAAATGGAACGAACGATATGAGCTATGAGACGTTACAAAAATATCTGGTCCAGTTTACAGGCGAAGCGACAATGACACCATATTACGCGGATCTCACAAAGGAGATCAGCTTTCATAAAAAACTGCAGCAAGGTGTAATGGCGCCTGATTTTACACTGTTAAAGCCCGACAGCGCCAGCTTTACCCTATCTAAGATGCAGGGGAAATATATCTTGCTGGATTTTTGGGCCAGCTGGTGCGGCCCTTGCAGGGCCGCGATTCCGCATTGGAAAAGCATATATAAAAAATATAAAGATAGAGGCTTTGAAATCATAAGTATCGCCTCTGATCGCGAGCGGAGCGACTGGATGAAGGCTTTAAGCGCTGAAGGGATGCCCTGGATACAGGTATGTGATGAGTTCCCGTCGCAGGACTCCCCTTCCAGTATCAGTTCACTTTATCTTGTCAGCCTGATTCCCAGATATTTTTTATTGGATAAAGAAAGAAAGATCCTTGTGACCGGAACGGAAAGCACGGCCCAAATTGATCAAAAATTAAAAGAGATATTCGGTGAATAAAATGATCTGAAACCCCGCATTACCTGCCTGCAAAAGCATCACCACCACTTAATCCGGACAGCAGAATTCCATGCCGATCTCTAGAAACCGGTTTGTTGTTATCTGTTACGATCAGTAATTAATCCAAATCAGATGTTTTCCATCCATTTTTATCTTCTGTAAAGGGCTGCCCCAGCAATCTTTCAAAACGCGTCACCACAGTCCGCACGCCACCATCCTCGTCTTTGATTCGCAGGGAAATAAAACGGGAAGCCTGCAGCCCAGCCGGCTGCCAGGACTGTTTTTCATACAAAGCAGGCTTTTCCGCTACCTGCCTGGTATCCGTTGGCGCGCCATACTCGTCGGATAAATAATTACTTTCAGCCTCGAGTTCCTCATATACGATACGCAGTAAGGCAATGGGCGTTTCCGACAACTTTTCTTGCGTGCGCACCTGACAGGCGATCAAAGAGGCTGCGTCTGCAGCCATAGATGCGCCGTCCATATCTATTTCCGATCTGGCCACCTCTACTAACGCATCACTTTCGAGACTCAATTGAATCAATGGAACCTTTACATTATATTTACCCTTATAATTGGCATCATATCTGTCAATATAACGGGCAAAATACGCCCTTAACGCCGGGTCAGCTACATATATGAAAGCCCCTTCGATACCCCGCAGGATAAGCGTACTATAAATATGCTGAATATACTTATGCAATTCCTTTGGATCTTTGATACCAGTCTTACCGGTTCTGTCATGGTACTTGCCTTTTATTACTTCAATAAGTCCCGTATGGGTATTATAAGTAATCTCAGGACCGAAGATAACGCCTGTGTAATTAAGGTCATACCCCTGCACCGTGTGAATACAGCCTACTTCTTTTTCGCAGCCCTGACGGTATATCCAGTTACTGCTGGAGCTGTTCCATCTTAACAGAACACCGTCCAGATCAATATCAAATGCAGCCTTATCCTTTTTGGACACCCAGTGCCAGGCGTAACCGGCGACTATCCTGCTAAGGCCAAAGGCAGTTTCCCTTTTATCCAATTCCCTGATCAGATCCTCCAGCCGGTCGAACAGCAAGAATTCGTATTCTTTAAACCTGATGGGTTTCAGCTTCTGGGTCTCAGTAAGATCAATCTGCAATAATCCATTCAAAAAACGAACCAGTTTTTCCCCTCCTTTAGAACGGAGCTGCGATTTAAGCTTAAGTCGCAGGGTCGAATCAGCGGCAAAAATCTGATCAAATTCTGATGCCCGGACATCCGAGGGCCTGACGCTCTGCCTGGCGTCATAAAACAAAATAGCCTTGTCAGATTGTTTCGTAATCCACTGCAGTTCGGAGGTTGTATATGGATCCAGCCCTAACCGCCTACTGTTATCATCAAAGTTTTTATATAGTGCGCCTAAAGCAACTCTACGCCTGAGCCGGTGTGCTTCGTCAACCAGTAAGATATCATAATGTTGTTTGGCTACATCACTTGGGCTTAAGACCATAGACTTTTTCAGTCCTTTCACCTGAGCAAATATGTTCTTCACAGTTTCTCTAAATGAGGCCATGGGAACAACAAGCCCCATTTTTAAGTCAGGGAATCGTAGTTTGGCCGCCTTTACCAATTCAATAATTTCATTATCTTCTGCTCCTAATTCTGCAAACCTAAAGGTCTCCAGATCTGTATTAAGCAGTTTAAAAAGAAATATGGCTAGTACGCTTTTTCCGGTTCCTGCACCTCCACTGACCATAATAAGTTTCTTGTCTGCCATAACCAGAGCGGACAGGATCTCCTTTAAAGACATCACCTGATCAGCACTGAGTGCCTTGTATGGAGAATACTTGAAAAGGTCGGAATTATCAATTTCCCGCAGTGTACGCTGCACAATCTTCATTTTCCTCAGCTCATCCCAGATCCCTTCGAATAATCCTTCATAAAGTTCTTTTTGCTGAAAATAACGATGATTGGCGATACCGACATTCCCATTGATCAATTTATAACTTTCATCTGCCGACATGTAGCGGATCAGGCTGGATTCAATATCCAGCGTCGCCGATTTATTGAACTTATCACTGGAGATCAGAAGCGCGTCAGATAACAGCTGTTTGCGTTCATTCTTCAGATGCGCTTTCATCCGCTCCGGAGCATCTGTCGTCTCTCCTATATATGCCTGCTTTGACGCGTCATCTTTCAGAATATATACAAGCGGCCATAGGCTGTTTTCATAGAACTCCTGGGAACGGCTGATCGCATCAACCACAGCGCCGTCAAATGCATATTTATTGATGGTGAAAGGTGCTTTTGCACTCATAATTCGTTATATTTTTTGGCAGATCCTTTAGCCTTCTCCACAGGATACTTCTCATTATTGAGCCGTAGTTTATCTTCTACGATCTGCGTAATATCCAGGCCCTGCTTATCGGCTAACAGCAAGGCATACATCAGCACATCCGCCAATTCTTCACGAACTTTTTGGGGATCGGCACTTTCTGCATCTTTCCAGAGAAATACCTCGAGCAGCTCAGCGGCCTCAATAGAAAGAGCAAGCGCGAGATCCTTGGCGTTATGGAACTGCGCCCAGTCTCTGTCGTCTCTGAACTGCCTGATCTTTGCTTTAAGCGCCTCCGTTTCTTTCATGTGTTAACGTTTAATTCTTATGCAGTCTGCTTTAACTCATTGCAATTTAGGCAATTTTCCTAAAAAACCGGGGAATAAGGCGCTCAAACCAATAGCTTGCTTCCTTTTTGTAAGATAGCAGAAAGGCCTGCGGTCTGTGTGTAATTATCTTACGGCTTCAGAACAAATTTGCGGGATTCTTTCTACATTTACCGGGCGGCAAAATAGCCTTTCCGGTAACCGCGAAGCGTTAAAATTTATCCATTCAGAGCCGTTATGAAGGTATTACATACAGCAGACTGGCATATTGGCCAACTTTTCTATGAGTATGACAGAACTTATGAACATGAGCAGTTCCTGGCCTGGCTCACAGAAATTCTATGTGCGGAAAAGATCGACTTACTGTTAATTTCCGGGGATGTCTTTGATATCTCCAACCCTTCCGCGCAGTCCATACGGCTGTTCTATACTTTTCTGAACAATGCCACCAGAAAATGCCCTGACCTGCAGGTGATTATTACGGCGGGCAACCATGATTCTGCCTCCCGCCTGGAAGCGCCGCGGCCCTTACTGGAATCATCCCGGATTCATATAGTAGGCACCATCGAAAAAGATTCTTCGGGCCGGATCAATTACGATAAGATCTCCATTCCCATCACCGCAGCCGATGGAACGATCACCGGCTGGTGCCTTGCAGCGCCTTATCTTAGGGTAGGCGATTACCCCGCAGTGGACAGAACCGACAAAGAACTGCTACAAAACTATACATACGCAGCGGGCGTAACTGCATTTTATAAAGAGGCTTATCAGCATCTGTCGCAGAAAAAAACAGCCGATCAGTTTATAATTGCCCTGGGGCACCTGCATGCCGCCCAGGCAGAGATCACCGATATGGACAGCGCAGAACGGGCCATTATGGGCGGCATAGAATGTGTCCCGGCCGACGCCTTTCACCGGGATCTGCTGTATGTGGCATTGGGCCATATCCATAAGGCACAGCGAATAGGCGGAAAAGAGCATATCCGGTATTCAGGCAGTCCTCTGCCGCTGTCCTTCTCTGAACTCCAGTATAAACACCAGGTACTTTGTTTTGAACTGGATCAGACGGGCATCCACGACCTCCGGTCCATTGAAGTGCCCGTCAGTGTTCCGCTGCTCAGGATACCGAAAAAGCATGCGCCTTTGCCCGAAGTACTCAGAGCGCTGGAAGCGCTGCCGGAGGGACCGGAACCATCCGATAGCCCTTATGCTCCTTTTCTGGAAATCAGAATATTAATGGATGAACCCAGGCCGGGCTTGCGATTTCAGGTAGAAAAAGCGTTGGAAGGCAAGCATGTCCGGCTGGCTAAAATAGATGTCCGCTATCCCTCAAAACAGGGCAATGGAAAGGGCAACCCGGGCGATATTGAAAATAATCTCGGTGAATTAACACCGCAGGCCGTCTTTAACCGGCTCTATGAAGAGCAGTTTCAGACGGCCCCACCGGCCAATCTGATCAGATTATTTAACCGGGCAGCCCGGGAAGTCGCGCATAAAGAAGACCCATCATGAAGATCCTACAAATTAAGATAAATAACCTGGCCTCCCTTGAGGGGGAGACGACTATAGACTTTACCAGTGAACCGCTGGCCTCCGCTGGTATATTTGCAATTACCGGCCCGACCGGTGCCGGTAAGTCCACCATACTGGATGCACTATGCCTGGCGCTGTATGCCCGCACGCCCCGTTATGTCCAGGCAGGCGCCAGCAGGGGAATTGAACTGCAGGACAGCTCCGGCGACACAATCCATCAGGGAGACCCCCGGGCGATTCTCAGAGACGGAACTGCCGAGGGAAGTGCCTCCGTCATATTTATGGGCATTGATGGGGATCATTACGAAGCGACCTGGAGTGTCAGAAGAGCCCGTCTTAAAATAACCGGGAAACTGGGCGCCTACAACCATTCATTATTTAATATTACCCGGCAAAAGGATATTCCCGGCACCAAAACAGTTATCCAGAAAGAAATAGAAAGACTGGTCGGTCTCAATTTTGATCAATTCACCCGAAGTGTACTGTTGGCGCAGGGTGATTTTACAGCTTTCATGAAAGCAAATAAAGAGGAAAAATCTGCTCTGCTGGAAAAACTGACCGGTTCTCAGATCTATTCAGAGATATCCAAGAATATATATGAACATTACAAAGTCGAAGAAGAGGCGTTAAAAGCCCTTCGCGCTAAAGCGGAAAATATTGATATACTGACAGAAGAACAAAGAACGCTTATAGAAGAAGAGATCGTTCTCTATCAAAATCAGATCCATGACCAGTCGGAAGAAAAAACGCTAACCGATAAGGCCGTCAGCTGGCACCGGCAAAAAGCGGATCTTGAAGCAAAAAAGCAAGAAGCGCTTCAACTCTATGATACAGCAACTTCAGCAGCAGCCGCTCTTTCTGACACCAAAACTCAGCTCGACCAGGCATTAGAGGTTAGGCCTTTAAAGGCGGTTCAGGAAGGCCTGTTGGAAGAGCAGGCTTTGTTAAAGGAAATTTCTCAGACCAGGGAAGAACTTGATAAAAAACTACAGACGTTAACGGACCAGAAAACAAAAGCCACGACTACGTATCAGACGCTGGCAGTCCAAAAAAATGAACATGAAAAAGCATTAAAGGAAGCTAAACCTTCACTTTTGCAGGCCAGCCTCCTGGACTCCAGGATATACGCGGCGAAGGAACAAATGACATCGTTCCAGAGAGTACTTGCAGCGTCCTTGCAAGCAAAGGAAGAGCTAGCAAAGCAACAGAAAGCCGTACAGGCAAAATTAGAGACGCATGAAACCTCCTTACAATCTGCCGTGGAATGGATCCGGCAGCGTCAGGACCGCAGCAAAATTGCAGAACATACAGAACTCATCACAGGCAGACTGGAAGAAGCAAAGGAACTCGGCAGACGTTGTAGTGAACATAAAGAAGCTATTACCAGTGGCACCCGGGAAATAGAACGGCAGGGCCAGCAACTTATAGCCTTAAATAACCAACTCACTGAGACAGAGAAAGAGTATGAGGAAAACATAAGGTTACTCCGGGAGGTACAACAACAGTTAATGCAGGCAAATGGCGATGCCTTGGAAGAAGAACTGTCAATGGTGCAAAATAAAGAAAGAGCACTGGACAGAGCCCAGGGTCAATTTGAACTATTTGACAGGTCCCTTAAAGACCACGAAGAAGCCCAACAAAAGGTATCCGGCAATCGCCAGTTGATACAAACCTTAACCGCACAGGCAGCAGAGATCCAACCCAAGGTCGCAGCGCTGGAGATCCAGGTAAAAACGACCCGTGATCTGATTGCCAAAGCCTCTTTACGCCATGCTGAAAATATTCAACAGCTAAGAGCCAGTCTTCATCCGGGAGATCCGTGTCCTGTGTGCGGCAGCACAGCACATCCCTACAGCACAGATGCGCATACGGATCTGGGGGACCAACTCGTTGATGCCCTCAAAGATGAGCTTGATGCCGCAGAAAAAGCATTTGCCGCTACCCACTTACAATATACACAAATAGAAGCCGAAAACAGCCTGAGGCAGAAACAGCAGCAGCTACTCGAAGAAACCGCAGAAAATAAACAGGCCGCTTACCAAAATGCAGAAAAACAGTGGAGCGCTACGACCTTCTCTTCCCAGTTAAAGGAAAAGTCAGCTGCAGAAATCAATCAGTGGCTGAGCCGTTCGTTGGCAACACACAGAGAGGCCTTAGAAAGCCTGCAAGCTAGAAAGGCCTCAGTCCGAAAACTTTTGCAAGAGCAGGAAAGACTGCAACAAACAACAGATAAGCAACGAGTCGGATTGCAAAAACTTAAAGACACGCAAAAAGACCTTCAATCCGGCATACATTTAAAAACACAGCTTTTGTCTGCTGGTAAGACTGCATTACAGGAGGCACTAGATCAACTGCAGGCTATACAAAGCAGCTTAAACCCCTATTTTTCCTCCACAGACTGGTTCAGCAACTGGGAGGCAGCACCAGATACATTCATGGATGCCATCCAAAAATTTGCGGCTGACTGGAAAACGAAACAACAAGCGTCAGAAAATCTCAGCCGGCAGGTGGATCAGTTCAAAATAGAAAGCCAGGGCTTTGACCGTCAATTAGAAGCCCTGACCAAGCAGCTGCGACAGCAAGAGCAGACCGTCACCCAACAGGAGCATTTACTGGAAGGACTGCTGGAGGAACGTAAAAAGCTCTTTGACGGACAGTCTGTTGCGGAGGCAGAAAAGCAGCTACAGGACGCGGTTGAAACGGCCGCGCAGCAGGCAGAGACTGCCAGATCACAGGCAGAAAATCTGGAAAAAGAGTGGACGAAGTGCCATTTTGAAAAAGGGGTTTTGGAAAACAATTATCAACAGGCAGCCGCAAAACACCAACAGCTGGATCAGAAAATAACAGACTGGATCAGTCACTATAATATCAAAAAGAAAAATGCGCCGTTAAAAAGAGCGCAGGTAGAAACGCTGCTTGGTTTCTCCGACCAGTGGATCCAGCAATGTCAGGAGAAAATAAAACAGTCAGACAGCGAGGTGCAGGACGTCAAAGCCAGGCTGGAAGAGCGGGAACGAGATTTAAAAAAGCATTTATCGACCGCTGGCGATCTTAAAACATTAGAAGAACTTCTAGCCTTACAGGCAGCGCAGGCGAGCTCCCTGGAACAGCTACAAAAGGACCTCCTGGAGCGTCAGTTCAGACTGGAAAACAATCAAAAAAATATACAAAAACTCGGCGGCTTTCAAAAAGAGATCGACGGCCAGCAAAAAATATTTGACGAGTGGGCTGCGCTAAACAGCCTCATCGGCTCCAAGGAAGGCCGTAAGTTCAGAGAGATTGCCCAGCAATATACACTAGACCTGCTACTGCAATATGCCAACCAGCATCTGTATGTACTCAGCAAAAGATATATGCTTTCCAGGATACAGGATTCACTGGGCATACAGGTGATCGATCAGGATATGGCCGATGAAATTAGATCCGTATATTCCCTTTCCGGTGGCGAATCCTTTCTGGTATCTCGGGTGTTCCTGTAAACACCCAAAGGAGTTGTTACATATTAAATATTAAACTAATAAATCCTCTCTTTTTTCTGTAAAAAGGAATTAAAGAGAGGCTTTTTTGTGGATGGGACATAGCAAGGCCATTAGACCTGTTATTTAGTCCGGTTGGATAAGGTAAGCGTGCCAATTCTAGGCCGCTGTGCTTTTAATCTGTGCGGCCGCCTGTTGCATTCTTTTGCTGATAATGGATGCGTTTGCTGTAAGGATGCCAAAGAAGATCCAGCAGGTCTCGGTAGACTGGTTCCTGGCTTTGATTTTATTTAAATGATAGTGGTTTTTCTCATTGCCAAAACTTCCTTCCAGGACCGTGCCCCTTTGACGGTTCAGCGCTGCCCGCATCGTTTTAGATTGTTCAACCAAAGCAGGCTTCTGCCTTCCTTTAGGAATAAAATTAGTGGTGATATTGTTTTGACGGCAATACTTTCTGTTGGTATTAGTGGCATAAATAGCATCGGCACTATGATGCGTGCACTTCCCAAAAAGTTTACGGTGCAGATAAATCGTATCCACCAGCTGTGTGCCTTCATTGAAGGCATCATAACTCAGCCGTTGGATAAAACTGATGCCGTCTACCTGTAACTTGTTGACCTTGGCTCCGAACTCTACAGCTTTTATTTCTTTGCCCCGGATAATGGGACGGATGTAGGGCTTGCTGATCGATACGATCCGGTCTTTGATCTGTGGGTTCCTATCCCCAAAAGCTTTGTTATGCTGTTGCTCGTATAGGGTACGTATCGTCTTCAGGCGGGTGGCTTTCCGCTTGCTGATATGAGTTCCGGGGCGGGCCTGCAATTCATCGTTAAGCTGCAGCAGGCGGTACAAAAAACCTAAGAGCTGCTTACGCAGTTTACGTTCCTTACGCCTGCTCTTTTTCCTGCAGCGCTGGTAGTTCAGGAACAGGGTTTTATGTTTCTCGTAGTTACTGCGGCTCTTACGTAATTTCAACTGTTTTCTAAAGAGTTGATTCAACGCATATACTTCCTTACAGGCACCCCACAGCAATTTGCAGTCAGTGGGATGGGATATATAGGATTCATAACACGTGGCGTCCTCAAAGCTGAAGGCTGTATCTTTTATCCAGGGCTTCCAGTAACCCGCCAGGCACTGCTGCATGGCATCCATATCCAGGTATTGCCCAATATAACTGCGCCACCAGCTGGGAAGATTGGAATCCTTAATTCTCTCACCGGGCCTGAGCCGGATGCCACAAAATAGCTGCATGCACCAGTCAGTATTAATACGATCGATCAGCATCCGGTCACTGACGCCCATAACGTGCTTAAGGATCATCAGTCCAATACCTCCGCTGACATCAAACCAGCTCTTGCGTCCCTGGCCGGTAATAAGACCCCGGGGACTCGGAATTGTAGCGGATAACTGCTCAAAAGGGATGGCTTTATAAAGAATTCCTAAATCTGTTTGGCTAAAATGCTTATCCAGAAGATTCTCGTGAAAAAAAAGTAGATTTGTCATGGATTATAAAAAAAGTTATGCCCTACTTTGAACACTTTTTGTGCCAAAGCAGGGCAATTTTGTTATAATCCACACCCTGAAACTCAATGGGGATAACTATTACAGCTTTTCAGGAACACCCTATCTCTGGCACTGGCACTTGGCCTGGCCTCCTTATCTTCTCACCGGTTAAAAGTAGAATCTTTATTTATCGATGAAGGTTTTGGATCCCTGGACCCCGCTACCCTGTCAGTTGCGATGGATGCCTTGGAAAGACTGCAGGATCAGGGCCGAAAAGTCGGTGTCATTTCCCACGTCCAGGAGATGACAGAAAGGATTGCCGTACAGATCAATGTACATAAAAGTTCCAGCGGCAAAAGCTCAATCTCTGTGCTGTCTTTATCGTAATACAAAAACAGGCGCTAAAAATCAAGGCAGGAAGTGTCCATACCTATCTCACCCTGATGATCCTCTACAGCCTGCTGTTCTTATTTGTATTATGTTATTCGTTTACGGTTTGGGAAATACCTGGGCTCTATGGGCCCAGGCATCCCACATTTTCCTAAGCCTTTCTACCATATCAGGATGTAGCGTTGCCAGGTCTTTTGTTTCTGTTTCATCATTTTTCATGTCGTACAGATGCCATTGTTTTTCACTGGCCTTTTTTACGAGTTTCCAATTCTCGGAGCGGACATACCGGTTTCCAAAGTGTTCATTAAACAAGGGTTTCTGTCTGTCGGTAGCCTGTCCTTTAAAAACAGGCAGCAGGCTCTCCCCTTCCATGGGTGTTATGGCATGTCCATTAAACTGTCTGGGATAGTCAGCCTTTGCAATATCCACAAAGGTGGCCATAAAATCCATGACATGGCTTAAATGATGATTAAAGCTACCTTTTTTCGCCTTGATACCTTTCGGCCAATATACCACCATAGGTGTTCTTATTCCGCCTTCATACGACATGGCTTTCCAATATTGATAAGGCGTATTGGCAACATTTGCCCAGTGTGGTCCAATGGACGAATAAGTCGTTTCGGGCCCGGGCAGGGTCTGCTTATTTTTAGCATAGATAATCTTGCGGCCATCTCTTGTTTCGGAAGGCCTGTCAAAGCCAGGCCCCATGTTGGCACAATACTCAGGGCTGGCGCCATTATCACTCAAAAATATGATGATCGTATTATCCAGTTCGCCCGTTTGCCTGAGGGTACGAATAATTCTGCCGATCCCCTGATCCATACAATCAATCATCGCCGCATGTACCGCCATCGCTCTGGCATCCCATGAGGAATCCGCATTATTTACCCATTGCAAAGAGTCCTGCCACCTGGTTGGCAAAGGCGTATTTTTAGGATCAACGATACCCATTGCTACCATTCTCCTATATCTGGCGTTTCTGATGCTGTCCCAACCGACCTTATAGGTGTCTTTATACTTAGCGATGTCCTCCGGTTTAGCCATCAGCGGCCAGTGTGCTGCATTTTCGGCAACATAGAGAAAAAAAGGCTGACCTGTCTGGCTCATTTGGCGGATAAAGGCCGCCGCCGTATCGTTAATCGCGTCAGTATGATAATACCCTTTGGGGACTTCTTTTATTGCGGTACTGTCATGTACCAGGCTGAACGGGTCGAAATGGTCCACGACGCCCCATATCGTTCCAAAAAACCTTTCAAAGCCACGCCGGATCGGATATTGTGCTAAAGGAGAAAATAGTGGATGAAAGGCCTGATGATTCAGCCACGCCAGTTGCTGTTCTCTGGTGGACTGCGTATTTGTATTGGACACATGCCATTTACCGGACATCGCCGTCTGATAGCCGGCGCTTTTAAGTACTTCGGCAATTGTCACCGTGTTTTCTGTCAGGTAACCTCTATAGCCGGGCTGATGCTGATCAGTGGTCATCTCTCCTATACCTGCCTGTTCATTGTATAGTCCGGTCAGTAATGACGCTCTTGTCGGGCAACAACGGGAGGTATTGTAAAAATCAGTGAACCGGACACCGTTTTGAGCCAGCCAGTCTATATTCGGCGTGTGAATTTCTCCACCAAAACAACCCGGGTCCGAATAACCCATATCATCGGCCAGGATAATGATAATATTGGGGCGTTTATCTTTATCATTACCAGCCACAGCTCTGAAGCTGCTAAGCATTGTCCCTAATAATAATGCGGAAGCCGCAACAGCCAGCATCTTATTTTTCATCATTTTTCTAATATTGAAAATCGAACAATCTTGAAATAGAAGCTCCTCAACATTCATCATCCGCGCAACAAACATCCCCTGCAATCGCCTTCTCCAACGGATCAAAAAAGAACAGCTCTGTAAATATAAGTCTTTGTCGCAGGAAGGAAAAAGCAGTAACGGTTCGTTAACAAGCTAAGGTATATTCAGTAAGCCTGTGAGTGAATCTCTCCGATAAAAAATCGGAGCCAGCAAACCTAAGCACTTTTTTTGTACTTTAGAGTGTCTAAACGAACTTTAAAAACGATCGCCATGAAAGAAGCTGCCACCTGTTTACAACGCCAGTATGATCTGATAAGGGGCTCAAGAGCGAGGCTATTGAATTATTGCCAGACGATTTCAAATGAAGACTTTCTCAACGAAAATAGTTCGTTCGGACTGGGCGGCAGCATTCGCAATTTACTCGTACATATTGTCAATACTTACCAGTCCTGGATCATAAAGCGTGCACTCCAAAAGAACATTGATTTTACTGAGTATTCGGCTGTAAAGACAAACGAAGAAGCTGAGACCCTGTTTCGTTTTATAGACGAGGAAGTGATGACATTTATAGAAAAATACGAGATGACACTGTTTGAAAAAATCCGGCTGGATGTCAGGGGAACGATAAAACCGCTGTCCCCCTTTGAGCTTTTTACACACGTGACAACACATGAATTTCATCACAAGGGACAAATCCTATCCCTGAGCAGACATTTAGGTTATACACCGGTAGATACCGACATCATTCAATAGTCTGTTCAAAAAAGCATTTCCGGTAAACACGTAACAGATAGGTAAAATTGAATTATCATCCTTCTGATAAACGGACATACCTGTTGAAGATTGCTTCGGGTTTGAGAATATCGCCGAAAAACCAGTCCTTCCAGATTGGTGCCTTTTTCAAAAACAGGTAATTCTCGCTGTTGCGTTTTACTTTAAAGCTACGTTATGATTTATATAATGCCTGCTGGGCGGAGAGATACCCAAAAATTTGTGAGGTTGATTACATTACGGTGTACCCTATTTTAAAATAATAAAAGCGCATTTTACTTTAAAATAATTATTTGACCTCTAACTACTTACGTCTTATGAAACGATCTTACCTTTCTCATGTATGTTTTACTTTTGGGTCATTTTTGGCTTTAGTGTTCTTTTTTTCTGTTGGTGGATGTAAAAAAGAAGCCCGGAAGGATTGTGGATGCGGAAGCACCGTTATTACCAGTGTCTCGAATAAAAGTGGATCACTTTTCAGGACAATTTTGAATAATAAGACCACTTGGAAAATCCATGTTAGTCAGCCTGAAGAAGTAATTCCTTATTATACAGGCATAATCTGCAATACCAAAGCCGTAGAGGAGCTGATCACAAAAGAGGGATTGGAGGACAAAGTAGCATCCCCAGATATGGAGCCGATTGCGATTGTCTTTTCCGGAGATTTATTCAAGCGCTGTTCTGTTAAAGATGACCACATCTTTACACTTCTTGCCACCTATAGTTTTGACGTGCGTTTGGATACCCTGTCGCTGGCTCCCGCCACTCAATAGCTAAAATTCTTCAGGTTTTGATTGCTAAATCAGGCTATGCCGTTTCCAGACTGAGAGGCATTCTTTTAAAATAAAACACCCCGTTAGACTGAAATATTATTCAGTTGCTGGGTGTTTTATTTTTAATTCTGTTTTCCGGCTGGACTTTGCGTTGATCCTGGACTATCTTTCTCCGGCGCTCAATGGCATAAAAAAAGAGACTTCAAGTCTCTTTTTTTGTTGCCCGACCAGGATTCGAACCTAGACAAACGGCACCAAAAACCGTCGTACTACCATTATACTATCGGGCAATTGCCCCTTTTGGGAGTGCAAATATAAACGGCATTTTTTGTACCGCCAAATTATTTACAATAGAAATATTTTCATCAAAAAAGGCCATGTTTACTGCGTCTGACAGCGAACATGGCCTTTGTCGACAGGATTAAATCCTAGTCGTTTCTATGATTTCTGTCACCGTTTCTTGAGTGCTGTCCATCTCTTCTGTCGGGACGGTCCCTTCTTTCCGGACGGTCAGAACGCTCAGGGCGTTCGGACATGCCTTCAGGTCGGGGCTGAAGCGCCTTGTGACTTAATTTATATTTACCGGTCTTCGGGTCTACAGCGATCAGTTTTACCTGGACTTTTTCGCCATCCTGGAAGACACCTTCCATAGATTCAAGGCGTTTCCAGCTGATTTCACTGATATGCAGCAAACCTTCTTTCTTAGGCAGGAATTCAACAAACGCACCGAACTCTTTTACACCTTTGACAGTACCTTCGTAAACTGTTCCTACTTCAGGTACAGCAATGATACCTTTGATCACTTCCAGTGCTCTGTTCACACCATCCTTATCATTAGAGAAGATGCTAACCTCACCTTTATCATTTACTTCTTCAATATTGATCGTGGTACCCGTTTCTTTCTGTAATTCCTGAATGACTTTACCGCCTGGTCCGATCACCGCACCGATAAATTCCTTATCGATGATAATCTTCACCATTCTCGGTGCATGAGGCTTCACATCGTCATGGGCTTTCTCAATACAGTTATACATCGCATCCAGAATATGCAGTCTGCCGGCTTTTGCCTGCAGTAACGCTTCACGCATAACGTCCATGCTCAGGCCGTCTACTTTGATATCCATCTGAACACCGCAAATGCCGTCTCTTGTACCTGTTACTTTGAAATCCATATCTCCCAGATGATCTTCATCACCTAAGATATCGGAAAGAATGGCGTATTTTCCATCTTCTCTTGTGATCAGTCCCATCGCGATACCGCCCACATGTTTGGGAACAGGAACACCTGCATCCATCAGTGCCAGAGAACCCGCACAAACTGTAGCCATGGAAGAAGAACCGTTAGATTCCAGAATATCACTGATAATACGGATTGTATAAGGATAATCACCCGTTGGGATCATCTGTTTCAGGCTACGCATCGCCAGGTTACCATGACCCACTTCTCTTCTGCCCGGACCACGCATAGGCCTGGTTTCGCCGGTAGAGAATGGAGGGAAATTATAATGTAAATAAAATTTAGAGTAATTTGAGGTAGCAGCTGTTTCAATCAGCAACTCATCCAGCGGTGTACCCAGCGTAACGGTAGAAAGAGACTGGGTTTCTCCTCTGGTGAACAGGGCAGAACCGTGTGGGGTTGGCAATGGGTCAATTTCCATAGCCAGGGGGCGGACTTCATCCAGCTGACGGCCATCCAGACGGATACGCTCATCAAGCATCATATTACGCACCAGCTCCCATTGCAGGTCTTCATAGTATTTTTTTGCCAGTTTGACGGTCAGCTCTTCAGCGTCTTCTCCCAGGCTTTCCACCAGTGCATCTTTTAATGCTTTGAAAGCTTCACTTCTTTCATGCTTGGCCGTTTTACCACGGGAGATTTCATTGATCTTATCGGTCGCAAATGCGGCAACTTTTGCTTTCAGTGCTTCGTCCTGTTCCGGCTTGGTGTATTCTCTTTTACCAGTAATGCCTTTCAGTTCACGCAGTTTTTCCTGCGCTTTGATCTGAACGCGGATCGCTTCATGTGCAACGCCTAATGCCTCAATCAGATCTTCTTCGCTGCATTCTTTGCTTTCCCCTTCCACCATCATCAGGTTTTTCTCCGTAGCGGCGATAATCAGGTTTACATCTGCGTTCTCAACGGCAGAGCGGCTTGGGTTTACGACGAATTTACCATCGATACGTGCCACACGTACTTCAGAGATAATTTCTTTTACCGGAATATCAGAAACGGCCAGCGCCGCAGAGGCAGCCAGACAGGCCAGCGCGTCCGGCATGATTTGCTCATCGCTGGACACCAGTGTGATCAAAACCTGCACATCACAGAAATAGTCTTCCGGAAACAAAGGTCTCAATGCACGGTCAACCAGGCGGCTGATCAGGATCTCATAATCGTTCAGGCGCCCTTCTCTTTTGAAAAAAGAGCCTGGAATACGACCAGCAGATGCAAATTTTTCTTGGTAATCAACGCTTAATGGAAAAAAGGACTGCCCTTCTCTGGGCTCTTGGCTAGCAACGACGGTAGCCAGAATGATATTGTTTCCCTGGCGGATTGTAACGGCGCCATCGGCCTGTCTGGCCAGTTTGCCTGTTTCAATGAACACCTCGCGGCCTTCTCCCAGGTCAAATGAAACACTTAGTGGTTGTGTTAACATAAATATTTTTTTGAATTTGTAAGGGAGTCGTGCCTGTAATATAAAGGTGGGAACTCGAATTTAGCACGTAGAATCTCCTATACGGGTTGACTGAATAACAGTGCGCTACAAAAAACTATTCCCAACTAACATGAAACTGTACGTTGGGAATAGCCAGTGTAGATCACTATATAAATTATTTTCTCAATCCTAACTGCTCAATGAGCGTACGGTAACCTTGTAAATTGTGTTTCTGCATGTAAGCAAGCAGACGTTTAC
Source organism: Arachidicoccus terrestris (assembly GCF_020042345.1). Lineage (NCBI taxonomy): Bacteria > Pseudomonadati > Bacteroidota > Chitinophagia > Chitinophagales > Chitinophagaceae > Arachidicoccus > Arachidicoccus terrestris. The sequence goes on from NZ_CP083387.1 coordinate 836,162, forward strand.
GCTGGCCAACCATTTTCATTAAACCACGCTGAGAGGAGAAATCTTTTTTGTTTTCTTTCAGGTGAGCGGAAATTCCCAGAATGCGCTCAGTTAAAAGGGCTACCTGGCCTTCGATAGAGCCGGAGTTAGCGGCGTTTCCACCGTATTTAGCAAAGATTGCTGCTGTTTTTTCTTTTGTTAAATAAGACATTAAAATCTGTTTTTAAACCTCTTTTTAAAATTTTCTTCTTTATTATTCGAACGCAAAAGTACAGCTAATTATTTATATTGTAAAATAATTTTAGCGAGACCAGCCGCGTTAATTGATTATTTTTTGTATTATAGGCCAAAAATAAGCGATTTACTAACAAAATTGCCTTCGTTACAGGGCAGGTTTTGCCCGATCATCCATTATCTTTGCAACGTGAGAAAAAAACGCCCAAAAATCGTTCTGGAAGACATCCTCGCCCTTGATTATGCCGCTGGCGGCAAAGCCATTGGCAAAAATGAGGGTAAGGTCATTTTCATTGAAAACTGCATCCCCGGTGACCGGCTGGATGTACAGCTGACTAAAAACAAGAAGGACTGGGCCGAAGGCTTCCCGGTCAGGTTCAAAAGCTACTCTACGGACAGGATCCAGCCTTTTTGTGACCATTTTGGGATCTGCGGCGGTTGTGCCTGGCAATCACTTCCTTATGAGAAGCAACTCTTTTACAAGAGAAAGCAGGTACAAGACAATTTCGAGCGGATCGGCAAACTGGTCTTCCCGGAAATTGCGCCTATTATCGGCTGTGACCAGACCACTTCTTACCGCAATAAGATGGAATATACCTATTCCACAAAAAAATATATCTCGACTGAGGACATGCTGGCCATTAAAGAAGCCGGTCAGTCTTTTGACCCTACCGCCGATAAAGGTGTGGCCGGATTTCATGCGAAAGGATTTTTTGACCGGGTGGTAGAGATCGACACCTGTCATCTGCAGGCGGAGCCTACCAATAAGATTCGTAAATTTATTGCCCAGTTCGCCAGGCTCCGGCAACTGCCGTTTTACGACATAGCGGCACACACTGGCTGGATCAGGACCGTGCAGGTCAGAAACACCCGGGGCGGAGACTGGATGGTTAATGTGGTAATGGGCTATGACGCACCGGAACACCGGGAGCAGTTAATGGCTCTTTTACAGGAGAAGTTTCCGGAAATTACCTGTCTGCTCTATACGATCAATGAAAAGAAAAACGACAGCCTCTATGATCTGGAACCCGTTGTCGTTAAAGGAGATGGTTATATCATAGAACAGTTAGAGCGTTTTAGGTACAAGATCAGCCCTAAATCATTTTTCCAGACCAATTCCAGACAGGCAGAAACCCTGTACCGGGTGACCCGGGAATTTGCGGAACTCAGTGGCGGACAGACTTTATATGATCTGTACTGCGGTACAGGCAGTATTGGCATATTCTGCAGTGAAGGGGCTGACTCTATTATCGGGGTCGAAGTCATTGAAGATGCCATCACAGATGCCAGGGCAAACGCGGCGCTCAATCACCTGGATAACTGTCATTTTTATGCAGGGGATGTGATTAAGATCTGCGACGATGATTTTTTCGCGACACATGGGCGTCCGGATGTCATCATCACCGATCCGCCCAGGGCAGGCATGCATGAGAAACTGGTACAAAAGCTTCTGGAGATCGAGGCGCCGCTGATCGTCTATGTCAGTTGTAATCCCGCCACGCAGGCCCGGGACCTGGCCTTACTCAGTGAAAAATACGAGATCACCCGGGTACAGCCTGTGGACATGTTTCCGCACACACTACATATTGAAAATGTAGTGCAATTAAAATTAAAAACGATTTAAACACATTTATATATTATGCAAAACGGCAGGCAACTCGGACTACCCCCTTTCCCACCGGTCATTAAAAACCTGATTATAATTAACTTTCTGGTTTGGATGGCCCAGAGTTTTCTGGGCGACCATGTGACGGTGTGGATGGAAAATACTTTTGCCCTGCACTCTTTTCTGAGCCCGCTGTTTAAACCCTGGCAGATCGTCACGCATATGTTCATGCACAGTCCCTTTGGCGGACCGCTGGGCATTATGCATATCCTGCTCAACATGTTCGGTCTCTGGATGTTTGGTTCTGCGCTGGAAATCAACTTTGGCGGCAAGCGCTTCCTCAGCTTTTATCTGCTATCCGGTATCGGAGCAGCACTCATCTATCTGGGCTATCTTCAGTATGAGCTCTCCCCGGTGGTGAACCAGTATCATGCACTCTTAGCTTCCGGCGCACCGGATCTGTATCTGCAAAAATACGTGGAGGTCATTAACTCTGCGATGCTGGGCGCCAGCGGTGCAGTATTTGGTGTACTGGCTGCCTTTGGCTTCCTGTTCCCGAATACACAGTTATATCTGTATTTCTTTTTACCGATCCCGACGAAATGGGCTATTATAGGTATTCTGGCTTATGAATTATACGGCACTTTCGCCGGTTCGGATGATGTCGCTCATGTAGCGCATTTGGGAGGCGCATTAACCGGGTTCTTAATAATATACTTTTGGAACAGATATAACAGAAGGCATTTTTATTAACCATACCCTCTGTCTCTCTGTGCCGGGCAATTGAATACAAAGCGTTTAATTATAATTAAAAAAGGAAATGAACTATACCGTCTCTCCTAAAAACAGGATTTCTCTAGGCAGCACAGGTAACGCCCTGGTCTTGCTGCTGATGGCCAATGCAGTGCTTTTTGTGCTGCTGATCTTCTTTAAGGTCTTTTATTTTATGACAGCGACCAGCAATGTTGCCAGTGTGAATGTGGCTTTATTTCATAAGGAGATCTTTGATTATTTTGTATTGTCCGCTCAGGGATCTGTAACACTGCACCGGCCCTGGACGCTGCTCAGTTATATGTTCTCTCATGAATCTTTACTGGCACTATTATCCAATCTGCTCTGGCTGGCGGCCTTTGGATTTATCCTGCAGAGCCTGGCAGCTAACCGTAAGATGATCCCACTGTATCTTTATGGTGGCCTGTTCGGCGGTTTAATATTTGTACTCTGCAGCACATTTATACCGCATTCAGCCCATATGGCCCAGCTGGTCGGAGCAACCCCCGCTCTTATTGCCGTAGCGGCGGGAACCACTACGCTCGGCCCTAAATACAGGATATTCCCAATGCTGGGTGGCGGGATTCCACTCTGGGTTTTATTTGTGATTTTTATGGCTATTAATCTAAGTGCCGGTGCTACCGCCGGACTGCCTTTAATACTGGCATATGCCGGCTGTGCGCTGCTGGGATTTTTTGTCATCTGGAGCTGGGATAAAAAAGGAAGAGACTATTGTGAATGGATGTATAACCTGGTCTACCGCATTGACGATATCTTCAATCCTGATAAGAAAACGATTAAAAAAGGCGGCAGGCGACAGCAGCTCTTTTACAAGACCAGCGGTCAGCCCTATAAGAGAACCGAACTGATCACTCAGGAGCGTGTGGACGAATTACTGGACAAAATCAAACTCAAAGGCTATAAATCGCTGTCCAAGGAAGAGAAAGCCTATCTGGAAAGAGCCAGTAAAAAATAGCTTTAAGATCCTTTTAATCGCTTTTTTCAAGATCACACAGCCCATTAATAATAATGCGTCATGAGTCAATCAACAGATAATCCCGCCTCCCCGCATAACGATATAGCAGCTATCAGAACTGAATACAGACATTTGACGCTGAATGAATCGGATGTGGATGCTGATCCGTTTAAGCAATTTGACCGTTGGTGGCAGCAGGCCATCAGTGCTTCAGTAGTAGAAGTAAATGCCATGACCCTGGCCACGGCTTCCCGGGATGGTATTCCGGACGCCAGAATAGTATTACTTAAAGATATTACGGAAGAGGGCTTCGTTTTTTTTACCAATTATGAGAGTAGCAAGGGCAAACAGTTAACCGGGAACCCCAATGCTGCCCTGGTCTTTTTCTGGAAGGAACTGGAAAGACAGGTGCGGATTAAAGGTAAAGTCATAAAGGCCAGCGCTGCGCTCAGTGACCGGTATTTTGCCTCCCGTCCGGCCGGCAGCCGGATCGGCGCCTGGAGCTCTCCCCAGAGCCAGGTCATCGCCTCCAGAGAGATACTGGAGCAAAATGAGCATGATTTTAAGCTAAAGTTCGGAGAAGACATCCCAAGGCCCGATCACTGGGGCGGCTTTGTCGTCTTACCCGAGAGTCTGGAATTCTGGCAGGGGCGTCCCAGCAGGCTCCATGACCGGATATACTATTCTAAAAATGAGGATGGCTGGCAAATATCCAGGTTAGCCCCTTAATACGTACCGATACATCCGCTCATCAGGCGTCCAGCAAATCTGCGATCGCTTTTTGGGGATCGGGAGCCTTAAATACGGAACTACCGGCTACCAGCACATTAACGCCACTGTCAAATAAGGCCCGTGCATTCTCCTGGGTTACGCCTCCATCAATCTGAATCAAGGTCTTCAGCCCTTTTTCCAGTATAAGCTGGCTTAACTCTTTTATTTTGACATAGGTATGTTCAATAAATTTTTGTCCGCCAAATCCCGGATTAACGCTCATCAGATTCACCACATCGGCATGCTGAATGATGTCCTTTAGAAAATCAATAGGCGTATGAGGATTAACGGCAATACCGGCTTTCATATCCATATCATGGATTTGTTCCAGCACACGGTGTAAATGCGGACAGGCTTCAATGTGAACGCTGAGCTGGTCAGCACCTGCTTTTTTAAAATCAGCAATATATTTTTCCGGTTCGACAATCATCAGGTGTACGTCACAGAATTTATCCGTGGCACCGGCAATATGCTCCACTACCGGCAGCCCGAAACTGATATTGGGTACAAACCGGCCATCCATGATATCCAGATGGAGCCACTCGGCAGCACTGTCGTTGACCATGGCCACTTCCGAAGCGAGTTGCAGAAAATTAGAGGCCAGGAAAGAGGGAGCGATAATGCGCTTCATATAATATGTTTTTACGTAGCTGATACTTTTTGTTGAATGGCAGGTTGATAAGGTTTGATCAACAGGCTTTTTTGATAATAGGCTCTGGCACTGTCTTTTTGTTGCATTGCCCCAAAAACATCGCCGGTTATATTGAGCAGGTCTATAGACGCCTGATTGTGCTTTAAGCCCTCCAGGACTGCTTCTTTCGCAGAAGCCGCCTGTCCCGTCTTTAAAAAGAACCTGGCTTTTGCCACATAAGCTTCGGCAAAAGCCGGATCTAACTGAATACTTTTATCCAGATAACTCAATGCATTTACCGAGTCCATTTTCCCGGCAGCGAAAAGCCCCTTGATATAATTACTGTATATGGGACTGGTGGTCAACTCATCTGCTATTTTAAGGCAGGTGTCCTGATTGTGCAAAGCATAGATCACGGCCTGGGCCAACAAGGCCTCTTCGCCTTTATACTTTGTCAGAGCCCTGTTAAAGGAAGCCTGTGCACCTGTTGTATCCGTACTGTCCAGTAATATCTTCGCTTTTACGACCCAAAGACCATATTTCGAGCTGTCTGTACTGAGCAGCGTATCCATTTGCGTGAGCGCTTCTTTATATCTGCCTACGCTATCCAGTTTCTGAGCTGTCAATAATCTAAGTCCGGCGCTGTCCGGATGGGCTGCCAGGAACGTCAGATAAGCATCCGCTTCTTTTTGTTTAAATGCCAAAGAATGGGGATCCTCTGTTCCCTGCTGGCAGCTGCTAACAGCTGCGACTGTCACCACTATCCCTAATAGGCCTTTTAGCAGGCCGGTTATTTTCATCATCCCACAAATTTAGTGAAGGTTCACCGCTTGTACAAGGCATTTTCAAGGCAATTCCCTAAAAACTATCAATTATTTGTATTTTTGCAGCAAAGTCAATTCTATATGCGCTTTCAGTTTGATCATTTACTCACTGTTACTTTTACTTTGTTTGCGGTCATTGATGCGCTGGGCTCCATTCCCCTGTTTATTTCTATAAAAGAAAAAAGCAAGGGACAATTCAATGCCAAGAAAATATCCATTATCTCAGGCATTATCATGATTGTCTTTTTATTTGCCGGGCAACAGTTCCTGGATCTGCTGGGGCTGGATATTAAATCCTTTGCCGTAGCCGGTTCCATCGTGCTGTTTCTTTTAGGCCTGGAAATGATCCTGGGGCACGAGATCTTTAAAGGGGACAATAACCCCGAACTCGGCGTTATTGTCCCCGTGGCGTTCCCCCTTATCGCCGGCAGTGCAACGCTGACCACGATCATCTCCCTGAAGGCTATTTACAGCCAGCTGGAGATCATTGGCGGCATCTTGCTGAATCTCTTCTTTGTCTATATTGTCATAACATCACTGCGCTGGTTTGAGAAAATGCTGGGCCCGGGAGGTATCATCGCTGTCAGAAAGATATTTGGTGTGATCCTGCTGGCCATCGCCGTAAAGATTTTCTCGTCCAATATGGGTGCATTCGGCTCTTAAATCTGCCTTTCTGTTTACTTACTGTATGGATATACTGAATGGCCCTTTCCAGGAGTTCATCTTTCCCTTCACGAATACCTACTGCTCCATATGTGGAGGCGTGAGCAAAACCGGTACTGTTGCATGACGGACCACATACTCAGCTTTGGAGCCGCTCAGCATTCGTCCGATGGCGCTACGGCCATGTGTGCCCATTACAATCATATCAGCTTTCCACTGCCTGGCGATCTTCAGTATCTCTTCTTCCGGAATGCCATGTGGTGTAAACCTTGATATATCCTGAGCTCCATTATACATCTTAATAAAGTTATCAATAGTTCTTTCAGCCTCCGCTACAAGAACCGTCTGACTTTCCTGAGGTGTAATCCCCAGGTCTGCATTCACCACTTCTTTAGTAGGATCCACGGCGTAGACTAAAGCGACAAAAGCGTGTATCATATGTGCCAACTCAAATCCGGCCCTGGCAGCCTTGGCAGACAAAGCACTGTCATCAATAGCGATTAATATTCTTTTGAACTCCTGCTGCATCATCTGTCAACTATTTTATAAGTAATATGCCGATCCAGGTTGCCAGTAATCCTAAGATCACGCTACAGCCCAGATACATGAAGAAATAAAGAAAATTCCGTTCCGCAATCAGGCTCACACCTTCATAGGAGAAACTGGAAAAAGTGGTAAACCCGCCGCAGATCCCGGTAATTAAAAACAGTCGCCACTGAATATTAAACGCCGGCAACCGGGCCGTTAGTCCATATAGTAAACCAATAGCAAAACAACCGATAATATTTACCGCTAAGGTGCCCGTGGGAAAGCTCAGGGGTGCAATCCTGCTCACCCCGACCTGCAGTAAATACCGGCATACACTACCGATCCCTCCGCCCAACGCCACCAATAAAACTGATTTAACCATATTCTTTAGATATTTATCGTTTTCTTTCTGTATCCCGAACCACTCCACCTGTCTTCCGATACGCTACTTATAGATAATCACGGCACCCCGGAGCCCCTCCTTATGCTTCATCAAAAAAGCTCCGGCTGACGAAAAAAAATTCTAAACAGCCTCCGGTCACTGCACCTGATTGATGATAGGGTGACTGGTAAATTGAGGCGCCCTGACACGTGATTTTTTATGGCCGGACTGGCCATTATCATTTTATTCGTGGGAAAATACATCGGTTCACTTATCAGAACCTTCGGCTTCTGCCCAAATACAGAAGCCTTTTGTATGTATCTTGAAAAAAGTCGTTTGATTGTATTCATGGCCACCTACAAATTTTCAATACAATTTAAATTGGTCATTCATTGACCAATGATTGTTCTTTGCAGGCGCCATCAGCTTTCTCAGCGGTTTAGTTGGAAGGCACCATTTCCACTTTGATCTTAAAGATCCTCCTAAAGATAAATCAAATGTGTGACAACTTGATCAGGCTTCAACGTATTTACGCAATTTTGCAGGACCTGCTGTTCCTGCCTGGCCATATATAACAGTTATTTTACAGCAGAAGCCCCTTTGTGAATCGTCACAAAGGGGCTTCTATACCTTCCGGTATCTTTGCTGATCAAAAACCGCTTCTTATTGATTGATCAGATTATACAGTTCATCCAATTTCGGAGATAAAATAATATCTGTACGACGGTTTTTGGCCCTGCCTTCAGGCGTCGAATTAGTGGCCACGGGATCGTACTGGCTATGTCCTGACGCGACCAGATTCAGTGGGCTTACACGGTAGCGGCCTACCAGTATCCTTACAATAGAATTTGCCCTGGCGGTACTTAATTCCCAGTTATCCTGGAATCTGCCGCGAATCGGCACCGAGTCCGTGTGCCCCTCAATATCAATCTGGATATCAGGATTGGTATTCAGAACAGCTGCCAGCTTGGCCAAAGCGTCTACCCCTTTTGTACTCACTACCGCACTTCCGGACGGAAAGAGCAGGTTTTCCTGCATACTGACATATACCTTGCCGTTTTTCTGAGTAACGGTCAGTTCGTTGGAACTAAATCCGGATAGGGCATCAGCCATTTTCTTTCTCAACGCTTCAGATTTTTCCTTCTGCGAGTCTAACAGGGATTGCAACTGCTGTAATTTCTGTTGCTGCTTTTTAAGCGCTTCTTTACTCATAGCCAGCTGATTCTCCTGTGTATTATTATTATGGGACAAAGAAGCCACCTGGTCGTTCAGATTAGAGATATCATTCTTAAGGCCTGTGATCCGGTCCTGCAAATCACTGATATTATTGGCCATACGGGCACTATCACTTTGCAGTTGTCTGGTTCTTAGCTGAGAAGCGACCAAATCTCTTTTGGGTACGCAACTGCTAAAAATAAATATAAAACAAACGAGTGCTAACCCGTAGATTTTCAATGCATTGCTTTTCATCATGTTTATTTTTTTATTTAACTGTTTTTTCAGAGTTTCTGTTACCACACAAGTAATTCACTACATAGTATACTATTAATCAACAGATTAAATGATTAAATCTATCACACATCTGTATTATTACCAACACCATGCCTAAAACCGGATGTACAATCATTTTGTGAAAATAACAGTTAGTGCCGAGGCGCTTATTTATTGGGGGCATCCTCTGCCTCTTCACCTGCATCATCAGGATTCAGTTCAACGAACATCTGACCCTGTGTGGCTTTTAAACTGACGTTTTTAGCGCCCTTATCAAAATCACCCTGCATGAGAATCTGGCCTGATTCAACAAGTGATTTAATCCGCCAGACAATATAGTACTCAGGTAGTCCCAGCTTAGCTTTGGTCGTTAACAAGGTTTGCAGCCTGGAAAACTTCATCGTTGCTGATCCCAGCTGGTCTAATATTATTTTATCATAATAGTCGTCCTCCTTAACAGACAGTTTTTTACCACCCTCCAGCAACCTAACCGATCCGGATTGTCTGGATAGCTTATCCCACTCTTCGGGGTCCAATTCAAATTCACTAAGGGTGACTACTCTTGCCAGCCTGGAGGCTTTTACAAATTCTTTGGGCAGGATTTCTGCGAGTTGTCTGGGATAGAAAATGTGTCCTTTCTCATCAATAAACGGGAGGTTATTCAGGTATAACACCTGTATCCGTCCCTGGAACTGCATCACTTGACTGATAACATGAAAATACCCCGCTACATCCCTTTCGTTTTGTCCCATCCAGATCCATAGGACTGTGTCTTCATCCTGTTCCAATTGTTGGAAGAGCTGATGCAGCTTCATTTTATCTGAAGACATGACTGCAGGCTGCTCTTCCTCCGGGAGTCCCAATACAGATTGCCACCATTGCTTCCTGGCCTGCCAGCCTTCAGCCTGCTGTAAATCAGCTATCGGACCTAAACTATAATTATCTTCTATATAGACCACTTCCCCGGTCATTTCCGGTTCCAGTTCAAAACTCTGTTTTATCTGTTCCCCTCCCGGCTGATCGAAAACCATATGTATAATCCTCGCTGGCTTTTGCGGCTCCGACGCCCCGGCTGGTTCTTTCTTTTTCTTTTTCTTTGTTCTGGGTTTCGGCTTATCCTCCTGCTGCACATCCTCTGCGTCCGTCAAATTCTCTTCCCCATCAGTTTCACTGCCGGCCACCTCCGGGCCGTCCGCAGGCCCTGCCGCTTCATCCTCTTCCATTTCCGATACTTCTTCTCCCGCTTCACCGGTTTGTTCTATATCCTCTTTTTGCCTGTTAATGTCCTCCACAGTTTCCGGCTGCAGATCTACCAGGTCAGAAGCAGCACCTTCATCAGTGACTGCATCCTGCTCCTCTATATTATTTTCCAACTGCTCGTCGTTTTCCTTATTTATATCCTTTTTTCCCTGCTCAATGCTCATATTTAAATATTTCTACCTTTAGACGCTTACTTACTTTCCATCTGGATAATGGGAATAATCATTTCTTCCATGCTGACCCCACCGTGCTGGAAAGTGTTTTTGTAATAATTGACATAATAGTTGTAATTATTCGGATAGCACAAAAAGCCATCCTCCTTGGCAAAAATAAATGAACTATTGACATGAGGCAAGGGAAGTCCGCCTTCTTTTGGATTTTTAAAGGCTAAAACATCTTTCGCGTTGTAATTCAGGTTTTTACCATGCTTATAGCGCAGATTACTGGTTGTCTGCTTGTCCCCAATCACTTTAAAGGGCGTTTTTACCTGGACGCTGCCATGATCTGTGGAGATCACCAGCTTTATTTTTCGGTCAGCGATCTTCTTTAGCGCCTGCCTGAGCGGACTGTGCTCAAACCAGCTTTTGGTGATACTGCGGTAGCCCTGCTCATCCCCTGCCAGTTCTTTCAACACTTCCATTTCAGTACGGGCATGACTGAGCATATCCACAAAGTTATAAACGATGACATTCAGGTCATTGATCAGCAGATTATGGATTCCACTGACCAATTGTTGCGCATCCTGATTACCAACAACCTTTGTATAACTGTAGCGGATATCCTTTTTCTGCATTTTTTTGATAAAGGAGGCCAGGAATGCTTCCTCATGGAGGTTCTTTCCCCCTTCTTCTTCATCATTTTTCCATTGTTGCGGGAATTTATCCGCGATTTCAAGGGGCATCATCCCGGCAAAAACCGCGTTACGGCAATACTGTGTCGCTGTGGGCAGAATACTGTAATATGTATCTTCCCTGATCATGTTAAAATCCTCCTCGAATAAAGGCTGGATCATTTTCCACTGATCGAAACGAAGATTGTCGATTAAAATAAAAAAAACAGGTATCTCAGGCTCTAAGAGTGGCACCACTCTTTCTTTCATCAGGTCCGGGCTGAGAATGGGGCGGCGGCCGCTACCTGCCTGAATCCACCCGGTATAGTTCTTAGAAATAAATTTAAAGAAAGCTGTATTCGCCTCTTGTTTCTGGGACTGTAATATTTCCATCATTTCCGGGCTTCTGCTTTTTTCCATTTCCAGTTCCCAGTAAACAAGCTTTTTATAGATCTCCTGCCAGCCGGACGCGTCCTGATTGTCGCTCAGCGCCATAAACAGTGACCGGAACTCCATTTGATAGGCTGATGTGGTTTTCTCGGCCACCAGTCTTTTATTGTCCAGTATTTTTTTGAGACTCAGTAAGACCTGATTGGGATTGACCGGCTTGATCAGATAATCGGCAATCTGGGAGCCGATGGCTTCCTCCATCAGGTTTTCGGTTTCATTTTTGGTAACCAGAACAGCCGGCAGGCTTTGATGGACCGCTTTAATAGCAGCCAGGGTTTCCAGACCACTGATGCCCGGCATCGACTCATCGAGCAGCACAACATCCGGTTTGTTTTCTTTTATGTATTCTATTGCGTCGAAGCCATTGGTGAAAGTGATGACCTCATAGCCTTTTTGTTCTAAAAACAGTTTTTGTGACTTGAGGCTTTCCATTTCATCGTCCACCCATACAATACGCGCATTTGCCATTTACTAGTTGGTTTTCTTGATATGTTCTAATAATCGTCTCTATAAGCTTCTAAAGGTACGTCAATGGATGTAAAAAAGGCCTAATATCAACAGAAAATTAATATAAAATTCAGAAAATCAAATATTTATGTGAAAGCGCATTCAAAAAACAAAACGCCGGGCGAGTAACCGTCCTCTTTGCCATCAGCCACTACATTATCTGCCTGAAGCATGGTTGTTCATGTATAAATGTGTTTGTAAAATTCAGAAGGCAAAAAATTAAATTGTAGCCTTGTAAAAATTAAAATGCCGTCAACCCATATTTCTACAGGACCCTGTTTCAATAAACCGGCTTACTGCCAGCCGCCCCCCATCGCCGCATATAGATTAACGATCGCCTCATTGCGCTGCAGATAATCCGTCACCTGGCTGATTTCGGCAGCGAGCAGGCTCTGCATGGCAATCAGCACCTCGCTATAATCTGCAAAATCATTACGGACCAGCTCCTGGGTATAATCGACCGCCTTATTCAGGCTATTGAGCTGCATGGTACGGGGACCGATCTTATCCGTGGCAGACCGGTAACTGTATAAGGCATTCGACACCTCCTGTCCGGCATTCAACAGCTTCTGCTTAAAGTTATAGAAAGCCTGCAACTGGTCTTCCTTGGCAACAGCTAAACGCGTCTTGTTGGCCCGCCTGTTGAAAATGTGCTGGGTCAGTCCACCCAGCACACCGCCTACCAGGGGCCCGCCGTTAAAAAATGAGGACAGCGCATTACTGGAAAGACCGCCATTAGCGGTTATCCTGAGCGAGGGATAAAAATACGTTCTGGCGACATTTGTCATCTCGAAAGCCCGCCTGAAATTAAACTCTGCTTCCCTGACATCCGGCCGGTTGGACAGTATCTGGGCAGGAACGCCGGTCTTGAATAATGGAATAAATTCTTTTACGGTCAGACTGTCCCTTTTAATTTTTCCCGGATCTCTCCCCAACAAATAACAAATGGCATTCTCTGTCTCCCTGATATTTCTTTTAAGATCCGGAATCGACACCTCAGTCGCATATAATCCTGCTTCACTTTGCACGACAGCTGCCTGTGTCACCTTCGCTCCTTTTTTCAGATCTTTCATCACATCCACCGTTTTCTTCCACGTCTCAACGGTTTTAAGCGTAACGCTCAGTTCCTTGTCATAGGCCATCAACGTGTAGTAATTTCTGGCAATAGATGCCACCAGATCTGTCTTGACCGCCTGTGCATAGGCTTCCGACTGCAACAGCGCCGCCATATCGGCTCTCTGTGCGCTTTTCAGTTTACCCCAAATGTCCGCTTCCCAGGTGGCTTCCACGCCCGCCTGATATTGATGTACATGACTCAGGTTCCCGGACGTATTGGCTCTTCTGGCATATTCAATACTGGCATTGGCATTCAACTCCGGATAGTTATTCATCCGGCTCTGCATCAAGTAAGCATCTGCCTGATGGATTCTGGAATAGGCTGTTTTTAAATCCAGGTTATTATCTATCCCCTCCTGAATCAGCGCCTGCAGCAAGGAGTCTTTGAACAGATCCTGCCAATGCAAGGTTCCGATCCGGGCGGTATCATCAGATATTAAGTGACTGCTCCTGAAAAGACTGTCTACCTGGACATCGGGAGCATGATAGGTCTGGAGTACAGACTTACAGCCGCTGATGGCCATTAACGATACCAGTAAAAAAAGAATAACAGATGAATAGCTATGTTTACGCATTTTTTAAACGATTCTTTATTCAGCCCTTCTTACACTTCCGGTTGCCTGGCAGAAATGAAAGTAGCAGGTTGAGTTTCTAATATGTCGCCCGGCTCATTTCTGCCTTTTCTCAGCCGTTCCTGAAAGGATTGAAAAATAATAAATAACACAGGCGTAATAAATACCCCGAATATAGTTCCGATCAACATCCCACCTACGGCACTGGTTCCGATGGAATGATTCGCGTTTGCCCCCGCTCCGACAGTGAGCATTAGCGGCAATAAGCCAAAAATAAATGCGAAGGAAGTCATCAAAATGGGCCGCAACCGCATTTTGGCACCAGAGATGGCTGCTTCTGTTATGGCCATGCCCGCCCTTCTTCTCTTGACCGCATATTCTACGATCAGAATAGAATTTTTGGCCAGCAGGCCGATCAACATGATCAGTGTGATCTGAACATAGATATTATTGCTGACGCCCAGAAGCTTCACAAATAAGAAGGCCCCAAACATACCGATGGGAATCGTCAGGATAACGGACAACGGTAACACATAACTTTCATATTGCGCACTTAATAACAGATATACGAAGATCAGGCAAAGCAAAAACACGTATATCGTCTGACTTCCTGAATGCTGTTCCTCTCTGGACAATCCGGAATATTCATAACTAAACCCTGGCGGAAGCGTCTCCCGGGCCACCTGCTCGATTGCGGCAATGGCCTGACCGGAACTATACCCGGCATTGGGCGATCCGTTCACACTGATAGAATTAAACAGGTTAAACCGGGTGATACTTTGCGAACTGTAAACGGTGGACAGACTGACAAACTCTGTAATCGGCACCATCTGTCCGCTCTTGGTCCGGACAAAGATAGAATTAAGGCTCTCAGGCGTCATTCTATATTCGGGCGACGCCTGCACCACGACACGGAACTGCTGGCCGAACTTATTAAAGTTAGAGGCATAGACACCGCCAAAATAACCTTGCATGGTACTGGTGATATCCGTTACGGCCAGTCCCGCATTTTTCACTTTGGGCACATTCACATTCATCAGGTATTCCGGAAAGTTCGGGTTAAAGGAGGTGGTCGCATACTGGATCTCCGGCCGCTGGCTCAGATCACTTAAAAAATCTTTACTGATCTTATAAAACCGCGCAATATCTCCACCGGTTTTATCCTGCAACTGAAAGGAGAAACCGCTGGTTGTTCCAAAGCCCTGAATCGTTGCCGGCGCATAAAACTTAACCTCCGCTTCCTTAATACCGGCTGTCTTATCAAAGAGTTCCTGAATGATCGCCTCTACATCCCGGTGCCTTTGATTCCAGGGCACCAGCGACATCACCAGCATACCGTAGTTATTGCCTGAACCGGACAGGCGCCCTCTGCCTGTCTCCTGCATGATATCACGGATCTCCGGAATGGTGGCGGCGATCGCTGCGATCTTGCGGGTCACAATACCTGTCCGCTCAAGGGAGGCGGCAGGCGGCAACGCAATATTACAACTGATTGAGCCTAAATCTTCTTTAGGCACAAAACCGGTGGGTGTGGACCGGCCTATAAAATAAAGGGCAGCTGTAAACACCACCAGTATCCCAATGGGGATCCATTTTTTCTTATTGAAAAATGAAATAGCCTCCACATACCGGTTGGTAACTTTTTCAAAAGAAGTATTAAAAGCCACATAGAACCGCTGTAAAAAGCTTCGTTTGGGCCGCTTCTCGTGATGGCTTTTTAAAAAGAGGGCACAGAGTGCCGGGCTCAGCGTCAGGGCATTGATGGCGGACAGCACAATGGCAATAGCAAGCGTTAACCCAAACTGTTTATAGAACATGCCGGCAGAACCTCCGATAAAACTGACCGGTATAAATACGGCGGCCATAATCAACGTAATAGAAATAATCGCCCCCGAGATTTCTCCAAGCGCATCTATACTTGCCTGCCTGCCCGAAACGTACCCCTCATCGAGTTTCGCATGGACAGCTTCCACGACGACAATCGCATCATCCACCACGATACCGATGGCCAGGATCAGCGCAAACAGCGTCAGCAGGTTGATCGTAAACCCGAAGAGCTGCAGAAAGAAAAAAGTACCGATAATAGCCACGGGCACTGAAATAGCAGGGATCAGCGTGGACCTGAAATCCTGCAGGAACAGGAAGACCACCAGAAACACCAATATAAAGGCTTCGACAAAAGTATGTATGACTTTATCGATCGAGGCCGTCAGAAAGGCATCCACGTTTTTCAGAACGGCAAAATGGACACCTTTAGGAAACGCCTTTTCCGCGTCCTTCATCACCTCCAGCGTATGGCGGATCACCTCCCTGGCATTCGATCCGGCCACCTGGCTCACATATATGGATACGCTCGGATGACCATTGGTAGAAGAGGTTGTCAGATAACTATAGGCACCCAGTTCTATTTTGGCCACATCGCTGAGGCGCAACAGCCGCCCCCGCAGATCACTTCTGATAACGATGTCTCCAAACTGGCTGGTATCGGTCAGCGTACCGGGATATTTGATCACATACTGAAAAGGCTGGTTGCTGCTTTCTCCAAACTGACCGGGTGCTGCCTGAATATTTTGTTCTTTGAGTGCGGCCGTAATATCGGAAGGCACCAGCCCGTAGGAAGCCATCTTAGGTGCATTCAGCCAGATGCGCATGGAATAGTCCATCTGACCGGACGCGGACGCGTCCCCCACCCCTTGAATACGTTTAATGACCGGTACAATATTGATATCGGCATAGTTCTGTAAAAAGGTCTGATCAAAGGAAGGATTCTCGCTATAGACGGAGAAGGCCAGCAAAGTACTGGTTTGCCTTTTCTTGACTGTTACACCCGCCAGTGTTACTTCCTGTGGCAACTGTGGTGTCGCCCGGGCGACGGCATTCTGCACATTCACGGCCGCAATATTGGGATCACTGCCAATCTTAAAAATCACCTGGATCGTTGCCGAGCCGTCATTGCCTGCCGTAGAAGTAATGTAATCCATGTTCTCAACACCATTGATCTGCTGTTCCAGCGGAACGATCACACTTTTAAGTACCACATCTGCATTAGCGCCGGCGTATTTGGCACGTACCTGAATGGTAGGCGGCGCGATATCCGGATATTGGGAAATGGGTAAGTTAAGAATCCCGATTATGCCCAGTATCACAATCAATACGGAAATAACAGTAGCAAGAACAGGTCTTTTAACGAATAACTTTAACATAATGCTGAGAATAACGTCCCCGACTTAATTATGGACGGATGGTTTATTTGTCTGTTGCGCTGATGGATTGCTGTAAAGAGATCATCCTGGGTTCAATCACCAGATTTTCTCTCAGGTTATCGATCCCGTCAGTCACGATACGGTCTCCCGGCTTCAGACCACTTTTGACGACATAAAACTTGCCGTTATTGGCCCTGTTGACACTGATGCTTACGGAAGAAACTTTATTATCCTCGTCCACCTTATACGCAAACAAGGCACCCTGAATCTGATAGGTCGCTTTTTGCGGGATCAGGATCGCATCCGGTATGGTGGTCGGCAGCCGTATAATCGCGCTGCTGCCATTGCGGATGATGCCGTTGGGGTTGGGGAATACGGCCCGCAGGTTAACGGCGCCCGTCTGGGCATTAATAAAGCCGCTGGCGGACTCAACCTTGCCTTTGTGGGAGAATATGCTCCCATTAGATAGAACCAGCATCGCCGGTGGCAGGGTGGCGAGCTTTTCCTGGATTGTCTTTCCCTTTGCTGAGGCAAAGAAATCCAGTTCCTGTTTTTCGTTGATAGAAAAATAACAGTAGATCTGTGAGATATTAGAGACGGTTGTCAGTGCGGTAGCGGTAGAACTCCCCACCAGACTGCCCACTTTAAAGGGAAGAATACCGATCACGCCACTCACAGGGCTATAAATAGACGTATAGCTTAAATTGATTTTTGCATTCTCGAGTGTCGCTTCTGCCTGCGAGAGTGCCGCCTTCTTTGCTTCGAGCGTAAACTTGGCGGATTTTAACTCATAGTCGCTGATAATGCCTTTTTCTACCAGCGGCTTTACCTTATTCACGTTCATAACGGCCGCATCTACATCTGCCTTGGCAATATTTATATTGGCTTTGGCCGTTCTGACATCCTGCTCATATTGCGGCGCATCAATCTTAAACAGGAGTTGCCCTTTACGGACAGAAGCCCCTTCTTCCACATAGATCCCCGAAATGAATCCATCGATTTTAGGCCGGATCTCTACATTCTCTATACCCTGAATGGTGCCGGGATAGTCGGCATATAATGTGGCCGTGTCGGACCGGATCTGAATAACAGAGTAGGTATTGGCAGTTATCTGGTGGCTTTTCTTAGCCTTGCTTTTACAGGAAACGACACCGAGCAATGTAGAAACACATAAAAGCAATATGAATGGACGCATAAGAAAATAAATATATTATATAAATTTACATGTAAAAATACAAAGGAGAAATCCTGCAGTAAAAACCGAACTTTGATAGGATTTAACTGTTCAGGTTTAATGTGTCTTTCTGCTCCTGAAGGTTTTCTTTGAAAGATCCATAACGGTCTCAATGGAGCCTGCTGATGCGGTAAACTTTATTGATAATAAGATATAATCTTTAAGACAGAATTGCATAAAAACAACAGCATTTCTGACGTTAAGACAGTCTGCATCAATAATTTATGCCAATATTGCACATTTTCCATATTTGTATATTTATTGTTGTTGGAGTAAAAGTCACCTTAAAAAAGCGTAAGCATCTGACTGAGTCTGTGAACAAACCTTAAAACAGGTTTAGCATTAGAGTCTTTAACTTTGATAGGCGGCTCAAAAAAAAATCAAAAAGAATTAAATAAGCATGAATCCAAATAATTATACGATTAAGGCACAGGAGCTGATTCAGGCAGCTCAACAGATTGCCTACAACAACAATGACCTGAATATTGAGACCAATCACCTTTTACTGGCCCTGCTCAATGAAAAGGAAAGTACGATCGAATTTCTGCTAAAGAAAAATGACATCAATATTCCCTATGCAGAAACCAAGGCCACGGAATCTTTGACCAGGCTGCCTAAGGCCGCCAGCGGTGAGCCTGCCCAGCAGGTCGGCCGGGAAATGAACAATACGCTCTTGCGTGCGGCTAAGGATATCAGTCAATTCGGAGACGAATTCATCAATCCGGAGCATTTATTATTGGCACTTGTACAGGGCAACGATGATACAGCCAAATTGCTCAAAGATGCAGGCCTTACCGAAAAGGGGCTGATCGCCGCCATTAAAGACCTGCGTAAGGGAGGTACCGTGAATTCACAGACGGCTTCCCAGGAAGTCGGCTCTCTGAAAAAATATGCCAAGAACCTCAATGAACTGGCGCAGGCCGGCAAATTGGATCCGGTCATCGGCCGTGACGAAGAGATCCGCCGGACGCTGCATATCCTTTCCAGGAGGTCCAAAAACAATCCGATCCTGGTGGGGGAACCGGGGGTCGGTAAGACGGCTATCGTGGAAGGACTGGCACACCGTATTATTAACGGGGATGTGCCCGAGAACCTGAAAACGAAGATTATTTACGGGTTGGACATGGGGCTACTGATTGCCGGCGCAAAATATAAAGGTGAATTTGAAGAGCGCCTGAAGGGTGTTATCAAAGATGTCGCTACCAGCGATGGGGAAATCATTCTTTTTATCGACGAGATCCATACGCTGGTCGGTGCGGGCGGTGGAGAAGGCGCGATGGATGCCGCCAATATCCTGAAACCTGCCCTGGCCAGAGGCGAACTCAGAGCCATTGGTGCGACTACGCTGAATGAATACCAGAAATTCTTTGAAAAAGACAAAGCCCTCGAGCGCCGTTTCCAGAAAGTCATGGTGGATGAACCTTCCATCGAAGACGCAGTATCCATCCTCAGAGGATTGAAAGAGCGTTATGAGACCCATCATCATGTGCTGATCAAGGATGAAGCCATTATCGCCGCTGTAGAGCTATCTAACAGATATATCACCGACCGTTTTTTGCCGGATAAGGCCATTGACTTAATTGATGAGAGTGCCGCCAAGCTGCGCCTGGAAATGAACTCCATGCCAGAGGAGCTGGATGAATTGGAAAGAAGGATCCGTCAACTGGAGATTGAAAGAGAGGCCATCAAAAGAGAGAACGATAAGGCGAAGCTCGGTGAGCTCAACACCAATATCGGGAACCTGATGGTGGAGCGGGATACCTATAAGGCCAAATGGCAACAGGAGAAGGAAGTCGTTGAGAAAATGCAGAATGCCAAGGCAGCTATTGACACGCTCAAGGTGGAAGCCGAAAAAGCCGAAAGAGAAGGGGACTATGGTAAAGTCGCTGAGATCCGCTATGGCAAGATCAAGGAACAACAGGAAATCATTGACCAGACGGCCCATCTCCTGTCTGATATCTCCGAAAAAAGACTGCTGAAAGAAGAAGTAGACGCAGAGGATATCGCTGAAAATGTGGCAAAAGCCACCGGCATTCCGGTCAGCAGAATGCTCCAGAGCGAAAAGGATAAGTTATTGCAGCTGGAAGATCACCTCCATCAAAGAGTTGTTGGCCAGGAAGAGGCCATTACTGCCGTGTCCGATGCGATCCGCAGGAGCAGGGCGGGGCTGGGTGATCCCAAAAAGCCGATCGGTTCTTTTATTTTTCTGGGGACAACCGGTGTGGGTAAAACCGAGCTGGCCAAAGCACTGGCAGAATTCCTGTTCGATGATGAATCGATGATGACCCGGATCGACATGAGTGAATACCAGGAGAAACACAGTGTTTCCAGGCTGGTAGGGGCGCCTCCCGGCTACGTAGGATATGAAGAAGGCGGTCAGCTGACAGAAGCCGTACGCCGTAAACCTTATAGTGTCGTATTATTCGATGAGATTGAAAAAGCGCATCCCGATGTCTTTAATATCCTTTTACAGGTACTGGACGACGGGCACTTAACCGATAACAAGGGCCGGGTGGTCAATTTTAAAAATACCATCATTATCATGACCAGTAATATGGGCAGCCATTTAATCCAGGAGGCGTTTGAAAATCACAGCGATGATATTGATAAAGCAGAAGAGATCGCCAAAGATGAGGTCATGAATCTGCTAAAGGAAAATATCCGGCCTGAGTTTCTGAACCGTATTGATGAAATCGTGATGTTCCATCCACTACTTAAAAAGGAGATCCGCAATATCATACACATCCAGCTTAAACAGCTGAAAAAACAGATCGCGGCAGGTGGTATCCATATCGATTTCAGCGATTACGTGATCGATTATCTGGCAGAAAACGGTTATGACGTGCAATTTGGCGCCAGGCCGTTGAAAAGGTTTATCCAGAAGGCCATTGTCAACCCGCTCAGCAAGAAAATACTGGCCGGTGAGATCGACAAAGACCACCCTGTACTGGTAGACGTCTTTGACGGTATCGTTGTCTTCAGAAATGAGGAGACGGTGAAGGAAAAATAAATATATGGTGAAAGACCGTAAGAAATAATGATGCTGCAAGCGCCTGATGGAAATCATCAGGCGTCTTTAGTTTGGCTAATTTCTGGCATAAAAGAAGGAGGAAAATGAGGGATTTGCCATTTTTTCGCACTTCGATAATTTTTTTTCAATGTTCACGAAGTCGGAAAAATTAATATTTACACTTTGCGCCCAATTTTCAACTCTACATCTATTTATAATATCACCAGTAGTAACCCTTTGCTTTTTAATATTTACGTACCATTTAGGCCCAGGGAGTTGTTTTTTTGATTTGGACTGCTGCTGTTTGTGCGATGCCAGTATCATCATAGCATAACATGCGGATACAAATGCCGGAACTTTTGCTACCGCAGTTTTTTCCCGGATTTGTGCCTGACCACATCCCATTAATGTTTTCTGATCTCTAAAGCCGACTTCTATCTCCCATCTTCTAATATAAGCCTGGACCTGCAGGAAAATATCTATCTCTTGATTGGTTGATATTAAATAGGCGGGAGCACGATACAGTAATTTTGATTTTTTGGTGAGCCTATAGGAAACTGGCCTGATAATGATCAGCATTAAGTCTCTCTTACCTGATTTTCGCCAGCGTATATCTTTTACAACTTTCACATTGAATGTACGCATCTTTCCTGCAGCCCATGCTTCAACCTGCTGATAAGGATAGTCATCGCTTTGTCGGATTTGTTCTGGTGTGGGGAGCTCTTCTCCATAATATCGTTTACGTCCCTTTCCTGATTGTTGCTCTTCTGGTAGAGCATAAATTTTTGAATCCTTCCTTATGCGGCCAATGAGTTCTACATTTTCTGGAAGTTGCCTTAAAACAGTTCCATTCGTGTAACTGCCGTCCACGCTCAGGATAAGTTTTTTATTTTTATAGCCATCGTCATCTAAGCACTTTCTCAAGGCTATGACACGCTGGACGCCTACTTCGCTCATTTTTTCTTTCTTCTGTCTTTCCCGGTATAGTGCTACTTCCTGGTCGGTCGCATTTTTTGACGGCTTCTTGGTGGGAGGACAATGTTTGAAGTCTACCGGGATGGCCCTTGATGGACCGCAGAGGTCTTTTTCAATGAGCGATAAAGAGAGTTGAACAAATCGTTGGCCCCAAATGAAATTATTACAAAACGGGGGGCCAAGTGGATCCCTTAGCCATCCGGTCCCTGATATTTTCTTCCCTCTCTTCCTTAACAGGGTATCGTCCATGTGTGCATAAATAAAATCGCCTTTCTTTCTATTTTGATACACGACCTCCTTTCTAACTTCAGAAAAAATTGCATTCATATCCATTCTTTCACCCTTAAATATTCGATAGGCCGCACTCCAGTCCTTAAACTGATTCCCACTTGCTGTTAACATCCCTGTTATCGTACAACGTCCAATACATGAAATAACTCCGTGAGACAAATCGCGAGCTCTCTGAAAAGTTCTGGATTGCTTGAAAGCTGTTATACATCTATCGAATAATTCATTAAAGCAAGCAACTACTCCTTCTTTTTGGGGAGTTTTTTTTTAAGATCTTTTACGGATTCATCACTACGCTGAAGTACTAGGCGCTGGTGATCATCTATCACCCACTCAACAATCTCTCCTTGCTTAAATTCTATTGCCTGAGCCACGGCAGCTGGAAAATTTACATACCATTGCTCACTCTTTGCTCTTTTTATTATCTGAATTTTAGTTGGATATCCCATATCTAGTCGTTTAACTAGATATAAAGATCACAAAAAATAGCAATATAACCAACTAAATTGCTATTTTTTTTTGCCTTATCTAGAAAAAGGCCAAACTAGAGGCGCCTGATGGAAATCATCAGGCGTTTTTATTTTGGAATAGTCGCATCCTTTGTTCACGTTTTTTCCTTGTTCACGTAACGTGAACAAGGAAAAAACGTGAACAAGAAAGAAAGCAGGGGTAATAAACTGTGCCTCTGAAATGCGAAAGGAACAATAGGAAGATCGGTAAACGGGAACCCATTCCTACGGGCGGGACAGATGAAATAATCGCACCCGGGATAAATAATTTTCCCAATTGAATCAACCTTTTTAATTTTGAAAGAGTTCTTACCCGATTCAAGGTCACTCTTCTCTTCAAAATACAAAAACCGACGTACAATTAAAAAAATAAGCTATGATGAAAGTAAATCACCTGATATATCTCTGCATACTTGCGCTGTTCGCATCAACAGTCAATGCGCAGCTTAACGCCCCGGTCATCCGGTTCGGGCTTATTGCAGATCCGCAGTATGCCAATGTCGATCCACAGGGAAGCAGGTTTTACCGCAACTCTCTACCTAAGCTGGACACCGCTGTTGCCGCGTTCAATCAACAAAAGCTGCCCTTTATCATCAATTTAGGCGATATCACTGACCGGAATCCTAAGGATCTGGATACGGTTCTATTTACGATCAGCAAGTATAGGGGTAAAGTATATACCACCACCGGGAACCACGACTATACACATATAACAGACAACCAGTCCTTATATAAAAAACTGCAAATGCCGGCTGCCTATTACGCCTTTAACAAGGGCAATTGGCGCTTTATCATGCTCAACACAAATGAAGTCGCTTCTTATTCAAACATCTCCGGCACACCTAAGGAAAAAGAGCTGCAGCAAATGTTGCAGCAAATAAAAGAAAACAACGGCAAAAATGGTTATCCGTACAATGGAGGTATCAGCAAAAAGCAATTGCAGTGGCTGGAGCAGCAACTGAGAAATGCCGAGAGAAAAAAAGAAAATGTACTGGTGTTTTCTCACCATCCCCTGGGATGCGCTGTCGGCTTAACCGCCCTCAATGATCAGGAAATCACTTCCGTGATCCGGCAATACAGCTGCGTAAAGGCCCTCATTTCCGGTCATCATCATGCGGGTGCATTTTGCCATATAGGTTCAATTCCCTGTATCGTTGTGGAAGGCATGGTGGAAACGGCGGACCAGAATTCCTACGGTACTGTTACATTATACCCGGACCGGATCGTTCTGGATGGCCAGGGAAGAATGACTTCCCGAACAATTAAGCTGACAGATTAGTAGCAGATTCGGGGAAAGAGGCAATCCCCTCCTTCCCTCACTGATGCAAATCGACTCAGGCCGGTTTTTTCTGCCAAAGGCTGGCCGCCCCCAGTAATGCAGCTGATTCTCCGAGAGCCGCTACTTTAAAATTGAGTTCAATTTGCATTTCCTTCAGTTTAGCTATCAGCGGCTCAAGAAAATAAACATGCGCCTGCGCGATATTGCCTCCGATGACGACCAGATCGGGAGCTGTATATTTTTGAAGATAGCATTGAAAAAATAAAGCGAGGTTGCCTGCAAACATATCGAAGATCATTTTAGCGATTTTTTCCCTGCCCGGTTGCCGCAAATCCATAACGCCATTTATGTCTATATCTCCCACAGCTTTCGCCGTCTCAATAAACCATCTGGTAGAAAAATAATCCTCTGCCCGGCCGTCCAGAAAAGCCTCCGCAGACAGTGCGGCGTCTGTCGCAATGCCACAGCGCCCGAAAGCCGTCCCGAACCCCGTTCCCAACGTAATGCCCAGCACCTCACCGGCATCTTTAGCCGCACCGGCAAAGAGCTCTCCGTCCAGGAAACAGGCCGCATCATTTTTTAAGCGTATCGAATCCGGGTTGATCCCAATTCTGTCTGCTAACAGTGCTTTAATATTCAATCCGTATAAACTATCATACTTATCAAATCCCTTTATCCTGGAAATACCCTTTTCATAGTCAAAGGGGCCTGGCATGGCAATCCCTATATTCAATTGCCCATATGCATCAGAGATCCTTGTGTCCGGATCAAAGACGCCGCCCTTTTCCAGACAGCGCTTTACGGCTCCGGCCCAGGCGTTCAAAATGGCTTCGGCCGTTCCGAACCGGTCTACTTTCTCTCTGACCATCGATGTCGAAACGACTTCCCTGACGTCCATAGCTACCAATGCCGCCGTAATATGTGACCCCCCGATATCAATACCTACAACATGATCTTTCATACCCCTGACTTTTTTAAAGTAAAATAGTTTTGCCTTATCTGTCTACAGCGCCCAGTTATCTGTCCTGAAAGGCGCCACAGGCAACCCTTCCACGTTGAATAAGTGGCATTCCGCGTAATCCTTAAACCCGTACCGCACGGCCACAGGCGCCTTGACCTGATCACTTTCCAGCTCAATAAACTTTCCCTTTATCCTGGCCTGTGCAGGATAAAATCTGCGATCGGCGCCCGCGATCTCAAATGCATTTAACGGGCTGCCATCGGTCATTAAACCGCGACTTGCATGGGTAAAAGAGACGCGGACTTTTGCGCCTTCAATCTGCACCGGTGACTGGAATGCGTCATATTCCGGACTCTGATAAGCCAGTCCTTTGTATCCGTAATCGTTAGCCAGTGCCCAGTATAATAACCGCTTACTGATAACAGTTTTCCGCCTGGGATGTATCGCATTAGGTTCACCGGCGTCCATACTCACCACCATTCCGGATTTAGGGATTCTATGACTGGCCCTGGCCTGCGCCTCCCGGAGCGGGGCTGCCGGCCCGATCGTGTCCCGATACTGATAGGGCGCAATCTGTACGTAATAGAACGGCCAGTCTCCCGCTGCCCATTTCTTCCGCCAGTCGGCTACCATGCTCTCCATCAGCTGATCATAGATATTGGGATTACACCTGTTTTGTTCGCCCTGATACCAGATCATCCCCTTGATACCAAAACCGGCAAAGGGATGTATCATCGCGTTATACAGCAAAGTAGGTTCGTTCTTATTCATTTTTCCTGCAACAGGCTTAACGGTTTTATCGTCAGAAGGAAAGCGCTTCATGCTGCTTTCTGACATCCAGCCTTCAATCATCGTTCCACCCCAGGTCGACATGATAATACCGACCGGAATATTCAGTTTCTGCTGTAGCCGGAGCGCGAACTGAAACCCCACGGCGCTGAATTTGCCCGCCACCTCAGCATCAGAGACCTGCCAGCCCGTAGAAGGGCAGTCAAATTCCGGTGTCCGGGACAGCGCCCTTTCATAACGGATCAGCCGCAATGAAGGATTGTTTGCCTGCGCCAGCACATCATTAGCACCTAAAACCGGCTGATTGTAGAAGCCCCACATAGGCATCTCCATATTAGACTGCCCTGAACAGACCCAGACCTCGCCGATCAGTATATCACTTAGCAGGATACGCTGCTGACCATCGCCTATACGAATCTGATAAGGCCCGCCCGCAACGGGGGTCTGAACCTTCAGCCTCCAGCTACTGTCTGAACCAACCCTGGCCTGATAACGCCGCTGATTCCAGGAAGTTGTAACATCAACCGTCGCCCCTGGGGATGCCTTCCCCCAGATGGCCACCCTGTCCTTTTGTTGCAGCACCATATGGTTACCGATCACCGAGGGCAGCGTAATTTCCGCGGTACTATCCAGCACTGAAAAACAAATGATGATCATCATCAGCATCAGCCCTCTGGCTTTTTTGACACCGGGAAAATACATCCCGTATAACAGTTTACTTATCACTTCAGGTTTTATTTTTTTATTTTTAAAGAAACCAGCAGCCAGGCCGCTATCAATATTAAGATGGCAGACGCCTGGTAGATCAAAGACAGACTGATCTCGGCGTCTTTCAGGGCGCCGCCGATATACACCATGAGGCCGCCGATCACCGTTCCCAGAAAATTCAGTACACCATATCCGGTAGCGATGTATCGGGCATCAGCGATCTGTCTTAAAACAGGCATTAAATTAGCATCGGTAAACCCGCGGGCGAGGCCAAATATCAGCATGGCAATAATGGCCAGATAAAATACACTGGTCGAGGCCATTAAAAATAAAAATGGCGCTCCTACCGTAAAACCTAACACTATAACATTGATTCTCCCGCGAGGCGTTTTTCGGGCCCATCTGTCGGCCAGAATACCTCCCAGGACGACACCGATAAAGGAGCCCACCTGAATATAACCGGTCGCAGAGATACCTGCCAGTCCGAGATCCAGTTGAAAATGGGTTTTAAGAAAAGTGGGCAGCCAGCCATACACCAGCCAGTTCACAACGCCAAAAGCCCCAAAAAATAACATGAGTATATAAAACGACCGCATGGCCAGTAAAGATTTAAATGCATCCAATAGCTGCACCTTGCCCGTGCTTTGTGGTGTAGCATCCACGGCGATCGGCTGTTCCCGGGCCTGAGACGGCTTCTCCCGGGGCGCATCCTTTAAGAGCCATAATAAAAATAAAGAATAGACAATACCGAAAATGCCAAACACGTGAAAGCCAAAACGCCAACCGTAACTCACCGCAATATATCCTCCGATACCACCTACAGCAAGGCCGGCATAGAGGCCACTCATATGCAGTCCTGTCGCAAGAGACCTGGTCTTACCACGATGGTAATCCGTAATCATGGCAAGTGCAGCAGGGATATAACAGGCTTCACTGATGCCCATCACCATCCGGCTGATCAGTAACTCCTGATAAGTAGCGGCAGCACCGGTCCATAACGTAACAGCCGACCAGACCAATACACTAAATACAATCACTTTCTTACGACTATACCGGTCGGCAAAATAACCGCCAAAAGGGCTTAGTACGCCATAGGCCCATAAAAATACAGAAGTAAGCAATCCGTACTCCGCATCACTGATGGTGAACTCACGGACGATCGGATCCCGCATAGAAGTAATCAGAATCCGGTCCAGGTAGTTCAGAAAGGCAACCACCCAGAGTAAAGCCACCACCAGCCATGGATAACGGTCATTTGAGAAGGTGCCGGAGCGTAATTTTGCTGTTCTAGCCATATGATCGAGTTATTAGTTGATGCGTGTTTGTTTTGACTCAATAATAAATACCTTCCATTTATTTGTCTTGTAAGGTCCCCATTATCACACGAGGCGTGCGTGTACCGGGACGAACTTCGCCGCCGACCAGCACAATATCGCCATGCCACAAAACGGCGCCGGTAGTGACCGGTGCCCAAATGCTGCCGTTCGGGTTGACTGCCGCATCCGGTTTCTTGTCCACCCAACACTGACCGGCAACCTGCCACCTATTTCTTTGCGGATCATAGGCGAATATCCGGTCGGAAAATCCGGGATGACGCTCTTTCAATACCGCTGTCTCATCCGCCAACGCCCCGTCGTCTCCCCCGAGTATGAAAAGCTGTCCCTTTATAGCCACAGCGGGGCCCGGCGCCGCTACTGTAGGACTGGGCAGATCCGCCAGACGCCGCCATCCTTTTTCTTTTCCCGATACGACATGTGGATCATAACAGTAGGCATCTTTTAAATAAGTTCTTTTTCCTTCATGAAGTGCAGTACCGCTGAATAGATAAAACTTGCCGTCTAATGCGCCGCCAACGCTTAACATCCGGCTTTCTCCCGGCCAGCCGGGCAACACCTCCCAAACGGGACGGTCTGCACTGAGATTAAGCCGCCAGCAGACATTCGTGGCAGTCGCATCTGATGGTTGTGCCTGACCGCCTGCCAGGTAAATGCAATCGCCGACCAAGGCGCCGCTTGTAAGCGCAATGGCTGAAGGCAGTGAAGGCAAGGTATCTATGCTGACCATTCCCTCATCAGCATTTTTATGGTAGCTTATGCGCTGAACGGTTCTGTAATGCCCTTCACTGTTACTTCCGCCGATTAAAATCATCTGACTTTTCCAGCTGACCGTCAGTCCGTATCCCAGCGGACGGGGGAGCCGGCCGGCAACCTTCCAGGTGGCAGAAGAAGTTTCTAAGACATAAACCGTATCGTACCAGGTCTTCACCCCGCCGTTCCAGGGCGTGCCGCCATCCGGGAAATTAGCGCCTCCGGCGCAAATCAACGCGTCACCGGCAAGCCCGATAAATGCCCCGGCAAGCCCTGTCCGATTGGGAAGTGGCGCCAGCTGGGACCAGTGAAAGGTGTGAGATACGCCTGTATCCGCCTGCAGTCCCGGATGAGTCTCTGCTATGCCCGTGACCGAATATTTATTCTCTGGTATTTTTGTCATGATGTGGTCATTTGAATGTAGCCCTATACGCCGGTGATGACCAGTAGCCATCGCCGGAAGATACAGGGCGCAGATAAGCGCTGCGGTCCCTGCACCGCCTCTAATGGTAAGATGCGGTGGCCGCCTGCGACCCGGTTGGTTAAAAATGCTCATGAGCGTCCTCCCGTGGTCCCCTGTAACTCCAAAGTGCGGCCGGCATCTTCCAGTGCTTTAAAAAAACCGGCATTTTCCAATTTCTGCTTCAGCTCCTGATACTCATTTTCCGTCAGTTCACGAAGGGGTAGTCTGCAGGGGCCCAGCGGGATGCCCAGCATATGCATGATGGCTCTCTGTGCGGCAATGGAATGATAGCCACTCAGGCAACGCACCATATTCACCGACTCCAGCTGCCTGCGGCGCGCGCCCTCGAGGTCACCTCGGCGAAACTTGTGCAGCAGATCAACATAAATAGGTGCGGCAAAAGCATAGGTACTCCCAATGGCAGCGCCGGCCCCTACGCTCAGCGCTTCCAGCAACAACTCATCATATCCAAAGAGTATATTGTACTGACCATTCTTATAATTAAGACAGGCCTGATACTCATGTAATGTGGAAGCTGTATACTTAATGCCCGCCAGATTCTGTATGGCCTGCTCTGCCTGCTCTAGAAATGCCACCATGTCAAGTCCCACACCCGTAAGCGTAGGTATATGATAATAATAAAACGGCGTGTTCGGCGCCGCAGCGGCAATGGCCGCCATGCTGTCTACCAATACGTCAACCTGGCCTGGTTTATAATAAAAAGCAGAAACCGATGAGATGGCGTCCGCGCCATGTTTCTCAGCGTGTGCAGCCAACTTGCGGGCTTCCCGGATAGAGGCATGGCCGACATGCACAAATACCAGCATCTTACCTTTAGCCGCCTTGAGATAGGTTTCTGCTACTGCCATTCTTTCCTCGATGGTCAGATTGGGGCCTTCCCCATTCGTGCCGCAGATAAATACCCCGCTCACCCCCTGAGCAGCTAAACGATCGACCATGGCCCCGATGGGTTCAAGATCAATATCTCCTTCAGGTGTATAGAATCCGAAAGTGGCTGCAATTAATCCGTCTGTTTTCATAAGTTTTGTTTAAAGCCGGGTATCATTTTTTATCAACCACCTGTGAATCAAAATGCCCCGGCAACATTAATTTTATTGTTTGTCGAAAGAGTTTTTATGGCCAGTGTCCTGTAAAATGAAATCCATTTTCACGGCATATTCATCCAACTCTGCCGGCCGCATTGATTATTTATTTTTTTGCGGGCCGGATGCTGATTTTTTTCAGCACCAGACTGTAATTCCATCCCTTCGCCTTTGTATTGGTTTCATAGAGGCAATAAATGTTGCCACGACCATCCGTTGCCAGGTCAGAATATCCAGCGGGACCGTTTTGTAATAATTGAGTGACAGGCCAGTGCTGACCATTATCCAGACTGAGTTTAAGGGTCAGCTGGCGGCGGGGATATCCTTTGATATTTCTGCTGTCCGGATTGGAAAACAAAAGCCAGCTTTTCCCGGGGGAAAATTTTCCTGCCACACGGCGCAGGCGTTTAGGTGGGAGCATCTTGATGAACCCGGCCATACAAATCGGATCAAAGAGCTCAGCCGCAAAAACCGGATGGCTCCAATCCGAGATCCCGTCAGGGCTATAAGCCACCGCCCGCTGATGCTTATCTGATCCGGTTCTCATATTAATCATCACCCTTCCATCCGCCAGCTCCACCAGCATGGACTCATTAGGGTTTTTAATGGCATTGGAATTATCTGCCACGATCTTACCCATTTTCCAGCTCTTCCCAAGATCATCACTGTAAATCGTTGCCACGCAGCTCGGCCCGTGTTTGCGTTTAGGTTTCACAATGGGTGAAGCCGCCAGCCAGATCGCCGCTATCAGGCGGCCATTTTTTAGTTGAATACCATGGCCCGGACCCGGAGCCAGTACGTTCCACGCGTAGACGTTTTTTATCTTATCGACAGTAGCCGTAATATCCACGGCAGCTGACCAAGTCTTGCCCTCATCTGTTGACTTTGTATAAAACAGGTGGGCATAATCACGCTGATACAGCAAATGAATGGTGCCGTCTTTACTGACAATCGGCGTCGCATTGCTGGTAGGTCCCTGTCCTCTCGGCGCCACAATCTGCGCCGGCTGCCAGCTTTTTCCCCCATCCAGGCTTCTGCGCAGCAGCAAGTCCATTTCCGCCCAGTCGCTGGAAGTCCCGACCCTGCCTTCACAAAAAGCCAGCAGGTTCCCTTTGTTTGTCCTTACAAGAGCAGGGATGCGCATAGAGGCATATCCTGTCTTAGCGGCAACGCCGGTATCCGGTTCAAAGACAATACTGCTGTCCAGGGTAGCCAGCTTAATTGGCGGTACAGACGACTGAATAGCGTTGTCATCTGTCATGCCGCTCTTCAACTGTCCAAAGGAAGGTGTCATCATGGCTGTCACTAAAAGGACAGTAGCAGCCAATACGCCTTTTTGCCATCCGGTTCTAACAGACACAGCAGGACGGTTTCTTTTCTGGGTTCTTACCGAACCATCTTCTACAGTATATCTTTTATGAATCATGCGTTGTTTCTTTAGCTTTTATACTTTTGTTTTTCCATTTTCCTGCCCTTAAATGCGCGTCAAAGAATTCCGGTATTATAGCCTCTGCCGTCTCCCTTAAGCGGCAGGCCATCGCCCGGTCAAATCCGATATAAGGCCAGCGGAGCGCTGTACCGGTATCAGACCAGCCGCCAATCGCCGCCAGCATTTTATCGGCAGCCATATTGGAAAACCGGTTAGCTTTCAGCAAGGGCTCGATATAGGTTCCTATCCAGTTGCGGATCCGCCCTTCGAGTTCCAGCGCCCCTGTCATATCCGTCCGGGTCATTTCGTACCAGTACTGCGCCACGGCGGGGTGCAGACAAGCCATATTAGAATAAGCGCCTGATGCACCTTTCTGGATACCGGAGGCCAGATGATGCCCGGGGATAAATATGGAAAGCATAGGATCCAGTTGTCTTATTTTATCAAACCATGCAGCGTCTCCTCCTATCACCTTCAGGCCGGCCAGCCGGTTTAATAAGCCAGCGGCATGAAGTGCACCATAATCTTCTATTGTCAGGCATTTTTTTGCATGTGGCGGATTATAGAGCACGACCGGCAACTTTCCTGCCAGGTCCAATACCCTTTCCAGATACAACTGCACTTCTGCCATGGATGGTGGCGCCCAGTCAGGTAGGATAACCTGAATGGCTCCGGGCTCCAGGGTAAGCGCCCTTTGTATACGCCTACAGGTTTCCATTGGATCGGGATGGCTGCATCCGATCTGAAAAGGCATCCCTGCTTTCTGACATTTTGAAGCCAGCATGGCATTGATGCGGTCGAACTCTTCCGGTGTCTGATTAAAAAATTCGCCGGCAGTACCGTTTGAATAAATCCCGTTCACATCTGTTTCAACCAGAAAGTCCAGCTGCTCTTCCAGCTTTGAAAAATCGATCACATCGTTTTCTGTAACAGGCAATAACAAAGTGGCCCAATTGCCCCGGATATCGGTCTTTTGTAAAGGTTGCATAGTCTATCTTTCTCTCTTTCTGTGTTTTTATATACCGGTTAATTAGCCGGACCGGCGTTTTCCACCAGGCAAGTCTGCAAGTGGAGGTCAAAGGTGATAATGATCCAGTAGCGCTTATCAGGATCAGGTAACGTATAGGATAGATTTTTACCGCTGCTTCCCTGGATCAGCTGCCCGTCAAGCGTTCTGTCATAGCGCCAGAAAGGCGACAGCCACTTGTCATTTACAGGATCCCTGGGTGTAAGCGTAAAGCTCACCAGCTGATGCATCTTAACCTTTGTGACATACCTGAAAGGATTGCCCGGTTCCGGCGTGCATTCCACGGCCCCCTTTGGCCGGGAAGCACCCGGATAATCATCGAAAAAAGCACCGGCCATGGCCAGGGGATTATCAGGCAGCGCCCAGGCCTCTGACGGATCCGGCGTTACCTTTTTTACCTGATACGACTCTGTTTTCGTGTCCACATCTATAACGTAATAGCCCTTATCCGGCAGCGTAATCGGCAGGGAATGCTGATCACTGGAGGTCAGATCACCTGGTTTGCCCATGGGATCCTGTCCAAAGCGATAACCGTTAAATGATTTCTGTCCAAGCAAGAATATCTCTGTACCTGCCTCGGGTGCGTAATAGCCGACCTGATAAACATAATCTCCTGTCCTTGTCACTTTTCCGGGCATCCCGGAAAGGTATCTCGAAAAATCACCGCCAGTGGCTGCAGGAGCGACATATAATGGGAGGTCTCCTGCGTAAGGCACTTTTCTTGAAACGCGTATCATCACCGTTTTCTGCGTCATAAGGCCGGACACGTCATATACGAAAACGGTCAGCGGAAAACTGCCTTTTTTCAATGGCAACGCCAGTGTCTTTTTAAAATCAAATTCGTTTCCGCTGATGGTCACTGAATCATCAACGGACAGGTCCGGTGCTTTCAATACCACCGCTCCCAGTCCGCTGTTGTCCTGCAGGGCTATATCGAGATTGAGTACCGCTTTATCGTTTTCAATTTCTACGATATAATCTTCAAGCGGCGTCTTAAAAGAGGGCTTTTCTATATCGGAGAGTTTAATTTCAGTGGTGGCCTGTCCGCCATACACATTGGTTGCTGTAATGAAGATCACACTGCTGTCCTTTTGCCGGCTAAGCGGTGCCTTCAGCACTCTGTCCAGTGTATATTCTTTAATCAGGCTGTCTTGCGCGATCTTAATGGTTTGGTCAACGTAAAAAGAATCACATTGTATATGGATTGTCTTTAACCCATAGGCGTCCTTTACGCTGCCGGAAAGTTTGACCGTATAATAACCGGCTGTCTTTTCCATTGGAGTAGCCACCAGATTGAGGGTCGGTGGTGTGGCATCCCCCGGGACGCTAACCTTGGCTTCCTTCTTGCAGGCAAAAAACAGGCAGGCGATTAACAGCCAGATACCCCATTTCCCTGCAGCAAGAGCGGGGATATGATTTCTCTTTATAACATTATTCATGATAATCATTTTTTAAAGAATCAAGTAAGTAGGATTGGAAAGTAATCTTCTCATAAGGATTGACCTCACCTGTCTCATAAGTAATACCCAGATGATCGTTACCGATAATGACCATATCTGAATAGGCAGCCTGCCCCGGTTCCACAATATAGCGCGCCGTCCAGTTGGCGCCATTATTGTTACTGAGGCTGATGGCCATATTCTCTCTTTTCTTACTGGCCGCATTGGAAAAATACAGCATGTAAGTGCCGGCCCATTCAAACCCTAATATACTTCCCTGATTGACCGGATCAACCAGTGGATACTCCGCCATCATGGGACTCCAGGTGGCACCGCCATCTTCACTCAGCGATGAAATCCTGTAATTCTTACCCGTGCAACGGCTGTTCATCAGTAACCTGCCATCCGGCAGTTCCACAACAGTTGACTCACTGGGTTTAAATCCATTGGGGTCTGCATAGGCGCCCTTCTGCCAGGTTTTACCGTGGTCATCAGAATAGATCGCAAAAGCGGATTCCGTCCTGTTGGAAGCGTTTTTATCGACGGTAATAAAACAGGCCGGGATCACCAGTCTGCCTTTATGCCCGCCTTGCTTTAACTGAATCCCGTGGCAGGGACCGGTGGACAACCATCCCCAGTCAGGGTCCATTACGTCACCGGAAATATCAACGGGCGTTTTCCAGGTTTTACCATCATCCTCAGAAAGGCTCATATAAGCATGACGCCGCTCTGCCGTGCCGTTATTAATCGCGCCAATATCAGCGGAGCCCAGATTCCAGGACATGAGCAGATAAATATTGCCCGTGCTCTGGTCTACCACGGGTACAGGATTGCCACAGGTGTTACCGCCGTCATCCCAGACCATGGTCATACCGCTCCATGACTTTCCGCCGTCATCAGATCTTTTAACAACCAGGTCAATATTCCCGTTGTCCTTACAATTGTCTTTTCTGGCTTCCGCGAAAGCGAGCAATGTGCCCTTCTTTGTCTCAATGATGGCCGGGATCCTGAAACAGCTATAGCCTTCTGTATTCTTGGCATAAATATCCGCTTCAACGCTGGCGGCTAACTGCTGGTTGCCGACACCGGCAGGCGGCGGTGGCGGCGGATCCGCCACATCACGCCGGCACCCTGTGCCAGCCAGTAGCAGCCACAAGCCGGACAGCAGCATTCCATATCTGATGACCCTGTCAAAACGAATTATTCTTGTCTGATGTACTATTTTCATAATCTGTAATTTTGTAAAGTTACCCGTGTATTAGAATGCGGGATAACCTTCAGTTTGATCAAGTTTTGGATTAAGACTATGGGCCGCCCGGCTGATCGGGAAAAACAGCGGTACCTGCTTGCCGCTTAATTCAGGAACAACCTGATAGAGATTAATAACCCCTTCTTTGTGAAAACGGACCAGATCGGGCCAGCGTTTAAGTTCGGCATATAATTCCCGGAAACGCTCCTGTAAAATTTCTTTCTCTAAGGTCTTTTTGTCCGTCTGACCGGTATAGTCACCCGTTCCGGCACGGTTACGCACTTTATTAAGCGGCACCAGCGCCTGCGATACTTTACCCAACGCAGCCAGTGCTTCTGCTTTCAACAGCAGCAAGCCGCCTAATCTGTAGATAATGATATCACAGTCAAATATCCGCCCGTCAGGATAGAGCGTGCCTTTTAATTTGTTGTCGAATACACCCACAAGGGATCCATCGCTTCTGACACCTTTCACCATCGAAGCAGCCTTGCGCTTATCTGCCGGATTAACATCGAAGGCCGCTTCCAGACTGGCACTCGGTGCATACTGGCTTCTGGCAGCCGACTCCGCCCAGGGAATATCATCTTTGTTGACAGCGTCATTAACCAGTGCGCCGTTGGGTTTGAGATAATATCCGTAACTGTGGCCGGATTCATCTTTCTGGAAATAGATAGATAGGACCACTTCACTATTGTTGCGATGATCGGTCGAGTAAATATCACTGAAGTCCGGCAATAAAGAAGCCGTAGGTATGACCTTATCCAGGGCCTCGACCGCCCCGTTCAAGTCTGCTGCGCCGCCGCCCAGCACTTTGGCCTTCCAGATCAGCGCATCCGCCAGGAGTGCTTCAGCTGCCGGAGCAGAGGCCCGGCTCTTATTCACATATCCCTGTTCAGGAAACAAAGAAAGGGCTGACTGAATATCCTTTAAAATCTGCGCCATGACTTCTGTGGCAGGCGAGCGGGCAAGCAAGGGCTGGTCATCACTTTCAGTAGGTGTTAAAACCAGCGGCACATCTCCCCAGCTGCGAATGAGGTAGAAATAGGTGTAAGCCCGGATAAAATAGGCTTCCGCCATCACCCGGTCCTTTGTACTTTGATCCCCGAAACGAATGCCATCCACATACTTTAACAGCAGATTGCAGTGGTGGATCAGGTTATAGAAATTCACCCAGCTGGGCGCGGAATTTTCTGTCAGGTTCTGCGTCCATGCGGTGCTCATGCCCTGATGCAGACCGGGGTCAAAACTGTCGCCACGATCCTCCATATAAAACGTCGTGTTCATCGTCGACCTGAATTTAGAATAGATTCCGATCATATACCCTAAGACATCTCCTTCCGTTTTCCAGTAATTGGCACTGGTAATAGAGGAAACCGGCGCCAGTTCCAATGTCTTTGTACAGCTGTCAGAGAAAATAACGACGATACATAGCGATAAGGCCGTCAGCAAGGGCCTTAAGGCATATCCTCCGATACGTCTTACGGCCAGGCTGGAGCGGGATATATTGCGCTTGCTTATTTTTTTTATCTGTTTCATAATAAAATCTTTTTATCTCTTTTTTTATCTGCAGGGTGTGTATTCAGCCAGTTATAATTTTCGCTAAAGCCTGGGCACACCCGCATGGCGATATCAGTGTTAGAATGTGATTTTAATACCGAAATTGTATTCAAGTGGCCTGGGATAGAGACCCGGATCATTACCTGTAAATACTTCAGGCGTCAATCCGTCGTAGGCTGTGATATACCCCATATTAAATACACCGGCAAACAACTGTAACTGCTGGACAGCGATCTTCTTCAAAAACCTGGCCTCCCAGTTATAGCCCAGCGAGACTTCTCTAAAAGCCAGATAGTCTCCTTTTTTATAATAGAGGGAATTGTTACTGGGGTTATTGCCGCTGTTACCGATCCCTTGCGCATCCCGCACATGATTGCGGTAACCAAAGTCCCAGTCACTCTCAACAGTGTATCTGGGAATGGTCGCGATGTCGCCCGGTTTCTTCCAGATGTCATCACTCAGTACATCGGAGAGCGCCATGTTATTATTTCTGGAGCTGCCATTGGCCTTTGCCCTAAAGCCGTTATCGATCACAAATCCCAGGGCATAGTCTACCACAAAACGCAGAGAGAATCCTTTATAGCTCAGAGAATTGACCATCCCACCGGTAATGTCCGGGTGAATATATCCCATAAACACCATGTCTTTATTGTCGATGATATTGTCACCATTGACATCTTCCCAGATCGCGTCACCGCCTTTTTTCTGCCGTCCGTTCGCAAATACATCATAAGGCGCGTTCAAAGCAGACTCATCTGTGGGATAGACACCGATCATGTGATAAGCCCATCTGCCACCATATCTTTCACCTTCGGCAAACCCGCCGACCCAGACATCCTTCTGAAGTTTCGGATCAAATACAATATTGCCGCCGGAGCGATTCTTATCCTGTCCGTTCTCAGGTAAATTCAGCGCGATGGAACGGTTATAGGCGATGTTAAAGGAACTGTTCCACTGGAAATGTTTGGAACGAATGATATCCGCAGATACTTCAAACTCAATACCTCTGCTTCTGATGGAACCAAAATTACTTTTGATGCTGCTGAATCCGGTGGAGTAGTCCAGTGGCTTGTCATATAAACGATCTGAGGTCACTTTGGAATAGTAGTCGACCATTAAACTTAACCGGTTATTGAACAGGCCAATATCAAGGCCCACATCTGATGAGGTAGTTGTTTCCCACTTCAGGGCACGATTGGCAACCGCCGTATTCAGTATCCCCGCCTGCCCCATATACGTATAGGCGGTCCCGGTAGAATAAGCCCCCTGGGAATTGCCGATGCTTAATTCGTTGTTGCCCGTTTCACCCCAGCTGCCCCTTAGTTTCAGCTGGCTGATAAAAGAAGCGCCGAGCGCTTTCCAGAATTTCTCCCTGTGTATATTCCACCCTGCGGAAAATCCGGGGAATATACCCCATTTGTGCTCCGTTGAGAATTTTGAGGATCCGTCATAGCGAAGGCTGGCAGAGAATAGATACCTTAGATCATAGTTGTAATTGACGCGGCCAAAATAGCTCATCATATTATCCTCAGTCATTTCAGTACTCACCCTTTGGGTTTCCGGATTAGAGGCATTCAGGGTCGGGATATTGTCTGTCGGCGCACCGTATCCCGTTCCATGCATGGTATTGCCGGTCTGATCCAGGTAACTTGTCCCTAACAGCGCATTCAGGTTATGGCGACCAAATGACCTGGTATAGTTTAACAGGCCGTCCAGTTGTAAATTTTTAATCAGATCCCGGTTGGCTGCGGCATTCCTATTCTTATTAATTTCATTATAGGCTTCAAAACGGTTCTGGTCGCTGGTGCCTGAATAATAATAAAAAGTGGGTGTAAATGTCAGCCCGGGAATGATCTTTACTTCCGCCCCCAGTTGCAGGTTTGTCCTGTAGACGCTGTTATCACTGTATTTGTCTTTATAATAATATTCATGTAAACGGCTCCTGAAACTCGCATTCACCTCGCCGGGTGCCGGCGTCCCGTCTTCATAATAAAGACGTTCAGTAAACGGCATGGTGACAGAGCGGCTCAGGGTATTATTATAATTACTGGCGCCGTTACTGTTCCGGTGAATATAACCCACCTGTGAATTAAGCGTTACCCGGTCATTTAGTTTATAGCTGACTTTCAGATCCAGTGTATAGTTCTTATACCAGGTACCATATAAAATACCGTCCTGGTTCAGATAGCCCATGCCCAGATAGTAATTAAATTTATCCGTGGCGCCGCTGACATTAAAATCATACTCCTTTTTCAATCCTCTCTGAAAGGTCACATCCTGGAAATCCGTGGATTTAAAAATCAGCTGGCGGCCTGTAACGGGATCGGTCATGGTTTCCCATCCCCGTTGGTTCAAAAGATAATCCACATACTGCTGTCCGTAATTTAACAAATACACATCCAGAAATTCCAAGGTTTGCCGGCTGTTGCGCGGATTCCCTGTAGACATCCCGTACGTTCCTCCTTCCAGATACTTCTGTTTATTGGCGGGAGAGCTGTAATTATTAATATTCTCACGGCTGACTCTGATATAATCCGCGGCACTGATAAAGTCATACCGTTTTGCCTGCTGTTCGATACCGGAGGTCACCTTGAAGTTGATTTTCGGCTTGCCGACCTTGCCGGATTTAGTGGTAACGATGATAATGCCATTGGCTGCGCGGGCCCCGTAAATAGCGGTCGAGGCCGCGTCCTTTAATACCTGAATGGACGCAATGTCATCGGGGTTTAAATCGCTGATATTACGAACGGCGCCGACAAATCCGTCCACGATAAAAAGCGGAGCGTCCCCCTCCGGAGAGGTGGAACTGCCTCCCCGGATAAATATCTGCGGATTCGCGCCCGGCTGGCCGTCAGATATCTGAAGCGATAATCCGGGAACTTTCCCCTGTAGCTGTACGAGCGGGTTGGCCGCGGGTGCATGATCAAACTCCTTCTCGCTGATCTTGGAGATAGAAGTCGTAACGGCCTCCCTGGACTGCGTCCCGTAGCCGATAACGACCACGTCATCCAACAGGTCATTGTCTTCGGGTACCAACGCCACATTATAAACGTCAGAACCACTGAGCGGAATTTCTTTTTTTGTATAGCCTACAAAAGATACCACCAGCATTCCCTGGGAATTAGAGGGGACCGAAAGTGAAAAATTACCGGTACTATCGGTCAGCGTGTGGCTGCCTACGTCCTTAAGCTGAACAGTTGCACCTTCGAGCGGGGCCTGGGTGACGGAGGATATGATCCTGCCATGAATCCTGACCCCCTCCTGGGCAAAAACAGGTTGGGAAAAAATAAGAAGCATTCCCAATAAACAGTAAAGTCCTAACGATTTCATACAATCAATTTATGGTAAAGGAATGTGATTTTTGTTTATTTGCCCTTATGTAGGGCATAACAAATGTAGGTAGAATAAACATTACAAACAAGCGTTCTTTAACAAAAACTTTATATTTAATTTCTATATAATCGTAAAGCCTTGTTAATAATATAATTAAGTTGAGTATGAACCGGCAAGTTGGTTTGCAATCTTTTAATGTTTGTTATTTTTTGTTCTTTAACCGGTCAAAATGGGGCTGCAAATGGGCTTTCATTCCTTTTTTAAAATCCTCAATGGTGCCTTCTTTCAATATTCTGACCAATCCCAGATGATCCACCTCCCCTTTCATGGGCTTTTTTTCCAGCGTTACCACATAATCAAAAATAGGCAGTAACATGATCTGAAAGCGCTTCAGCGTCTGGTTCCCGGAAATCTCATACAGCTTACCGTGAAAGGCGATTTCATTTTCAATTCTGAAGGTCGCGTCACTATATTTCTTTTCTTTCAGGGCGATCTTTTCCAGCTCGTCAATATCCTTTTTAGTCATCCTTAGATACAAGAGCTCTGCCATACCCGTTTCCAGTACGAGCCGGAGTTCAAAAATATCCTGTAAGGTGTCTTTATCAATGATAAGTGGGTCCAGCACCCGCTCAAACGCCCCCAGGATATCGGGCCTTGCCAGCACCATTCCGGTTTTCTTCTTGGTTTCGATCATCCCCAACATCCTTAATCTGCTGAGCGCTTCTCTTAATACATTTCGGCTGACGCCAAGCGCCTCGGCCAGTTCAAATTCCTTGGGCAACGCATCTCCCGGTTTAAATGACTTTTTCTTCAAATAATCCCTTAAATGGGCTTCTACTACATCCGTTCTCGTTTGTTTGGCAACCGGCTCCAGCCCTGTAATCTTCTTATCAGATATCATAAATTTTTGAATTTAGCAAAAAAGAAAAGTTCACTTGTCCTACAAAATAAGCAAAATTCACGCAAAAATAACGGCAATCCTCCATGTATCAGCAATTTTATATGCAATTTTCTATTTGATTTAGGGTGGTCATTTCAAGGATTAGCGAATAAACCTTAAAATACTCGCTGGCAAAAATGCAAAAAATTCCAAACTTTTTCGCAAAAAACAGATTAATCCTCTTAGATTTGTAGTCATAATTTTTCTTTATGCCGTTATCGAAAAAATCCGCCATCAGCTTTATTTTCATTACCCTGCTGATCGATTGTATGGGCTGGGGACTGATCATACCTGTTATTGCAGACCTGGTGGCCGAACTCAAACATATTCCGGTCAATGAAGCCAGCACTTATGGCGCTTACCTGCTTTCCGCCTTTGCGATCGTGCAATTCATCTGCGCGCCGATCATTGGCAACCTCAGTGACAAATACGGCAGAAGACCTATTTTACTGCTTTCATTACTGGGATTTGGCATTGATTATATTATTCAGGCCGTTTCCCCAACTTATGCGTTATTATTCTTCGGACGGGTCGTAGCGGGTGTTACCGGTGCCAGTTTCACCACGGCTTCCGCCTATATAGCCGATGTCAGTCCTGATCCGACCTCAAGAGCCAAAAACTTTGGCGTGATCGGTGCTGCTTTCGGATTAGGTTTTGTACTGGGCCCGGCTTTGGGCGCCTTGCTTTCCAGTTGGGGTATAAGAGCTCCTTTTTATGCAGCGGCCGTCTTATGTCTGGTAAACTGCGTATACGGTTATTTCTTTTTACCTGAATCCCTTCCAAAGGAAAACAGAAGAGAATTTGACTGGAAAAGAGCCAATCCATTTGGCTCACTGAAATTTTTGACACATCATCCGGAAATCGGCGGACTGGCTTTAAGCTTTTTTTTGATCTATCTGGGCGCCCAGGCGGTGCAGAGTAACTGGAATTTCTTTACGATATATCGTTTTAACTGGTCCGAAAAAATGGTGGGAATTTCACTGGCTGTGGTGGGTATACTGATCGGCGTCGTTCAGGGTGGCCTGACAAGAATCGTCGTGCCGAAGCTGGGTAACAATAAAAGCATTTATGTCGGCCTGACATTATACGTCATAGGCCTGGTCTTATTTGCTTTCGCAACTGAAGGATGGATGATGTTCGCCTTTTTGATCCCTTATTGTCTGGGCGGCATCTGCGGCCCGTCATTACAATCTGTTATTTCAGGGGAGGTCCCTCCTAATCAACAGGGAGAACTACAGGGTTCGCTCACCAGCCTGATGAGCCTTACCACTATTATTGGTCCACTCATTATGAACGGCAGTTTCGCTTATTTCACATCAAATGACGCGCCGTTT
The DNA here is from genome assembly GCF_020042345.1 of Arachidicoccus terrestris. Classification (NCBI taxonomy): domain Bacteria; kingdom Pseudomonadati; phylum Bacteroidota; class Chitinophagia; order Chitinophagales; family Chitinophagaceae; genus Arachidicoccus; species Arachidicoccus terrestris. The sequence goes on from NZ_CP083387.1 coordinate 878,669, forward strand.
GTATTTCCGGGTGTGCATTTTTTAATCGGTGCCATATGCATGTTACTTGGTGCCATCATCGCCTATAGCGTATTATCCAAAAGGCCAGCAAAAAAAATGAATGCAGCCGGGGTACCTGCAATGGAACCTTCCGTCCCTTCCCCTAATGAGACGGTATAGAAGCGGCGGCTCTTCTGTCATCCACAACAGAACGCATCGTGCCACTGCCGGTTAATCCAGTCTTGAAGTAATCATCTGATCGATTTTCTGAAACAGATGATGGGGTTTATATACCCGCCAGTCTTCCATTTGCATCAGCTCCACATAATATTGAAGCTTATATTTTTTAAACTCATCCCTGGAAGCCTGTGGCAAATTAAGCAATACGACCCAGCCGTCCGCCTCACTGATCTCTTCATACCACTGCTGGTAATACTCGGCATCACTGCCATGAAAATTCAGGACATTTTCGCCGATCAGTATAAAATGGGTGATCCCCTGATCAAAGAGAAAATCCGTCAGATTATACCGAAGGGTCATGACATCATTTTCTATGGCATCATTCCACTCTCCTATCAGTTCTATCACACAGAACTGCATTTCATAATCAGCATAAAGAATCTTGCAAAACAAGGTAGAACTGCCAAAGTTATCCCACTGCGGATGAATATAATAGTTGTAAACTGCATTGGAAAACTCAAACTCGCTGTAGGTCCTGCCGTAAAACGGAGAACGCTCATCCTCTTCTGATTCGTAGAGATACCGCCAGTTAAAAAATGGTTCGATGGTATGCACGATATCTAATTCAATTTTCTGGTCAAAAACACGTTTAACCTTATAAAGGTACGGCTAATTTCAACCGGTGGCTATAAGTCAGTTGTTAATTTGTGCGATCCTGACAAGTAGAAAAGACTTTTCAATCCACTGCCGTCCAGTGTGAGTCGGAATATTCTGGATTTACCTTAACTAAAGATGCATGTGAGTTATCCAGCCGCAATTACCGAAAGAGGGGTGCCCGTTAAATTATCGGTCCCGCCACGTAAAAAATAAAATATTCCGGAAAGTATTTCAGTATCTGAATTATGAAAACATTTGACTTAACCGGTCGGTCATCCATAGCCAGCATGGTTGTGACTCTCTTAACTATTTCATTTTAAAACAGGAGACATTCCAGGCACCTCAAACCAAATCGTGTCTCTATGGAGAGTTTTGAAAATCATTAGTTGCGTCAAATATTGCGATTAAATATCCAAAATCACAATTTCCCCATAGAAAGACTTGCTTAACAGAAGCATCTACGGATCATCATCATCTGCCAGACAAATTCAAAAAGACAACGAACGCGGTCCAAATTCTTTCTCATAAGACTGCTTTATCTCTGTCCAAATTTTCGCGGAAAATATGAAATTGTGAATAAAAAATATTGTTGTAATACATTCGTCTCGCTCCTAGTAAGTCTATAGTTGTTTCCAGAAACAACTATGCTCTTATTTTGATGAAGTAGATCAAGTGCAGAAAACTTGAACTCCAAATTGTCTTTCTTTAAAAAACGATAAGTTACGGCTGCATTCCAGACAGAGAAGCTTGAAGAAACAGATTGTGAGGAACTATAGTTGTTTAAAGTGATATTGCTATTTATCTTCAAACGCTTTGTACAATTCAGGCCAAAGCTAAATATCGACTTCAAACTTGAATTTCTAAAAATCTGATCAGAAATTCCTCGCTGAACGGACCTATAGAAAGACAACTCTTCTTTTAAATTAACAACAAGTAAATCTTTATAAAGGTAAAACAGCGCTAAGCTATTTGAGTTCGTATTAGTCTGCGAAATATTGTATTTACTAGTTGGATTACCTGAACTGCGCAGATAGCTTGGAATTCTATTTATTCCAAATTGGGAAGACCCAATTGCCTGCAATGAATGATTAGAATTTATCTTAATCGCCTTTTTAAAATTAATCTCGGCGTTCAAAAACCGCCGTCCATTCATGTTTATCATATAATTGAGAAACCCGCCATTTTCATCCACAATGCTACTGTCTGTCAAGCTATTGGAATACCATCCTGCCCGCACTGATGCACTATAATTTAAAGGATTTCTTGTTTTGTGGGTTTCGTGATTATATGTAAATAACAACTGATGCATTTTCGCCGGCTTCAATCTCGGGTTACCGGCCTGAATTAAATACAAATTACTGCTGTCAACAAGTGGATATAAAAGATCAGGAGATACGTACTTCATATCAACCTGATAATCCAAAATATAGGTATCCTTAAACAAGCCAAACTCGTTGTTGATATACTTTGCAGTAAAAGAGGGAACAAAAAAACTATAATTTCTATGGAAATCTTGGAACGAATGACTTGATTGATTGTTTTGGCTACTGAATTGCAGCCCCGCCCCGGTGACGAATGAAAGCGTTTTATCATATCTATCGGCCAGGCTTTTTGAAAATATCCTGGAAAATCTAATTGAAGGAGTCTCTTTAATATGGAGATAATCTGTTGTGTTCGACAGATAAGCATTGTATTTATATAAACCAGCATCAAAATTAAAATCGTTTATAGAATCTGCATGATGCTGACCAGTCAGATACAGATCATTTACCAAGGTAATATCAATTGTAGATAAAAAATTTCCAACACCAAAAATCCAATTTGAAAAGTTCCCAAATTCCGCAGTTAGGTGATGCTGACTGAGGACAGATCGACGATCGTATCTCCGGTCAAGGTAGCGGCTTTGATCCGGATTGATTACTGATGTAAATGACGAAGAAAAATCACCTATATTGTGGTCATTTTCATGTGAAAACTTATAATATACGGATAAACTTCCAGGTAACCGGCTTGAGGTATTTTTTTTACTTTTATTAAAACTTAGCCCAAAATCAACTTTTTGATTCTTTCCTTCTTTTGAATCAGCACTTGAGTCACTACTTTGAACGCCTTCCGAACCAATTTCACTGCTCTGCATTGACTGATTGTTACCATTTGTACTTCCTATAGATCCGGACAAAAACATATTCAGTGATGAGTATGGCCGGTTTAAATTATATTCTGCATTCAGTTTATGAGTGACCCCACTATAACGGCCGACATTCGAGATTCTCTGATTAAGTACACTATCATCCCCAATGGTGCTCTTTGTCTCAACATGTGTAGACAGCTTATTCGCATTACTATTAAACAGATACTTCCCACTTAAATTTTCCTCACTGCTGACATGGTTAACCGGATGAAAATCGTGCAGAAATGTTCCTCCTGCCATACGAGAAGTGTTCATTCCCGGCATGCTGAAGTCCGGCTGATATGTAATATCAGCACTTAATCCTTTAAAAACATTGGCCAACAGAAGATCATCTACGCTCGCCGCTGTCTTGTTTGTATTATTATTTGCGGTGACAAGAGCAACTTTTGTAAAGGGGGAAAACCTGTTAATACTTCCGTCCAATTCATAATGCTGCCTGGTTCCTCCTCCTGCAGAGGCTTTTCCAAAAAAACCAGAATGACTATCTGCCTTCAGTTTAATATTTATGGCAGTGGTTGAGTCCAGCGGATTATTTTTATCCTTATTTTGCTGATAGACCTGCACCTTATCAATTGCCTCTTTAGGTATATTCTGTGTGGCGATTTTACTATTTGAACTGAAAAACTTTTTTCCATCTACCAAAACAGTTTTTACCGGCCTGCCGTTCACTGTAATAACCCCGTCACCCCAAATCATAACACCCGGCAATCTTTTCAACAGATCTTCGGCAACTGCATTGGGATCCAGAGTGAACGCATCTGCATTAAACTCCAAAGTATCCCCGTTCATGACTACAGGTGGTATGGCAGTTACAGTTACCGCCTCCAGGCTGTCATCGCCCTTCTCCATGCTAATATTGCCAAATACAACCTTTTTTACTTTAGATGGTATAATAAATTTTTCACTGAAGGACTTATAGCCGACAAAGTCGATTTTGAGCAGTAATTCCGCTGCGAGTGGCAGCCCGGTAAATGCAAACTCACCGAAATTATTAGTTAACTGGTATGCCAATAGCTTTTTACCATCGTACCTATAAATAGATATTGTAGCAGACTGAAGCACATAATTTCGAACAGAATCCTTAACGACTCCACTAATCTCGCCCGCACTGGCAGAAGTATCCGCTGTTTGCCCATTAGATAAAAAATGAATGCTCAATATAAAAATCAGTAAAATTCCTTTTCTAAACATTTAGTAGGGCTCTAATTTCTTTTTGGGATTATGCGCACTATGACCGGATTACTTCTGGAAGTCTGAGAAGCAAAGTACTTTAACATGCGTTGAGAATAATTATTACTTCTTTTTTTATTGTCATTGAAAGATTTAAACAGCTTGTAAGACGGAACAGACAGATAGAAAGAACTTGTATCTGCCGCTAAAACACGTATGGTCTGATCTCCAAGGAAAGGCAAAAAGTTATTTGAACTATCAGGAGAAATTTTGCCCAAATCATAACAAACTTTTGTCCGCAGATCATATAAAAGAGGCACATGTAAACGGGAAGGATTTCGCCTGTTGACATCAAACAAAAGTAGATTCTGCACTCTATAGATATCGGAAATGCTATAGATAACGTTACGGTTCTGACTTAAATAATCTGCCCGCTTATGGCTATAAACAGAATCCAAAAAATCTGAAGGAAGACTATAACTATAGGGAAAAATAAACTTTATTGTTTCTTTTAATCCTTCGGCTCCAAATACATACGCGTTATAGTCAAATGAACGTGTATAAATCGCACTCTTCGAATTTGATGCATGCATTAAATTACTTCCCGCAGTAATATTGAAATCTGAATGCAGCTCTTTTAAAAAACCCTTCTTTAATGTGAAACTGCTATCTGTAACAATACAAGAACCAAATATATTATTTATGGTATCCTTTATATCATCCATACTTTCGACCAGGTAATGAGAATCGTCAATATTGCCATATGAAAGCCAGGAATTGTGCTTGAGCACTTTTAGCAGAACGCCTTTCGGACTAAAAAAATACAAATTTCCCTGTTTTTGCCAATGAGAAACAATTAAATTACCTGTTAACTCATTGACCATAAAATCCCTTATGCCCAACTCTTGTCTATTTGGTGTTTTAATCCAGTGCACCAATTCGACTTTATTAAAAAACTGCCCGTTTTTTTTAAAAAGATATATAGCGTCCGTACTATGGTCTAAAATATAAAAAAAATCTGAGGTCACGAATAATTTATCGACCCTCCCGAATTCACTTTCGGGTGAGTTCTCCAGCGGAATGTATTCAACAGAATCAAATAACTGAGAGACTCCTGCGCCTTTTGCATTTTCAGGATCTATTCTTATTGTATTTACCTGCCCCACCGCCATGTTGATAACTATAACATATAGAATAAGCATGTAAAAGACTCTAATCATAACTTTTCTTTTTAAAATACTTTCTGCAATTATTAAATAATCAAGTGATCTATTGGAATCTTCTTTTTGCGGAAAGAAAAGATCCAGAACCTTAGCTACTCTCGGCCGAATAATAAAAAAACACAAAGCGTTGCATATTGATGGATTATTCAAACGACTTGAATAAGAATAAATTTTTAATCATTTTTAGAAAATATGCAATTCTGTATGACTTTCTGTCCAGGCGAGTAATTCGTAAGCGTAAAAAATGATAATTGAATTATTCCCCATCTTCCTAATTTTTCACGAGGGTGAAGGGAAAACCTAGTCAAATCTCTTTGATCTGCGAAACTGAAGTTTAAGAAAGACCTTCCACGCAGCCTCGTTTGTACTAGTTCCTCCATGATCTGGATGCTCACAAGGATAAATTTGAACAGTAACATTCTTACAATATACAACTGTGTAAGCTGAGCCATTTGGAGATAAAGTTATCTTTATCCAACAAATTGAATACGAACTTGCTATTGCCTGAGTGAATTCATAACCGGTTCGATTACTTTGTACTACAGAATTATTTCAAATTGTTCTTTTGGAAAAAGAAAGTTCTTGTTCCAATATTTATACAGCCTAAGTTCTGCCGTGGAGCCAGTTGTTATAGTTTAGTTGTGCTACCTCAATGGACTTTAAATATAAGGCTAGTACTTACCGGATAGTTTTGATTATTATGTTCATCAAAACGATATTGATTTCCTTCCGAGCTCATTGCACTTCGTGTAATTGAAAATGTTGATAAAGGTATGGAAGGTCCCAATTATAGGCGTTCCAATCCCCATCAAAATGGCCATTGTTTTTAATTTATTTGTAATCATAGTTTCGATTTAAAGTTAAAATTTAAATCCCGCAAGTCTAGCGCACATGTTCTGGTCTTACAATCAGTTACTAAATCAAAGTTATAAAAAATATCAAATAACTCCTTGAAACTCACTTCAATAACATTGCATTAACATTCGCGCCAAGGCATACCTGGAGTTGGACAGGTGTCCAGTTAGGCAGACGCTAGAGTGGTTACTTTCTTCTAAGCTAACACCAACTTCACACAGTTCGCAGCGTCAGTAATAAAGTCCTTGGGGTCGGTATTGGCAAGAGTAATTTGTACAGCATTCCGCCGGATCCGAAAAAAGTAACTCCATTACCAGGCTAGTCTATCGCTTATCCGGTTTACATCATCATCCTGATGAACGCACATTCCACTCAGCATGGTCATCCCCGAAGAGTATTAAATAGTCAGCTGCAAAATTCAATTTACTAAATTGCGCATAAACCACATAATTGACAAAAACAGTGACCAATTGTATAAAGTATTAGGTTCGGGAACCCGTCGATGCATTCGGTGTAAGGAAACTGGTAACAGAATACCAGGCTATTTTATACTTCTCAGTGTTGAAACAATTTTAATCAGACCTTTGCGAGTCGCACCCTTCGGCTTCCTTTAAATATCCCGTCCCCCATACCCCTTGCCGTTCCGGTTATTGTCCGTGTCCAATTTAACGGTAAACAGCGTCTTGAAAACAGTATTTTACACCAGCGATAAAAGAATGATAAACGTTTTTAAAGCTAAAATCCATGCTTTATCAGTGATCATTGGATTTGCCATTCCTGAATTATGCATCCATATCAGCGGTCTCCATATTAACCCCGATCCTTAATGCTTTAAGTCCGGCCACCCCCTGCAACTCTTCCAGCTCCAGATATTCCAGATCATCGTTCAGGACATTTTGCTGCTGCAGATACCGGATATAGCCCAGATATTCTTCCACATCACGCGGCTGAAAGTACACCAGCGCGATCTTATCGGGTTGTGTGAGCCTTTCTTCTGAATCTTTGATACGCACCTTATCGATTCTCTTTTTTATGACTTCATAACGGATATTATAAGCGCCTTCCACATCAAAGCGATGTTCATCACTTCTAAATTCAATATCAATCGTTGCAGCATGGATAAAGATCAGTTGTGTTGTTTCCAGTCTTTTTTTCATCTGGGGAATCAACGCCCTGGTCAGCCTCGCAACAAGGGCCATGGATGTCAGCTGCCATAACCTGAGGTTCCTCAGATACATCAGGTCAAAGGATCTCTCTGGCGTAATCGATTGACCTATATAGATGTCGTATTCTATACCGTCAGAACGGAACTTCTCAAAAAAGCAGGGATACTCCATCTGGATCTCTTCATTCATCCGGTCCAGCAGACTGCCGATCGTGGCATTCAGCAGCCTTAACGACTGCTCCAGGTCATCACGGTTCTTATAGGCAAATCCGCCGGGGCCGGCATCCAGATAATATTTATTGATCAATTCTCCGGCTCCTTTGTATGACTCATGGTAATGGAGCAGAAAAGCAACAATTTCTGACTCCAGAAATTGTGTGATCTCATACTGTTCATCGGTGCCGAACTGAACATCCATTTTTTTTATCAAGGTCTTCGCCTTGAAGATCATCTCATCCATGATCGTCAGAAAATGAACTTTTTTCAAGGCCTGAAGCAACTCCACCAATAGGCTTAGCTGCTTGCGCAGATCCTGTTCCAGCGCCAGATTGCGTTGCAAGGTAGAATTTCTGACGTCTATGGCACCATAGAGCGGATAGACATCCTCAAAGCGGATCCTCCCGATCTGCGCTTTTTTATCCAGTCGCTTTTGTTGCATGTATTGCCAGGCAGCTTCTGTAAAAGCCCATTGCACGGAGGGCTGCAAAGAGGTAAAGCGTTCTTTTACGATCCGGTCCAGCGAGGCATCAAAATCATCAATGTTGGCCTGAAAGAGTTGTTCCAGTAACGGTATGACAGGATCCAGCGTAGAAAGCAGATCGGGAACGATGATGCCGGGCTCCTTAGCGAATATCTCAAATATACCGACCAGCTGTTTATTAAAATATACAGGTTGTACAAGCAGACCTTTGACGCCCATATTCTCCAACATCCTGTACATTTCCTTAGATGCATCGGGAGCGCTTTCATAGGATACCTCCTGATCTAAAATCATTTCCGGGTGTTTGTAAAACCTTTCTACGGCGTCCATATACACCTTTTCACCCACATTATTTTTTGTACAGATATCCCGCAGTTTTCTGCCCATGTCCCCGCAGTCATCCAGTACGAGGCGGTTGTTTACCCTAAGCATAGGCAGTAACCGGATAATGACCTGAGAGCTGCCGATAAGGGATTTGATAGAATCGCTTACCTCATCATAGACCATAACGCCTGGTTTCAGATTGACGATGCTGTTCTTGATATTTTCGATCGCCTTTCTTGCCGTCACATCGCTGACCTGGACAATACTGAACCCCTGAAAACACAACAAGTCGATGGGCAGGTTTTCCTGCAGGATAGCCAGACCTTCCTGGGTGATATGATTGTCATGGACCTCTATGGCAGAAAAATCAATCTCCGGCAGCCGCTCCCCTAAATAACGGACATCGATAAACCGGGAATCAAACTGGACCTTATAGGCACTCTGCAAATTGTCTCCTCCAGCACTCAGATACTGAAATATCTCCAGCTTCACAGGCAGCGCCTTCCCGTATAGGCGGTCCAGGGCCATTGTATAACAGATACTCTGGATATGGCGTACTTTTTCCTCTTCGCTCATGGAATGGATAATACTCCCTTTAAGAAAGCCCTGTTTGTCTGTCAGAAAATGATAGATCGCCCGGGTACCGTAAAAGATCACCGGAGACAAAGGCAGGCTAAGGGCCCAGAACTTTTCTTTTTCATCCGTTACCGGCGGCAGCAGTGCCAGATGTACGTATTCCAGCACATCCTTATAGTTCACGATGTCTTCGAGCGGAACGGTCCCTTCCAGTTCAGGATGCTGTCCGATCTGTTCCAGGATATGTTCCAAGAAGCGCAATTTCACGCCCTTTTCTTTTTCAAGCCTTGATCTTAAAAACTGGGCGAAACGATGCAGGGACAACACGACCTGCGGTGTTGCGGCGGCACTTCTTTGATCACTGAGATATATAATTTCGGCTTTCATCCCGAATACTTTTTAATTGATAGGCGGGTGCAGGTTTCTATAGCGTTTCCTCTTAGGTACCGCCCTTGTCAGAACCTCAACCCCATTGAAAAATAGGGATACCAGCCTTCGCTGGAATGCCCCATTACGAATTTAAAAACCGTGAGCCCGGCAGGCGCAAAATAAATGCCGCCACCGAACCCGTTATGCCACTTACCCGACGCCTCGCCCTGTTGCCATACACGGCCGATATCATAAAAACCGTTCAGGCCCATTTCTCCCTTCAGAATATAGTTGCCGAAATCCATCAACGCCCACCTCAGGGAAAGATTATTGTAGAGCGCCTGCTGACCGGCAAACCGGTATTTGCGATAACCTAACAAATTACCCTGGCCGCCCAGGAAAATAGATTGATAGAAAGTCGTGTGCCCTACACTCAGTCCGCCACCGATGCGATCAGACAGGATCAGGGTATGGCGATTATCAATCGGCTTATATACTGTCAATTCCGGCAGTAGCTGCGCAAAGGTACGGGATAAATCATTCAGTCCTTTATATGCCTGTAACTGTACACGGGCATAGACACCCCACTCGGGCAAAACAGCATTATCTCTGCGATCTAATTCATATAAAGCCTTGACACCCAGATGCATTTTATCTTCAAACAGGGTTGCGCTGTCATAGCTGCCCACCAGTGCCCGGTTTTCAATAAACCGGCCATCATTCTCCCCGGGGTCCATATGATAATACTGGTAACCCGGCCCTACCTGCAACTGGGAACAGCGCTGAAAGTTCCATCTGAGGGCAGCCGCCACATCTACTGTGGTAAACCGGGTCCTGTAATAGCGCTGATAGCCTTCAAATGTAAGCAGGGAGGTCTCATTTCCCCGGCCAAAATAGTTTTGCGTATTATTAGGTGCCTTTACGTCTACGTCGGTTACCAGATCCGCCTGTCCGATCACAGATTTCCACTGTCCGCTATAGCCGATCCGATAGGCTTTGGTGGAAAAGGAATGGCCAACCATAATCTGATGGGTCGAGCTATAGGGTGCTTTCCTGAATCCATTCTGTAGGATAAACTTAGCGCCCAGTCCAAGAATCAGTTTATCATCTGCATTATAGCCACCTGTAATGAGTGGCAGTACCGTGTTATACCGGTTGGTGATCGCAAAAGCCGTATGAGCGCTGTCGGAGCTGACAGCTACTTTCAGCCGGCTGCTGTCCTTGCCCGTATATTTTTCATGATCATGATCATAGACCGGGATGCGCCGGTTGGCCGCGGCAACATGATAGGACTTATGACCCTTACCGCCGATCAACCGTAATTTAACGGAGGAAGCAGCATTATTGATATATACGCTGTCATCTCCCTTACCCAAATACAATCTGATTTCCCGGGTAGCTTTACGGGGATAGACTTTATGCATCAAGGTATCCTGTATCTTGCCTTTTTTACTGATCTTACGCATGACAATATCCAGTGCATCGCTGTCAGGAACATCTGTTATTTCAATCAGTTCATTTTTATCACTCGCATGAATATCTACATACTTATTACTGAGCCGGTAGTACCTGTCCATGGCCTCTGTTAAATGATCCCTTCTGGCTTTTAACTGTGCCAAGAGCCGGTCATGACCCAGTGCCAGCACTTCGTGCGGGATCTGCTGCAGGGCAGTTTCCAAAACATCATCCGTTAATTTTGCCTGTTCATTTACTGCCGTCTGATGCCAGTCGGTGAAACCAATCTGGAAGCCGGGGTGCGCATCCAGAAAATCGGATTTATAAAAATAATAGTTACTGCCGCGCATGGGATTTTTATAACTGAAGCCGAATACCCTTGGCATAAGAACCAGCTTTTTCGCAATACCGGGAATCAGCCCTTCCGTTACGTTGAGTGCCATGTCTCTGTCTCTGGGTACCGGCCGGTAGTATTTAGGTTCGCCCTTTCCCCCCTTTTCCTGAAATCGCCATTGATCCTCATGACGATCCCAGTCTGCCAGCAAATAATCCAGTCCCCGGGCTCGTAAAAAACCATAGGCGTCAAAATCATTGTCATTATCCTCCTGCAATTTGTCCAGGGTCTTGAACGTATTATCTGTTTCTCCCGCAGGCTCCCTCTGTTCCAGCAGCGTTACCTTCCCTTCAAAAAGGTCGCCATAGGCGCCCAGCGCCGTATCCGGCGCGACCACGCCGATCACCGGACTGGCATGCAACACGCCGACAGCCTCAGCCAGTGGCGGCACAACGAGCGCTCCGTAAGGATGCTGCGCACTGGTCGCATCATCCAGCCAGTCTTTTAAAAAGGTACCCTGAAACGGTTCGGGAGTGATCAGATCAGCGCTTTTCTCCACACTTCTGAGTGTATACTCGTTACCCGCTTTATCTGCCATCCGAAGCGAAGTCGATTGAAAACCGCCGCCCAGCTTTAAAGGCTGTAGCCCTCCGTGTAGTTCGGAAACGCGTAATACGGGTAATCTTACCGGCAGCGCCCAGGCTGCCCGATAGTTTTTTCCAAACAGCCATTTGTGTATCCCCGAAACAGCGGCGTAGACAGGATGCGCAGCGGTGGTAGCGCTGTCCCCTGAGATCTGACGCTGCTGTCGTTGTTCTACAACTTGATAAGGTTTCGGTTGAAAATGATAGTCATATTGCCTTTGCAGGCTATTCTGTGAACCGTCCGATTTGACTTCCGCCATTACTTCAATCATGGTACTGCCATCAGACATCTGATCTAGTACCACAAAGCCCGGTCCTTTACTGTCAAAAAGACTATGTCTGCCCTTAGCGGCGGTTGCCTGCTTTGGCTCGCCCAGGCCGGCGCTGATGACCTGCAACAGTGATTTACCGGAATCCCTGATCACCTGTAAGCCCGGCTCATGGGCAGAGAGATAAATCAGGTTTGGAAAATCGGTAAATACTTTACCGACCATCTGGCGCATTTGCTTGTATAGTGGATGGTGTAGCTGCTGAGGCGACTGAAAGGCCCGGCTGAGCGCCGGGTACAGGCTGCCGATACCCGGAAGGGGCAGATAAAGATCCCGCTGAATATGGGTTAAGGGAAACATGTGATCTTTCCACGTAAAATGCCCGTTATAAAATCCATAGTCCGAAAACGGGTGATGTGTGGCCAGCACGATGGTTTTATACCGGTTTTGATATAATAACTCTCTTAGTGCACCGGTAACATCCCTTTCGTTTTTACAGTCGCAGTCAGCTCCCTGGCTTTCCTTTTTAAAACCATGCAGCCACCACTGAGAATCCATCACGATAACGACCAGTTTATCTGATATATTGATCAGCGCGGGGTCCGGACAACCACCGGCAGGTAACTGCCGGACCAATGAATCATGCAATGCGGTTATATAATTTGCTGCACGGCTGACTTTTTGCAAACCGTTGGGCCCGCTGTTATCCCAGTCCTTTTCTCCGGGGATAAAATAAACCGGCACGCCCAACTGTCTAAAAGGACCATACTTGGCTTTTAAAATTCCGGCCGCCTTTTGAAGCGCCCCGTCATCCCCTCCAAAACCGCTTGGGGGCAGATTATCCCCTAAATAAAGAACCGTCGTTTTACCTGGAAGCACCTGCCGGGCCGCCGCTTTTATGACGGCCTGAAAACTGCCGTCGCCCATGTCAGCACCGCTACCCCCAATAGCGATGACCCTGGCCCGGACCTGACCCGGAGCACGGCTGGCAATGACGCCGACGCCTGATTGTGCCCAGACGCCTGATACAGGAATCAGCGGCAAAAGCCCCATGATCCCGTAAAAAAAAATACGTCTTATTACACCCGGGCTACAACCAGCGTGCACAGAAAACATATTTTGAAGTAATGTACAATTTTTCATCATATAGTAAGTATTCCGATTATCATCCGGCCGTTTTTTAAAGCCCCTGCTCCCCAGGGCAGATCACTTCAACGGCTATCTGATTAATTGCCTTTATAAGTAAACTTAAGGACTGTACCCTCCCCACCTGCCGGGCCTTCATTGGAAATATATAAGTTGTTATCCCTGTCAAAACACATGCCTTCAGGCTGAGGGAACTGCTTATGATCCAACGGATAAACGGCCTGCACCTGAAAGCCGGCGTCCGTCACCACCAGCATTTTATTGACGGAAGAAAGAAGGTACCACTGATGTGTGAGGGGATTTAAGCTGATCGCCGAAGGCTTAAAATCAATCTTCTTGTTCTTCTTGCCGCTATCCTTCTCATTAGCTGACAGCGCACTGATCTTTGTCACGTCCACGGTGGAAGACCCGGATAAAGCCCAGCCCTGGCCATTACTGTTCAGTTTATAAACACTGACCGCTTTTTTATGATCTTCATTTTTGCATTCCTTGCAAAGCACATATAGCTGATTTTGGCCCGTATCCGCATATAAGCCTTCATACTCCCCCTTTGGCAACAAACCTTTCCACTCCTGCAGCTTTCCCGTAACAGGAGCGGCGTCAGCGCCGGCAGCCGGCTTAAAATCAAAACTATAAAGATGCCCGTTGGATTTTAAAAAGACCACCTGACTGCCCACAAAGGCCAGGTCTTCATAATCTCCGTCTTTGCCAAAATCATAGTAGTGGGCTTTATCGCTGCCAGGTTCTAACCAGTAAAGCCTTCCGTTCTCATCCTGCTCAGCATACAGCATTGCCGGGTCTCCTTTATAAAAACTGATACCTGAAACTTCGCGCAGTTCATCCGGCATGGTGTATACCGTAGGATGCTGCAAATCATAGGCGATCGGTATCTGTTCCTGCTGAGCGGCCTGCCCGGCCCGGTCAGTTGTCTGGGTCCCGGAGGTTCCGCCGCCCTGGCCACAACTGCCAAGTGTCAAAATAAAAGCGCTGCCTAATGTCGATAGTGTTGATATAATGGATAGCATTTTCATTCTTATTGATTCTTTATTTAAGAGGGATGTTTCATCATTTTTCCTGAGCATCAGCCTTCGTACCTCTGGCAGGACTCAGACCATCCGTAGGCTGTTTTTTTATTTCCCGTGTCTCCGCTAAAAACTGATAGGTTTCCCGCTGCGCCTCACGGCCGGCGGAGGCGCCCGCCCGGCGGCCGTCATCAGCCGGCAATACCCACTCATTTTTTAACGCAGATGTGAGCCGGACCAGGTGTAGCTGATCGGCAAACTGCAGTTCAACAATATGACGGATGACCTGAGCCGCCGCCGGGTCCTCCACCGGGCAGCAGACTTCAATACGCCTGTATATATTGCGGTTCATCCAGTCGGCGGATCCGATATACATGGCGCGCATATCAGCCGTCTCAAAAATAAAGACACGGCTGTGCTCCAGATAACGGTCCACCAGACGGAACACTTCAATGCGCTCACTCATACCCGGCACTCCGGGGATGAGCCGGCATATACTGCGCACCATCAGCCGGATCTTTACACCAGCCCTGGAAGCGTCATATAAGGCATCGATCAGTTTTTCCTCTTCCAGATTATTCAGCTTTAGCGTAATACTGGCGGGCTGCCCGTTTATTGCGGCGGTTGTGCAGGCCTTTATTCTATCTAAAAATACCTGTTGCAAATTAAAGCCGGCGATCAGTAACTTTCTGGGTTGAAAAAAACGGTAAAGATCAGGGCGTGCTCTCTTTTCCAAAAAGATCATGAGGGTTTCCATATCTGCCGTCATCTCCCTGTCAGCAGTCATTAATATATGATCTGCATATAATCCCGCCGTGGTCTCGTTAAAATTACCGGTAGCGACCATACCGCTGTATCGTACCCGGCCCCGTTTCATTCTTTTCACCAGGGCAACCTTCGCATGAACTTTTAAGGCCCAGATGCTATAGACAATTTTCACGCCGGCCGCTTTCATCATGGCGGCCCACTTGATATTATTGGCCTCGTCAAAGCGTGCTTTCAGTTCAACGAATACGGTCACCTTTTTCCTGTTCTTGGCGGCAGTCATCAGCGCATGCGCAATCAATGAGTCGCTGGCGATCCTGTAAAGGGTCACAGCGATATGTGTGACCTCAGGTGCGATCGCTGCCTCATTAAAATAGCGCAGTACCGTATTATAATCCTGATAAGGTGTACTGATCAGCAGATCTTTCTGATCGATCTGCTCCAATAAAGAAACCGCCGGCTCTCCAACTTGATAACCGGCAAACGCCGGACGCTGGGGCGCCCACTTTTTATAATGATACCCTTTGACAGGAAATTTCATTAAATCCCTTAAATTATGATAGCGTCCCCCTTTTACGATTGTCGCCTCCGGGCATTGAAGGACGGCCAGTAATCTGTCCAGACAAGGCTGCGGCATACTGGCGTCATAGAGCAGCCGGGTCGCCAGCCCAAAACTGCGTTTACCGATCTGCTTTTGTATAAACCCGGCAACATCCTTTCCATATTCATCTTTATAGTCAATATCCGCGTCCCGGGTAAGCTTAAAACTGTAACTACTGTCAACGGTCAAATCATCACTGCCCGCGAGCCGGGGCAGATGCATACGGATAATATCATCCAGCATCCAGACATCCATGCGTCCTTTATCATGATCTGTTTTTTCAAGCGCTAAAAAGCGGCCGCAGTCCACGGAAGGGATGCGGATGATGCCCATGCCCTCAACGCCGGCCCTGGTCCCAAATACGGCCAGATATATCGTATCGTTTTCCGGAAAGAATCCGGGGCGTTTCTTTGAGCTTTTAAGCGGCGGAACGTCTTGCTGTAAAGACGGGTCAGGTAACCAGACCATCCTGAGATAAGCCGCTACTTTCTCATAAAAAAATGCCTGAATGCGGGGATCGATCTGAGCGGGCAGTAGAGCATTGTATTGAAAGTCGATACCCGCGCCGGCCAGTTCGGGCAGGATCTGCTGCAGCATTAATGCGCCAAAGTTTGTCTGTAACCGGTCGATGGTCTCCCTGACCTGACAGAGCAGTTCATTTTCCGGCGGGGTTACTTCTCCCTCAGTGGCTATATTTGCCGGCAAGGCTTTCAGCGCCAGTATGGCAGGCATCCGCACCCGGTAGAACTCATCCAGATTCGATGCGAATATGCCCAGAAAACTCAGCCGCTCGCCTACCGGCACACCGACCCTGCCCGCCTCCATTAAAATGCGTTCGTTAAAAGAGAGCCAGCTAAGGTCTCTGTCAAAATAGCTGTTATTATTTATGCCTTCCATTTAAATTTCTGGTTACAATGACACCATTACACCGATCATATAGGCGATTACCGAAAAGATCAACCCATACATAAACACATTATAAGCGGTTCTGAGCAAGCGGTATTTTTTACCCAAAACCACACCCTGTGCATATACATCCTTAATAAGCGACCCATATAGAAAATCCCGGTCATCCATGACCTTCCACATGCCTTCTGTATACTGTTGCAGGTTCATTTTATAGAAGTTACCAAAAAACAGCAGGTTGGTCTTCTTTTCCTCGATGTCCTGTTGGGTAAACGTACCCTTAGGAATGGTAGGCCTCGTTGAAAGAATAGAGAAAATAATGGTCACCAGGCTCACGGTAATCAATACAAAAGTAGGAATGGCCAGTTCTTCATGAGCGTCCAGTTTTCTTAACAGCAAACTGATGACAGCAGATAAAATAATGGAGTTGACAGAGATCAGGATATGCGCTTTATTGTCTGCCATATTAGACAACTTTTGATTATTGCCGGCCGTTACCCTGAACATGGTCTCTATCCCTTTGTCTGGTTTATCCTCCTTCTTTTCTTTTTTCGCCTTCTTTTCTTCTTTGCGGCCTTTCTGATTTCCTTTATCTGCCTGTTTACCGGGCGTAAGCGGCAAGGCTTCCGAAGGCATTAACGCGGTACCTTGAGACGCACCACCTCCTGCTTCTCGATGCCCCGTCAGGGGAACCGTAACGGCAGTTGCCTGCTGCCTGGCAGCCGCCTCCGCAGCCTTTTTTTTGAGCGCAGCCAGATTCGCTGCTTTTTTATCGTTTAATAGCATCTGACAATAATCTGTATGGTAATGATGGGCTTCCAAAAAGGCGATCGTGCCCAACCGCCACTCTTGTTTGGACAGCTCTTTACCCAGACAAAGTGCCTTTTCCTGGCACATCAGTTTATTGATTTCCTTAAAGCGGTCTTTGCCCAGATGAAACAGATCCGCATCACAGACAATCGCTTCTAATAACCCATTCGGATTTTGCGGCATCCGGGTGGCCAGGATACAACCTTCCACCTGGCTGGTCAGCTGTGGATCCACACCTTGTTTTTCGAGAAAATCAGCGGCGGCTTTGGCGCCGGCCTTCTCATGGGCATCGGGATTAATATGATAGCCCACGTCATGGAACCAGGCCGCTACGCTAACGATCTCAAATGCCTGGTCGCTGACTTGATAATGACCGGCAATTTCCCGGACTGCAGCTACCACTGCCTCCGTATGTGACAAATTATGATAGGCACGCTTTTCTTTCTGATGGCTGGCAAAAAAAGCCCGCACATACTGTTCGGCGGCCTGAATGATAGAACCTGTTGAAGCATTCATGTAACGAATTTTAAGCATTACTTCCAGATACCGGAAAGTGTATGCATAACAAAATTACCGCTTATTTGTCAATTGATAAAGCAGCGGAGCCGGCATCTTACCACTCTGCTCCCGGGATTAGTCTCCATACAGGCGACCTGTAACCCAGTGACCGATGATCCCACTCACGACACCTACAGCAAGGCCGCCGAGTACATCGGTTGGAAAATGCCGTCCCAGATACATTCTGGAATACCCTACCGATCCGGCCCATAAACTAATAGGCAGGGTTACAGTCCACTGTTTGCGCGTCAGCGCCAGGGAAGCGGCTGTTGAAAAAGCAAGCGTGGTATGCCCGGAAGGAAAAGACGGCCCGGTACCATAATT
Organism: Arachidicoccus terrestris; assembly: GCF_020042345.1. Lineage (NCBI taxonomy): Bacteria > Pseudomonadati > Bacteroidota > Chitinophagia > Chitinophagales > Chitinophagaceae > Arachidicoccus > Arachidicoccus terrestris. Next base: position 896,892 of record NZ_CP083387.1, read on the forward strand.
AATGGGATGAATTCTTTGCGGGTAACTCATATAGGGTCTGGGCCTTTTAAACAGGTGTTTTAGTCCGATTGACATTAATTGTCCGATGCCCACTGTAACACCTGTTTCAACCCCATAGCGTTTACTCGGGCCGTCATCAGCGATAAAGCCATATCCCAGTTCGCCCAGGGTAATGACAGCAGGCAGCCAATAGGCTGAGTTGCTGATCTGCCTGACAAACGCGCTGCGCGGGGTATCCGGATTGATCTTATCCAGTAAATTGATGTCAAAACCGGCTGCTGGTCCGGGCAGCCGGTATACCCCTGTTGAATCCTGTCCCCAAAGCAGGCAGGGCAGTAAGATGATAACCAGCAAATGCAAAACGGAAAGTAGATTTCTATGCATAAATCGAAAAAGCGCCGGATGACGGATCGGCAATCCAGGTTCCGTAATATCCCCAATAATACAAGCGGAATGCTGCATACTATATATTGCTTTCAACAGTAAAGATAGGGATGAATCGTTAAACCCGCTGAAGAAGTTCTTTGGGAACATTGAGCGTTAAAGTAGCATGCACTTTGCACGAGTTCCGTCAGGCTATCTCTGTTTCCGTGTAAGCTTTTCTGATGACTGCTTCCAGATCCGTGGCATCTGCTATCTTTACAGACTTTCAGATGGCCGTTTGCAGGGATTTCTGGCGGCATTTTTCAGGTTCAGTGATGCCCACTAATTTTTTTATCTTTTTTATGAGATTTTTGATATTTTTTTGGTTTTGCTAAATTTATTATACTATCTTTGTGTCAGCGGTGAATAACTGGATTGTTGCCATCAATCAGATTATTTTACTGCGGTTTTATAACCTACAATTCTTGCCGGATTACCATTTTTTTTAATCGCAGACACTTTTAAATAAGTGCCTTGTATAAAATCTATATGCCATGGATAATATTATAGTTTCCAGTATCCCATCTGCCTCAGTTCCTTATGGACTTGTTGTGGACAGGCTTGGCAGACTGACCAACCGTGAGGTACGGGAGCGGCCCCTGAAACGGGATGTGCGGCCGCAGTTTCGCAAAGAGGATGAACTCATCCAGCCAGGCCAGTCTCCGTCTAAAGAGCAGCTGGAAAACCTTAAAAAGGATGTGATTTTTAAAATGCTGTTAGGTGACGAGGATTATGCGAAGCAGGTTGCGATTCCTTTTATCAAAGCTTTTTGGGGGCACCTGACTGAGGTGACGGACCTGAAGTTAAAAACGACTACGCTCACAGGCAGCACCAAAGACAGCAGAAATGTCTGTCCGGATACTGTCTGGCAGTCACAGAAGACCGGCGATGTATTTTTGATAGAAATGCAAAGGCGCTATCAGGATTTTTATAATCAACGGCTGTCGCTGTATGACGGAAAACTCCGAGCAACGCTTGCAAAAAAAAGCAGTGACTGGGATTACAACCAGGTATCTGTTTTTGTTCTGGGAATGGCCGATTTTGATCTGGAAAGACCTGCTTCTGACAGCTGTATCTATGAATATGTAAGTATGAACACGAAAAACAATCAGGACCTGCTGACAGGCCGGGACTGGAAGATGCTGATAGACCTCAGGAAAGCCAGCAGAGTCAGGCAGGCAGCCTATTCGGAAAGGGATAAATGGATATATCTCTTGAACAATTTTCATAAACTAAAACGGATACCGGCGTTTTTAAAAGAAGGTTACTTTGATCAGGTAATAAAAATTGCTAAAAATTTAAATCGAACAAAAATGGAAGAATTAGAAGATTTCTTTTGGGAAAACTACCAGAAAGACCTGGCTAGAGAAGCAAAGGCAGAAGAAAGAGCGATATGGATGAATAAGATAAAAAATATCATCAAATCTTTTATCTCTCTCCACCCAAATTATAGCATTCAGGAGGCAGCCGCACAACTAGGTATTGAAGAACGGTTGGTAAGATCGGTGTTCCCTGCCGGGGTCTAAAGGCGTCCTGATGCTAATAGCAGGAATTGTTTAGACAAAAAATGCAGAGAGAATTACTTGGCGCATTTCAATATTCTCCCTGTATTTTATTGAAGACCTCAACGCTAAAATCGTTTCAAAAATTAAAACAGGTTTACGATGGAAGATCTAGAAGATTTCTTTTGGGAATTATATAAAGAAGACCTGGCTAGAGAAGCAAAGGCAGAAGGTTTTGTAGAAGGTTACATAGAAAGTTTTGATAAAGAGCACCCGGAAGGAATAAAATTACAAAATATCGTCGAGTCTTTTATCTCCCTCAATCCGGAGGATTGCAGCGCACACGATATGGCAGCTTTTTTGGGTATTGAAGAAGCGTTGAAAAGATGCCTGTATCCAGATCGGGCTAAAAGGCATTCTTGTCCCGGTTCGGGCTTACTCACGACCCAGGCAGCTCAGCCTGATCAAAAATCATAATCTTGGTGAGAAAGACAGCGACATTAAAATCAATGCCCTGCTTTAGGGGATCGGTGTGGCCCGTTTTTCGCTTTCCCTATCCCTGTGGATCAGGGTTCTGAGAAACACCTTTTGCAGCTTTCTTACCCTTGTCCCCCCTGATCATCTTGATGAGTACGGGTGCCGTGGTAATAACGACCAGAATGATAATAATATACTCCAGGTGGTGCGTCAGGTCTACATTATAGGTTTTAAGAACCGCCTTATAAAGATAATGTCCCCCCGCCAATAGCAAGGTCGCCCAGCTCAGTGAGCCGATGACATTATAAAGCATGAACTTTTTTCTTTCCATACCGACGATGCCGGCGACAATCGGCGCGAATGTGCGGATAATCGGAAGAAATCTGGCAAGAATCAGGGCGCCGCCACCTTTTTCTTCAAAAAAGTCGTGCGCCTGCTGCAGGTGTTTTTTCTTAAAATACCAGGTATCTTTTTTCTTAAAGAGTAGTGGCCCGCTTTTTCTGCCGAACCAGAATCCGAAAATGTTGCCCAGCACACCGGCTAAAAACACCAATACGATAATTTCCACGAGATTCAAAAACGGACTACCTGTATCAATAAAGGACCTGGCCAGATCATCACTATAAATGCCTGCGATAAATAACAAAGAGTCACCGGGCAGAAAAAATCCGACAAAAAGACCGGTCTCAGCAAATATGATAAAAAGGATCAGCCACAGGCCGCCTGCCTGAATATAGAAGTCAGGGCTTAAAAGTTGTTTCCAGTCGAAACTCAGTAGTATTGCATCCAGCATGGACTCTAATTAAAATGTCTTTCCAATGAAATGATGTAACAGAATGATATCCGGCACCCGGCAAATTTAAGCTACCAGCTCCAGTAGTTGTCGTAGATTTTGGTAATTAATATTAAAATATAATTTAAAAAAATATTAATGTGTAAATCTGCACGGTCAAAACAAAGATCCTTTTGCGCCTCTGCCGTTGCTGAACATCCACCTTGTTGCCACCGGCCAAAGATAGCGCAAATTAACAGCCGTTTTTAACTGCTCACCGAAAATACACCGATCGGTTTTAAACAGCTTTACATCTAAGCAGCCTGAGCGGGTGCATCCTGCAGTAGCGAAGGATCCTTTAGTTCACCTTCCCATTTGCTGACGGCTGCGGTAGACAAGGCGTTGCCCACGACATTGGTCATGGAGCGCATCATGTCACAGAAATGGTCAATGGGCAGGATCAGTGCGATGCCTTCAGGGGGAATATCAAACATGGCGCAGGTCGCAGCAACGACCACCAGTGACGCCCTTGGTACCCCTGCCATGCCTTTACTGGTCAGCATAAGCACAAACAACATCGTAATCTGCGTGCCGACATCCAGGTGAATGCCATAGGCCTGTGCGATGGCCATAGAGGCAAAGGTCATATTGATCATGGAGCCATCCAGATTAAAGGAATAGCCGAGTGGCAATACAAAAGAGACAATTTTATTCTTGCATCCGTATTTTTCCAATTCTTCAGTGAGTACCGGAAAAACCGCTTCACTGCTGGTTGTGCTGAAGGCAATGATCATGGGTTGTATAATATGCCGCAGTAAGGGTATTAATCGTTTACCCAGGATCAGATAGCCCACAATGGCCATCAGGATCCACAATAGCAATATAGCGACCAGGAACCAGAGCAAGTATTTACCATAGAACCAGAAAATACCAGGCCCGTTAACGGCCATGGTGCCGGCGATGGATCCCAGTACCCCTATCGGTGCCGTATACATGACGTAGTTGACCATCACGAGAATGGCTTCAGAAAGTGTATCCAGCGCCTTTACCACCGGCTTTGCCCTTTCACCCAAAGCCGCCAGCGATACACCCAGGAACATGGCAAAAACCACAATCTGCAGAATCTCATTGGTGGCCATCGCTTCTACCACACTTTTAGGTACCAGGTGATTGATAAAATTCATGGCCGAGAAAGACTGTGTGCCGGAAATAATCTCTCCGACATCCCCGTTCGCATCAGCCAGGTTGAGCCCTATGCCGGGTTTTGCGATATGTACGATCATCAGCCCGATAAACAGACTGACAATGGAAGCAGTGACAAACCAAAGCATGGCTTTACCACCGATCCTGCCGACACTTTTGAGATCGCCCAGTTTGGCAATACCTACCGTCAGGGTACACAAGACGAGCGGCGCAATGATCATCTGCACCAGCCTCAGAAAAAGCGTCGTCAGCATTTTGCCGACAGATACCAGCGAAGGAATATCTTCCTTGGGCATATACAGATAGGCAATATAGCCAATAATGGCCCCCAGTGCCATGGCAATGATAATATACAGGGTCAGGCGGTTCTTGGAGTTTTTCTTCATCAAAATACTTCTAAACATAAATAAGGTCTGAACAGAGAGACCCGTGAATACTAAATTACTATACGGTTAATTATCTTCCGGTTTCTTTCAAAATGGCTGCAATATACGAAAGCGAACAGATATTAGCCTGAAAATTGCTCCAAAAATTGAACAGAAATCAGGACGATAATAACGTTAACCGGGCCAAAACCGGGCAAGATAATGAAACGAACAGACATTAGGAAAGATTTTCCACTTTTTATTGCGGAACGTCAAAAAAACGGGGGTTTTGTTAAACTGTTTGGAATTAATCCTTAATTTTCCACCTCGTAACTAATTTAAGAATCTAAATATTATTATGAGTTTATTTGCAAAAAAGTCGATTAGTTCCCTGATTGCCGAGTCTGCTGCTACGGATGGCCTGAAAAAAACACTGAGTGCCCGTTCGCTGGTGGCCTTGGGAATCGGAGCCATTATCGGTGCCGGTCTGTTTTCCATTACGGGTGTGGCAGCGGCTAATATGGCAGGGCCGGGAATTATGATTTCTTTTATTATTGCTGCCGTCGGCTGCGCCTTTGCAGGTCTCTGTTATGCAGAGTTTGCGTCGATGATACCTGTCGCCGGTAGTGCCTATACCTATTCATATGCGACCATGGGAGAGTTTATTGCCTGGATCATCGGATGGGACCTGGTGCTGGAATATGCAGTAGGGGCCGCAACGGTGGCTTCCAGCTGGTCCGGCTACCTGAATGAACTGCTGAAAACCTATGATATCGCCTTACCGCATATGTTGACGGCAACTCCCTTTGATACCGTGCCTGGTATTCTTAACCTGCCAGCCGTATTTATCGTTGTGATCATATCGATGATCCTGATCAGGGGCACAAGTGAATCAGCCTGGGTAAATGCCATTATCGTTGTTGTTAAGGTATCAATCGTTGTTGTATTCATCGCGCTGGGTATACATTATGTACAGCCGGCCAACCTGGAGCCACTGGTACCCAAAAATACTGGCGAGTTCGGCCACTTCGGCTGGTCTGGCGTTGTCAGGGCCGCCGCGGTTGTATTCTTTGCTTATATTGGTTTTGACGCGGTCTCTACTGCCGCTCAGGAAACCAAGAACCCAAAAACAGCCATGCCTGTCGGGATCCTGGGCTCCTTAATTATCTGTACCGTGCTCTATATCGCCTTTGCCTATGTCATGACAGGGGTGGCGCATTATACCATGTTTAACACAGGAGGCAGCAGTGACCTGGCTCCCGTGGCCATCGCCATTAAGCAAATGGGTACCGTCGGCGCCGGCGGTGTTGTCATACCGGCTTATCCTTGGTTAAACACCCTGATCATCGTGGCCATCTTGCTGGGTTATTCCTCTGTTATTCTGGTCATGTTGCTCGGACAGAGCCGTGTCTTTTATTCCATGAGTAAGGACGGTCTGTTACCGGGGCTTTTCTCCAAACTGCACCCGCGTCATAAAACACCCTACAAATCCAACTTATTATTCATGCTCCTTGTCAGCCTGTTCGCCGCCTTTATCCCTGGCAGGATTGTCGGTGAAATGACCAGTATCGGAACACTGTTCGCCTTTATCCTGGTCTGTATCGGGGTACTGGTGATGCGCAAGAAAATGAAGGATGCACCACGCGCCTTCCGTACACCACTGGTTCCGTTGGTGCCTATCCTGGGGGTATTGACCTGTTTATTTATGATGGTATTTCTGCCGCTGGATACCTGGATCCGGCTGATCGCCTGGATGATGATTGGTCTGGACATCTATCTGGCCCGCGGTATTCAAAAGAGTATCCTCAATCAGGCTGACACCAAGGGTGACTACAGCCGGAGCTTTAAAATTACCGCTTTAAGCGGCCTTTTGATCACCGTCGTGCTGGCCGTTCTTGGTGCGTTCCATCACCATAACACGAAAGGGAGCGATGAAGGTCTTGTGATCTTCTCCCTTATAATGGTGATTTTCCACCTTATCTACTATGGTATTTATATCGCCAAAGCAGCCGGTCTTCGCAAACAGAATTAAAGATTAAAATGTAACGAAGCGTGTCGCTTCTGCGTATAAAAAGCGACCGTCCCCTACTCATTAAATAAAATAAGGGACGGTTGCTTTTTTTATACCCCCGCATCATCAAGCGGGATTATTCATTAATTTTGACATGTAAGCATTGTACTTCAACTTATACTACCTTAAACAGATCATTTAATATATGACAACAGATTTATTGGTTATCGGTTCGGGTATCGCCGGACTTACCTTTGCCATCAAGACAGCAAAAGCGCTGCCGGACAAAGAAATCCTGGTGCTCACCAAGGCGGCTTCAGCCGAAGAATCTAATACCAACTATGCCCAGGGAGGTGTAGCAGGGGTCTGGGATTTTGAAAAAGACAGCTTTGAAAAACACATAGAAGATACCCTGATTTCGGGCGATGGCCTTTGTGACCCGGCTGCAGTGGAAGTCGTGGTCAAGGAAGGACCGGACCGGATCAGAGAAATTATCAGTTACGGTACCCGCTTCGACAAAAATGAAGATGGTGATTACAATCTGGGGAGAGAGGGCGGTCATAGTGCCTTCAGGGTACTCCATCACAAGGATGTTACCGGCAAAGAAATTGAAAGAGCACTGATCAGCGAGGCCGGCAGGTACAAAAATATCAAAATTCTGGATCAGTATTATGTCGTGGAGCTGCTTACCCAACACCACCTGGGTTTTCTGGTAACGAAATCTTCCAGAGATATTACCTGTTACGGTGTCTACGCCCTCAACCGGGAAACCGGTACGATCGAAAAAATTCTGGCCGCCGCAACGCTGCTGGCGACAGGAGGCTGTGGTCAGGCCTACAGAACGACGACTAATCCCAGGGTAGCCACAGGTGACGGCGTCGCCATGGCTTACAGGGCTAAGGGCCGGATAGAGAACATGGAATTCATCCAGTTTCATCCGACCGCATTATTTGAACCGGGTGTCTCCCCTGCTTTTCTGATCACGGAAGCGGTGCGCGGTGAAGGCGGTGTTTTGCGCAATCATAAAGGGGAAGCTTTTATGGAGCGGTATGATCCCAGAAAGGACCTGGCTTCCCGTGACATTGTCGCCAGGGCCATCGACAGTGAAATGAAAAAGCATGGTACGCAGCATGTCTACCTGGATTGTTCCCCTATCGACCGGGAAAAATTCATGCAGCATTTTCCCAATATCTATGAGCGGTGCCATTCAATGGGTATCGATGTCTTTAAAGAAGGAATACCTGTTGCCCCTGCGGCTCATTACAGCTGCGGCGGTGTAAAAACGGACCTCTACGCCCGGACCTCCATACAACATCTGTATGCCTGCGGCGAATGCTCTTCCACCGGCCTGCATGGGGCCAACAGACTGGCCAGCAATAGCCTGTTGGAAGCCATGGTCTTTGCCCACAGGGCTTATGAGGATGTGCTGTCCCGGTATAAAGACGGGTCTCTGGAGCAGTTCATGGGAGAAATGGATAACATGGCGTTCCCGGATTGGGACGCCCTGGGCACTTCTGAACCCAAAGAGATGATCCTGATCACCCAGAGTGTTAAGGAGTTAGAACAGATCATGACGGACTATGTGGGAATTGTCCGGACCAATGTCCGTCTGGAAAGAGCTATGCGGCGCCTGGACCTGCTTTTTGAAGAAACCGAAGCTTTGTATAAGCAGGCGCAGGTTTCTCCACAGCTCTGCCAGCTGCGTAACCTGATCACAGTCGGGTATCTGATCGTTAAAGGCGCACAGTTCCGAAGAGAAAGCAGAGGGCTGCACTTTAATACGGATTACCCGGAGAAAAACCATCTGTTGCAAAGCGTAATATTATAATAATTGCCAAATAGGGCAGCTGGGCGCTGCCCTATTTGTATATTTGCGGCTTAAACTCCTGTAATCGGTCTCAAAAGCAGTCAACAAGCATGTATTATATTGTTTACGGTTTACTTTATCTGATCTCACTGCTCCCATTTTGGGTGTTGTACGGAATCAGTGACCTGATTGCATTTACTTTACACCGCATTGTCCGCTACAGACGTCCCGTGGTGGAAAAGAACCTGAAGATCGCCTTCCCCGAGAAAACTGATGCCGAGCGCAGAAAGATCTGCCGGGATTTCTATTACCGGTTCACCGACAATTTTGTGGAGCTGGTCAAATTGATTTCACTGCCGGTTGAGTCGATCCTGCGCCGCTTTAAAAGAGACCACGTATTGATTAACAGACTGTACGAAGAAGGTCTTAGTATCGATTTTGTATTAGGCCATTTTTTTAACTGGGAATGGTGCAATCTGTCCTATTCCCATCAAAATCCATATAAGCAAATCGTGGTCTATGCCCATGTGAGCAGCACTATCGCTGAAAGACTCATGCAGAAGATCCGTAGCCGGTTCGGCACCATATTAATTGACAGCAGTCGGTTCAAAGAGCAATTTAAGCCCTATGCATCTGAGCGCAAAGCTTTTGTGCTGGTGGCCGACCAGAACCCCCGGTTTTTGAAAAGCGCCTACTGGCTTCCTTTTTTTGGCAGGCTGACACCTTTTGCCAAAGGACCTGATGCGAACTCCAGGCTCATGAATAACGCTGTGGTCTTCTGTAAAATAAAAAGAATTAAACGGGGATATTATACGACCGAGCTGGAATGTATCACGAAGGCGGCAGGCGATTTGCCAAAAGGTGCGGTGACTGTCAAAACAGCTGCACTGCTGGAACGAGTGATCCGGGAGGACCCGGCGGGCTACCTGTGGAGTCACCGCCGATGGAAGCATACTTACACCCCCAAAAGAGATCAACGCAACCTCATTAAAGCAGAATAAATTTTCATTACAACGTCCAGTGCCGGATTTTACTCAGGTAAAAAAATGGCAAGACATTAAAAAAGAAGAAAAAAGACATATGCATTTATCGACCGTTATTTTTGATATGGATGGCCTGCTGATCGACAGCGAGCCTTTATGGAAAGAAGCTGCCCAGGAGATCTTCGGTGAATATGGTATCGTACTCTCTGATGAGCAGTATGCCATCACCACCGGGCTCAGAACCAAAGAATTTACCGAATGGTGGCTATCCAGGCACCAGGTTTCTGTCCATGAATATGACCGGGTGGAAGCGAAAATTCTGGCCACTGTCATGGATAAAGTGGATAAAAGAGGACTGGTCATGCCTGGTGTGGATCATATTTTTGAGTTTTTCAGTGAACTGAAATTTAAAATCGGCATCGCTTCCTCTTCTTCCCTGCCGCTGATTCATCTGGTCGTAGAAAAACTGGGTATCGAGAAATACCTGAATACGATCGCATCCGCGGGGAATCTGCCTTACGGTAAGCCGCATCCGCAGGTGTATCTGGACTGCGCCGCTGCGCTCAATACCGCACCCACTCAGTGCATTTGTTTTGAGGACTCTTTCAATGGCATGATCGCTGTAAAAGCGGCCAGAATGCGCTGCGTTATTGTTCCTGGACCGGAACATTATAAAGAGCCAAGATGGGCTGCGGCAGATCTGAAATTATCTTCTTTACAGAATTTCAATCAGTTACACTTAAATCTTTTAGATAATTAACAAATGCAGTGATTATCAGCAGGATGTTAAAAAAGGAAATTGGCGAAAAACTCTTCTCAATTGTCCGATTTTTGGCAAAATCTGCTTACATTTAACATCAAAGCCGGGTTCAGGGCAGGTTTCCTGAAGGCATCCCAGCCCATAAATTTATTTTAGATTATCAAACAAAAATTGAAAAGATGGACACTTCAAAATTTATTAAAGCTTATTGTCTGAAAACAAAGGAAAAGAACGTACCCATGCACAATGCTGTCGTATCCAAAACTGCCAGAGGTGGTTATATCGCAAAAGGTGATGATGGTAAAGGCAACAAAATGAGTGCGATTCTTAGCGAAACCAATGCCCTGAAAGCGATTGCGGATGGTGTTGCAAAAAAAGATTTCTAAATTCCGCTTTTTAGCCCCAAGTTTAAAGTTAACTTATTTTTGATCAGCGTATTGCAATCCCTCCATGTTGACGCTGACCGACATTTTCAGGAAACATCCTGAAAGACCAGACAGATCCGCAGGTAGATCAAACGATATCCTGCGGATCTGTTTTTTATTTTCACAAAACGGCGTTTAAAATTTGGCATTTCCAGGTAAGGCTTTTACATTTGCACCCGGCAGGTCTCACACGGCCAGCTCCTACTGAATCCTCCCAGGGCCGGAAGGCAGCAAGAGTAGGTGGTTGTAGCGGCGCGATGTGAGTAGCCTGCCTTCTTTATTACCTCCCCTATTACATAGATAACAATCGCCATAAACGACATAAGGATCGTTTTTTTAGCTTGTTTAGCGCTATCAACTAAATGTAAATTTTTCGATCTTATTAAGCCTATCTTTAATTTTTGCGTACCTTTGGGGAAGATTGTTATGCACCCTGCTAAGGCGCACAGCATGATAAAAAGAGATATATTTACCAATCATTAAATTAAAAAAAAGACTGATGAAATTCTTTATTGACACGGCAGACCTGGAACAGATTAAGGAAGCCAATGATTTAGGTATCCTGGATGGTGTTACCACCAATCCATCCTTAATGGCGAAGGTAGGAATCAAAGGCCATGACGCCGTTATCCAGCATTATAAGACTATCTGCGAGATCGTGGATGGTGATATCAGCGCTGAAGTTGTATCTACTGATTTTAAGGGCATTGTAGAAGAAGGTAAAAAACTCGCTGCACTGCATAAAAATATTGTGGTTAAAGTTCCAATGATCAAGGAAGGTGTAAAAGCGATCAAATGGTTTACAGATAATGGCATTCGGACCAACTGTACACTGGTATTCTCTGCAGGTCAGGCTATCCTGGCAGCTAAAGCAGGCGCAGCCTACGTTTCTCCATTTATCGGCCGTATCGACGATAGTGGCTGGGAAGGGATCAACCTGATTTCTCAGATCGCGGAAATCTATGCCGTACAAGGTTATGAAACCGAGATCCTGGCAGCTTCAATCCGTAACAGCAATCACATTATCCAATGTGCTGAAGCGGGTGCCGATGTAGTCACTTCTCCGCTGGAGCCTATTCTAGGTTTACTGAAACATCCACTGACGGATATTGGCCTGGCGAAGTTCCTGGAAGATGCCAAGAAATTTGCATAGACATTGACCTGCTACATGAAGCCACATTCAATGTCGCTTTTCATGCAATAATAATGTAAAGCCCCGCATTCGCTCAAAGTTGAAAGCGGGGCTTTAAAAATTAGCGTATGTATGGGCATCCAATGCATTCCAAATTGTATAGAATAAAAGTCAAGTCAACCCACCCACTCATTTAATGAGATTCTATTTGATTTTGCATCCCTCTCGTTAAAAGAAGCATATAACGAATAAAGGTGCTATCTAAATATTTTCTAAGGCAGGAGTAGCTGAATGGCTTAATCGCATTGCAAAGTCTGCTATTGTTCACTAATTGATTCTCGTTGTACTTTGACAGGCCCCAATGTATGGTCAAACATTAATAAAACCCGGTTAACTTTTCGCAGATTTAGATTTTCCTTTCCTTGTTCAATTTTCCTTATTACGACAAGGGCTACGCCCGCTCTTTCTGCAAACTCGGATTGTGTCAACTTAATTTTCTTCCTTTCTGTTTTTACAAACGCTCCCAGTGCTGGTGTCATTTTATATCTATTTACATATAAATTAATCAAAATTAAGTATTTTATATTCAATTAGATATAATTTTACATCCAAAAAGACGAAAATAAATCTAAAAAATTACTACAAAAAACCCGATCAGCGTACATTACACCGATCGGGCATCTAGTATTTCCTCCTGAGAAATCAACGTAACTGAATCGTCCTTTTAACCATGGGTTTAAAATTACGCCTGTTTTCCTCAGCTTCATAGCTTCGAATTGAAGCTCGGGTGGCAGGATTCTGCCTTGGCTTAATATTGGTACTAAGGGCCGCTCTGAAGCTGGTCCCGGGCACCTTAAATTTTGAATCCAGGGTAGCCAAAATCTGGTTCAGCGATTCAAGACGGTCTTCCGATTTCCCAAAATCCGCCAACACATCATCATATCCCAACCCGTCTGTCAGCATGCCACTATAATAATCACCTTCTCCCTTTGAATTCAGTGACTGGAACATTGACATATACACAGTGTATTCTCCTATCCGCAGATCAAAGAACCCAACAGGCTTGCCATAGGTTCTTATTTGCGTATGACCCCCATCATCTTCTTCCGGATCTTCTGCGTACCAAGCACCCACAAGGACCACATTATTATAAGGTTTTAGAGCGTTGATCAATAATTCACTGGCAGATGCCGTTCCTCCTGCTACAATAAAATAAATTTTATTTGAAGCCGTACTAATGGCACCCGACTTCTTTACCTTTTCCGTATTGCCGGCCACGCTATAATCAATATCCAGTGTTGTCTTGCCCGTTGGTGTAACACCGTCATCTTCATATAATTTCTGGGATTTCAGCACCGTTTTCAAAAAGGATGAATAGGTGGATTCATCGCGCAGACTATCATTATAATGCATGCTATACAGCGTTTTACCATCATTGCCGCTGGCTACAAATGCATTGGCCAGATACTCTGCCGTCTCAACGGCGCCGCCACCATTGTAGCGAAGATCAACAACCAGGTCGGTAACACCGGCAAACTTCTTTAATGCGGCATCTATAGGCGCCTTGGCATTCTCTAACTGGGTAAATCCTTCAAAGACCAGATAACCCACTTTTTTACCACCAGGCAAGCTGATGACGGAATCTAAAATAACCGGATTAAAATCATATTGCTTTTTTTGAAGGCTAATCATTGTCTCCTTTCTCTTCCCGGTTTTGGGATAAACAGAATCTACTTTCACAATATCAAGGCTGCTTCCGTCAAGTATTCCGTTATAATAATCCTGAAGCTCTTTATCACTTGAAAAAGAATTAAAGTCTTTGGCCTCTCCATTCATTTTATATATCACATCTCCGCGCTTCAGTCCCGCCTTTTGAGCTGGTGAGCCATTATCCACGTATTTTAAAACCGTAATCGTCGTATCCCGATTGAGCTTTCTGTTCCCGTCAGTATCCACTATGTAATCGCCATTCTCATCGACCGCGTATGGAGAAGTGAAGCCAAAATGAATACCCAGATCATTACCCTTGCCATCCAAGGTAAATGACTGAGTATTGGGTTTAATGACAAAAGATGAATTGCCGCCTCCTGTATTATCAGCCGTTAACAGCATATAGGAATATTTGGACTCACCAGGAAAATCAGCGTCGTATTCATAGGGTTTATTGGTCTCGGCATTTACAGGGATCTGTGTCAAAGCGTAAAGCTCGTTTTTCAGCCCGGTAAGACTATTGCCGCTTTCATATTTCGAAGGATCAAACTTTGCAAAACTCGGCAAATCGTCGTTCCAGAGATAAAAAGCCTTTGCGTACATATACAATGAATCATTTAGAGAATTCGTGAAAGTATAGCCGCCATAATAACCGCCTGAGGCCCCGTCTCCATCCCCCGGTCCGTCAACGACCTTTTTACAAGAGAAACTAAGGCCAATACCTGCTGCTACCAATAAGCAGAGCATTAATTTACGTTGGTTGTTCATATATTGCTTTATAAGTTGAAAGTGAGCAGTATTCGGTTCATATCTGCTATAATTAAAGTTATACAATTTGGATGAATCTTCCCTGAAAATCTACCAAAGCGCATAAATGATCGTTGAATGAAGCGATTAAAATGAGTGGGTCTTACTAGCGTTTTTTACCGGTACCCTGGACAAAGCTTGCCTGCAGAAAGCGATAACAACAAGCTCCCAGCTTAGTCGGAATACTTCAGGGGATTTCGTCTGGCAAATAAAACATAGCGTTTAATATTCATCCAGAATGCCAGTACCATATATATAATAACAGGCGAGCCAAAAGTGAGAAATGAGATATAGATAAACCAAAGGCGGATACGGGAGCTGGCTATCCCCAGTTTCATACCGATCGCAGCACAGACCCCAAAAGCCCGGCACTCAATAAAACTTCTTAATCTGTTCATCTAATTAGCTTTTTAATTCTAAGACTCGTCCAATAAAGTAAATCCATCGGATCAGTATTATCCTAGAACATTCACACCGTAGCAAGATTTACGCCAATTGGGTAACCATCCTATTAAAGCAGGACAGACAAATATACAAAATCCTCAAACATGTCAGAGCTCTTAAAAAAATTTCTTGCAAGAGCATAAAAATCAAAGGCTTTTATCCATTAGGTATATCAAACCCTAAAATTAGGACTACCTAATTTTAACAGACCAAAGTTTTAAAAATCCACCCGATTTTAGTAACTTCGCAACAATTTTATATCACACTATTTAAATTGTATGTTATGGCTTTTGATATTGACATGATCAAAAAGGTCTACAGTGAGCTACCTGACAAAATTGCAAAAGCACGCGCCGCTACCGGCACACCTCTCACACTTGCCGAAAAAGTACTTTACGCGCATTTACACAGCGACCAACCCCTGAAGAAATTCGAAAGGGCACACGATTATGTTAATTTCGCGCCTGACCGTGTAGCTATGCAGGATGCCACTGCTCAGATGGCGCTGTTGCAGTTCATGCAGGCTGGCCGCCCGAAAGTAGCGGTTCCTTCCACTGTACACTGTGATCACCTGATTATTGCCAAAGAAGGTGCTGAAAAAGACCTGGCATTCGCAAAAGAAGAAAGTAAAGAAGTATATGATTTTCTCGGCTCTGTGTCCAATAAATACGGAATCGGATTCTGGCGCCCGGGCGCCGGTATCATCCACCAGGTCGTACTGGAAAATTACGCCTTCCCTGGCGGGATGATGATTGGTACCGACTCCCATACTGTAAATGCGGGTGGTCTGGGTATGATTGCCATCGGTGTCGGCGGTGCTGACGCCTGTGATGTAATGGCTGGTTTGCCATGGGAACTGAAATGGCCTAAACTGATCGGTGTGAAGCTGACCGGCAAACTAAGTGGCTGGGCAGCTCCAAAAGATATTATCCTTAAAGTTGCCGGAATCCTGACTGTAAAAGGCGGCACCGGTGCCATCGTTGAATATTTTGGTGAAGGTGCACGTTCTATCAGCTGTACCGGTAAAGGCACCATCTGTAATATGGGTGCTGAAATAGGCGCCACCAACTCTACCTTCGGTTACGACGAATCTATGGCCCGCTACCTGAGAGCCACCGGCAGAACAGAGGTAGCTGATATCGCAGATTCTATCAAAGATCATCTGACCGGCGATCCGGAAGTATACGCAGATCCTGAAAAATATTTTGATCAGGTGATTGAAATCAACCTTTCTGAGCTGGAGCCTCACCTGAACGGACCATTCACACCCGATCTGGCTACACCTGTTTCCAAAATGAAGGAAGTAGCCGATGCACAGGGCTGGCCGGAAAGAGTGGAAGTCGGTTTAATCGGATCTTGTACCAATTCCTCCTATGAAGACCTTTCCCGTGCCGTTTCTCTGGCAAAACAGGTGGCCGAAAAAAACCTGAAGGCTAAATCTGAATTCCTGATCAACCCGGGATCCGAACAAATCCGTTTTACCGTGGAGCGCGACGGCATCCTGGACGTATTTGAAGGAATCGGCGCCAAGATCCTGACCAATGCCTGCGGACCCTGTATCGGTATGTGGGACAGAGTCGGTGCTGAGAAAAAAGAAAAAAACACCATCGTTCACTCTTTTAACCGCAACTTCGCGAAAAGAGCCGATGGCAACCCCAATACATTTGCATTCGTCGCCTCGCCTGAACTGGTAACTGCGATTGCCATTGCCGGAGACCTGACATTCAACCCGATGACAGACTACCTGCTCAATGAAAAGGGGGAGAAAGTAAAACTGGATCCACCATCCGGAGATGAACTACCTAAGAATGGCTTTGATGTTGAAGATCCCGGTTATCAGGCACCTGCAGAAGACGGTTCTTCCGTTCAGATCCAGGTTTCTCCGGACTCAAAACGTCTGCAGCTGTTGTCTCCGTTCGCTGAGTGGGAAGGCACCGACCTGAAAGGCTTAAGACTGCTGATCAAGGCCAAAGGCAAATGTACCACTGACCATATCTCTATGGCCGGTCCATGGCTGAAATTCAGGGGGCATCTGGATAATATCTCCAATAATATGCTGATCGGCGCGGTTAACTTCTTTAATGAGAAAACAGACAGCGTTAAAAATGAGCTGACCGGTGAATACGGTCCTGTACCGGCTACCCAGCGTGCTTATAAAGCCGCCGGTATCGGAACAGTCGTTGTGGGGGATGAAAACTACGGAGAGGGCTCCAGCAGGGAACATGCTGCAATGGAACCTCGTCACCTGGGTGTTCGTGCGGTCATTGCCAAGAGCTTTGCACGTATCCATGAGACCAACCTGAAAAAGCAGGGTATGCTGGGTCTGACTTTCCAGGATAAAAATGACTACGACAAGATTCTGGAAGATGACGTGATCGATATCCTGGGTTTAACCACTTTTACTCCGGATAAACCGTTAACGATCGTATTACATCATGCAGACGGTTCTACTGAGCAGTTCGACGTGAATCACACCTACAATCAACAACAGATCGAGTGGTTCAGACACGGAGCCGCGCTGAATATCATCCGTAAAAGCTTCGAACAAAAGAGTTAAGTCCGAATCGGGTTTAAATAGTTTTTTTACAAAAAGAAGAGGTTTGTCTTATGGGACAAACCTCTTCTTTTTGTAACACCCATAGTAGTCAAACTTATTGACCGCTATGGGTTTAAGTCCTAAAAATGATGTAATTTTACAGGGCACAATCATTTTATAACCCGATTAGCCTCTAAAGTTACCTCATGTATCCCTTACTCAGAGACAACATTCAAGGACATATTACACTATCCGAAGATCAACTGGAAAAACTCGAAGGGCTGTTTCAGGAAAAAATGCTGAAAAAAAAGCACTACCTATTGCAGGAAGGTGACATCAATCAGGGACTGGCATTTGTAACAGAAGGGCTGCTCAGAAGCTATAAAGTGGATAGCAACGGCTTTGAGCACGTGCTGCAGTTTGCCCCGCCCGGCTGGTGGATGGCTGACATGAAAAGTCTTAACAGGCAGGAGCCGGCAGACCTTTTTATTGAAGCGCTGGAGCCTACCTATTACCTGTTTATCTCCAGGGCAAAACTGGATGAAGCATTTGAAGCATTTCCCGAGCTGGAAAGACATTTCAGAATACTGGCAGAAAATGCGGTTATCGCCTATCAACAAAGGCTGATTGGTAACCTCAGTCAACCGGCGATTGAGCGGTTCGCTACCTTTTGCCATCTGTATCCTACGTTAACACAAAGCTTGCCACACAAACAGATTGCTTCTTTTATCGGCGTTACACCGGAATTCTTCTCTAAAATGATCAATAACATGCCTTTGCCAGACTAAGCAACCCTTCCAAACATCATCTCATAATCAACAACTTACGATTTACACTTAATGCAGATTAAGCTTGCTGCTTAATCTGCATTATTGGGCACCCCTTTTGCCCTGACGTATCTTTGTGTAGTCAAAAAAAGGAGTCATTATGAAGCGTAAAATTCTGATTATCGTCAATGATGTTGCAGATCTGGAACAAGTTCAGGTTCTGTCAACCAAAGAGGAACTAAGTGTCGTTCAGGACGTCGAATCCGCTATCGAACAACTTTATAGAATGGACTTTGATGGCATTCTCTATGAAGCAGGCCCGGAAGAAAGCCAGGAGAAGAAATTACTTAAAATTCTTTCCCTTCAGGAAGAGCCTCCGGTTATTGTACGCAAAGAATCCTGGAGTAACTGGGAAAGCAGCCTGGATGAACTCATTAAGTCCATCCCATTAAAAATACGGTTTATTGATGATGGTTTTAAAAATGCAGGCCTCAACATCTGCCTGAACTAAAGAGGCGCATACAATTATTTAAATAAAAAAATATAAGGAAAAGAAATCATGGAAAAGAAAATAGACAGGGTTATAGCAAAGCCTGCCAGGGCAGGCATGGTCGGTGACGGATTCAGGGTATTTAATTTTATCCCACAGGCCGTCGGGCAAAAAAGAATCAGCCCGTTTTTGATGCTGGACTTTAACGCCGCTTATGATTTTGGCCCTTCCGATCATATCCGGGGTGTCGACGTTCATCCGCACAAAGGTTTTGAAACAGTTACCATCGCCTACCAGGGCAGTGTTGCCCATCACGACAGTGCAGGCAACAGCGGCGTAATCAACCCCGGAGATGTGCAATGGATGACCGCAGGGAACGGCATTCTGCACAAAGAATACCATGAGGAAAATTTCTCTAAAAAAGGCGGCAATTTTGAAATGGTTCAGCTGTGGGTAAACCTTCCCAAAAAAGATAAATCAGTCGCTGCGCATTATCAGCCGCTGACAAAAAATGACATACCGGTGGTCACGCTACCAGACGGCAAAAGTGTTGTCCGCGTCATCGCAGGTGAATTTCAGGAGCAGAAAGGGGCCGCAAGTACATATACCTCCGTCAATCTATTGGATGTACACCTGGAAGCCGGAGGTGAGGTAACCATTCCGGTGCCGACCGCACATAATACAGCATTACTTTTTGTCAATGGCGGAGGCAAGGTTAATGGCCGGGATGTGCAAGAGCATGATTTTGTGTTATTTGAAAACGACGGCGAAGACATTCATCTGCAGGCCAGCGAAAAAGCGGTCATATTGCTGATGAGCGGAACGCCCATTGATGAACCCATTGCCAGCTACGGCCCCTTTGTCATGAATACACAAGATGAGATCATAGAAGCAATCAATGATTTCAATCAAGGCAAATTCGGACATTTGGAATAATAAGATGAGCAGTTGCAGTACCTACTGGGTAGGTGCTGCAACTGCTTTGTTTAAAGAACAAAACGAGATAATCTAATGTTTAAGAAAATTATGCACATCCTGGATGGAAGGGCAAAAAAGATCACCGATGAGGAGACCGTGCTACAGCCACTCCCCCATTCTGATTTCAGATTTGCCAATCCCTTTATCTTACTACACCATATTACACCTGAACAAATCGAGCCGGGATCCGTCAGAAGAATTCACCCACACCCCCACAGAGGGTTTTCTCCGGTTACACTGATGTTACGCGGCGAGGGTTTCCACAGAGATAATCATGGTGGAGAAGGTATCTTAAGTGCCGGTGATGTGCAATGGATGTTCGCTGGCAGCGGCCTCTTGCACAGCGAAGGGCCAACGGATAATTTACTGAAGAAGGGCGGAGATTATGAGCTTATTCAACTTTGGATTAACAGTCCTGCTCATCTTAAATGGGAGGCACCTTTCTATCAATTGGCAAAGAAAACTGATCAACCCATAGTCCCGACCGCCAGTGGCGCGTCGATCAGGCTTGTTGCAGGAGATTATGAAGGTCTTCAGGGGCCGTTGCAGGCGCAGACGCCCATTACGATTCTTGGTGGGGAATTGTATGCCGGCAAACAGCTCCAATTGACAGCCCGGCCCGGCCACTGGACATTACTCTATCTGATTAGCGGTCAATTGCAGATAAACGGGGAAAATATTCTACCCCATCAACTGATCGTCTTTGAAAAAGAGAATGATGAATTACTGATCCGCAGCTGTGTTGACAGCCATTTTCTCTACCTTAGCGGAGAACCCATTGACGAACCGGTAGCTGCTGGCGGGAATTTTGTAATGAATACATCCGAAGAGTTAAAACAGGCGGAAGCCGATTATAAAGCAGGTAAATTTGGTACACTAAGCTTTTAAAAAAAATAAAAATGAATCCATTATATGCAACCATGGAACTGGTGGACAACAGAACCGAAAACAAGTTAGAACTGCCTATCAACAGCGAAGAGGGGCATGCCTTTGTGCGCTATAGAGTGCACGACAATCATATCGACCTGGATTACATAGAGGTGTCCCGCAACCTCCGGGGCCAGGGGATCGCCTCAACGCTGGCGGAAAAAGTTTTTGCCTATATCGCAGCAAAAAACATGGAATATACCATCTACTGTAGCTTTCTAAAATCCTGGAAAAACAGGAGGGATATGCAGGAAAATGATGCAGAATAACAATATAAAAAAAACATACAACCCAACAGGGCAAATTATCTGATCGCACCTGCAGAAACGAGCCGGTTAATCTTTTTTAATCAGCAACATATCAACCGGTTCCTCACTTTCCACCAAATACAGGCCGTACTTTTTCAGCTCCCTTTTAATGGAAGTGCTGTCTGCATATTCCCATTTTAAAGTAATATCAAATTTCCGATTCAAATGGGTTTTATTCAAAACGATTCGGCCTTCCATGCTTCCGATTTCATTGGACAGATAGGCCATCAAATTATCAGCGGAAATCCGCTTACCGATTAGATTGGAGCCATATGTGGTGAATGTAGATTCAGCGTGTCCGGTTGTGTCTGAGGGGGCGAAATTTAAATGGTGCTCCTTGGGCCAGTATACCAGATTGTATACTTTTTTAATTCTTTTCACCCTTGTTGCTGTATATGGAAAAGAGAGGTTCACTGCCGTTTGCGCCAAACGAAACGCCTCATCTTCACTTGAGTCACGAGGCAATCTCACCGTCACACAATACTTCTTTTGCGCAGTATTGCCAGCATCGGCACTATCTTTTGTTTGGTCAATAACCCAGGTGGGAGCGGGCATTCCGTACACTTCCCTATATAGTGAAGGGAGGGTGAAATTTATAAATTTTAATATAGTCCCTTCAAAAGAAGATTGTTTATATATTTTCGTTCCCCGACTACTTGAATCATACCCCGACACGGAAACATTCAATAAATCTTTATTATCCTTCGTCAGATCATTACCGGCCACTTCGGGACTGTCATTTTTAAGCGGAAACGATACCTTTTCACCATTGACCATTTTCCGGATCAGGGCGGTATTAATGGCTCCGGGATAAGTGATGGCTTCGATAATTCCATTCTTATCGATCACCACAGTATGCGGCACCGAGTAAAACATAAACTGGTTCCAGATCATCCCGTCATTGGAAAAATATATATCAGAAGCATCCAAATGCTGAATGGCTCGCCGTATATCTTGCTTTGATTCAGGTGCTATTGCCACCGTTATTAACTTATCAGGTCCTACTTCCTTCTGTATCTGATTGAGCCGGATCAGCGAAGGTAAACAGGGCTGACACCAGGTAGCCCAAAAATCTATAATGGTGACTTTCCCCTTTAAGGAGTCCAGGTCAATTGTCAGGTCCTGCTGTGTTTTCGGTCCCAAGGCAAAAGTTGCTATTTTAAGCTGAGAAACAGTATCGCCAATGGAAAGTCCCCTGTCCCCTGTTATATGCTGACCAAACGCAAAGGTGACGGTAAAGCATAGAATCAATCCGGTAATCAGTGATCTCATATGATGTTCGTTAAGGTTGTTTTACAGATGTCATACAAATGTCTGATCAAAAATAAGACAAATGCATTTCTTTTTCGTTAAGGTATCCCATTTACAAAGACATTCATCAAGATAATAGCAGACCAAGAGCATTTTGACAGATTTTTTGAGAATCACCCCAGATGGAAATCAATGCCCTGCGCCAGCGGCAAATCATCCCCATAATTGATCGTACTGGTCTGTCGGCGCATATAGGCCTTCCAGGCATCGGACCCACTTTCCCTGCCGCCTCCGGTATGCTTCTCTCCACCAAAGGCACCCCCTATTTCAGCGCCTGAAGTGCCAATATTAACATTGGCAATACCACAATCAGAGCCGCTGGCAGATAAGAATTTTTCGGCCTCTTTCAGGTTACCTGTCATAATCGCCGAAGACAGGCCTTGCGGAACGCCGTTCTGCATCTGTATAGCTTCCTCGAGTGTCGTGTATTTCATCACGTACAAGATAGGCGCAAAAGTTTCCTGTTGCACGATCATATAATCATTTTGCACAGCGGCGATACAGGGCCTCACATAACAACCCGATTCAAAACCTTCCCCTTCCAGTTTACCTGCAGGCGTCAGGATTGATCCCCCCTCCTTTTGAACAGCCACTAGTGCCGCTTCATATTGTACGACAGCCGCCTCATCAATTAAAGGTCCTACATGCACCTGAGGATCCAGCGGATTTCCGATCTGTAACTGGCCATAGGCTTTTATCAGTTCTGCTACGAACTGATCATAAACAGATTCATGAATAATCAGCCTTCTGGTTGTAGTGCAGCGTTGCCCTGCGGTCCCCACGGCACCGAATACTGCCCCCGTCAGCGCCAGTTTTAAATCAGCATTTTCAGTAACGATAATGGCATTATTGCCTCCTAATTCCAATAAGCATTTACCTAAGCGCCCGGCGACTGCCTGTCCGACGGCCATCCCCATACGCGTGGAACCTGTAGCAGATACCAATACAATTCTCGGATCAGCAGCTATCAATTTACCGATCTCAGTAGTTCCCTGTACGAGATTGCATACGCCAGCGGGCACCTGATTGGCTTTAAATACGCCGGACAGGATATGCATACAGGCCTGTGCCGCCAGAGGCGTTTTCTCCGAAGGTTTCCAAATTGTCACATTCCCGGCCACAAGCGCGATCATCGCATTCCAGCTCCAGACGGCTACCGGAAAATTAAAAGCGGTGATAATACCTACAATGCCCAAGGGATGCCACTGTTCGTACATCCTATGATCGGGTCTTTCTGAATGCATGGTCAGTCCGTGCAGTTGCCTGGAAAGTCCTACAGCGAAATCACAGATGTCAATCATCTCCTGTACTTCACCGGCGCCCTCCTGCAGGCTTTTGCCCATTTCGTAGGAAACCAGTTTACCAAGCATTTCTTTATTATCTCTGAGTGCCTGGCCATATTGACGGATAACTTCCCCTCTTTTTGGAGCCGGCCATTTGCGCCAGGCTAAAAACGCCTCCTCAGCCCTGAGGACGATTGCCTCATAGTCTGTCGGAGCGGCCGTTGCAACTTCTGCAATCAATTGTCCGTCGACCGGAGAATTAGAGGCAATCTGGGCTCCCTTGGTGAGCTGTTGCGCGATGCCATCCGAGCCACCATTATTTTTTGCCCGGATGGCAAACTGATCCAGTACCTCCTGCATGTCTTTTTTTAAATCCATCATTATTTCTTTTACAGTTTTCCCTAATTATTTTTTTGAATGCCGCAATATATTACCGATCGGTTTGCGTCCGGTAGGTGCTTTCGAAGATACGGTCCGCGTTCCCGGTCTCGAATCCATCGCGTCTGTGTTTACGCTGAATCTGATCTGAAGGTACATCTTTAAAAGCGTCCAGCACCTTCCTCTCAGCAAACTCCACATAGGAACCGGCAATCTCACGCTCCTTGCCGTCCGCAAATTCTGCAAGCAACTTACCTGCCACCGTCGAGCTTTGCCGGAGTTTACCATCCGCACTTTCCTTGATCTTTCCGCCGGCACTGTTCAGTTTAATCCCCTCGGCTTCCAAAAACTCATTGAACGTCTCCAGCGTATTAAAGCCCTCGGGTAGATTATGCACACTAATGGTAAAATGGTTCAGATAATAGTGATTAAATATCACCCAGGCAGCATATTCAGATTCGTCGAGTAAGGTCTCATAATCCGTAAGTGTCGGCGTCCGCCATAAGCCGGTATGCAGGTAATGATCCACCTGTGCTGCATTATCCAGATCCAGCTCTTTCACGGGGTCGGCCTTTACGGTATCCGTATAATAATGAATGATATTCCGGGCGCGCTCACTGAGATCATTTACCCTGAGCTCGCTGGCAAAAATGCGTGGATATTTATCTTCCGGAGGACTGTACCAGTAAGCATCCAGTTTTTTGGCCTCAAAATGATAATAATCCCTTTTTACATAACCGTAATGCAAAAAGATCTTTTCCAGAGACTGGATGCCTAACTGTGGGACGCCCATCGTCCGAAAAGCAACGTGATCATTTTCAATATCCGTTTCATTTTCTATAATTCTCTTATCCATCATCGCATGAATGATCTTCTGCACATCAGGTACTCTTTCTTTATATCGGCGCATCAGCCCTTCCAGTACCTGATCCAGTGTCTTTAATTTGTTTTGACTCATCTTTATAGAATTTAATCATTGAGTGCATGGATTTTCTATCCTGTTATTTATAAAAGCGGACAAAGTCTGATTCCATCAGTTCAGGAAACTTGACATCTTCCTGTCTTACAAAACCCGTTGCCGGCAGCTTACCTTGCGCATGTAAATCCAAAACCGCGCAGGCACTGCCTGCTGTCGTCACCTGAATGGCGGTCATGGGTTTACCGGCAACCTCCTGGTCATAGATCGTACGGGTAAAAACCTTCTGTGTTAACCTGCCATTTATTAATCCGGTAACTGTTATAAAAACCAGTACTTTATCCTGCTGCGTAAAAGGGATCTCCTTATCCAGCAATGTTACCAGGTCTTCCCTGTGTGCTTTGAAACCCAGGTCATTCAGCAAAAACTGCATCAGATCTCTATGCCCCGGGTATCTGACTGTTTTATAGTCCAGCGACCGGACTTTGCCTTCCAGTACCTCTGCCAAGGCAGAAAGCCCTCCCGAAGTATTAAAAGCCTCATAATCTATGCCATCTGCCATTAATCGTTCATACCCTTCCAGGGGTGCCACTTGCGTACGTTTACCATCTACTATAGCGTCACAGGGATTGCAATATTCATTCACCAGGCCGTTTGTGCTCCAGGTAAGGTTATATTTAAGGCGGTTCACCGGATATTGAGGTAATGCGCCCACCCTGAGTCGGACTGTCTCCAGACTATCAAATTGTTTACAAAGGTCATAAGCCGCAATACTGATAAAACCGGGGGCCAGACCGCATTGAGGCATAAAACTCACATCGGCGCCTTCGGCCAGTTCGCGAATCGCCTTTGTCGCAGCAACATCTTCCGTCAGATCAAAATAATGGGTGTGGGTTTGCTTAGCGGCATTCGCTATCTGCACGTTCAAAAAATAGGGACAGGCACTCAGCACCATATCACAGTTCTCCATGGCA
Source organism: Arachidicoccus terrestris (assembly GCF_020042345.1). NCBI lineage: Bacteria > Pseudomonadati > Bacteroidota > Chitinophagia > Chitinophagales > Chitinophagaceae > Arachidicoccus > Arachidicoccus terrestris. The sequence goes on from NZ_CP083387.1 coordinate 922,581, forward strand.
TCCCGTAACTGTTTTTCATTCTGGACATCGGCCTGAACAGTATGGATACCATCCTTTGCAGCCTTTTCCAATAAGGCAGGATTTACATCTGATAAAGTGACATCGAAACGGGCATGCTGATGGAGCATAAAAGCCGCAGTCGCGCCAATTTTTCCTCCACCTATAATAATTACTTTCGTCATATTCTAAATATGGGTTTTGTAGTATATCAAATAATGGATAGCTCCTCAAGGCTGAAAGCCGGGAGCAGGACAAAACAATATAATAACCCTAATTTATGGGATATGAGAACAGGTACTTCTCAGAAAGGAGAGCCTGGATAATTGTATATTAATTAGAAGGTTCACCCCTCAAATATATTGCAACTTTATCACACTAACAAACAATCGTTTCATAATTAACAAGCTGAAAAGCTTTGGATTAAGAGAGCTAAAAGCAGGCTTACGCCTCTTTAAAGAAAGCGACCTCTTCTTCCAGGCGCAAATAAGGATATTCATTTTGCAAGGCCTGAACCTGCGTCAGGGTCTTGGCCCGAAATTGCCGGTGTCTTTCCGAATCGGGCTGAAAGGGCTTATGCGCTCTTGCAATGCGGATCTTATCCAGCTTTTCCATTAAATCGCAGGTAGATTCCTCCATATAGGTCTCCTGGAACTTCTCCAGCACAAACTGTGTAGCCGCGTAATTAGGATGGACTAAATCTATGTCATAGAATCGATAGTCCCGAAGTACATCCACGACCAGTTCATAAGCGGGAAAATAATGCAGCCGGTCAAATTTATCCACCATATGATGAACCGCTTCTAAAAGTCTTGCTTTGCTCCGGTTGTTTTCCATAATCCCGTCACGGATATGACGGACGGGGGAAATCGTAAAAATGACTTTTAATGCCCGATTGAACCGCAGCAGCCGGTAGAGCATTCCATCCAGTGCGGTAATGATTTCCGGGATGGTGTGCATGTGTTTTTCAAAGGTCTGTGCGGGCGCTTTATGACAATTGGCAACGGTATTACCCGTTGAAACAAGCCGATAGCTGTTGGCTGAACCCAGCGTAATAATCAGCCAGTCAGCCGCCTTCAAAAAGACAGTTGCTTGTCTTTGCGACTGATTGATACCTTCTATTACCTGCCCCGGATCCGGTCCGGAGAAACGGCTATGATGTGCCCAGCTATGATAGAGTTCCTGATGGTAATACAGTTCCTCCTCTTTATACTGGCGCTCTTCCATATACCCAATCAGGCTATTGCAGACACTGATAGGGTCAAACAAGATCCCATTGGGGTTTTGCAGTGTCTGGAATTTAACCTCTGCTAACCGCTGGCCAATATGCTCGGTAAAGCAAGAGCCTGTCAACATGATCTTTTGACGATAATCAATACCGGGGCTGACTACCGGGATGCGTATAGGTATCTGAAACTGCATATTGCAAAAATACTTATTTAAGGCAATCCAACCCTTCAACTTCGGCCTGGATTTTGGTGATCATTTTTATAAACTATTTCAATAGGTGAATATTGGACGAATATTTGTAACTTTAATACAATAAATCAGAACCCGGAACATTAATTTCAAAACTTAAACTTTAATCAAATAAATCCAGCACATGAAAAAATCAATCAGCATTTTTGTAATGGCATTGGCCCTGTCTTTTGGTTTCCAAAGCGCCATGGCGGCAGGCGGTCCCGGCAAAAAAGCCAAGACCGAGGCTAAAAAAGAATTAACGGCCCAGCAGCAGGCCCGACTCGACGAGATCGTTAACAGGGTCAACGAGATCAAAGCCATGGATAAATCCAATCTTACCAGGGCGGAGAAAAAAGAATTGCGTAGCGAGTTAAAATCAATGAAAACAGAAGCGCGCGCGATAGGTGGTGGTGTCTACCTTTCTGTGGGTGCCATTATCATTATTATTCTGGTGTTGATTTTAATCCTTTAAGACCAGCCGGCCTCCAGCCAAAACGGGTGACCGGAATTACATATAATTCCGGTCACCCGTTTTCTTTAGTTTGGCTAATTTCTGGCATAAAAGAAGGAGGAAAATGAGGGATTTGCCATTTTTTCGCACTTCGATAATTTTTTTTCAATGTTCACGAAGTCGGAAAAATTAATATTTACACTTTGCGCCCAATTTTCAACTCTACATCTATTTATAATATCACCAGTAGTAACCCTTTGCTTTTTAATATTTACGTACCATTTAGGCCCAGGGAGTTGTTTTTTTGATTTGGACTGCTGCTGTTTGTGCGATGCCAGTATCATCATAGCATAACATGCGGATACAAATGCCGGAACTTTTGCTACCGCAGTTTTTTCCCGGATTTGTGCCTGACCACATCCCATTAATGTTTTCTGATCTCTAAAGCCGACTTCTATCTCCCATCTTCTAATATAAGCCTGGACCTGCAGGAAAATATCTATCTCTTGATTGGTTGATATTAAATAGGCGGGAGCACGATACAGTAATTTTGATTTTTTGGTGAGCCTATAGGAAACTGGCCTGATAATGATCAGCATTAAGTCTCTCTTACCTGATTTTCGCCAGCGTATATCTTTTACAACTTTCACATTGAATGTACGCATCTTTCCTGCAGCCCATGCTTCAACCTGCTGATAAGGATAGTCATCGCTTTGTCGGATTTGTTCTGGTGTGGGGAGCTCTTCTCCATAATATCGTTTACGTCCCTTTCCTGATTGTTGCTCTTCTGGTAGAGCATAAATTTTTGAATCCTTCCTTATGCGGCCAATGAGTTCTACATTTTCTGGAAGTTGCCTTAAAACAGTTCCATTCGTGTAACTGCCGTCCACGCTCAGGATAAGTTTTTTATTTTTATAGCCATCGTCATCTAAGCACTTTCTCAAGGCTATGACACGCTGGACGCCTACTTCGCTCATTTTTTCTTTCTTCTGTCTTTCCCGGTATAGTGCTACTTCCTGGTCGGTCGCATTTTTTGACGGCTTCTTGGTGGGAGGACAATGTTTGAAGTCTACCGGGATGGCCCTTGATGGACCGCAGAGGTCTTTTTCAATGAGCGATAAAGAGAGTTGAACAAATCGTTGGCCCCAAATGAAATTATTACAAAACGGGGGGCCAAGTGGATCCCTTAGCCATCCGGTCCCTGATATTTTCTTCCCTCTCTTCCTTAACAGGGTATCGTCCATGTGTGCATAAATAAAATCGCCTTTCTTTCTATTTTGATACACGACCTCCTTTCTAACTTCAGAAAAAATTGCATTCATATCCATTCTTTCACCCTTAAATATTCGATAGGCCGCACTCCAGTCCTTAAACTGATTCCCACTTGCTGTTAACATCCCTGTTATCGTACAACGTCCAATACATGAAATAACTCCGTGAGACAAATCGCGAGCTCTCTGAAAAGTTCTGGATTGCTTGAAAGCTGTTATACATCTATCGAATAATTCATTAAAGCAAGCAACTACTCCTTCTTTTTGGGGAGTTTTTTTTTAAGATCTTTTACGGATTCATCACTACGCTGAAGTACTAGGCGCTGGTGATCATCTATCACCCACTCAACAATCTCTCCTTGCTTAAATTCTATTGCCTGAGCCACGGCAGCTGGAAAATTTACATACCATTGCTCACTCTTTGCTCTTTTTATTATCTGAATTTTAGTTGGATATCCCATATCTAGTCGTTTAACTAGATATAAAGATCACAAAAAATAGCAATATAACCAACTAAATTGCTATTTTTTTTTGCCTTATCTAGAAAAAGGCCAAACTAGAGAAAACGGGTGACCGGAATTACATATAATTCCGGTCACCCGTTTTTTATACCTACTGCCGATGGGCTTTTATCTGGTCGTATAACCTCCGTTTGCAAATATCGTTTGCCCCGTAATCCACCAACCCTGTGTGACTAAAAACAACACGAGCGGGGCAATATCATGAATGTCTGTAAGCCCACCCAAAGCAGAAGCCGATTTATGATAGGCAACCGCATCTTCACTTTCCTGTCCATAAAAAAATGGTGTATCCATCGGGCCCGGTGCCACTGCGGTAACGGAAATACCGCGGCTTCCAAACTCCTTGGAGGCGGCGCGCGTAAAATGCTCCACCGGCGCTTTCAAACCTTCATAGGTTGAATATAAGCCGGTGTAAGCAGCTAACAGGGAGGTGACAATGGTGCAGATCTTCCCACCATCATTGAGATTTTTACCGGCCTCCTGAATAAAAAAATAAGCGACTTTTGAATTAATATCACTCATGCTGTCATACTCCGACTCAGTGGTATCTACAAACGGCTTTTTCAGGACTTTACCTACAGTATTGATGGCTATATCGATGCTGCCAAACCTTTCTTTTGCAGCGTCGAATAACTTCGTGACATTGGCAACTCGAGTAAGGTCTCCCTGTACCAGTATAGCATCAGCGCCGGCCGCCTTAACATCAGCCAGTGTTTTTTCGGCGTCTGCTTTCGTATTCTCACTATTGTAATGGATCACCAGCCTCGCACCCAATGCGGCAAATTGCCTGCTCAGTAGCCCGCCGAGGTTCTTGCCGCCTCCGGCAATCAATACGATTTTTCCATTCAAATCATTGTTACGCATAATTATCAATTTAGATGAGTAACAAAGATCCATTGAATATATGGGGTAGTCATGGTGAACTTTTCGGAACTTTCATGGACTGTTCCTATGATTTTTTCGAAAGTTTCCCGGCGTTTCTCCCGTCCATTTCTTAAAGAATTTAGAAAAATTGGAAGGATCATAGGTAAGCACCATGGCGATATGTGCGATTGAGCCGTCAGTCTCCAAAAGCATCTGCCTGGCTCTGTCAATGATTTTTGCATCATAAAAATAACAGGGATGTTTCCCTTTAATCTTCCGGACAGTATCCGACAGATGCCCATGTGAAATGGCCAGCTCCTGCGCAATTTGCCCCAGCTCCATAAATGCTGTTGCTTTGCCGCTAATCACTTCCTCTATATGCCGATCCAGAAAATCAAAATAAGCTTCAATAATCTCAGTACTTCTTTTAGGTTGTTCTCCTTCCATAATGCTTGCTTGTGACTGTTATGAATAGCAGCCCAAAATAAGCTTTTATCCACTGTCAACATGGTGAACTTTTCGGCTTTTAACGCAGTAACAAAAAAATGGGCGGGCTAGCAACCAGCGAATAGATACTTCAGTTATTATGATAAGTCGGTCTGGCCGGCCGGTGGGGCACAAACCCATCTCTGGCAAACAAATTCATGTCAACAATATTCCGGCCAGTAAACACCTGTAGTAATAAAAATGGACCTCCCGTTATCAGGAGATCCAGATTTTTAATCTAGCGTTTAAATGCTTTCAAAACGCACTAGATACCTCCGACGCCCAAACTGTCTAGAAGTGCAGTCAAGATGGCGATTAATTTGGCTAAAATGTCCATTTTAAATAGGTTTAAAGTTAGCGCTTACTCTATTCAGGGTTTTCAGCATAGGCCCTCCTTGCAAGTATTACCAAAGTTAAACCTGGCTATGTCATTTTTTGTCAAACGGTTTTGTATTCAATTAAATTATATTCAATTTAAAAATAATTTAATAGTATAAAAGTCTTATTCCCAGATGGTTAAAAATCAAACCGGCACTTTGTTCAGATTTCACATTATACGGTAATATAAAGTAGGCACATGCACCATAAAAAATCTCCCGAAATTTCGGGAGATTCAAACTCTTAATCTTGAGTTCTCTGAAAACTTTGTAAGCTTACTAGAGACCCAAGCTGCCTAAAAGTGCAGTCAATACGGCTAATAACGTTGTTAAGATTCCCATTTTTGACAAATTTTTAAGTGAATGCTTACTCTGTTCAGGGTTTTCGGCTTGCCCCTCCTTGCAATTGATACCAAAATTATAGGAACCTATGTCATTTTCTGTCAAACGCTTCAAGATAACGAAACGAGGCCCGTTTATTGTTCAATTATCTGGGACATATTGAAGATATAAAGCCAGGCGCCTATTTAATTCCCAAATGTCGATTTCACATTAAATAAAGCATCTCTTTACAACAGTCAAAAAACCCACATGCAGATCTACATGCACGTGGGTCTTAATTTGTTTCTGATAAATTCAACATGTTATCCGCTACAGGCAATACTAGATATCGATCCTGGCATACGTAGCATTTTCTTCAATAAAGGCGCGTCTTGGCGGAACATCATCCCCCATCAGCATTGCGAAGGTTTCGTCTACGGCTGTCAGATTATCGATGGTCACTTGTTTTAAGGTTCTGCGGGCGGGATCCATGGTTGTTTCCCAAAGCTGATCGGCATTCATTTCACCGAGACCTTTATAACGCTGGATATTTACACTGTCGTCTTTACCACCGCCGATTCTGGCTACCAGTGCCTTTCGCTGTTCCTCATTATAAGCATATTCCTGTTCTTTACCTTTTTTTACCAAATACAAAGGAGGCTGGGCGATATAAACATAACCCTGTGTCACCAGTTCCTTCATATACCGGAAAACAAAAGTCAGGATCAGCGTGGCAATGTGGCTTCCATCCACATCGGCATCCGTCATGATGATCAGCTTATGATAACGCAGTTTTGAAAGATTCAAAGCCTTGGGATCTTCCGGCGTACCGATCGTCACCCCCATGGCCGTAAAGATATTCCGGATTTCTTCGTTCTCATATATCTTGTGCTCCATGGCCTTTTCCACATTCAGTATTTTACCTCTGAGTGGTAAAATCGCCTGATAAGAACGGTCACGTCCCTGTTTAGCCGTACCGCCTGCTGAATCTCCCTCCACCAGGTATAATTCGCATTTTTCCGGATTACGTTCCGAGCAATCAGCCAGTTTACCCGGAAGGCCGCTACCGCTAAGTACAGATTTGCGCTGTACCATATCACGGGCTTTCTTGGCAGCAACCCTGGCCTGTGCTGCCAGGATAACTTTCTGAATAATATTTTTAGCTTCCTTAGGATTTTCTTCCAGATAAGCTTCCAGGGAACGGGCCACGGTCGTCTGGACAATACCGCTGACTTCACTATTCCCCAATTTGGTCTTGGTCTGTCCCTCAAACTGAGGCTCAGGCACCTTTACAGAAATAATAGAAGATAAACCTTCTCTGAAGTCATCACCTTCCACGGTTACTTTGGCTTTTTCAAACAGGCCTTCTTTATCACCATAGCTCTTAAAGACACGGGTAAGCGCCTGTCTGAAACCGGTAACATGCGTGCCGCCTTCGATGGTATTGATGTTATTGACATAAGAGAATATGTGCTCCTTAAAATCATCGTTATAGCTCATCGCTACTTCTACCGTCACATTGGAGGCCTCATCATATCCTTCTACATAAAGGCTATTGGCAATAATCGGTGAACGTTTAGCGTGCCTGTCCAGAATTTCCAAAAATTCGACAATACCACCTTCGCTATAAAATTCCTTTGAATAAGCATTCCCATTTTCATCCTTCTCTCTAAGATCCGTCAGGGTTATCCGGACCTTCCTGTTCAGATAGGCCAGTTCTCTCAATCTTGCTTCCAGGATATCTTTCTGATAAATCGTTGTCTGGAAAATAGTATTATCGGGCCAGAAGTGGATATAGGTACCGGTCTTTTCAGAGAGGCCCGTTTCCGCAACGGCAGCATCCGGCACTCCCTTATGGTAATCCTGTTCAAAGACCTTGCCTTCTCTTTCGACAACGGCCTTCAAACGGGAGCTCAGTGCATTAACGCAACTCACCCCCACACCGTGCAAGCCACCCGAAACTTTATAAGTGTCCTTATCAAACTTGCCCCCTGCATGAAGTACCGTCATGACGATTTCCAGGGCGCTTTTCTTTTCTTTTGTATTGATGCCCGTGGGGATACCGCGGCCGTTATCCTGTACAGAGATAGAATTATCTTCATGGATCTTTACATCGATGGTATCACAAAATCCGGCCAGCGCTTCATCAATGGAATTGTCCACGACTTCATAAACCAGATGATGCAATCCTTTTACGCCCACGTCGCCGATATACATGGCGGGTCTTTTTCTCACGGCTTCCAGCCCCTCTAATACCTGAATACTGTCTGCCCCATAGGTTTTTGGTTGATTTCCTTTATCAGCTGCATTTACATTGTCCAAATCCGGCGTATTTTCCTGACTCATATGATTGTTTAAAATTACGTTTTAGGCTTTTAAAAAAGTGTAGCGAAGTTACGGTTTTTTAGGGGATTTGCCCCTTTTTAAACCGTGTATTTTAATGAGGGCTGCATGCCTCCGCAAGGCAAAAGCGATCCGCTTTTTTCCTCTTGCAATTAACTGAAAACAAGTGAACAATATATAAAAATTTTAATTTATTTAGCAAAGATGCACATGCGGCATTTAAAATGGCGCATTTACCCTATTTTTGTCTAAAATTTTACGCTTACACAATGTCATCATTTAACGAACAAACCATTATTGATTTTCTAGAACCCGTACATCTTTTTGAACTCTCCCAGGACGAAGGCTTTAAAACCTCCCAGATTGGCTATTATATTACCAGTTATGAAGAAAGCTTCCCGGATTTAACCGATGCCGATCTGATTATTGTAGGTATCGGAGAATACAGAGGCAAGGGCTTTCCAAACAGGGGTACCCCTTCAGCAGATGTTTTCCGTACAGAATTCTATCAACTCTATCAATGGCATAAAAATGTCAAAATTGCTGACATCGGTAATATTGTTCTTGGTAAAAATCTTTCTGACTCCTACGCTGCCTTAAAAATTGTTTTATCAGAACTGCTTTTATTGCAAAATGCGAAAATTCTGATTATCGGCGGCTCCCATGATCTGACGACCGCTCAGTGTGCCGCCTATGGCAAACTGGATCGTACCTTCGATCTTTGCTGTATTGATGCTAAAATGGACATGGACACAGATAGTCAGGCGCCTGCTGACAGATTCTTGCTGGATATGTTTACCCAGTCACCGAATTATCTGAACCATTATAATCACCTTGGGTTTCAGAGTTACTTTGTACACCCGGAAATGCTGGAAGTCATTGACCGCCTTCGTTTTGATTGTGTACGGGTCGGAAGGGTCAAGGAAAAAATCGAAGAAGTAGAGCCACCTATCCGGCACTCGGATGCGATCAGCCTGGATATTTCTGCTATTCAAAGCGGACACGCGCCGGCCAATCTGATGACCCCTAACGGTCTTAACGGGGAAGAAGCCTGTCGTTTAATGCAGTTTGCCGGTATGAGCAGTAAGGTCAGCAGCATCGGCTTCTATGATTATCAGCAACACCTGGACAGAAACTTTCAGACGGCCAAACAATTAAGCCATCTGGCCTGGTATCTGGTTGATGGGATCCATCAGGGCAAACAGGAAGCCGATCCCCAGACCCGTCAGAATTTTAATGAATTTCATCTGGCTTTCGCAGAGATGGAAACCACTTTTTTGCAAAGTAAAAAGACCGGTCGCTGGTGGATGGAACTGCCCGATGGCCATTTCCTCCCATGCAGTTATACCGATTATATTCTGGCTACGCAGAATGAAATTCCCGAACGATGGCTCAGGGCTATCGAAAGAAGCTAAAAGATGGCCGGGAAAAAGTAAAATAAAATGGGCTGATTACCGTTTATAGAAAGAACAGGCAGACAGCCCATTTTATTTTAAATGTTTTTAATGATAAAAACCACCCATAACAGCAACAGACCGGACTGCCAAAAAGAGACATTATCACGAGCAAATACCTATCCGGTGTCTGCTGAAAAAAAACATCTGCTTTTACACAGCGTACGCAGCTATCTGAGCCTGACGGTGTGTTTACTGATATTGCTAAGCGCCTGTTCCAAACAACAGTTGGAGGATTATGGCAGTACACTGACTTCCTTTCGCACTTATTTACCAACTCAGGCCGGAGATATCAGCTATTATACATTAGATTCTATTGTGGCGGCACCGTTTGGCGTGTCCATGGATACGGTCCGCTACTATGCCAAAGACAGCGTGGGCATACCGGAGATAACTGACCAGGATACGAGCTATCCTGTTTACAGATATCTAACGGCTGCTTCAATGCCCGGCAGCTGGGCCTACCAGTTGACATACCGCCTGGTATTTAACCGGCATACGGCTGCTTTAATTGACCAGCATAACCGCCGTTTCATCATTCTGACCGATCCGGTCCGTCAGGATTATAGCTGGGAAGGGAACCGCTATTTCAGTTCTGACTTAGATCCGGGTGATTTTTATTACGGCTGGTCCTATACCTATGATCTCAGCACCGGAGATGACCTGTTAACTGTCCATCAAATAGATCAGACCAACGGTAATTCGGGAGACTTTGACCCCAGCCTTTATCAGGAAAAACTATTTGCCCAGATGCGTTTTAAAAAAAATATCGGCCTATTCACCCAGGCCGTTTCGCATGTCATCTATCAGGCCAATCAAAACAGCCCCGGCTCCTTTGGTTACTATGAACAGGAGAGTTACGGTATCCGGTTAATCAGATTGGATCAGCCGCCCCGTTGATAAACGAGCGCTGCTGACCTACGCCCCTTACAATATCGCCCGTATGCTGGCGCGGCCGATCTGGATAAATTTAGCATCCCCCGATTTACGCCCTTCATACTGAAAGCTTAATTCCAGGCTGCCCATCAGCCTTTTATTGAGCTCAATCACAAACCGGTAGTTTTTTCCGGGCAACAAACCTTCCAGCATATTATAGCTGACCGTACTGGCCTCGTCGCCGTCAAAATCTATATGACTATATTGGAACCTGGCGGTTATACTGGTTTGTTGTACGGCATTGTATTTACCCTCCATCTGCAGCGTGCTGTTGGTTGCGGACTCTCCGCCATAGACCGGTTGGTTGCTTATTTTCTCATATTCATAACCTCCCATCAGGCGCCATTTGGTCCGGTTAGTGTATGTCAGCGTGGGATTGGCGCTCATGGAACGTAATGCAAAATTACGGCTGGTGAAAGCTGGTGTGGTCAGGTCATGGGTCCCGAACTGCTGTTCCCATTGGAAGTTATAGGCCGGTGAGATCTGCCAGCGACCTTTCAGATCCCAGGTAGTCATTTTAGTTGCTTCTGAGCCATAGGTCAATAACGATTTATTGTAGTTGATCAGCCGGGTAATATCCAATCCCCATTTGCTGCTCATCTGTCCGAAACTGAGTGTATTGCTGAAGATATAATTGAAGTTGAGCAATGCCGAATCTGCCACACCTGTGGCAAAGGGATTAAAAACCGGCCCGCCGGAAGCAAACTGTTTTTTTGCCGATTGCAATGAAGAACGTAGCTGCAGTTTACGTAACCAGCCTTTAAAACCGCCAATGGAATCCCCGATAACTCTTCTGGGGCTCAATTGCACGCTATAGTTAAACTGTGTATAATTTGCCTGGATAAATTCGTTGGTCGGCGTGTAGATCTTTATAAAAGTCGCTTCATCTGAAAAGACGGCCAGCTCAAATTCGTTCAGCTGCTGAATGCCGTCACCGTTATAATCATTCCAGGTATATTGCCCCTGCCCGGGAGAGACTTCATAAAAGCTGTAATCTCTTTTCTGCTCCTGTCCTGCACCTGTCTCATAAAGCGCATTGCCCGTCAGAAAACCGCTTTTGCTATGTACATTATAGGCAACCCTACCCAGGAAACTCTTGTCAGGCACGGAACCGCTGGTTAATTTTTCATTATCTAACATCAGTTCCCTATAGGTTGCCTTGACTTTTACCTGTTGATAACGATTCTTAAGTAAACTCAGATCAAAGCTCAGATTACGGCTGTGATCAGACCCCACCAGGTCTGTTCCCAAGGGCAGCTTATTCTTTCTGGCGGTATAGGTCAGCGCCCAACTATTCATAGAAGCGGGATCTGACCTAAGATAGGCTGTCATGGTTTCAAAAGCAAAGCTGGTCAGCTGCATGGAATCCGTCCGGTTGTCCTGGATCTGATTATGCTCCGCCTCATATCTCGCGCCCAGTGTAAGGTTATGGAAAGACTTGACGGTTTTACTGATCTCTACCTGAGGTTTCCAGTAATAACCGCCGGCTGTAAACAAGTGGATATTCGTATAAGAAAACTGTTCGTTAAAGTTCCAGCCACTGACACTGGTATAGCGATATCCCAATTCGTGCCTGAACCCCTTATAACCATCCTCTCTGAGATAAGTCTGAAATCCATAATCCAGATCGCCCAGCTTTTTCTGTGTCAGTAAGAAATGTAAGGTCCCTAGTTTATCCGCGCTGCTTTCCGGAATCAAGTCCAGTCCCCAGCTGCGGGCAAATTCTACCGGCCTTAAAATCTCCACCGTCCGGAAACCATCCGTCTGAAACTCATAGCCGGCAGTCGCCTGAAGCGAGTAGGGATTTTCTTTTCGCTTTCCCCGCCAGATAATGTCTTTATGCGCGGTGATTTTGCCTGCGTAACCTGTATTGTCCCCACCATCCAGTGCGGAAAAAGTATTGATGTCCGTATTACTGGTAGCCAATTCAGTACTTAATAAAAAACTGCTGTCCGGATGATAGTCCATTTTTACGGAAAATAATTGCTGCTTTTTAGGCGTTGCCAGAAACTGAGCCGGCTCATAGCTGCCCTGCGGCTGTCCGTCAACCGGTGCCACCCAGATAAATACCTTTCCATTAGCCGCATTCATTAACGGCACATAATTACCTTTTCCCTGCCCGACCTGGGCAAAATAAAGCTGGTACCTGGCACTGTCCGGACTGGTCGAATAAACATAAATTGAATCATGACTATTTCCATAGACGGTATCTATTTTTTTATACATGATCTTACTGGTGGAAAAAGTGTCCTTCTCTGCAAAAGGATAGAAAGCGTTCTGGATGCTGTCACCGATGCCGGCCAAAAAAGACCTTTTGTCGGCATCCAGTGTCTGGTTGATGGGCTGTGACTTAGCATCCTGATTATTGTAAGCGGAGACCGTCAGCGTAAACTTATCAGAGAAATCAGTCCTGTTCTGCGCGTAAAGCATGGTGTTCAGATAATTTCTGTCCGCATACTCAAAACTAACCTGTATCCGACTGTCTCTGGTGATCATGTGTTTGGGCGTGAAAGTGATCTGCGCCTGATTATAGTCAATGGTATAATCCTGATCTTCCCCCCGCATAAGCAACGATCCGTCTAAATATACTTTTTCTGTACCGGCAAGCACAACAAAATAAAGTTCATTATTATTGCCTTGCAGCCGGTAAGGGCCCTGATTGCCTTCTGTAACAGCTAATACATTGCGGGCAAACTTACCTTTGGCAATGGCACCGCTTACCGTGGTGCTGGTTTTCACTCTGGAACCCAGCTGTATATCCTGGCGGTAGCTCGCTCCCTGCAATCTTTTATAGAAGTTCAGATAATAAGAGCCCGTGGTTCTCAGATCAATATCACCGAGATTGATTTCCCAGTTCTTTTTGCTGAACTGCAATAATATCTTATCAAATTCATTGAGTTGCTGAGTAGTACCATCTGGCTGAATCGGAATATTATCATCGGTCAGTGCGGCGCTCAGGTGAATACTGTCCCCGATAAAACCGTTCATTTGCAGGTTAAACTCAGAATTAAACACAGCATTTTGGTTATTACCGATGCTCATAGACCTCCCGAAACTCCCGTTGTAATCTATTTTACCAAACTTAAACAGCGTATTTTGCTCTGACCGGTATGCTGCTTCCATCTGTGGCCGGACCACGGCAGCTCTGGCCGTATCTAATACATATCTGGCCGTTTCTTTTTCCAGAAGAAAAGGAAAGACCCTGTATGTAACGCTGATACTGTCCATGGGAAGCGGACGCAGCCAGGTCAATGTTCCCGCAGCTTCATTGATCCGGTAGCTGCCGGGGGGAGCCGCCAGCTGCACGCTGCCCGGTATGATACTAAGACTATCCAGCTGAATAGGATGATGTCCGGCGAGATTAGCAGTAGCGATAACACTACGACGTAAATTGCTCACGGACTGTGCGTGCGTAACGGCAGGCAGCAGTACGAGCAGCAACAGTAACACTTGCGAACAAAAAAGTATAATCAGGTGACGGCGCATGAACGTTTCAATAACGTAAAAAAGCCCTCCTTTATTTAACAGCTAGCCATCTATTCTGAAATATCCCTCATTTTTAAAAAAGACAAACCCTTGCGATACGGGCCGGAAGCACCGGTCCGTTTCACAAGGGCTTTGCCCAATGCAATGAAATGCGTTAGGTTTTAGCAGATTTGCGTTTGATCATGCCATATATCCATAAAAGGATAACGGCGCCAACAATGGCCAGTGCAAAGCTTTTGAAATTCCAGCCGCCGATTTCGCCCCAGCCTAATACAGCTGATCCGATCCAGCCGCCGACAACACTGCCTAAAATACCGATAATGATGGTCACAATCCAACCTCCGGGATCTTTACCCGGATGAAGGGCTTTGGCGATTACTCCCGCAATCAAGCCAAACAAAAGCCATGAAATAATACCCATAATTATAAGATTTTGTTATCTACATACCCTTAAAAACCATACCAATTATAACATTTACAATAGGGTTGTGCAAAACACGTGCTTAAAAAGCCGGGACTATTATCCCCAGCCTTCCACGAACACCAGAGAAAGAAACAAATATAACAAATTAATAATCAATATATTATATATACATAAAGCCCGATTGTAGCTGGTTAGTCAGTTACAATCGGGCTTTATTGGCGGGTTTTACGACCAGCAGCTATCCTGTTAATAATATTAACAGCAAAAACACGTGATCAGTAAAGAGATTCATAATATTCATGTGTCATTCGATTACTGTCAAACTGATAGCGCACATCCCGCATAGCATTTTTCATGATCTGACGCCAGGTGTCATATTCATCATAATAAGTGGGCAATATCTGCCCTTCCAGGATTTCATAGAGTTTATTCAGATCATAGCTATCTTGCTCATGTTGCTGCATATGGGTATACGCTACAGGAGGCACGACAAAACCGTTATGGCCATGGTTAATAAATTCGGGAATCCAGCCATCGTGCGTCGAAAAATTAATAGCGCCGTTCATGGCGGCAGTCATGCCGCTCGTGCCGGAGGCCTCTCTGGGCACCCGGGGGTTATTGAGCCAGACATCTGCGGCCTGCTTCAGCCGCTTGCTGAGCGTCAGTTCATATCCCACAAGTACGGCAATATTCTTATATTTTTTACTCTCGTTAACCAGACGGTCAAAAGTGCCAATGGCCGCGTAATCCATAGGATAGGGCTTACCCGCGAAAATAATCTGTACCGGGTAACGGGTATTTTCTATGAGTTTTAAAAACCTGGCTTCATCCTGCAAAAGCAAATCTGCCCTTTTATACCCAGCGAATCTTCTGGCCCATACGATGGTCAGGACTTTGGGGTCAAATATTTTTCCTGTCTGGTCTGCCACGATCTCGAAGGCTCTTTTTTTCAGGTATTGTTTACGGTCATCCAGCAACCAGTCTTCTCCCTGATTGAAAAAGCGGTATAGTTGTTTATCTGCCCAATATGTCCAGTTTTGTGCATTGGTAATTGAGATGATTTTACAGGTATCCGCGTAATGCCCCCACATTTCGCTGGCCACGCGACCATGTAAGGCAGAAACGCCGTTGGCCAGCCTCGCATACCTCAGTGCGACCAGAGAATGATCGAATTGATCTCCCTCAATGCCGGTTAACTGCCTGACTTCCTCCAGTGGCAAACCGCAAAAATAGGACATCTTCTCACAAAGATAAATGCTATGCTTTTCATTGCCCGCCTCCTCCGGCGTATGGGTGGTAAAGACCAGTTTTTCCTTAACGGCCTGCTTGCTTCCAAGTTTTTGCTGAAGATAAAAGGCAGCCGGCAGCCCGTGGGCTTCATTCAGGTGATAGACTTCAGCGTCATATTCCAGCAAATCCAGCAACTTAGCCCCCCCTACTCCCAACAGTATATACTGGGCGACCTTGGTCGCCTCATTGGCATCATAGAGCCTGTGGGTAATGGTCTGGCTGACATAATCATTTTCCGGCAGATCCGTACTGAGTAAAAACAGCGGTGCCGTTTTAAAAACCTCCGGTGCCAGATATAAAACTTTTACCCAGACATCGGCGTCATGTATTTTGATGGTATAGCGAATGCCGGTATCTTGCAAAAAACTATAATGTTTCTCTGACCAACCGGCCTGCATGGTCTGATCTGCATTGCGGCTTTGGTCATAATACCCGAATTTCCACAGTATGCCGATACCGACCAGGTGTTGGCTGAGTTCATAGGCACTGCGTAGATGTGATCCTGCCAAAAAGCCCAAACCACCGCTATATATTTTCAGGGGTTGATGAATCGCAAATTCCATGGAGAAATATGCCGCACGTTTACTATACTTTTCACTGATAGGATAAAATGATCCTAATTTAAAATTGCTCATGTAAGTTGAAAAAATACACTTGGGTTGTTAAATATAGCGCCGAAGATAATACAAAATCATCGGCAGTCCCAGGCTATATAAGTTCTATTTATTCACATTTTCCTGCCGGCTTCACTAACGAGTATTCATAATTATACTATACAAATAAAAAAATTAGGTTAACCAAATTTAAAGCTGTAATTTTGTAGGTCAATACATAAAAAACATTAGAAGCACCTCTTTGCGGGCAAGCACTATGAAAAGTCATACAACCAACCATTCTAATCATAAACATCAGGTACATAAATCTCTGAGTGATGTCCACCAAAGTATAGACACCACTAGTAGCCGTGGCCGCGGATGGAGAAAGGTGATGGCCTTTATCGGTCCGGCCTATCTTGTCAGTGTCGGGTATATGGATCCGGGCAACTGGGCTACCGATCTACAGGGCGGGGCTCAGTTTGGCTATAAACTGATCTGGATTCTGTTATTAAGCAACTTAATTGCTCTCTTACTGCAGAATATGTGTGCCCGTCTGGGTGTCGTACGCCAGCAGGATCTGGCACAGGCCAACCGCCAGACCTATCCTAAAGGAGTCAATCTCTGTCTTTACGTTTTAGCAGAGCTGGCCATCGCCGCCTGTGATCTGGCAGAGGTGCTGGGGATGGCCATCGGTATTAACCTGCTCACAGGATTGCCGATCCTATGGGGCGTACTGATTACCGTTTTGGACACTTTCTTACTATTTTATCTGCAACGCCTCGGCATGCGTAAAATGGAACAATTTATTATAGGACTGATCGCGATCACAGGGCTTTCCTTTCTGATTGAACTTTTATTGGCCAAGCCGGATATGGCAGAAGTAGTGACGGGCTTTATCCCCACCGCTTTAAATCAGGCTGAACTCTATATTGCCATTGGCATCATCGGAGCAACCGTTATGCCACATAACCTGTACCTGCATTCAGCGCTGGTACAGACACGTAAGATCAAAAGAACGGAAAAAGGCATCAAACTCGCATTAAAATTCAATGCGATTGACAGCACCATTGCCCTAAACCTGGCATTTTTTGTCAATGCCGCTATACTAATACTGGCAGCCAGTGTATTCTATACATCAGGCAATACATCTGTAGCTAATCTGGAAGATGCGCACCGGATGCTCGAACCCCTGCTGGGTTCAAGACTGGCACCTACGTTATTTGCGATTGCGCTCATTGCTGCAGGCCAGAGCTCTACTATCACCGGCACACTGGCAGGGCAGATCGTTATGGAAGGTTACCTGAACCTCCACATGAATCCCATGCTCAGAAGACTCATTACCCGGATGATTGCTATCGTACCCGCCGTAAGCGTGATTTTAATCTATGGAGAATCAGAATTAGATAAGTTACTCATCTTTAGTCAAGTCATTTTAAGCCTGCAGCTCGCATTTGCAATCATTCCGCTGATCTATTTTGTCAGTGACACCTATCAGATGGGAAAATTTGCTATAAAAAAAAGAACGCAAATCCTGGGCTGGCTCATCGCGGCTCTGTTGATTTATTTGAATCTAAGGATGGTATATGGAGAAATTGCCGTGCTTTTCAGCGGCGCCGGACAGCTGGGCTGGAAGATCATAGCCATTGCAGGTTGCCTTGGATACATCGCTTTACTGATCGCTACCCTCTGGTATCCGATGCGGGAGAGAAAAAACAAGAGGCTGGCAATTACTCGCCAACCTCCTACTTACTAACTCATTAAAATCTGCTGCTAAGTTAGGGGTTTGCCTTAAATTCTAAAAATAAATTTCTGGGTATGTGCATAAAAATAGCCCCCTCTGAGAGGGGGCTATTTTACTTTTAATAATCTTTATTAATAATTGATTATCAATATATTAAAAATTTACAATTATGATTTTCATTTATATATAATGGATCTTTTGACTAGCCGTCCAAGGGCTGATTGCCAATAATTTACCCCTGATCGTCCGGAGCCATTTAGATTTTAATTTCTTCCATTTCCTGGTTGTAAAATTTAACGTCGATAAAGTTCAGATTATTATTTTTAATAATATTAATAGGCACTTTAAATTTCTTTTTCCACTGCTTTTTGATAGAGTTAAACACCCCTTTGGTCAGATGTGAGTAAACGATGGGGTGGACTTCCACCGTTATATTTTTATGCAGGTGGGTAATCAGATAACCCAGTTTATTTTCAATCTCATCTTCCAGCAGGAAGGTAGAGGTAACCTTACCGGTTCCGTTACAAGTGGGGCAGATTTCAGCCGTATTGATTTTGATCTCCGGACGCATCCGCTGACGCGTCAGCTGCATGACACCGAATTTGGAAATAGGCACCAGGGCGTGACGTGCACGATCATTTTTCATCTGTTCATTCATGGCTTCCTGAACTTTCTTACGGTTTTCGGGGCTTTTCATGTCAATGAAATCTACTACGATGATCCCGCCGATATCCCGTAATCTTAACTGACGGGCGATTTCCTCAGCCGCCTCCAGATTAGTGGCCAGCGCATTCTCTTCCTGACTGTTACTGATGCTCTTGTAGCCGCTATTCACGTCAATCACGTGCATAGCTTCTGTATGCTCAATGATCAGATAAGCCCCGCTGGGAAGATTAATGGTCTTCCCAAAGGAAGCCTTAATCTGTTTGGTGATGCCATAAGCGTCGAAAATGTTTTGTGGCTCCTGGTAATGTTTGACGATATCTGCTTTAGACGGTGCGATCTTTTTAATATACTTCAGGGTGTCTTCGTAGATATCCTTATCATTGAGTACAATCCGGTTAAAGTCCTTGGTAAGCAGGTCCCGCAGTATACTGGTGGTCTTATTTTCCTCTGATAATACCTTGGTGGGTGTCTTGGCAGTTCGCAGGCTCAACTGGATTTCTTTCCAGCTTTCCAGTAGGCTGCGTAAATCCTCATGTAATTCCGCGGTGTTCTTTCCTTCTGCGGCGGTACGTACGATTACGCCAATATTATTGGGTTTGATCGACTCTACAATTTTGTGAAGCCTTTTGCGCTCGTCAGCGGAATGAATCTTTTTAGACACCGCAACCACATTATTAAAAGGTGTCACGACAATGAACCTGCCGGGCAATGATATTTCGCAACTCAGCCGTGGCCCTTTAGACGCAATAGGCTCTTTTAAGATCTGTACCAGCAGATTAGGTCTCCCATTGAGTACTTCTGTCACCTTACCCGTCTTGACAATTTCCGGCTCTACATTAAATTTATAAAAGTCGAATCCGCCGGGTGTTTTATCATGCTGTGCCTTCTGTGTAAATTTGATTAAACTCTTAATATACGGACTCAGGTCTGTATAATGTAAAAAAGCATCCTTATCATGACCTACGTCTACAAACGCAGCATTCAGGCTGGGCATTAATTTCTTGACTTTTGCAAAAAACAGATCGCCTACAGCAAAGCCCGCTTCTGCCTGTTCGCTATGCAATTCGACGAGCTTTTTATTTTCCAGTAATGCCAGCTCCACCCCTTTTGAGGTGCTTCTGACAATCAATTCTTTATCCACAAATATCTTTTTTAATAGTGATTCCCATGACTATGCTGCTTGAAATATGACAGGTGGAAATTCCTTTGGCCACATGATCATATACAATAAAACCATGGAAAAAAATACTGCATAATGGACAGCGGGTCATCTGGCGACTTATTGAACAATACGCCGGATGGAAACCGGGCTCAACAAATCGTTGCTCCAATGACAAATATTTGGCGCCGCCTTATTTTATGCAATCATACTATGCGTCAGTAGCACCGGCAACACTGAAAGCGTTTGCTGCCAGCAACGACTTATGCACAGCGTGAAAACGGATAATTGATGTAAGATGCAATCTTTCAGCCGAAACGGATTGTTTATCATCCGGACATAAAAATGCACCTACCATTAAGCCGCCATTTATTAATGTTTGGGAAAGGAATAAAAGCTGCAGGAAGGTAAAGGTGTGTACTTTTCAAGTAAGCTAAGTAAGCCTTTTATAGGCTACCAATGCCAGGAAGGACTCCTGGCATCAATAGTATATAAGGTAAACGCCAATAAGAAATATGGACCTTTAAAGGTTATTTTTTCTTATGACGATTCTTTCTTAATCTCTTTTTGCGTTTGTGCGTCGCTATTTTATGACGTTTTCTTTTTTTACCACAAGGCATAGTTGTAAATAAATTTTATAGTTTTAAAAAAAATTATGATGATTGCTGCTGCAATGCTTCAATTCTTTGCTGGATCTCTTTTTTAGCTTCAGGCACTTGAATCATGTCCTTCGCCTTTTGATACCATTTAATGGCATTTCCCTTATCCCCCATCCGATCATAAACATCTGCCAGATTAAAGATCGCCTCCAGATTACCCGGTTGATGTTGTACGACAATCAGAAAACGTTCCGCCGCCT
Source organism: Arachidicoccus terrestris (assembly GCF_020042345.1). Taxonomy (NCBI): domain Bacteria; kingdom Pseudomonadati; phylum Bacteroidota; class Chitinophagia; order Chitinophagales; family Chitinophagaceae; genus Arachidicoccus; species Arachidicoccus terrestris. The sequence goes on from NZ_CP083387.1 coordinate 943,284, forward strand.
TATCATACTGTCCTGTTTTGACAGCACCTAATGCCAGCATCATTTGTGCATACAGGTTATCCGGATGCTCTTCTGCTACCTTGCGCACCTTTAGAATCTGTTCCATCGGATTACCAGACAGGTTGCCAAACATATAACAACCACCCAGGCCTACAATAGCAGAATCATTCTTGGGGTTAATTTCCAATGCCTTTTCAAATAACTCTTTCGCGTTGGTCGCCATCCAGGTTTGCATGGGCTGACTTTGCTCCACAAACACATAGGACAACAACTTTCGGGCTGCAAAGGTAAGATTTTGTTCTGAACTTTCCAATTTTGCTGCCTGCCCTAAATAATAAGAACTTAGAGGCATATTGCCGACGGTATCTCCCCAGAACCTGGAGAGTTGGGTATATTGTTTGATTTTCAGGTCTTTTATATCTCCCCGGTCGACATTATTTTCCAGCGTGGTAATTCGGGTCTGTTCACCTGGGGGCAACTTGGACTTGGCTGCGGATAAAACATCATGGGTGGTCAGTGCGGGCACTTCTGCGCCAACATCCGGACCACCCATGCCAGCTGTACTACTTTTAGGAGGGATCGTATTACCGAAGATATACATCAACAAAATAATGACCAGACCACTTCCCACAAGTATTAACTGCTGTTTTTTCACACTTAAAAAATTTGTGCGAAGTTAGTTCGTTTTAAGCTTTTCTTTGACATCATTAACGAATTCTTTTGAAGGCTTAAACGCCGGAATATAATGTTCCGGAATTTCTACCGCAATATTCTTTTTGATATTGCGTCCGATTTTTGCTGCCCTTTTTTTGGCAATAAAACTACCAAAGCCCCTGATGAAAATATTGTTGCCTTCGGCCAGGTTCTCTTTAACTTCTTTAAGGAAACCTTCGATGGTCACCAGTACATCCACTTTTGGGATTCCGGTCTTCTCGGAAATGTTGTTTACCAGATCTGACTTTCTCATTTTTTAGCATTTTAAGATGAAGATTCAGAGATAAAGTTAAACAAATCCTATATACAAACCAAAGAAAATGAACAAATTAAAAGAATTATAATAAAAAATAATTCATAGTCTGAGAATCATTTAGCATTTTGGTTAACAAAATTTAGTTTTGAAAAATCAAAAATACTAATTATTTTTGCTTTTCAAGCCTTTTTTAACTTTTTCAACCGGAACCGCCGCGCTGTCTTTAACAGTCGGATTTACAGGCTTTTTTGGAGGTGCTACGGCGGGCCTTGCTGCCGGTTTTACCGAATGAGGTTGAATAGCCGGTTGATGGCCGGAATCGGGCATGGCAAACCTTTTTTTCTGCAAAGAATCCTGCAATCTATTTCCATAAGCACGTGTAGAATCAAGCAGGTTTTTCAAATAATCTGGATGTGCTTCATAAAAAGCCATGCTTCTGAAGTACAGTGAATCGTCTATTTTATGCGCTGCCAGTACCCGGTGAACTTCCAGGGTGATACTGTCTCTGATATGTTGCTTTGTCGCAGTCGTGGTATCCATTTGCCTGACGGCGGTAGCTACCATTATATCGAAAAGGACAGGTTTGATCTCTTCAGGCTTGAGGATATCGGGCGGATACTTACTCTTACAGCCTGTCGACAGCAAAATGAGCAAGCCCAGACTGATGGAAAAGCACAGGGCTTTTCCATTAAAACCAGATTTTAAGAGAAAACGCTTCATGTAGTTCTTTCTATTAGGATGTATGTCTTTAAATATTATTCAGGTTAATTCTTTAGCGCTTCATTAAACTTTGAGGCGCCATTGGGATTGAGTTCTGTCAGTATGGCCAGTGCCTGGTTTTTAATATCTGGTGGCGCTTCCTTGAAAATGCCAACAAGTTCATCGGTTCTGCTCTCCATAAAAAATTGTTCAATCATTGAACCCGCATGCGCCTGATTAAATTTCTGGAGGTCCGAAAGTGCTTTCATTACACTATTTCTGGCTTCTTTGGGATGACTGTATAGGCTATCCAGCCCGCCCCTGAAATAGGTGTAGAATATCTGATGAATGTCTTCCATATTACCTGCCGTAAGATTACTGGATAGGTAATAACGGTTGCGCTGTCCGTCAAAAGCCTGCCATCCTTTAATATTACCAGCCTTAGGTGCTCCCAGTACGATATTATGCGCATTTTTGAAAAAAGGCTTGCCCTTTCCCAGCCCGAAGGAATCATAGTCCATGCCCAGAATAATATTGATATAATAGGCGATCGTAGCTGTCAGATTCGCTGAGAGCGCTTCCGTTCCTGCCACCTGAGAAGGATTGAACTCCAGTTTCTGAAAGGGCCGGAATTTAAAGATGAACTGCGGATCCTGATAGTTGACTAAAACGGATTGGTAAACGGAGTTGTAAACCGGTCTGGCCGCCTGTACGGTCAGACGCGCCTCATACACGTCCTGGGATGCAATGCTGGTAAGCGCGATAGCAAAGTTGCAGTTAATTTTTTCTTCGGTTGCAAATTGATCGTTAGACCATTTACGTTGATTGATAAAATCCGTTAATTGCTTTTCCAGGTCTTTGACCATCGATGCATCTACCGCCGTACCTAACTGTGGGGCAATAACGGTCACCTGGGCATTCAACTCCTGTGCATAGCTGCTATGCGTATCTAAAACAAGGAATAGGCACAGGACCAGGCCTAAAAGGCTATGTGTATATTTTTTTAATATTGACATGCGATATATACTTGATCATATCGATCAAGGCTGATTTAATAACGCCGATATGCTGCCTTTATTGAGTGTATTACTTGTCAGATTCCAGCGCTGTCTCAATAATAAAATTGGCAATTTCTGCTTTGCTGGCCAGCGTACTTTCACTGATTTGCCCCTTGCTGGAAAGAATGCTGACTTTATTGGTATCATAACCAAACCCGGCGCCAGGTTCCTGCATCGAATTAAGCACAATAAAATCTGCTTTCTTCTCCTCCAGCTTTTTACGCGCATTTTCCAGGGAATTATCTGTTTCCAGGGCAAACCCTATTAACAGTTTACCTCCTTTATTTTCGCCAAGGGTCTTTAAAATATCTTGGGTTTTAATAAGCGGTAATGTGAAACTGGCTTCTTTCTTTTTTATTTTTTTATCGGCTACCGTTTCCGGTGTATAGTCCGCTACCGCGGCTGCCAATACCGCAATATCCACATCTGAAAATCCTGCGACCGCCGCCTTGTACATCTCCGCTGCGGTATGCACGGCCACCTTAGTAATCTCCGGATACGTCGGCAATTTGCTGCCGGGCCCATGGACAAAAAGGACGGTCGCCCCTTTTTCATAAAACGCGTCTGCCAGGGCTGCTCCCATTTTACCGGTGGAATGATTGGCGATGAAACGGACCGGGTCCAGCGGCTCACGAGTGGGACCTGAAGTGATCAGCACTTTTTTGCCTTGCAGTGTCTTTGCCCTGAGCGCAGTACGTATCGCACTAAGCAACTGTTCCGGCTCAGCCATTCGCCCTTCACCGACCAGTCCACTGGCCAACTCCCCCGCCCCTACCTGTAAAACGGTATGTCCATATTCCTTCAGGCGTTCTATGTTAGCCCGCGTGGCAGGATGATGCCACATATCCTCATCCATTGCCGGCGCCACAAGTACGGGACAGGTAGCTGAAAGGTAAACAGCCATCATAAGATTATCACATAAACCACTGGCCATCTTGGCCAGGGTATTACAGCTCAGTGGTGCGACTACCATAAGATCCGCCCAACGGCCGAGAGCTACATGATTATTCCAGCTATCCCCTTCTGTCAGATCCCTGTAGACGGGATGCTTGGACAGCGTCCCCAATACCAGCGGAGAAGCGAATTTCGTCGCTTCTTTTGTCATCACAACCTTTACTTCCGCACCCGCCTTTATAAGCAACCGGGTCAGGGTAATGATCTTATATGCGGCAATACTGCCGGTAACAGCCAGTAGTATCTTCTTTCCTTGTAACACAGATGTTAACACGGGGTAAATGATTTTATGGTTGATAATGATCGCTTAAAGATACGTTATAAAGAGCACTCTGCTCACCAGCTTTCGGGCTTTAACGTACTCCGATTACCTACCTGCCGTACGCACGAAATGCCACCGGGACAAGTCCGGGTGGCATTTAGGTAATTATATTAAAGATCTGTCTCTTGTGATTACTCAAACAGATCAGCATCGCTGTCACGGTAGTATACCTTATCAGCCATAAATTCTTCAGTAGCCAGAATCGCCGGATTGGGCATACGTTCGTAAGCTTTAGAGATCTCAATCTGCTCTTTGTTTTCATGGATCTCTTCCAGGCTATCGGTGTGGCTGGCAAATTCATCTAATTTTGAATGCAGTTCCTCACGAATACCGATGTTGATCTGACCTGCTCTGCGGGCAACAATGGCAATGGACTTATACAGATTGCCTGTTTTACCCTTTATGGCTACTAAACTTCTGGTTTCGATGACGTTAGGAATACTTGGACTAACTTGTCTTCTGAGTTTGCTCATTTTGAAGTTTTTTAAATTTTGCTAATTGCTGTTCGGCGTCACTTTTCATTTGTGTCGCCTTATCTTTAAATTGACTGTCTGGGAACTGACCTAAAAAGTTGGTACAGTCCTCAACTGTCTGTTCATATCTCTCCTGTTGTGCTGAAGGAATACTCACTTTTGCGTATTCGTAGCTGGATTTTGCGATCATAAACATATACTGGTCTGCTTTTGCAGAAGCCGGGTAATCGCTCAACAACAAATCGAAATACAGGTGGGATGCCTTAAAATACCCAAGATCATAATAAAGCTGTGCAGAAAGATACTCTTTTTCCTCCAGTTTCTGATTACACTGCCCGATCAATTTCTGCGCCTCTGCCGCCTTTTCCGATTTAGGATAATTATTAACAAAGGCTTTTAAAAGTCCCATGGCTTTATGCGTGGCTGTCTGGTCCAGTTCCGCTTTTGGTGAACTCAAAAAAAGGCAGTAAGCCTGCATATAACTTGCATTGGGTACCAGTGAACTGTTTGGAAAATTCTCCATAAAGGTCTGATAAGCCAAAGAAGCACTCTGATAATCTTTTAAGTAGTAGGCGCTATACGCGAATTTATAAAAAGCATCTTCATGACGAGGTGTACCTCTTAAATAGGGAAATAATTCCTGATACAACTCCTGGGCATGAGCATATTTTTTTTCTTCATAATACTTGTTGGCCATCTTTATACGATATTCATTGTCCTTGCTATTCAAAACTTTGGAATATTTTGAAGCACAGGAAGATACCAGCAAAATCAGACCCACCAGGGAAAATTGGAAGATTCTCTTCATAAAGAGTGCAAAATTACGTTTATTCGGCAATATATAAAGGATTATTTTCTACCCTTGGAATCATTAGTTAATTAAACTTTAAAAACAAGGCAATCAAGATAGTTTGGTATTAATTTTTCCTTTTATACTTGAATACCGGAGCAGCTATTTAAACGTAAGAACTGCTTTAAAGTCCAAATTTGTAATAATTACTTGTAATTTTGCAACCTGAATTTAGATCGCACATTAAAATTAAATATATGATCAAGAAGATGATGACCGCAGCATTTGTTTCTATTGCCTTGATAGGCAGTAGCTTTGCGCAGAGTTCTGCCAATGCTGTATTACAAAAAGTAAGCAATACCCTGAAAGGCTCGAAGGGTGCTACCGCTAATTTCACCTATTCCACAACGGATAAAAACCAACATAATTTAGGTACAATTAAGGGGACAATCGCGCTCAAAGGCAGCAAATATTATATAAAACAAGGTGAGATCGAGATCTTTTCCAATGGCCAAAAAACCTGGAATTTTAACGGTAGTGACGAAGTAACTGTAAGTGCCGCCAACAGTGGAAGTGGCACGCTCGATCCCCAAAAATTGCTTTCGGGCAATTTTGTGCAGACAGATTTTAAATCCAAGATGGTTTCTTCCAACGGCAGTTTTTATGTAATTGAACTGACACCGGTAGATGCCAGAAAGAATTTTACTAAAGTAACGGTCTATGTCGATAAATCTAAAAACATGATCACTAAGGCTAATGTATTAGAAAAACGCGGCAATACTATATCTTTTAAAATGACAGATATAAATACCAGTGCCAGTTTACCCGACAGTAAGTTTGTCTTTAATCCCGCTGCGCATCCCGGTGTTGAAGTAATTAATTAAATTAAACATCGCCGTTCGCCTTGAAGCGAACGGCGATCACAATATAAAAGCACCGCTCCTTTTTCAGTATTGGCCACTGTTAAAGGAGCGGTGCTTTTTATTGTATCACAAGTATCCGGTTAGTTAGCTATCTTTTTCCACCTTACCGATCAGTGCTTCAATGAGCCAGGTCACGACCGACAGGACAATGCTGAACCAGAAGGCTGCCCACCAGGTCGTCACCACGAAATGAGACGGCCCCAGTATCATGGCCGCCCATTTGATAATCAAAGTATTAATAATGAGCAAAAATATCCCCAATGTCAATATGGTAATGGGAATGGTGAGTATGACCAGTAAGGGCTTGATAAAGGTATTCAGCAGTGACAGCACCAGCACCAACAGCACTGCAGAAAATCCTCCATACAGCGTAACGCCTGGCAGGAGATTAGCCGCAATGATCGCTGCAAGGGCCGTTACGAGAAGCTTACCTATAAATCGCATACGATACGCTTTTGGTTCATACCATGAATATACTAAAAAACAGTCAACTGGTAAAATAAGGACTCCTCTAAATACTTTTCAGCCAGCTCTTTTAACGCCATTGGCTGTATGGTCTTTACGATTTCCACATGCCGGTCGAAATGATCCATGGGTAAATCATGTATGATATAGCTTTTCCAGCGATTGATAATCTGAAAAGGGCCGTCGAGGCTGCCCAGCACACTTCCTACAACATAGTTTTTAACCAGCTGCAACTCTTCCGGATCTATCAGCGTCGTTCTGAGTAAGGCGGCTTCTTTCCAGACCTCTTCAATCGTCGCGGGACAGACGTCCCGGCCGGCTTCTGTGGAGATCACCCAGGCACTTTCATGTACATGATTCTGTAAATAAGAATGGATGCCATAAGTATATCCTTTATCTTCTCTGATATTACTCATGAGCCTGGATCCAAAATAGCCGCCAAATACGGTGTTGAGTACCATAAGTCCGGACCAGTCGGGGCTTTTACGCCCAGGCATCAGTCTTTCCAGGCGAATGGCTCCCTGTACACTGTTATTATCGTTGATCACGCTATGGACTTTTTCCCAGTCAGGATCATGACTATAATCAATGCTGCCCAGCAAAGACGCACCCTGATTAAACGGCAGGTTACCTAAACTATTATCCAGTAAACTGAAAATATCCTTAGGCAGTTTACCTGCAACAAAGATTTTTAGACGGCCATGTGTATAATAGCCTTTATAGAAATCAAGCAGTTCCTGTCTATTTAAGGCCACCAGGTCTTCTTTGTGTGTATATTTACCATAAGGATGCTTAGGCCCGTATGCATAGGCATCAATAAGTCTACCTGCCACAAATTCTCCTTTCTTCAGATTCATTTCCAGGCTTTGCAGACTATTTTGTTTATAAATGTCCAATTCCTGCTGCGGGAACTGACTTTCCGTAAGCAACTCGACCAGTAAAGGCAATAAGTTAGGCAACTGGCGGCTCAGGCAGCTCAGCGTTACACTGCTATATTCGGTTCCGCAATTCGTATTCAGGTAGGCTCCATAAAAATCGACGGTTTCCGCTATCTGAAAAGCCGTTTTATTTTTCGTGCCGTTTTTTATAAGCCGGTTAACCGCAACAGCCACTTGGGGCCTGGGTTCGAGTCCGGAGCCAGCCTCAAATAATAACTCAAGTGACATCACGTCTTCTGCGCCGGCATCGATGCTGTACACAGGTGTCTTATTCTTTAATTCCTGTATGGAAACAGGCTTTAATTGAAGGTCAAAATCTACCGGATCGGTTATATGGGGTGCTGTTTTTCTATCTAACATGGGAAATCAAATATTTGAGATGATCGCTATTGATGCTTGCCTTTATACCGGAGGATATTACAATTGCCCGCCCGGAAAATTTCTCCGGCCACTTTCTGAATATCGCCTGCCGTGACAGCCTGATATTTTTCCAGCTCCTTGTTGATCAGACTGGCATCACCAAGGAGTTCATAGAACGCGAGGCTATTGGCCCGGTTTAACACGCTCATGTCTTCAAAAGCGATCATGCTTTCTGTTTTATTAATAACGGCCCTGAGTTCTCTGTCACTAACCGGCTCTTCCATGATACGCTTAACTTCCTCACGGATGGCTGCTTCAGCGGTTTCCATAGTAACACCGCTGACGAGTTTGCCGTCAATTACGACCAGTCCGGGATCCAGGGTGCCAAGATGATAACAGGATATGCTGGCAAAAAGCTGCTTTTCCTTGACGAGTTTCTGATGAAGCCTGCTGGAAGCGCCGCCTCCCAGAATATCTGTCAACAAGTCTGTTGCAAAATACCTGGGATCAAGCCGGTCACACATATGCCAGGCCATATATAATGCATCTACCGGCACATCAGCACTGACGTCAAGATAACGGTCTTCTTGCTGAACCGGTTCCTCAGGTAAATTTCTTTTATAAGGGGTGCCGCTTTCTATAGGGCCAAACCATTTTTCAGCCAGCCTTCTGACCTCGTCCAGTTGCACATTTCCGGCTACTACTAAAATGGCATTGCAGGGTCTGTAATGTTTAAAGAAAAAACTTTTAACATCACTCAACGTGGCATCTTCCACATGTTTGAGCTCTTTACCAATGGTCATCCATTTATAGGGATGGGTGCTGTAGGCCAGTTCTCTGAGTTTATGCCAGACGTCCCCATAAGGTTTATTGATATAATGTTCCTTAAACTCTTCAGAAACAACTTTGCGTTGTACTTCCAGGGATTTCTCTCCAAAAGCCAGGCTTAGCATACGGTCACTTTCCAACCAGAAGGCAGTTTCAAGATTCTGGGCCGGTAACTGTAAGTAGTAATTGGTCAGGTCATTGGTGGTGTAGGCGTTATTCTCTCCTCCAGCCAATTGCAACGGTTCATCATAATCCGGAATATGCACACTACCGCCGAACATCAAGTGTTCAAAAAGATGGGCAAATCCCGTTTTCTCAGGATCTTCATCTCTGGCTCCGGCATCATACATAATATTTACGACAGCCATGGGTGTGGTATCATCCGGATGAACGAGGACACGCAGGCCGTTATCGAGGACAAATTTGGTATATTGTATCATAGTCTAAATACTGTCAAAAGAGCGTAAAGGTATAAAGAAAATGGGTACTGTGTTCAGGGAGTTTTTGTCGCTGAAAAATAATTTTTCAAAAATCCCTTTAAAAAAATTTGGAGATAAAAAATATCACTCTATATTTGCACTCCAATTACGGCAGGGAGTTTAGCTCAGTTGGTTCAGAGCATCTGCCTTACAAGCAGAGGGTCGGGGGTTCGAGCCCCTCAACTCCCACAACAAAAGGACTTGAAAACTAGATTTTTAAGTCCTTTTTTATTTCAAGTTATCTGGTGTTTTTGTGGATCACCTCAAAACTTGGATCCTGGATCAGCCCTATTTTCGCGAAAACCTTTATTTTATATACTCCTTACCCTTCGAGAAAAAGGAGTTTCTATAATTCTTGTATAAGATATTCGGCGACTTTTCTCTTTGCAGAGGAAAACGATATCCCAACAGCCAGTTTTTCCCTAGTATCTGTCATATAAGGCTCCAAGTATCCTTTGGCCATAATTTGCTGCAAAGCTTCTTCGGCAGCTCCGTCCAGTTTCAGCTCAATTACGTATATCAAGCTGTCTGTCATTACACGTAAATCACATCTTCCTTTGGAACTATGTATTTCTGTTTGGACATCCATTCCTGCTATCTTAAATGCCAAAAAGGTAATGATATTAAATATAGATTCCGTGTCAGCATTCCAATGATCATAAGGAATACTTGCTATCAATAGATTCAGCTGATTTATTAGTCCGGGGATATCTTTATTTTTAAGGCTCGATTTTATAAAGGAAACAATTTCTGTGGATTCGCCTGCGCGTACTTCTCGGTATCCGCTCAGAAGACCTTCTAATAGACTAATTTTTACTTCCTTGTTAGGATATCCTAATTCATAAAGGTTGCCGTTATTGATAATCTTTTTGATAGTTAAATACCCTGTTTGAAACAGCACAGAACTGATACTTGGATCCTCAGGCTCAAACATTGATAATGCAGATTCGCCTATCCTTATATTTTCTACATCGTATATTTTCCGATTTTTAAGGAGTTTGATTAAAAAAGTAGGCGTCCCTGTTGTATACCAATAATTTTTAAAGACGGGATCTTTCATAAATTTGAGTAGTGAAAAGGGATTATACACCCAATCCTTCAAATTCCAAGTGTAACCATTATACCAATCTTTTATTTGACTAAGTATATCAGGCTGTTTTTTTTGGAGTTCCCTAATTTCAACAGCGAAATAATGATCAAGTTCAGCCTGGGTAATGCCAACCACTGCGCCATTCTGAGTAGATAAAGTAATATTATCCAAATTATTCAGGTCGAAAAAAATACTCACATGACTAAATTGACTTACCCCTGTAATTAATAACAGCCGAATATGATTACCACTGTCTTTCAAAATAGAGTAAAAACTCTTCATGATTGAACGGTTTTCCACCATAACCTCGGGCTTGTCTATAAAATCTATAATGGGTTTATCATATTCATCTATTAAAATAACGACATTGCCTTTTTTCGCCGCTTTTTCTATCAGTTCTCTGAACTGTAAGTCAATGGAGGGCTTCGTTAAGGATATGCCTAACCGAATTGCGTTATCCTGTAATGCACCAAAAAGTGCTGCCTCAATGCCATTGGTGGTCACACCAATATTAGAAAAGCTAAACCTGATAACAGGATTAATTTTTTCAAAGTCCCAATGATCATATATCCATAGGCCTTTAAAAAGCTCATTGCTTCCGCTAAAAAGCTCCGCAAGGGTGTCCACCAGCAGACTTTTACCAAATCGTCTGGGCCGGCTTAAAAAGTAATATTTGCCGGTTTCAACCAATTGGTGAATGATCTTGGTTTTATCAACATAGAGGTAGCCTTCCTCCCGCATTTCCCGAAAATGTTGTATGCCGATGGGGTATTTGCGTATCATATATCAAAGATACCCACGTAATTTCTAAATACTGTTGGGGATTGCATGTAAATGCCTTGAAATCGTTATTGGGTTACAAGCAGACACCCTTCTCGTCCAGCTAATTGTTCCTCTTACCGGGCCCAATGGAAGTCTTCACCTCTTAGAAATGCACCATGCCTGACGCAACTTGTATCGTCCTAAAAAAGGTTGACCGATTAAATAATAGATGTCGAAGGTAAGAAACAATCAGAATTATGAAAGAATTCTAAAGTTTGTTTTGTGCCAGGACTTGGGTGTAATTTTATTTTGTTGGTGCATTTGATCAGGAGTCAAAAGGTAATTGCTCATATGAGGTCGTATGCGGTTATAGAGTGCAATAGATTGATCTACTTGTATATGAGCCTCTTGTAGGTTTTCGAAAACCTCATCCAGTCCAAATTCTTGCTTCAGAATCCCATTTATTCGCTCAGCAATAGCGTTATCATAAGGGCTCCCGTTTTGAGTCATACTAATGGAAATATTATTATGTGTCAGCAGGTCGGTATATTCTTTACTGCATTACTGTAGCCCACGATCAGAATGGTGAATGAGGGGTTGTCTGTAGGATCGTTGCGCCAAAGCCATTTTTAAAGCTTGAATAGTTGAGCTGGCTAACAAATCATCGCTGAGTTTATAGCCCATTATTTTTTTAGAGTAGGCGTCTGTCACCAGGTGTAAATAGCAATGACTTTCTTGCGTTGTCAGGTAGGTGATGTCTGCTACCCATAGCTGCTCTGGACGGCTCAGCTTCAGTTCCTCAACGAGATTAGGGTGCTGCCGCATCCAACCTCGGCTATCGGTTGTTGTTACATATTTGCGCTTGCGAACTATTAATAAGGATTCCTGTCGTAATAGGTCAAATAATCTGTCCCGTCCTATTTTTAAACCTTGTTTTCTAAGCTCTTCTTTCAATACCCAGTATAGTTTGCGCGTTCCCAGCAACGGCAATTGATGGCGGATGGTCAGTACTTTTTGTTTTATTTGTTGCCGGAAATCGGCATCTTTCATTTTGCGAGATAAGGATTTATAGTAAGCCTGCTTACTATAGCCAAGTTGTCGGCATGCAGCCGTAATATTTACTTTTTCTTCTGTTGCCAATTCCCGGACAACTTGGCCTCGATTTTTTTTATAATATCGGCGTCTAATTCCCGATTCGTGACTTCGATCAGTTTATCATAAACTTTTAGCTTTTGCTCAGCAGCCTTAAGTTTATTTTCTAATTCCTTAATTCGTTGTTTTTGAGGGTCTTTCATAAATCCTATTTTTTGAGAAGGGCTATCGTAGGCAAATTTACCGTATTTCCGACACCACTCTAAAACACGACTTTTTCCGCCAATACCAAATTTCTTCATTACCTGTTTCTTATTAAGTCCCCCTTGCTCATATTCCCGTACAACTTGTCGTTTAAAGGCTTCACTATAGAATCGTTTGGGGCCCTTTGGTTTTAATACAATCTTTACCTGTGTCATTTCGTTGATTTTGTGGTCAACTTTTTCCAGGACTACACAACTAAAAAAATTGGCCCCTATGGATATAGGGGCCGCAACCAAAACTAACTGCTTATGAGATAATATCTAAAGCAAAACCTATGCCAAAAGAAATAGATCATTATGTTATCAAAGGCAATAAAAAAAGGCTCAATTAAAAATCAATTGTTTATATTTTACAAAAGAAAAAATATAGAATAGCAGAAGATTAGATGGGGATCTGCATTGCAATTAGGCAGACATTCAAACTCTCCGGATTGTTCAAAAACTTGAATACAAAATACCTATTCAGCCATAATGCTGGTCAAAAATGCTTGTTGAATGCCTCTGCGGGAAGAATAACTGGTTTCAGCGGGTAATATTCCGGGCTAAACTGTACCTTTGCACCCTTTTTAAACGGTGAATTTTATAATCCCGGTCCAAGCTCACAAATATTATGGCTACTTTTTCTTTCCTCAAGACCCTTAAAAACATCAATTTAAAAACAGAGATGCTCGCTGGAATGACCGTCGCCATGACAATGATTCCTGAGTCCCTTTCTTTCGCCATTTTAGCCGGGCTTGCTCCTTTGATTGGCCTTTATGCAGCATTTCTGATGGGACTGATCACTGCCATATTTGGCGGCAGGCCCGGGATGGTATCCGGCGGAGCCGGCTCTACCGTTGTCGTTTTAATTGCGCTGGTCTCTGCGCATGGTCCTGAATACTTATTTGCAGCGGTGGCGCTGGCCGGTATCTTTCAGGCGCTGGTAGGCATATTTAAGTTAGGCAAGTTCGTCCGGCTGATTCCCCAGCCTGTGATGTACGGATTCCTAAATGGACTGGCGATCATCATTTTTATGGCACAGGTGGAACAGTTCAAAATTACCACTTCGGGTATTACCAGCTGGCTTCATGGAACACCCTTGCTTATAATGGCCGCACTCACATTACTGACCATTCTTATCGTTGTACTATTCCCGAAGTTTTCAAAGGCAGTTCCTTCTTCATTAATTGCCATTATTATCACTTCACTTTTAGTTTATTTTCTGGGAATCCACACAAAAAAGGTGATAGATATCGCGGCTGTAAGCGGTAAGTTCCCTGCTTTCCATATCCCTGCCATTCCCCTGACATGGGAAACTTTACAAACCATCCTCCCCTATTCCTTACTCATGGCGGGCGTCGGCCTGATTGAAACGCTGTTGACGCTGAACATGGTCGATGAAATGACCGAGACCAAAGGTAATGCCAATAAGGAGGCCGTCGCACAAGGTGCGGCAAATGTAGTAAATGGTTTTTTTGGTGGCATGGGCGGTTGTGCGATGGTCGCACAGACCCTGGTGAACATTGAAGCAGGCGCCAGATCAAAGCTCTCAGCATTTATAGGCGCGATTACAATCCTGATGATCATCCTTATTGGCGGGTCGGTGATTGAACAGATACCCATGGCAGCACTGGTAGGGGTTATGATGATGGTAGCCATCAGCACTTTTAAATGGGGCTCTTTGCGCATCATACGGAAAATGCCGAAGACAGATATTTTTGTCGGGATACTGGTTGCAGCCATCACAGTCATCATGCAAAATCTGGCTTTGGCAGTGCTCATAGGAGTCATTATCTCAGCCCTGGTATTTGCATGGGATAATGCCAAAAGAATCCGCGCCAGAAAGCACCTGGATGCCGAAGGCAATAAAATATATGAAATCTATGGCCCCCTTTTCTTTGGCAGCACAACGGCGTTCCTCGAAAAATTCGATGTTGCCCAGGACCCGCAACGTATCATTATCGATTTTAAAGAGTCGCGCGTTGCTGATATGTCGGCTATTGACGCCCTGAAAAATATTACAGAGAAATACACTGCAGTAGGAAAACAAGCCGTACTCAGGCACCTGAGCGCAGACTGCCGGAAAATCCTGAAAGATGCTTCAGGTTTTATTGAAGTGGATATTCAGGAAGATCCCACTTATGCTGTGATGCCCAAATAGAAGATTACTCGACCTTCAGGCTTTTTACCGGATTCCTTGAAGCGGCCTGTACCGCTTTAAATCCAATGATGAGCCAGGTTATCATCATCATAAGTATAATTACCTGAACGAATACCCAGGGTCCGACCGTAACCTTATAGGCAAAATTATTTAGCCAACGATGCATCATCCACGACCCTATGGGCAGCGCTATCAGTGTAGACAAAAGAATCAAAAAAACAAAATCTTTTGTAATAAGGCTAATGATGTGTTTTTTAGAGGCGCCCATCACCTTTCTGATGCCAATTTCTTTTGTCTTTACCTCTGCCGTATACGTGGCAAGGCCGAAGAGTCCCAGACCGGAAATAATGACGGCAACCAGAGAAAAGATGTTTAACAAGGATAACGTCCGGTTGGTGGACGCATAGGCGCTATTGAAGTTTTGGTCTAAAAAGTCGTACTTAAAAGGAAGTTCGCCTGCATATTTTTTATACACTTGTTCAGCATTGCTGATAGCTTGGCCCAGCGCGCCATTCTCCGCCCTCACATACAATACACCGCCATGCCTTCCATTTTCCCTGGGAACACTGGAAATGATGATAGGGCTGATCTTTTCCTTTAAACTCTGAAAATTAAAATCCCGTACGATACCGATCACTTTCCCTTTCCGTCCATTGTATGTTACCTGTTGTCCGATAGGTCTGGCCAGATGTAAAATTTTCACCGCTGTCTGGTTTAATAGAAAAGCGGCCGAATCCCCCGGCGTTCCACTAAACCCGCTTCCTTTAATTAGCTGCATCTGCATGGCAGACAGGAAGCCCGGCGCAATCTCCATATCATTGAAAAGAAGATCTATGTCTGATCTTCCGGGTACCCCGAAACTTCCCGAGGTTCTACTTACCTGACTTATATTGGCATTGGCCGAACTGACCGCTGCTATTGCATTACTACGCCTCAGTTGATCAATGACGGCATCACTGTGCTTTTCCATTGACAGTGGCATATTGACGGTAAAAACCAGTGAGCGGTTATATCCGACATCCTTTGTTCTAACATAATGCATTTGCCTGATCATCACCAGGGACGCAAAAACAATCATAACAGAAATGGAAAACTGAAATACAACCAGAAGCCGCCGGGAGGCATATTTACCGTGCTTTATACTCCTTGTGCCGCGCATAAACTGCAGCGGCCTGAAATTCGACAGCAAAATGGCCGGATAAACAGCCGTTGCCAGAAAGGTCCCCAATAGCACCAAAGCTATATTTACTAAAAACCCGCTATCAAATGTTCTTACAGAAAACGGCTGTTTTGTAAGCTGCGTATAGAGAGGCATACATATAATGATCAGGACTAAGGCGACAAGCAGCGCTACCATTAAAATCAGTGCAGTTTCAGACAAAAACTGCAATATTAATTTACGTCTGCCTGCACCCAGGATCTTCCTGACACCGACCTCCTTAATGCGCACAAGCGCTCTGGCCGTAGACAGATTCACATAGTTGATACAGGCGATCAAAACGATCAGAAGTCCGATCCATCCAAAAGCATCCACCAAATGAAGCATAGATTTACCGCCATACTCGTCGATCAGGTGCATGGTCTCTAATGACTGTAATTTAAACAAGTTCCCGCTGACACCCGGTCCTCCAAGATCAGAATAAACCTTCGTAATCTGATCTTCAATCTGTTTAATATCACTGTTTTTAACGGTACTCAGATAAACGCCGTAATCAAAATTACCGTATTCATCATCAATTGTATGTTCTTTCTCTCCCTTGCCGGTGCTATTATAGGGTCCGGCAATAAACGTCATGGGCAGATACACATCTATGCGTGGCAAAGATGTGTTAGAAGGCATATCTTCCGCAACAGCCGAGACAACAAAAGGGTCTTTACCATGAAGAGTGATCGTCTTTCCAATGGGATTTTCACGCCCGAATATTTTCCTGGCCATTTCAGCGGACAGAACCACACTGTTGCTATTTTCCAAAGGCGACTGCGGATCTCCTTTTATAATCGGCAGGGAAAAGAAACTGAAAAAGCCGGCATCCACATATCTGGTCTGTTCCTGTATGTCAAAAATCTTTTTGCCCTTATAAACGATTACTGAAGCGCCATAATCCCGGCCGATGCGTACGCACTGATCTACCTGTTTATTCATCAGTGCAATTTTTCTGATTGGAGCAGGTGAGGAAATCCAGATCGTGTTATGACCATCAGAGGTTGCATAGGCATTATTTACCCGGTAAATATGACCGGCATTCGCGTTAAAACGGTCAAAGCTCTTCTCATATTTAACCCAGATAAAAATAAAAATGGCGGTTGCGATGCCGATACCAAGCCCCATAATATGCAGCAGGCTGTAAAAACGATGGGTCTTGAGATTTCTCCAGGCAGATTTTATATTATAAAGAACCATTGCTTAATCATTTTATTACAGGTAAGCCAAGGGTATGCCAGACAAGCACAAGCCTGGTAATCAACAATGTATACTTCATCTAAGCTAAAAGGGTGTCCGCTTTTGAGACACTGTACTCAAAAGCGGACACCCGCAATAAGCCATTCACATCGATTGTAGATAGACTACTCCATACCTAGGCATCACCGGTAACCTTCAACACCAGAGCATACCGGACCGCTGATTTTCCTTTTTGCCTGATCTGTAATGTATGCGTATCTGCATTCAATTTTATCTTCCATGAAGGATACCCCATCACACTAATTTTACTTCTGGACGATACCAACCCTTCGGGAAGGGTAATGCTTTCAGGGACTTGCAACTCACCGCCGGTCTGTTTATCCTCTGAAAGAATAAAGATATAGGTAGATTTGCCATCCTCAGATTGGGTAAAAACAAGGTTATCCTTCGCATAAGGCGCGACAGGCCTGGAGTCATAAATGGCAGATCCATTCACCTTCATCCAGGAGCCAATCTCTTTTAACCGGGCATAGGCTGTATCGCTCCAGTCACCTTTGGGAGAGGGTCCGATATTCAGCAAAAAATTCCCGCCCCTTGAAACGATCCTGATCAGCAGATGGATCAGCGTATTTGTCGGTTTATAATGATCGTCAGGCACATAACTCCACGAATTTCCCATTGTCATGCAAGTCTCCCAGGGGTGATCCAGCGGCTTATCAGGCACCTGCTGTTCCGGTGTCTGATAGTTTTCGTAAGGACCTCCCACCGCCCGGTCTACCACCAGAATACCGGGCTGATATTTTCTGGCCATGGCGGCGATCTTAGGCATATCAATATCCTGATTATAGACGTGATTCTCCTTTTGTTCTTCCAGTGTATGAGGCCTGACCCATCCGCCATCCAGCCATAGAATATCTACGGAACCATAGCCTGTCATCAATTCTTTGATCTGATTATAAGTAAACGTTTTAAACTGATTCCATTTTTTTGGATACTTGGCCGGATCATAGTTGACATTCCGGTCTTTTGGGGGAAAGTAAGGCCACCAGTAATACGGCGTATTCCAGTCAGGTTTGGAAAAATAAGCACCGATCATCAGCCCTTCTTTTCTAAAACTATTAAACACCTCTTTGGCAATATTAGCTTTCGGATTGGAGGAAAAAGGCGTTTTAGACGAAGTCACCTTATAATCCGTCTGCTTCGTGTCAAACATGCAAAATCCGTCATGGTGCTTCGTGGTAAACACGACGTATTTCATGCCCGCATCCTTAGCGGCTTTAGCCCATTTATCGGGGTTAAAATCCGTCGGATTAAAAGTTGTCTGCAGGTTCTCATAGGCTTTTTTATAAGCAAAATAATTATCTGCATAAGGCCCTTTACGCTGTGTCCATCCCTCATCCTCCGGGCAAAGAGACCAGCTTTCTACAATACCCCATTCACTATAGGTTCCCCAGTGCATCAATAACCCGAATTTCTCACCTTGCCAGTGATGCAGCTTTTGCAAAACCAGCGAATCCGTTGGCCAGACGTAGTCGTTTTTCTCTTCCTGTGCATATGTCCTGAGCAGTGTTGCACAGAACAGCAATAACAATAACGCCACACGGCAGACTGGTTTAACGATTCCTCTTGCTATTAGTCTTCGCTGTAGGTTCATATTCTTTGTTCGGTTTAGATCTGTTATGGGTTTTAGCTGGCACATTCGCTAAAATAAGCAATCTAATGCAAATCGTAAAAATATCCTTGCAGCTGGCTTCCCGGCACCTGCACCCTAAAAATAACAAGAGCAGCCAAATCTATGCGGTTGCACGATTTGACTGCCCTGTTATTTCTCTACCACTACCGTTCGGGATACCTTCTAATTCGTGTAACCCGGATTCTGACCCAGCAATGGATTCTTATTGATCTCATCTCTGGAGAAAGGACGGAAATACATCTTATTCAACCAGGTTCTGTTTTCATGTGCATTATCAACGACGGGCGTATACGTATAGTCATAGATCGTCTCATCATGATGATAAGGCTCCTTCATCGTCTTTCCTGACTTAAATTTACCCGTTACCTTAATAAAAGTAATCTTCCGGCCCAGGGTTGTTGGCGCAATCATCCATCTTCTGGCGTCATGATAGCGATGCTCTTCGTAGGCCAGCTCAATACGTCGTTCATTACGGTATTCATCCATGAGCGCGGCACCTGTAGCCGTAATAGCTGGCATTCCGGCGCGATAACGAATCTTGTTCAGCCAGGTTTTAGCTTTATCCTCCTCGCCTGTCTCCAGGCAGGCTTCCACATAATTGAGCACAGCTTCTGTATATCTGAAAAATGGCCAGGGAACAAACTGTTTGTCATTTGCATCAATCTGATTCGGATCCGGGTCAATGAACTTACGCATATAATAACCGGTGCGGGATCCGTTCCAGTCTTCAATGGAGCTACCCCTGGTATCCAGCCCAGCGAAAGCGATCTTAACGCCTTTTGAATTCAGCAGATCATAACTACCTGTCTGGATCTGGTTAGCGGGGTCAACATCCCCAGAAATTTTATTACGGGGCTTCCAGTCAGCACCATCAAACAGAATGGTGGCATATAAACGGGGGTCCCTGTTTTTATAAGGGTGGGCTTTCTCTTCGCCAGTCCATTGAAATTTGCTGCCGTCAGCCATTTCATAATCATCAACCAACAGACCGATCGGCGTATTGCCTGACCAGTTATGATACCCGTTGGGACCATTATATTTCCCTATATACTCACCGCCTTCATCCTTGGCAGGCACAAAATAGCGCGCAAACAACAACTCTGATTCTGCAGATGCATCTACGCCCGGCGCTTTGCTACCCCCTCCCATAGAGATTGAAATATAATTGGCAGTACCATCTTTAGCGGTTTCTGGCTTTGTAAGATTTAGCTTATACCCCCCTCCACCTTTGGTAATCACTTCTAAGGCAGCGGCCTTGGCCTTCTCCCAGCGCTCCTGTTGGGAGCCGCTGGTATACGCAAGCTGATCAATTTTATAATTAGGGTCATTGTCGGCAAAATCAGACAATTTCTCCAGATTGGCAGCTACATGCAGATCGCTGGCCGCATAGAGCAATATCCTGGACTTGAGCGCCAGTGCAGCAATATTGGTCGCCTGGCCCTTGGACATGGTTTTCCCTTCCAGCAAAGCAGCAGCACTGTCGCAGTCTTTGACAATAAAATCCACACAATCCGCAAAACTGCTTCTGGCGATGGCGAAACTGTCATTGAGCTCATAATGCTTTGTAATAATAGGCACCCCGCCATAATAGCGAACCAGTTGGTGATAAAAATAAGCTCTCAGGAAATAGGCCTGCCCGCGCAGCATGGCATTTGTATTCTCGTCTGTTATCTCGTTGGTTGCACTGGTCAGATTTTCAATAGTCAGATTGCAGGCGCGGATGCGCTGATACATGGATGCATAGGCATAAGTACCCGATACCCAACCTAAATTAGTCGGACTTAAGCTTCCCTCATTAATGGTATTGATATTGCGTCCCGTATGCGTAAATACCGCTTCATCTGAGAGCGAAGCCAGCATCTGCTCATCAAAGCCGCCCTGGCCCAGGCCGTTATAGATCTCGGTAACAAAAGCGGAAGCCAGTGCCGGATCCTTCCAAATCTGATCGGATGGGATCGCATCGAGTGGTTCCTGATTCAGAAAATCCTTGCTGCAGCTGACCGTGCAGATCAGGCCGGTCGCTATGAGCAGGTGTAGTATATATTTCATTGAATTTTTCATAATGTTTATTTTTTGCGTTCCGCCGTTCTTGATGGGAACAACTGTGGGTTAAAACTGCACACTTAATCCAAAATTGATGATTTTGGCCTGCGGATAATACTGTCCGTTAGAGGAAGTAGATTCCGGATCCCAGATCTTGATCTTATCCCAGGTAATTAAGTTAAGCCCGTTGACAAAAAACCGCAACCTTGAAATCCCGGCTTTCTCTAATAGATCAGCAGGCAATGTATAGCCGAGTTCCAGGTTTTTCAGGCGAACATAGTTATTGTTGCGCAGCCAATAAGTATTGTTACCAGCTACTGCCATATCGGTATAATAGGTATTATTACGATTGGCCAGCCTTGGATACTCTGAACTATGGTTATCTACTGTCCAGCGATGGTCATAGGCGTATTTGGTGAAGTTACCGATATCACCGGATTCCGTCAGCCCGATATACTGTAGTCCGCCGAAGGCGCCCTGAAACAAAACGGACAGATCAAAGCCCTTATAATCCACGTTAAGGTTGAGGCCCGTAGTGAACGAAGGATCGCCTGTCTTATCCAATCTGACCTGATCGTCTCCGTCAATTCTGCCATCACTATTAACATCCTTGAACTTCATATCACCCGGGCGGATTTGTCCGGTAATATCGTTATAGTCGATCTTATTGGCATCAACGGCCGCCTGATCAGCGAATACGCCATCATACTGATAGGCCAGAAAAGCGCCTACAGGGGCACCGGTAGATTTCTGATAATCAGGTGCTCCCGGTGTCTCGTCCCAGTATATGATCTTATTTTTGGCATAGCCTCCATTCACACTGGCACTGTAATGCCAGTCGCCTGCATCCCCCACATAACCTACTTTAAATTCCCATCCTTTATTCTCTACTTCTCCAAGGTTCACCGGCGGCAATTTGTCGGTAATACCGGAGCTCTCAGGAATAGAATTTCTCTGATCAATCAAGATATTGGTCCTTTTATTATGGAAATAATCGAACTCAACACTGACATGGTTATTTAACAGGCTCGCATCAAAACCGATATCCATATTATTGGCGGTTTCCCAGGTAAAATTCGGGTTATTCACGACCCACTCAAATAAAGACTTAGTTTCTTCCCCGCCCAGAATATAGCTACCATAACGCATAGATGCCATATACTGGTACTCTGCCAGATTACTGGTGCCTGGAATATAGGCTTCGGCCCCCATCCTACCCCAAGATCCGCGCAGCTTGAAATTATTGATAAAGGACAGGTTATTTTTCCAGAAATTCTCTTCGGAAATACGCCAGGCCAGGCTCACACCCGGAAAGAAACCAAACCTTTTGTCCGGCGGGAAAATATAGGAACCGTCAGAACGCCAGAGGAATTCCGCAATATAACGCTCTTTATAGTTATAGCCCACTCTGCCAAAATAACTCAATCTGGCTCTCTGGTAAAGACCATAGGGATTTCCTGTCGGGCCATCATTGCCAAGGTCTTGCTCTCCCGATCCACCGGCATTAAACTGATCCAGATAAGCAGAGATAAAATACCTGCGAAACGCATAGAAGTCATCATTATCCACTTTTTCACGGCTAACGCCCGCCAGAAATGTCACTTCATGTGCATCACCGAAGGTGCGCTGATAATCGACCAGCCCTGTCAGGTTAACGGCCAGCTGGCTGGCTGCCCACTGCTTCAGCCGGGGATCTGTATATGGGGAGCGAATATGACCTGTAAGGTCAGGTGTCTTACCATCTTCCAGAAAATCGCCGCTTTCCCAGAAATACAAAGTCCATGGAATCTGCCAGAGTTTCCGGCGGCCATGCATTTTATCGATAGAAGCAGTTCCTGTTACTTTAAGACCTTCGACACCGGGGATCTTAATTTCCAGTTTACCATTGGTCTGAAAATAATCTCTTTTATCACGGTCGTAACCCGTAAGGTCAGTGGTGATCACATAGGGGTTCTGACCATATTCAATATCAGGTCCGGGTAATCCGTTAGGCCACACCTCTATTTCGGTCGGTTTACCACGCATCAACATTCTGAAGATATCGCCCGCCCCTAAAGTGGGAAAATGACGATACTCTTCTCTGGCCGTGACACCCAGACTGACTTTCACATATTTATTGATATTCGCTTCCAGATTGATACGCATATCATATTGCTGATAGCCGGTCGCGGAATTCTTATAATAAGCATCCTGATTAAGATAACCCAGTGAGGCCAGATAATGAATATTATCGCTTCCGCCACTTAACTGTACATTATGCCTGGTTTGTGGCGACCAATTTTTAAGGGTCGTACCAAACCAGTCTGTATTGGGATAATGCAAAGGGTCGGAACCGTCCGCATATTTTTTCAGCTCTTCTGTTGTAAAAGCAGCCTCGACCTTGTTATGGTCATCCTTAGTGATATATTGCCCGTCGCTGGCAAATGCAGCAGAGGCGGCGGCCCATTCATCAGTAGGAACATTATCATAGATATTCAGCTCATTGCGGATCTTGCCATATTCCACGGCATCTGACATTTCGGGCGTTCTGGTAGGGCGCTGCAGGCCATAACTAAAATCATAGGACAAGCGCGGCTTACCTGTCTTACCCTGTTTGGTGGTAATCAGGATAACGCCGTTTCCCGCTCTGGAACCATAGATGGCAGCAGAGGCGTCCTTTAACACAGAAACACTCTCAATGTCAGCAGGATTCAGTCTTTCCAAACCACCTGCACGGTTAGGGACACCGTCAATAACGATCAAGGCATCACTATTGCCGAGGGAGTTGGTTCCGCGGATTCTGATTTTAGACCCGTCGTATCCAGGTTCACCGGTGGATTGTACCGCCGTTACCCCAGGCAGACGGCCCGCCAGAGAATTAGAAAGATTGGTCACAGGGGCTTTTTGCAGATCAGTCCCCTGGACAGAGGCGACGGCTCCCGAAATGGTTACCTTCTTTTGCGTACCATACCCGACTACCACAATATCCTGCAGCGTCTTATCCGCCGCCTTCAAATTGACAGTAATGTCGCCGGATTGGCCGGCCAAAGGCAAGGTGACTACTTCAAAGCCAACATAACTGACGGTAATCCGGGAAACTGTATCCGGAATCCGTAAGGAAAAATGCCCTTCGGCATCTGTCAGGGTACCGATTTTCGTGCCGGTTGCCTGGACGGAAGCGCCCGAAATAGGCTGCTGAGTTCCTCCGTCTTGGACAATCCCTTTAATTTCCTTTTGATTTTGCGCTTTTGCACTCCCGACAAGCATAAACAAGCATGCAATGGGTAGTAGCGCTCTGATTTTTGTCAAACAATTCATAGGGTCAAATAATAATGGATGAAGAAATAGATTTACCAAAGCAACAATTTCTCTTAAATGTTAAGAGATGGATAAAGATAGAGAAAGTCTATTGAAATTTAACAGAATTTAAGAAAATAGCAACCGATTGCAATTTTTTGCATAGCAGATCTGAATAATATATCTGGCCAAGGTTTGCGAGAAAGAAAAAAGAACATTCGGCCACAATCAAGCCATAATGATGCTATCTAAAAAGAAGCAGAGAAAGTAAAGAAAAGTCCGCACCTCATAATCGGTCTAAAAACCGGCTGGATTTTTTTGAAAAAAAATCAAGAAAATGCAAAATTTGCATCGAATAGATAGATTAATTCATAGTTATTAATCGTTAGATTGACACTCGAAATATCAGCAGCCTTTTTAAACAAACTTTCCGCTGCGGATCATTTTCTTTAACAGAACAATCTGCCCCATATGATAATAAGCATGTTCAACGATTCCCTGTATGTTGTAAATATTATTACCGTACTGACGGTCCTGAAAATCGTTTAATAACTGATCGTCATTCATCAACCGGATCGTAGCAGCAAACTTCTCCGCATGGTTATAAAACGACTCCAGTAGCTGTTGCCAACTGTCCACCGACGGCAAGGTCTCGATATCAAAACCATTTTTTGCATTGGAGGGCAGCATCTCACCCTGAAGCCGCTTCAAAACGATGGAGACATAATAATCCAGATGATATATGATACCGGCAATGGTATTGAGCGGATCGATCTTCGTATTTGCTTCCTCCAGCGTAACATCTGAAAGCACATGCTTAAAATCTACTTCCGTCCAGTTTTTCCCAAAATAGGCATTCATCATAAATTGACCTAGTTGATCTGCGGTGTTTTCCATAATTTCTAAGCTTTATATTCACCTAAGGTAGGAACAAATACGGTTCCTGCCCCATTTTGCCACTGCTTATTCTCCCACCAGAATAGAATGGCGGACTTGTTCCAATCCATCTGCTTTCATATCCAGTTCAATATGTCCTTTACTAACTTTAGGTTCAATGATAGCCACGATCTTTCCTTTCCACGTTTTATATACATTCCCTTTGGGAGATAATAATCCAGCCTGGTACCCGTTACTAAGGCCAACAAGTGTTGCAGGACCTTTAACTGAAAATACAACATTTTGGTCGTCGTTTGGGACTAAAACACCATTTTCATCCGTTAACCGGACAGTTACAAAGATTAAATCACCGATAATGCCTCTGAAATAAGCCTGGTCCACACTGGCAACGAGTCTCGCCGCAGGCCCACCTGTCTTGATTTCCTGGGTGAGTACCGTAACACCGTCTTTTCTGGAAATCGCTTCCAGTTTACCCGCCTTGAACGGTACGCGCCAACTGACATGTAACGGTGTGTCACCTGCCTTTCCATCCCCTTTACTTCTCTTACCCAGGGACTGGCCATTCAGCAATAACTCCACTTCATCCGCCTGACTATAGTAGGCCCATACATTTACCGTATCGCCTGGTTTCCAGTTCCAGTGCGGGAAGACATGCAAAACCGGCTTATCGGCCCATTCGCTCTGATACATGTAATACACGTCTTTATGCAAACCCGCCAAATCGATAATGCCGCAATAAGCACTTCTGGCAGGGAAAGGATATGGCAAAGTTCCACCCATGTAGTCAAAACCGGTCCATACAAAGCCACCGGCAATAAAATCTCTACTCCTGATGCTTTGCAGGGCAGTCTCGTGAGTCATGCCCCATGGCGCGGCATATCTGTCGTAGGCACCGACGGCCCAATGGGTACCAGTCGTATCCGCATACCGCCGGCGCGGATTTTTGGGTAAATACACGGTAGAATCGGGAATCTTGACATCGTATTCATTCCGCGTACCCAGTGCATCTGCCGTTTCTGTTGCTAGAAACGGGCGGCCGGGGTAGAAATGCGGTAAAGAATCATAGCCTTCGCTATGATAATTAAAGCCCAGTACATCCAAAATACCGGAACCGGCCAGCTTATTCTCCCCCGGTTCAAGTATACGCATAGCTGCCGTGACGGGTCTGGTGCTATCCAGATTTTTAATAACGGCCACCATCCCCTTTGCCATGCGAACGCTTACGATATCCGATTCCAAATGTCCTGTATTGCCCAGTGACCATAACATCACACTCGGGTGTGAACGGTCTCTTTTAATAAAGCCGGCGAGTTGCTGCAGGTAAATATGAGTGGCGTTGGAATCTTTATCCGCCTCAGCAGCCAGCGATCGCCAGTCATCAAAAGCTTCGTCCATTACCAAAAAACCCATCGAATCACATAAAGAGAGCATCTCCGGAGCAGGTGGATGGTGAATCGTCCTGATGGCATTACAACCCATTTCTTTAAGTATCCTGAGCTGGCGGGCCATAGCGCTGTAGTTATAAGCTGTCCCCATCGCCCCCCAATCGCTGTTCATACAGACACCTCTGATCTTCGTATAAATTCCATTGAGCTGAAAACCTTTCGCGGAGTCAAACCGGATATCACGTATACCCAAGGGCTTTCTCAGGCAATCTATCACCTGACTGCCCTGCCTGAGTTCAATTTCCCATGTGTATAGATAAGGGCTTTCCGGTGACCAGGGTTTAATGTCTTCTAATGTAAGTTTCCAGTTAATGCGTTGTCTGCCGGGACGAGGTTTTATTGAACCTCTTTTTTGAGCTACCTGAAAATTATTCTCATCAAAAATGGTCGTTTTGACCTGAATCGGCAGGGTCGACAAGTGGCGTTGCGCTTCCAGTTCTTTTTTCTCATATGGATCCGTTATCTCCTTAATAGCCGGCATACCAATATTATCTATCACGAGCTCCTGTGTCAGCTCAGCCACTGCTCCAGCCATCCTTTTTGAAGGTGTCACTTCATCCCGGGAAGGCATTTTAATGGTTGCATATAAATAACTTTCATTATCGTCTACTGTAATGGGCTTTTTTTTCACCAGCCAGACATTACGGTTAATGCCTGAACCCGTATACCAGTCCGCAACAGGTTGCTGACTGTTATCCACACGCACCACTAATACATTGGGCCTTTCATCAAAATGCAGGTATTTGGAAAGTTCATAGGTAAATCCCAGCACACCGTCCGGCTGATCCCCTAATGCATGACCGTTGATCCATACTGTGCTATTGCGGTAAACGCCATCAAATTCTATATAAACATGCTTATATCTGTCCGAAGAAGGCAGGTTAAAGGTTTTCCTGTACCACCCTGTCCCCATTGGAAGAGCACTTCCCCGGTTTCGTTCGGCATGTTCACGGGAAAATGTCCCGAATATGCTCCAGTCATGTGGCAGCATAACCGGATGCCAGTGTGTAGTGTCCAGTTTACCGTAAAAGGGCAATTCCGCTCCCACAAAAACCTGGGCACTGTCCAGCTTTCCATAATGGAAATTCCAGCGTTGATTAAAGCTGATTTTTTCGGTTCCGACACTATGACCAAAGTCATGCGAAGTGCACCCGCTTATACAAGCCAGCCCAAAAACAATAATAAAAACATGAATATGTATAAATGTATTATGCCGCATAAATTGCTGCTCAGATTGTTTGTTTCTATCTTTATCCTGAATAAAGGCAAATTTAAACAAAATCAGGCAGCCAGCATCCGTTTAAAGTACACTGCCGGTTTTGGATACCAGGCATACGGTCCATCGTACGCCATCCAGACATTCTTATAAAGAGTCCCTTAAATGAATCTTAAAAGGAACCGGTATCAACGCTTTTTTGCCCTCAGATATTAACGCAGCCGCCTCTTTGCCCATGGCAATAAAGTCCGTCGAAATAGTTGTAATGCCGCTCAGGATAATTCTTTTGATAGGGGTTTCGTTATAGGATATCACACCAATATCCTTCCCTGTCACAAGTTGCCGGTCTTTAGCAATCTCAATCAACCTGACCAGGTCATCTTCCATCACCGTGATATAAACATCTCCGGTCTGTATCTGTACAAATTTTGTATTTGGAAAAATATCATATTCAAAACCCGTCTCTTCACAGAACTTCTTAAACCCGCAGATAATCTCCTGTGGATAGTAGCTCTTATCCGGAAAAATTAAAACGAGTCGCCTGTAGTTTTTGATCCTGGGAAGCGCGGCCTGTAAGGCACCGCGGATATCTTCTTCAAAACGTTCATAAACAGCGCTGTAGCCCATATCGGGCTCCATAAAAGGCATCTTTTTATCCAGCATGATCAATTTGTCTTTTGGGATCTGTTCCACCAATTCCTGTACCGGCGGATCGCCTTCCAAAAAATGAGTGATCAATACATAGTAAGAATATTGATCCAATCTTTCCAACAAGATCTTTTTAAACAAATTAAAATCATTGTTATAAATATAAAAGTCGATCTGGGATTCCGGATCCAGCGCTGCCACAAAAGCATCATAGAGTATTTTCTTATGGGCACTGAGTTTATTAAACAATAACAGGATCTTGTGCCGCTTTTTCTGGACTTTTGAAGCAATAAAAAAACCTTTACCGGGCACGGAATCCAATACCCCTATTTTTTTTAAATGCCGATAGCCCTTTTCAGCGGTATCTCTGGAAATTTCCAGCGATGCACTGAGTTCATTGATGGAAGGTAAAACATCATCTTTTCGCAAAACACCGGACTCTACAGCCGTAATAATACTGCTGGCGAGCTGCGTATATTTTGGCGTCGCTGAATATGGATCTATTTTAATTAATTCAATAACATTCACGTCTCAATCAATTCATTATTTTTTAAAAGATCAACCCCTTCAAAAATAATGAATTTTATCCGCTTGCACTGTTTTTAATCTCTAGCTCTTAGGAGCTGACAGGATTTTTATCTGGGTCATGGTCTGTTCCCTGGTAACGGGATAGGGCGAACCTGTATGAAGGGTCTGATAAACAACATCAAACAAGCCCAGATAATTGGAAGAAAGCTCAGCGATTTTAGTTTGTGAGAATGCTAGCCACTTCATCATTGTCAACATGAACACCCTGGAGCTTTAATATTCCGATTACATGTTTAGCAGAAACCTTTTTATCGATAAAGGTAAAATAAAGTATGTCAGGGGTGGGTTCCACCAAACTCCTCAATCATTCTATCAATAACGGCTTCATTAATATCTTTAACCATAAACATCTTCACAATTACATTGGCTTGATATTTAACTTGAAAAAAAAGCACCCTTCCATAAATCTTATACCATACACTCCCTTTTTCAAATACAAAGGACTTTTCGTCACCTTCAATGTTAAATTCTTTGTCTTTAACAAAATAAGTAATCAGTACTTTCCCATCCTGCTTTTCAATGCTCGTAATATAGCCTCTTGCCCAGGATCTATATTCAACAATATTTAGGATAACAATAAAAAATAGAATAATGAACACACCTATCATAGAAATTCTTAAAAATGCCGAACCAATTATAAGGATAATATAAAAAACTAATGCGCTTTTAAATCGATCCGCTATTCTATTAGCATAAGATATATAGGCAGCCTTAAATTCATTACTATACAGGGTCAAAACAAGTTTAGACATAAATATTATTTATTACCGCATATAATTTTCAAAAAACTCCAACTTCTTTTCAGTATCACTAATCGATTTATTATCCTCGGTTGTCCGGGCAGTGATGGACCGAGCAAGGAGCCAGAAATATTGCATGTCTTAGAGCGAATATGAAAAGCATGATGAACGGTGAACTACACAAAATTATCAAAGTAGCATAAATTGGAATATTATCTTACACCAATTTTAATGTCTAGCTCTCGGGAGCTGACAGAATTTTTATCTGGGTCATGATCTGTTCTCTGGTAACGGGATAGGGCGCACCTGTACTGAGCGTCTGATAAACAGCATCAAACAGACCCAAATAATTGGAAGGAAGCTCAGGCACCTTTAATTGTGTTAATGTAAAATCCTGTTCTACCGTAATGAGTCCGGGCATATTTGCGGGAGGATTGCCAAAGTCAGCATCTAAAGGCCTGATACCTGCCTTTAATTGATCTTCCTGCACATCACTGCGCCACTTTTCGTAACTGCCTTTCTGCGCATAGAACCTAAAAGCGGCCGGCAGTTCCGCCGTCACAAGGCTGGCCACTACATACACTTCCAGATTATCACGATAACTCAACTGAATACTGCAAAAATCATCTACCTGACTTTCCGGTCTTAATTTGGAAAGTCTTTTATAAAACTTCTCCGGTATACCAAACAAAGCGATTGCCTGATCCAATACATGGGGGATCAGATCATACTGTATCCCGCTGGCATCTATGGGCGTTTCTTTGAAAGTTTTGGGACTTAGCTTCAGATTATAGCGATCGAACCTGAAATGCGCTTCATGAATGTGGCCAAAGTCGTATTCATTTATCGCCGAAAGCATATTTTGATAATCACTGTCCCAACGTCTGTTCTGATAAAATAAAATTTGTTTACCGACTTTGTCAGCCACTGTAAATAAAGTTTGCAGTTCCTCAGCACGGGTACAGATCGGCTTTTCGACAAGCACATGCTTACCTGCCTCCAAAGCAGCTTTTGCCTGTTCATAATGTAAATTATTGGGTGTATTTACAACGACCAGCTCAATGGATGCATCGGCCAGCAGATCTTCTATTCTGTCATAACTGCGAATGCCCGGGTAATCATTTTGGGCATTCTTGTGATGCCGCTCAAGCACAGCAGTCAGTTCAAAACCTTTATGCGCTGCTAAGAAAGGCGCATGGAATACTTTGCCTGACATGCCGTAAGCGAGTAAGGCAGATTTGATAGGATTATGCATAAGATGACCATTTTTATCCGGATAAGTATCTGTTGAATTAATGAGCAACAGTACATCTGAGTTTATTTCTGCAAAATAATGAAAACCAGTGAAATACAAAAAGACTTTATTCACTGTTCACACCAGCTTTCATTATGGAAACTAACTACCCGATATAATTTTACATTTCATATAGATACTTACAATTGTTACTGCTATACGCCATAGTACCTTTGCAGCTGTTTAAACGTTCGGGCAGAACGATTTAGACAAATTAACCCTTAGTACATGGAAAATAAAAGATTATTAACGCTTACACTCGGCGGTCTTAGCATCGGCACCACAGAATTCGTGATGATGGGCATGCTACCCGAAGTTGCCAGAGATTTCTCAATTTCTATACCGGAAGCCGGACACTTTATTGCCGCTTATGCTTTAGGTGTGGTCATAGGGGCCCCTCTATTTGCCATCATTGGTTCGAAGTATCCGCCTAAGAAGTTATTACTTATTTTAATGGCGATTTTTACCCTGTTTAACGGCCTGACCGCTTTATCAACCGGACATACCATGATGGTTATTACCCGGCTCATGAGCGGCCTCCCACATGGTGCATTTTTCGGAGTCGGCTCTGTAGTCGCTGCCAAATTAGCCGCAAAAGGCAAGGAAGCAGCCGCCATGTCCATCATGTTTGCCGGACTGACAGTGGCGAATATCGTCATGGTACCTTTGGGGACATATATAGGTCTGCATTTTAGCTGGCGTTATGTTTTTGGAATGATCGCTTTATTAGGATTACTGACGGTCATTTTCATTGCAAAAGTGCTGCCGGCACTACCCGCCAATACATCCGGTTCTATTGATAAAGAGCTGGGCATTTTCAAACGCCCTGTGGTATGGATCATGATATTGATTACAGCGATCGGCACCGGAGGTCTGTTTGCCTGGATCAGTTATATCGCGCCGATGCTGACAAGCATTACCCATTTCAAGGAAACGGCTGTCCCCTATGTAATGATTGTTGCAGGACTGGGGATGTTTATAGGTAATATTTTAGGAGGCAAACTGGCCGATAAACTGGCACCGGCCAATGCCTTGCTGATCGCGCTCATGGCTGTGGGTTCCAGCCTACTGTTGGATTATTTCTTTGCGGCGAATCAGACCCTCACATTGGTAGGCACCTTTTTAACCGGTGCATCGTCATTTGCCCTTATCGCACCGATTCAGATCCTGATGATCCGGATCGCTTCTGAAGCAGAGATTCTGGGTGCATCAGCCACGCAGGCTGCCTTTAATATCGGTAACGCTATCGGGGCATTCGCCGGCGGGCTACCCATCGCGGCAGGATTTGGCTACAGCTCTCCCATACTAATCGGTGTGCTCATGGTCCTTATCGGTATTGGACTAACCATGATACTGATCCAGATGCAGCAACGCCAACAAGTCTGCGCAGTCTGAGTGTAATTGAGTGTTAATTTGAGATATCAGAATGGAGCAAAGCTTTGGGGAAGTTTATTTACCCTGGAGTTTTTTTACTTTATCCTCTACTTTGTCGAGTTGCTTATCCACGGGATTGAATATCTTTTTACGCATCTTGTGGCCAACGCTAAATCTTCTGGCTACCGTAATACGAAATTGCTGATCAAATAAATTGTAATTCTCCCCCGCAGCACTATGGGCAGGAACGCTGTTGTTGAACATAGAAGCATTGATATTATACAGGCGGCTGTTATAACCGATGCTAAGGCGATAACTGATATTAGGTGACACCGCATTCACGCCCTTAAAGTCCTCCCCACGGGACTCCCGGGTGGTCGCATAATCCAGAATGCCGGTTACGCCTCCGGAAACAAAAAAGTGCTTCTGAAAAACGTACGTATATGCATAGCCTATTCCTGCACCGATCCTGAAAAAACGTATATTGTCGATACCCGACTGTGGATAGACCTCAGCCAGGGCAGCCGGTACCAGGGTGCTGTCTGCCTTAGAATTGCCATAATATATTTCTCCGCCCAACAACAGGGACCCGGCAGATTTAATCTGCCACTCATTTTGCGTCATCACCGCGCGATAAGAAAACCTGTCGGAGTTTAAAATGCGCCAGAAGTCCCCGCCGACGAGCGTTGAGCGAACATCAGGCCGTAGATAATAATTCCCATCCTTATTGTATAGCTCCTTGGGCGACAGATACATTCCCTTGAAATGCTGATAGACAAAATCATATACCCACTGCTGTTTATATAAGGAAGTCTGCAGGGATAAAGAATTTGTTTTACCCTTTTGCTTGTCTGTGCCAAGCAGTCTAAACGACAGATTCAGCGTTAAATACCGATAACTAAGGCCCAGACCAAGGCCTTTAGAATTGTTCGGTTTGTAGTCAAAAGAAGGTTGCCCGGAGGAACGGAACGTTAAACCGGTATTTTCCCTGGTATAATACATCCTGCCGGTAATGTCATTACCGTAATCCAAAATATAGCTGGAATCCCGCTGGTCATGAGAACGGCCCAGATAACTCCAAAAAGAATGCTGGGCTTTTACCTGACTGGCGCATATCATCAGGCAGCTGATCCAAAACATTTTTCGTAGCGTAGTTTTGCGACTCATCGGCTGGTGTTTTTAAGGGTACTGTGAATATCGGTATTCTTTGACTAATTCAGACAAATCCCCCCAATTCTTTTCCGCTTCAAAGTATGTGCTATAGTTCAATTTTCTCTGGCTATTTATGAATATCCGCTTGATTTATATTATTTTTAAGGATAATTTTTGCTCATGAAAATCAATTATCTGAAAAACCGGGTCTCGGGGATCGCTGTTTTGCTGCTGAGTCCTTTCGTGCTGCTTTTTTCCTGCGGGTCTGGTAACAGTCCTGAAATACCGCAAGACGCCAATCCGCTAATCGGCACCTGGAAGCTTATTGAAGGCCGATTGACAGAAAACGGGCAGACTACAGTTACCAGCTATACCGGCGACACCAGCTTTATTAAGATCATCAATCCCACCCATTTTGCTTTCCTGCAACACGACTCAAAAAAAGACAGTACGGGCTTTTTCTCTGCCGGTGGCGGACATTATACTTTACAGGACAGTATCTATACAGAGCATCTGGAATATTGTAATGCCAGAAGCTGGGAGGGGCATGCATTTCCGTTTACGGTTAAAATAAAGGGCGACACCCTCACTCAGTCCGGTGTGGAGAAAATTGACAGTTTGGGCATTAACCGGGTGAATACGGAAGTATACGTCAAGGTACAATAACACTCGCATAGTATATAATTTTCGGGATGAATTAAAGGTCAGATCTTACCAGAGAAATTATACGTTCTATACAACCCTTCTTTGTTTAATGGATGTTCCTGTGTGAATTGCACGGCAATTTGTATTTTCGTTGCATTAAGATGAAAAGCAAATTTAATTCATACCGGAATCTGGCCCTATGCCTTATAGGTGCACTATTTTTTACCGGCACATTTGCGCAGCTATCCGGTACATTCCCCGATAAAGATGATATCACCTGGCATAGCTTCAGCAAGGATGCATCCGGTTCCATGCCCTGTGGTGGCGGAGATATCGGCTTGAATGTCTGGGTGGAGAAAGGAGATGTACTGTTCTACATCGCCAAAAGCGATGCATTTGATGAAAATAACACCTTACTTAAACTGGGAAGAGTCCGTATTCACTTATCTCCCAACCCATTCACCAACGCAGCCTTCTCACAAACCCTGCACCTGGCCGATGGGAGCATTTATATAAAAGGCATGCTCGATCACCAACCCGTGCAGCTCCATTTATGGGTCGATGTCCACCGGCCGGTTATCCACGGAAGCGTCCGGTTTACAGGTATCGGACACAAGATCCGTTCCCATGCATTTAATGCGCAGATAACTTATGAGTGCTGGCGGGATAAAGACCATATTGTCAAAGGCAAAGAAAACAATCAGAACTCCTATAAATTCGGGCCTCAGGGTATCATTAAAGTCAAAAAAGATCATATTGAACTGGGTCAGGATAAGGAGTTGGGGGGTCAGGTTGTTTTTTATCATGCCAACACGGGCCCTACTGTATTTGACGCTGCCGTCCACCAGCAAGGGTTAGATAGCATCAAATCTGAATTATATGATCCGCTGGGTGGCAGGGTCTCCGGAGGTATCCTTTATGCTAAACAGTTAGTTCCGGCCGGCACCTTAACAGGAAAATATCAAAGCACACCCTTTACCGGATATCAATTAAAGACGGTCAAGCCCGTACATACCCTGCAGTTCACTGTTGCTTTGGCAGTCAGCCAGTCTTCAGATCTGGCCGGCTGGACATCAGATTTAAAAAAATCAGAGCGGACGTCCAGCCAAATTAAAACAGACTGGACCGCGACCAGGTCCTGGTGGGCATCATTTTGGGACCGCAGTTTTATTGATATTAATCCATCGCAGAAAAAAGACAGCATAAACACACAGGCCTGGACCATGGGCAGGAACTATCAGCTATTCCGGTATATGCTGGGCTGCAATGCCTATGGTAAATTCCCTACCAAGTTCAATGGAGGGCTTTTTACTTATGATCCGGTATTGGTGGACAGTAGCTATCCGTTTACACCGGATTTCAGAAACTGGGGCGGTGGCACCTTTACCGCGCAGAACCAGCGATTAGTGTACTATCCTATGCTCAAAAGCGGGGACTATGATCTGATGCAATCCAGCTTTGACTTCTATAACCGGCTCTTAAAAACCGCAGAGCTTCGGTCAAAGACCTACTGGCACCATAAGGGCGCTTCCTTCACCGAGCAGCTGGAGAACTTTGGCCTACCCAACCCCTCTGAATATAGCTGGAAAAGACCTGCCGGTTTTGATCCCGGCATGCAGTATAATGCCTGGCTCGAATATGAGTGGGATACGGTTTTAGAGTTCTGTGACATGATCCTGCAGTCCAGACTTTATAACGGCACAGATATCCGGCGGTATATGCCGCTGATCAAAAGTTGTCTCAGTTTCTTTGATGAGCACTATCAATATCTGGCAAAAAAAAGAGGGGCCAGGATACTGGACGGTCATGGCCATCTGATCCTGTATCCCGGCTCAGCTGCAGAAACCTATAAACTGGCCTATAACGCCTCCTCCACCGTTGCCGCCTTATCCACGGTAACTAAACATCTTTTAGCACTTCCGGAAGGTATGCTCGACTCATCTGATCGAAGTTATTTCCGTCAGTTGGCCAAGAGAATTCCACCGCTTGCATTTGGGGAGATCGACCATCACAAAGTTATTTCGCCGGCCGTTACCTGGGCCAGGATCAACAATGTGGAATCCCCGCAGCTCTATCCGGTATTTCCATGGGGCATCTTCGGCGTTGGTAAACCAGATCTGGACGTGGGTCTGAACACCTGGCGGTTAGATTCCAGTGTCATCAAAAACAGAAGCTTTGTAGGCTGGAAACAGGATAATATATTCGCGGCGCGTCTGGGGCTCAGTCGGGAAGCATTTCAGCTCACGATGGACAAATTTAGAGATGGCCCCCGGAGATTCCCCGCTTTCTGGGGTCCGGGATTTGACTGGGTTCCGGATCATAACTGGGGCGGATCGGCCATGATCGGTCTTCAGGAAATGCTGCTTCAGACTCGTGGGGACAGTATACTGCTTTTCCCGGCCTGGCCCGGGGAAATTGACGTACACTTTAAATTACATGCACCTCATCATACCACCGTAGAAGCCTGGTTAAAAAACGGACAGCTCAGTCGGCTGACGGTTTTACCTAAGTCCAGGGAAAAAGATGTGATCAACTATCTACATCTGTCAAGCACCATTTTGGAAAATTAATCTTTCAGCAGTCCTAGGAATCCAATCCCAGATTCACGGAAATCCTCCGAGCGGTCTCTTTGGCCTTAGCAGCTATTTCCTCCAGCCCTACCTCTTCTTTTAGCTGAACAGATAAAATGGCAATGGTGAGACAGGCTACCGCTTTATCACCATTCATGACCGGGACGGTAACATCCATGATGCCTTTTGCCAGATCACTGCCTGTTATATAGTGCCCGTCCGCCTTGATTTCCTGTAAAGAGCTGATAAACTTCTGCTGCTTTCTCAAAGGATATTCATTAAAGAGCTCATTTCTTTTTAAAAGTTCCAGCCGCTCATTTTCGTCCATGTAGGCCAGCAAGACTTTTCCTGAAGCTGTCAGCATCACCGGGAAAGTACTTCCCTCTTCAATAGATAAGGCAATGGGCACCGGGCTCCTGGATTGAGAGACGACAATCAGCTTATCCTGATAGAGGACACCCAGGTGGCAGGACTGTTTGATGCTGTCGGCCAGGTCATCCATAGGATAATGAGAGGCGCGCCTGATTTCATCTATCGGGGAATGGCGGTGTGATAAATTAAATAATTTCAGGGACTGTTTGTATTTGCCGGATATTTCGTCCCGCAGCAAATATCCCCGTTGCTCCAGGCAAACCAGCATTCGATAGATCTCACTGGGGTTCTTATCGATTCCCTGGGCGATATCTGCCTGAGAAAGCGGTCTGCCTTCTGCAGATATAAATTCCAGAATATCAAGCCCCTTTTCCAGGGCGGGTGCGTGATATTTCACTTCAGCTTCGTCGACAGTCTTCTTTTTTACCATTCTTTCTATCAGTTGTTCGTATATAAATTGTGAATTTACGCCAATAAGGGCGAACAAAAATAATATTTTTAAGGCCATTTTTGTTTATTTGTGAATATTATATTTATATTTGAATAATTAAACTCAGAAAACTTGGCTCAGATTTTATTAAAAGGGATTACCTGGGATCATAGTCGGGGATATACGCCGCTTGTTGCTACTGCTCAGCGGTTTATGGAACGGCATAAAGAAGTAGAAATTATTTGGAGCAAACGTAGCTTGCAGGATTTTGCCGACAAACCGATTGGCGGGTTGGCGGAGGAGTATGATTTACTCATCGTTGATTATCCATGGATTGGATACAGTGCCGAAGAGAAGCAATTTCTTCCCCTAAATACCTATTTACCGGGCAGTTTTTTAAAAGATCAGCTGCAGGGCAGCGTGGGCGCCTCTTATGAGAGCTACACCTATTCAGGGCAGACCTGGGCAATACCTATGGATGCGGCTACACCTGTAGCCAGTTACCGGCCGGATATTTTTCAGAAAAATAACTGGGCGATGCCCAAAAACTATGAAGACGTTTTGGATCTGGCAGCCCGGGGACAAGTCATATTGCCCGGCATTCCGGTAGACACATTGATGAACTTCTACATGTTTTGTTGCTCACTCGGTGAAGCGCCTTTTCAAATGGACAACAAAGTCATCAGTGAAGCCACCGGATTACAGGCGCTCACTTTATATAAATCACTTACAGACAAAGTTGACCCGGTTTGCTTTACACTCAACCCCATCAAAGTCTACGAACAACTTTCTACAACGGACGCGTACAGTTATTGCCCCTTCGCCTATGGCTACTCCAACTATGCCCGACCGGGGTTTTCGGACCATGTGCTTCATTTTGCCGATTTAGTCAACCTGAATGGCCAACCGCTGATCTCGACAATCGGCGGTACGGGGCTGGCAGTTTCCCAGCACTGTCAATATAAATCAATTGCGGTCAAATACCTGGAATACGCCACTCACCCTGAGACGCAGGCACATCTCTATTTTGAGGCCGGTGGACAGCCTGCGCATTTAAGTGCCTGGACATCCCGCGCCAATAATGCGGCCACACATCAGTTTTTTCAACGCACTTTACCCACACTCAGGCGCGCCTATCTGCGGCCGCGATATAAGGGTTATATCCACTTTCAGGATAATGCCGGAGATATCATCCGGTCATATCTTATGAGCGGCGGCAATCCAAAAAATGTATTATCTCAGTTAGATCAACTCTTAAATCATTCCCATTAATGGCTCCATTAGAAAATCTGATTGTACTGGAATTCTGTCAATATATGTCTGGTCCGTCTGCCGGACTGAGAATGGCAGACCTGGGAGCAACTGTCATTAAAATAGAAAGACCGGGCAGCGGGGAAGGCGGCAGGCAATTAGCGATAAAAAACCTGTTTGCCGGTAATAACAGCGTACTGTTCCATACTATAAACCGCAATAAACAATCGTACAGTGCCAATCTAAAAAACCCGGAAGATCTGGAGAGGATCAAAAAGCTGATCGGGAAGGCTGATGTACTCATCCATAATTTTCGGCCCGGTGTCATGGAAAAACTGGGACTGGGCTATAAAGAGGCAGCAGCCCTGAATGCACGGCTTATATACGGAGAGATCAGTGGTTACGGGAAGCAAGGTAAATGGAAACATAAACCGGGACAAGATCTGCTATTGCAGTCTGTATCAGGATTAACCTGGCTTTCAGGCAACAAGAATGATCCGCCCATCCCGTTCGGATTATCTATCGCTGATTATATGTGCGGTACGCATCTGGTTCAGGGCGTTCTCGCTGCGCTCGTCGCAAGAGCAAAAACAAATAAAGGCATGTTGGTAGAAGTCAATTTACTGGCTTCGCTTATAGATTTCCAGTTCGAAGTGATCACGACCCATTTAAACGACGGCGGCAGGTTACCTGACAGAGCCGCGTGGGGCAATGCGCATGCCTATCTGAGTGCTCCTTACGGTGTCTATGCTACCAAAGACGGCTATCTGGCCATGGCTATGGAGAATCTGGAATATTTAACGAGGGCGCTGGCGATCCCCCACATTAAGCCGTTAATCAAAGACGGCTTTGCCCATCGGGAGGAGATCATGGAAGCTATTGCAGGCGCCCTGAAAAAGCAAACGACTAAGCAGTGGCTGGCCATCTTTGAACCGCAGGATATCTGGTGTGCAGAAGTGCAAAATTATCATCAATTTACAGGGCACCCCGGTTACCAGGCCATGCGCCTGGAGCAGGAGATCCAGCTTCCTGACGGAATGATGCTGACAACGACGCGCTGCCCGATCCGCATTGACGGAGAATTATTTACCAGCATGCGCCCTGGCCCTGAAGTCGGAGCGCATAACAGGATAGTGGAAACAAACTTATTATAATATTAAAACCCTTATTTAACCTAGCAGCAGATGAATAAACCCTTGGACGATATATTGGTAGTGGATTTCAGCCAATTTCTTTCTGGTCCTTCAGCCAGCCTCCGGCTCGCTGACCTGGGCGCCAGGGTAATAAAGATAGAAAGACCTGTAACAGGTGATATCTCCAGACACATGTATATTTCCGATGTAGACATGAATGGAGCTTCCTCTGTCTTTCATGCGATTAACCGTAACAAAGAAAGTTATTCGGCCGATCTCAAAAACCCGGATGACCTGGCCAGGATTTTATCGCTGGTTCAAAAAGCAGATATCGTGATGCACAATTTCCGGCCGGGCGTCATGGAACGATTAGGGTTGGATTATGCCACCGTAAAAAATATCAACAACTCCGTTATCTATGGAGAGATCAGCGGTTATGGCACTGAAGGCCCCTGGAAAGACAAGCCCGGGCAGGATCTGCTCTTGCAGGCACTCTCAGGCATGTGCTATCTGAGTGGCAATGGCGATATGGCACCGGTTCCAATGGGAATATCTCTTGTCGATATAGCCACTGGCGGGCATCTGGTACAAGGTATTCTGGCCTGTCTGGTGCGCCGGGCCGTTACCGGCCAGGGAGGCCTGGTGCAGGTCAGTATGCTGGAATCCGCCTGCGACCTTCAGTTTGAATCAATTACCTGTTATTTGAACGATGGACGTGAACTTCCCGAGCGAGGATTAAAAAATAATGCCAATGCATACTTGGGAGCGCCTTATGGTATCTACAAAACAGCTGACGGGTATTTAGCGCTCGCCATGACGGCTGTGGACCAGCTGGGCGCACTGATTAATTGTAAAGAATTATGTAAATACACCGACACACAGCAATGGTTTACGCTTCGTGAGGAAATAAAAGCTATATTGAGTGCGCATTTACTTACAGCCGTAACGCGCCATTGGCTGGACATACTGGAGCCTGCCGATATCTGGTGCGCAGAAGTATTAAACTGGCGGGACCTGTTGGCAGATACGGCGTTAAACAATAATAAAATCACTCAGTCAGTGACCATGCAGGATGGCTACACTTTTCAGACGACACGTTGTCCGATCAATTTAAACGGAGAGGCACTACTGTCAGACAAAGGCACACCGGCACTCGGTCAGGACAACCAGATAATTGACGGCACCCTCCTTAAGGAAAATATGAAGGGCCTATTAAAATAATTTACTATGCGGGCAGACCAGTTTCATTTTGCGATACGAAAATTCGAGCCATTTGAAACCTTTCTCAAATTGCGCTGGGAGGAATACTGCCAATTGAGCGGCTGCAAACTGCAGTTAATCGCTGAGGCGATGGACCTGCCAGAGTTACACGCGAGCCTGCTGACAGAAAATGGGCTCAAAAACGGCAAATGGGATCTTGCGCTGGTCAGCTCTGACTGGATGAGTGAAGCCTGTGACCGCGAAGCGGTACGCCCCGTAGAATCGTTGATATCCGACAAGGATTTTTTTAATGCCTGGCCCTCCTCTTTACTCAGGTCACAAAAACATCAGAACAAACACTATGGCGTGCCATTTCACGATGGCCCGGAATGTCTGATCTACCGTAAAGACCTTTTTGAAGATCCGGCACACTGCACGGCATTTCTTGCTCGTTACGGTTACATATTAGAACCGCCCAAAAACTGGCAGAGCTTTCATGATGTGGCCCGTTATTTCCAGCAGGCTGATACAAATCTATATGGTACCGCGCTGGCGGCCTTTCCCGATGGCCATAATGCGGTCTATGATTTTTGCATTCAGGCGTGGACAAGATCAGGAGAGTTTATGCAACCGGACGGCAATGTGAATTTTCAATGCACCGCCATTGAGGATGGCCTGTCTTTTTACAGAAAACTGAGTCACGATAGCTCAGCCTTACATAGAGATTCACGGGAGATGGATTCCGTAAAACTGGGCATGGCCTTTACCCGTGGCGAGCTGGCTATGATGATCAACTGGTTTGGATTTGCGACCTATGCTGCGCTTCTTAAGAACAGTCCGGTAGCCGGGAAAATAGGTATTGCACCTATCCCCCATCAACCCAATGCACAGCCCGTAGCACCGAATTCCTACTGGGTATACGCAGTCGGCAGCGGCAGCACACATGCGGCCGTTGCGATGGATTTTATCCAGTTTGCGACACAACCGTTAAATGATGTAGCGCTGACGCTTGGCGGTGGTATCGGATGTAGAAAATCCACCTGGAGTGATGACAGCGTCAATGAACAAATACCTTTTTTTAACGACCTCGAGTCATTACATGATCATGCCAGGGAACTACCGGATCTGGCCCAGTGGCCTGCCATTGCGGGGATCATTGATGAGATCATGATCAAAGTAGCTAGTACCACACAGCCGATAGCGGAAATCCTTTTGGCCGCACAGTCAGCGGTAGAAGAACTTCAAAAAAATACACAGCCAAAAACAGTTTAGATGCAAATCGACAACCATTCAAATATAGAACTAAGCATAACAGACCAGGTGAAGGTAAAACTAAGAACCTCCCCTCCCGAGCAGCCGGTACCTATCATCATTATCGGTGCCGGCGGCATCGTCCGGGATGCCCATCTGCCTGCCTACAAGGCGGCAGGGCTGCCCGTATTTGGCATTGTTAACCGTACAGTGGCAAAGGCGCAGGGTCTGGCTGCTGATTTTGATGTACCTAACGTATTTGCAACGATTGAGGAAGCTGTTGCTAAAGCACCTGAACAGGTCGTATATGATATCGCGCTGATGCCGGACCAGTATATGCATACCCTCGCTGCATTACCGGACGGCGCTACAGTACTTATTCAAAAACCAATGGGCGAAACACTCGCAGAGGCAAGTGCACTGCTTACGCTGTGCCGGCAAAAAAAATTCAAGGCAGCCATCAATTGTCAGCTCCGATATGCGCCTTATGTACACGTAGCGCGCCAAATGATCGAACAAGGATTGCTTGGTGATATCTATGATATGGAAGTCCGCCTGACAACCTATACACCCTGGGAAATATTTCCGCATGTAGCGGTCAATAAAAGACTGGAAATACTCTATCACTCTATTCATTACATGGACCTGATCCGAAGTTTTCTGGGGGAACCGGCCAGTATTGTCAGTAAAACTTTCGGCCATCCCAAGAAACAATTTTCTTCTACAAGAACAACCACCATCCTGGAATATGGCCCTAATAAACGAGCGGTCATCAATACGAACCACGATCATAATTTTGGCCCGGACCAGCAGGAAAGTTTTATCAAATGGGAAGGCACCCGAGGTGTCATAAAGGCCAAAATGGGCTTATTGCTGGACTACCCCAAAGGCACTGCCGATCAGTTTGACTACTGTCTTCTAGAGGAAGGACATCCGCCGGCCTGGCAACAACTGGATCTCAAAGAGACCTGGTTTCCGGATGCATTCAGAAATATTATGTTCGCGCTTCAAAGGTTCCGGGAAGGCAGCGACCATTTTCTTTCTAATCATGTTGAAGACGTCTATCACACGATGGAACTGGTGGAAGCCGCCTATCAGTCCAACAGGCTGGATGGGCGCCATGTGCCGGTTTCCGCGCTGATTTAAATCATTTTAACCCATTAATTCTATGCATATACATCAACAGTTCTACGAAGATTACCATATCGGCGATAGCCGGACCAGTCTGGGACGGACGATAACGGAAACAGATATAGTATTACATGCCGGACAGACAGGCGACTTCTTCCCGCACCATATGGATGCGGAGTGGTGCCAAACGCAGCCCTTCGGCAAAAGGATCGCGCATGGCACACTTATCTTTAGTGTTGCAATCGGGCAAACAGCTACCCAGATCAATCCGGAAGCGTTTTCCAAAGGCTACGACCGTTTACGCTTTATCAAACCCGTGTTTATCGGAGATACCATTCATACCAAAGTGACCATCACAGAAGCCGCCCAGGATAAAAAACCCGGTTATGGTAAGATAGTAGAACACGTGGAGGTATTTAATCAGCATAATATACTGGTTATGGTTTGTGACCACATATTGCTGGCCAGACAAAAAACAATCACTTCAAATTCATAAATTATGATGGCACCTAATCCGATTGAAGGCATTGGCTTGCACGCCATTGGCGCCACTTCTGCCTCGACCTGTTATCTGCCTTTTCATAAGACCCGTAAATGGTCCTGGGTTTCTTACTGGCTGGTCCAGTCATTATTTGCCTGGATTCTGACGCCGCTTATTCTTGCATTAGTTACGATTCCTGATTTCTTCGGCATTATCAGTCAGGCGCCATCCGGCGTGCTTTGGTTAACCTTTTTGTTTGGCGGCTTGTATGGATTTGGCGGCATGTCCTTTGGCTTCGCCACGCGCTATATAGGCTACTCCCTTACCTATGCCATTTCAATTGGAATTTCCGCGGTACTGGGCACGATCCTGCCACTGCTGATGGAGGGAACAATTGGAGCCTACTTCCGTCAGCCAGGCGGCCAGACGATCGGCATCGGCATGATGATCGCTATTATCGGTGTCGGACTTTGTGGCTGGGCTGGATTTAGAAAAGAACAGGAAATTAAAACGAAGACCCCGGCCGCACAGACCCAATCATTCAATATGCGGATCGGGCTATTGCTGGCAATCGCTGCCGGCATTCTCTCCGGCATATTCAATATCGCCCTCGAATATGGCCAACCCATATCTGATATGGCTGCCAAAAAAGGCGCCGGCATTTTTGAGGGAAATGCCAAGCT
Organism: Arachidicoccus terrestris; assembly: GCF_020042345.1. Classification (NCBI taxonomy): domain Bacteria; kingdom Pseudomonadati; phylum Bacteroidota; class Chitinophagia; order Chitinophagales; family Chitinophagaceae; genus Arachidicoccus; species Arachidicoccus terrestris. Next base: position 987,804 of record NZ_CP083387.1, read on the forward strand.
AATTATCGCTACCAGTGGTTGCTTTGTCGTAAATTTTATCTGGTTTACCGTTCTCGGCCTAAAACAAAAACGATTTAAAGAATTCTCCGCAGAAAACTACAAGCCGGAAGTTGAGGCGGCCCGACGCCCAAGTGGCGTCCCGCAATTAATTAAAAATCTTTTGTGGTCTTCTCTGGGCGGCATTCTGTGGTGCATGCAATTCTTCTTCTATGGGCTAGGTCACGTTAAAATGGGAAAACTTCAATTCGCCAGCTGGGTCATACATATGTCTATGCTGATATTCTTTAGCTTTCTGGTGGGACTTGCAATGAAAGAGTGGAAAAATGTCTCACGCAAAACCTATGCTACACTTCTGACAGCCCTCGTTACCCTGGCCATCTCTTTTGTTATCATGAGCTATGCCGGCATGTAACAACTCGTATTAATTTTCGATTGTATATCCCACACTTTAAACACCTGAAATGCCCTGTTTATACGCCTCAGACGGTTATATAAGTGGCGCATCATTGCCTGTTAACGCCACGAACAATGACAGTTTTTGTCAATGCGTTTTAAATTTCCCTACCTAAATGAATAATAATTACAATAGTTTAAAAACTATTCTCTAATTTTATTAAAAATATTTAAGCTGTCATACAGGTATGAGTAGCTTGACCTTGTGACAAAACAGGCAGTACTAAATATTGGAATGCTATTTTCTCTGCTGTAAGTGAATTGTGATTGATCGGTGGTAAATTATTTACCCACATCTTCTTGTTTTTTTTGCGCAATTATCCATAGGATACGGATGACAGCACACAGCCACCCATTCAAGTTGGATTCGCTGATGTGATGCTATGTGCCCGATGGTGGCTTCAATACGAAACTGAACCGTAAAAGACTGTGTTCAATACCCATCCGGATTATCAGACCAGCACGCTGTTTATGCATCGTCTGCAAATCTGGAATAGTATCTTAAAATACCTATTTAAATAATATTACAATTAATCTCATCTAAAATTCCTCCCATGAAATCAATTGACAATGGCATAGCGATATTCCGGGACATTTCTGTCCACTTAACGGGTTTCACCTCTATGGAGTTAACAGGGACCGGGATGCTGGAGACCTATTATCACGTCATGGTGAATAAAAATAACCTGGGCGTCGTGGAAGATTTTCTGGCAGCTGCTGCAAAGATCCTGGCTGAAAACAGCAAGGATCCGGCAAAGCTAAGATCAGCGATCCTAAACAATCTCATGCCTGACGGGCTGTATAGCGGACTCGCCCAAAATATCATTACCATGTGGTATTTAGGCAGCTGGGTAAATGAAATCATCAGTCCTCAATCATACGTGCAGGGAATGATCTGGTCTGTTGCCAACGCGCACCCGCCCGGAGCCAAACAGCCCGGCTTTGCTTCCTGGAACGTAGCCCCTCCCCAGCTATAATCATCCATTTTCAAAATAATTAAACAATGACGCAGAACAAGACTTACGATGTAGTCATCGTCGGATCTGGTATATCAGGCGCTGTTATTGCCAAAACCCTGACGCAGGCAGGTAAGCGTGTTTTATTGCTGGAAGCCGGATTAACGGCAGGCATGAATTTAGACCGCAATGGCAATTACCTCAATTATGTAGACTACCTGAATACCTTTTATCAGGCCGAGATAAAAGTACCGAATTCACCCTATCCCAATATAAAAGACGCACCTTCAATCAATGTAATAGACATGCAGCCCATCACTGCAACCAATAGTCCAAGTACGACGGGCTATCTCGTTCAGGCCGGGCCACTGCCATTTGCGAGTGATTGTTTGCGCGGCCCCGGCGGCACTACCCTGCATTGGCTGGGATCCACTCCCCGGATGCTGCCCAATGATTTTAAAATGAAAAGCCTTTATGGAGTTGGGGTGGACTGGCCGATCAGTTATGAGGACCTGATGCCTTACTATGAAATGGCGGAATTTGAAATAGGCGTCTCAGGCAATGTCGACCAGATCAAATGGCCGGAAGCTAGCACAGAAAAGCAGCAAGTAGCACTAAAAAACAAATATTACGGAAAAAACTATGTCTTTCCGATGCAGGAGATCCCGACCAGTTACCTGGATAGTATATTCACCGGGCTGGTCAAAGAAATCAACAACAACGATCCGGTAAAGTTCAACGGAAAGAAAGCGACCATAGGTTTCTCTACAACGCCCCAAGGCAGAAATTCTGTGCCTAACCCGCAATATCCCTATCGGGACATCCTGTGGAACCCCAAGAAGAAAAAACTGGAGTTCCAGACGAAAAAGCGCTGGAATATTCAACTAAACGGTGTCGTAGATATCCCCGAGGATGAAAAATACGAGTATCTGCCGGTGGGATCCACCTGGGATCCCAACACGGGCCTGAGATGTGAAGGCAATGCCAGTTGTGTGCCCATATGCCCTGTACAGGCTAAATACAATGCTTTAAAAACACTATTCAAGGCTGACCGTACAAAAACAACCATCAAGACACAGTCTGTTGCTTCCAAAGTGCTGTATGATGAAAAGACAAAAGAAATCACGGGTATCGAATACAAGACCTATAATACGGCCAATTCACTCACCTATGAGACGCATGTAGCCAAAGGTAAGATATATGTTCTGGCCGCAAGTGCTATAGAGAATGCAAAAATATTACTTGCATCGGGCATTGCTAATTCCAGCGATCAGGTCGGGCGCAATTTAATGGACCATTTATGCCTTTTGACCTGGGGATTACTGCCGGAGAAAGGCTATCCGTACCGCGGTCCGGGCTCAACTACCAATATGTCTTCATTCAGAGACGGGCCTTTCCGCAAAGAGCATGCCGCCTGGATCTGCCCCATAGACAACTGGGGCTGGGCCTGGCCCGTTTTTTCACCGGGATCTGATCTGGCCGTCGCCTTAAGTAAAAACATATTTGGTCAGGAACTGCGGGCGCTGCTTGCCGATTCAATACCCAGACAATTATTACTTCATTATGAATGTGAGCAGGCACCAGAGCCTGGTAACCGGGTCACCATCGATCCTAACTACCGTGATGCGATCGGCAATTACCGGCCCGTGATTCATTACGACGCATCTGATTATATGAAAAAAGCGTTCAAGGCTGCAAAAGACCTGAACAACCAGATATTCAAGGACGCCGGCATTCAGGACTATACGGTCTACAGCCCGACCATTGCCCAGGACTATGTAGGGTATGAAGGGCAAGGATATAATTTCTGGGGAGCCGGTCATATTGTCGGCACGCACCGGATGGGGAGCTCTAAAAAAGATTCCGTGGTGAATGCGGACTGCAGAACCTGGGATCATGACAACCTCTACCTGGTCGGCTGCGGTAACATGCCTACGCTCGGTACTTCCAATCCGACACTTACCACAACCGCACTTACTTTTAAAGCGGCTGAAGCTATTCTTAAACAATTAGAAAAATAATTTAAATGACTACTCCATTCAAGCAACCCAATGATTCAAAGCGCCAGAAGCTAATACCGGACAATGCATTTCCTGAATTGCAGGCAAAAGCAGTTATGGCCGTCAATAGTATAGAAAGCGAAGTCGTCGCGGCCGACGATGATACGATATTTGATGCAAAACTGGCGGAGCTAAAACGCATGTTGCAAACAGCACTGGAATTAGAGCATTCAACCATCCCTCCTTATCTGTGTGCTCTATACTCTATAAAGCCAGGCACCAACCTGACGGCTACCGAAATCATAAAAAGTGTCGTTTTGGAAGAGATGCTACATATGATCATGGTGGCCAATCTGATCAATGCTGTTAATGGCAAGCCATGTATCGGCGCCAAAGAAACGGATAACGACGGAAATTTCATTCCTGATTATCCTACCCCTTTACCCGGCAATGTAGACCCTAAGCTCAATGTCAGCCTCGCCTGCTTTTCAAAAGAGTCGATCAGGACATTCTGGAAAATCGAACATCCCGAGGGCGGGTTTGCCATCCCGGAAGAACTGTTGCAGAAAGGTGAGAAGAGCTACCCCTCTATCGGCGCATTTTATGAAGCATTGGTAAAAGATATCACGGCGCTGGAAACCATGGCCAGTCAAAAAGGCAAGACCATCTTCACCGGCGACCCCGCCAGACAAGTCCCTTCCGAACATTATTACGGAGCCGGAGGCAAAATCATTACCGTATTTAACCTTGAAGATGCTAAAAACGTAATCGGAGAAATAGTCGGCCAGGGGGAAGGTACGCTCGGCTCTATCTTCTCCGAACCATTTAATCCCGGAGATGAAAGATACCTTATGTTTGGCCCCACCGTTGAAGAGTATGCCCATTACTTTAGGTTCAAGGAGGTGCACTATGAGCGCTACTACGCGCCCACCGATTCGGCACACAGGGACAGTCCCAACCACGGCCTGCCTACCGGAAAGAAGTTCGAAGTCGACTGGGAAGCGGTCTGTAAGATGAAACCGAATCCCAAAATGTCGGATTATCCCAAAGGCAGCCCACTGTATGAAAAAACATACGATTTTAATAAAACCTATTCTGCCCTGCTGGATAATATTAACGAGGCCTGCAACGGCAGACCGGCCGCGCTGAGAGACGGCATCATGTTAATGTATGATCTGAAATATAAAGCGATCGAATTAATGAATATCCCCCGCGAAGACGGTTTAATGGCAGGGCCGAGTTTTGAATATGTAAAAAGCTAGTTGAGTGTCCGTCCAAAACATTACCAATAGTATCCTACGCTTTGCTTAACAGATGACAAGCATAAATGATCACATCACCATTAAAAATTAGAAAATGCCTGATAAAAATCCATTAGATTTACTAAACCTTGGCGGTTTAGATAAAATAGAAGAAAAAATAGATAAAGCCGCCTTGAGCAAGGCCACCACCGAACCTACCTTGGGCAATATCGCCACATTGCCGGGCACTTGGGTGGGAACAGGTTTTAACATCATTGAAGTGCCCAACATGAATCAGGCTAAACCCGGCCCTCCGCCACCTGACAAATTCAAGGTCATACTTAATGCAACTTCCGAAACATTAATATTCAGCCCGATTTCGGGAGACATTATAAACCGGGGCAACGCGCAACAAGATATCAGTTTTCTGGGGCTGCACTACCTGCAGAATGTATCTGACGTAAATCTTCCCGCAGGCAATAACGGGATTCATCTGGAGACCGGACTATTTCTCAACCTTGTAGCCTCCAAGGACCCCTTACAGGGGCCAACGATTACGCGGCTTGGCTCCATTCCACACGGGGATTCCATATTGGCGCAGGGCAAATCCTTTGTCGTGGATGGGGGGGGGCCGCAGTTTGATATAGCGGATCCGACTCCGTTTACCATCGTGGACGGAAAGCGGGTCAATGATACGAGCGAAAACTACCTTAGTATTCTCAAGAACACCCCGCCGCCGCCTGGCATTTCTCCTGAAATAGTCATGAACCCTAACCTACTTTTATCAGAGGCCATCAAAGGACAGAACATTATCAAGACGGTGGTGATTTTGCTGGATGCCAATCCGATAGATGGTGTCAGTAATGTCCCTGCGTCTGATCCGGTGGGCGGCATCACGAATATCCCCTTTGTCAACGTAAATGCAAATGCCAGCACGGTCTCCGCGATATTTTGGATAGAAACAGTACAAAATGCCGATGGCAGCACTTTTCTTCAATTGCAATACACGCAAACGGTGATCCTCGACTTCCCGGTATTCGGGGCAGATCCCAGCCAGGTGGTCAATATTAAATGGCCTCATATTTCCGTGGCGACGCTTCTGTTACAACCCTAACCTTTTACTTTTAAAATTGGGGACCATGGAAACTGCAATGCCTATGCTGATGCATAGCACTTATTTTAACCTGGGCGTCAATAATACGCCCGATATTACTTCCGCGTATATGGCGGAAGCCCTTGAATATTTGTCCATCTCACCCGGGCTGGTCAGCTTTTGGATCGGTACCCGGGCTGTGGATATGGACCGCCCGGAAAATGACCTGGCCTTTGATATTGCCATGCATCAGATATTCAGGGACGAGACTTCTTTTAACCTCTATAATTCAAACGATACCAGTCATCAACAGTTTGTAACGGATGTGGACCGCTGGGTACCTAGTACGACCAGACGGGTGATGGACACGTACCTGACTCATCTGACATTCGGCGGCAACACGTCAGCTATACAGGATGTTGCCCGGGACAGGAATTTTCCGCAGAGCCTGTTTCACAGTATTTACTTTTCTCTGACAGACAAATCTGCCGGAAGCATTGCCGCATTTACGCAACTTTGTATAAAATATCTCTCAGCACATCCCGGTATTCAGCAATGTTCAACAGGCGGGCTTACTGACATCAAAAGAGACGTCTCTGTGCGGAATTTTGACGTGGGCATGGATCTTATTTTCGAAAGCCGAAAGGCCTATGATGAATACCTGTTAAGCCCGGGGCACGCGGCTTTCCTTTCAGCCACCAGGCCAATGATCAAACAAACCTATATTTTTGATTCCTACTTGAAGTACCAGTCCAAGACATATAGCCTTACAAAGTAATGATGCCAGCCATAGGCATATCTCATTAAAATTATAAAATAATTAAATTATGCTCTCATCAGCCATCAGTCAGCTAAGCCGTGAACTAAGCGGTTATATTTTACAGCCGGGCGAAGCGGAATACGAAGCCGCCATACGCATCGACAACGGTAGAATCCAATTCAGGCCACGCCTGATTATTTTCCCCGCGGTCATAGAAGATGTCAGGCTGGGATTCAAATTTGCAGTCACACACAATCTGCCGTTCTCCGTTAAAGGAGGTGGTCATAGCGCTGCCGGCTATTGTATGAATGAAGGAGGCGTTGTCATGGCTATGAAGAATCTTAATAAAATCACTTTCAATCCGAAAAATGAAAGCGTTACCGCAGAAATGGGCGTCATCTGGTATGATGTATATAAGTTCATGCAGGAGACCGGCACCGGCCTTGTTCCTGTTGGCGGCGGCTGCCCCACGGTTGCCCCGCCCGGTTTTATGCTGGGGGGCGGTTATAGCTTTGTCTCCAGATCTTATGGCATGAGCATCGACAATCTGCTAAGTTTGAAAATTATAACACCGGACGGGGAGTTAAGACATATCGGCGTCCACAGTAGCGCGCAAGATGATATTGATCTGTTCTGGGCCTGCCGCGGGGGCGGTGGCGGCAATTTTGGCATCGTTACGGAAATGGAAATGCGGGTCAGGAAACCCAATAGCGAGAAAATGCTCGTGGGCCAGATCAGATATCCCCTGGAGCAGGCTGAGGAGGTGCTGGGCTATTATAATGACTGGGTGGAAGGCCTGCCGGACGCTATGGCTGTCTACGGTTATATGGGCAACCAAAAAGATCTTATAGACAAGACCACCAATATCAAGGTCATAGGTCTGACACCGGTTTTCAACGGCGACTGTAAAGAAGGCGTAGATCTACTGCAAGGCTTACTCAAACTAAAACCCATCAATGCGGATCTATATAATATGACGCTGCCAGAGTGGGAGTTTTACAATGGATACACCACCATTGTCGACGGCAGAAGCTCCTATATACGTTCCTCCGTCCTGCCACCGAAGGGTATGAACAACAAAGTCGCCAAAGTCATACAGGACGCCATGAAACACGCACCCTCTCCCGACAGCTTTGCGGTCTGGACGCATGCGGGTGGCGCTATTGAGAAGGTACCGGCTGACGGCACCGCCTATGTCCATCGGCAGAGCCGCTTCATTCCGGAAATAAAATCTATCTGGGACTTAAACAAACCCGGAGATACGCTGGAAAATGTTGAGTGGGCCTATTCTTTCTTTGAGGCGCTAAGCAAGGCCGGCAATGCTACCGGGGCCTATGTCAATTACATCGACCCGCTATTGCATGACTGGCAGCAACAGTATTATGGCAGTAATTACAAGCGGCTCATGAATATCAAAAAAACAATAGACCCCAATAATTATTTCCATTTTCAGCAAAGCGTCGGATCTCCTTTCAATCCATCAAAGAAGCTGACAGACCTGAGTCCCCTAAACCGGACGCAGCTTATCCCAGATGCATAAACAATATAAAACACCGTCCTATGACTCCACAAGAAATTATCGACCTGTTACACCTCAAACCTAATCCGGAAGAAGGCGGCTATTATGCTGACACCTATACGGCGGCCATAAAGATCCCCAACAGAGATCTGCCCGGATTTGCGCCCACCAGGGAAGAGCGTGCTATATGCAGTGCTATATACTATTTTCTGGAGCAAAACGACTTCTCGGCCATGCACAAAGTTACCGGAGATATGCTCTACCATTTTTACAACGGAGATCCCGTTGAAATGCTCCTGCTATATCCCGAGGGCTTTGCCAAAAAATCGGAAACCTGTATATTCAGCGGTGACCTGCGTATCTGCAATAACCCGATGAAACTGATCCCCGGCGGTACCTGGTTAGGGTCGCGTTTGTTACCAAAAGGTTCATATGCCTTAATGGGTGTTACCATGTCTCCGGGATTTAATCCCGCCGACTACACGATTGGGAACCGGCAGGAACTCATCCGGCAGTACCCGGAACAAGCGCAACTGATCACAGCGCTGACACGGGACTAATCAGGGGAATAACAATCTTTTGCACCTGATAAATATAACAGCTAAATACCGCTGCCACACGGCCCTATTTGGCCGCAAGTGGCAACCATACTTCCATATCCGCACGGCCTCTGTTTTCCCAGCTGTAGTACGGAATCAGGCGAACCTTAACCGGCCTGCTGGCTTTATTTGTCAGGGGATAATAAAGCGCATTTTTATTTTTTGCTTCGGGCTTCAGATAAGCTGTTGTTTCCAGCGTGGTAATCTGCTGTGGCCCGATCTGTATCTGTCTGGTTACCCACTCGCTGTTTTTATCGATGGTAACATCCGTAATATCCGTACCAGCCGGTAAGTCTTTAGATTCCAGGCAATATACAATGGGGCCACGTTGAATGGCCACCTGCCCCCTATTGGCTTCTACCAGCGGGTTAGCCGCCATTAGTTTTACTTCCATCGGTAATTCAAGCTCAATTGTATCTCCGGATTTCCATTTTCTTGTAAGAGGAAAATAACTGCCGGCAACGATATCACCTGTCACTTCTTTACCGTTTACGCGAATACTGGCCTCATGGGCCCAGCCCGGGATTCTGAGATGCACAGTAAACAGTCCCTCAGGCATCTTTTTAAGCGCCAGCATAATATTTCCATTCCAGGGATAGTTCGTCACTTCATGAATGGAGATCGTTTCACCGTCCGCAGTTTTTGTGGACAACTGATTAGCGCCATAGAGATGTAAATACAAGCCATCTTTTCCTATGCCGTACAAATAATCGCTGGCTTCCGCAATCGTCCTTACGACGTTGGGCGGGCAGCAAAAGGAATAGCCGATATAGGGATCACGGGGCAGTTCAGACCAGCGGAGCGTGAAAGGCTGACTGCGGTTATAGGCCAATGGATTGGCATATAAAAATGTTTTACCGTCCAGGCTAATGCCGGATAATACACTGTTATACAAAGTCCGCTCTAACACATCCGCATATTTTTCATCTGCCGTTATCTGTAACATACGCCAATTCCAGAGCATATTGCCGATATTCGCGCAAGTCTCATCGTGGGCCGTATAATTGGGCAATTGATAGGGTCTGCCATAGGCCTGTGCCACCTGCTGAATTTCTGAGGGGTGATAGGAGGTGCCGTCCGGTGATACGCCGTCATAAAGTGCCCCGCAACCACCGGTTATATACATTTTTCGATTCACCACATCCTGCCAAATGGCCCCCAATGGCTTTATCAGACTACTGTCCCCTGTTTCCAGAAAAACATCGGCAGCACCCGCATAAAGATAGTTCGCCCTGACGGCATGACCTACAGCCGTCTTTTGTTGTCTGAATGGGATACGGTCCTGATTCTGGTCAGTTCCGTTGGTCACGCCGTCACGAAGGTCCATCAGCTTTTGAGCTAATTCCAGGTATTTTTTCTTGCCTGTGGTCCGATACAGCTCAATCACACCCATATAATGCGCCGGACAAATAGCACTCCTGGCAAGTGTCGGCGAAGAGTGAGTATAATACTGCTGTAGAAAACCTGCCGCTTTCTCCGCCACATTCAACAGTGTTGTTTTGCCGGTCGCCCGGTAATACACACAGGCCGTTGTCATGAGGTGACCCAGATTATAGGCCTCGAAACTGAGGGTATCGCCAAAGACTTTTAAAGAGTCAGGATGTTCCCGGGCCGTAATCTGTACCTGTGTTCCCAGATAACCGTCCGGGCGCTGCGCTTTTGCGATCACACGGATAATACCATCCATAAGCTTACCCAGCTCGGGAGATTTTGTGTGTGCATATACCGCCGCGGCCCCTTCCAGCCATTTCAGGAAGTCTCCATCCATAAACGGAGGACCGATATGAATACCCGTATCCAGTCCTGCAGCGATCTTAAAATTTTTATACCCGTGGCTAAGCGTATCATTATTAAACAAATGCCACATATTGGGAATCATAGAAGTATCACAGACCTTAAACCAATCCGCCCAAAAACCGCTGGTCCATTGCACATCCTGCATGGGTACACCTTCCAATTTAGCAAAAGGGCTATTTTTCGTATCTGTGATCCCTGCTTTCTGATCTAATCCCTGACTCCTGGCTGTGGAGGTAAACAGTAGGAGAAGCATCAGGCATGCATAGATTACAAATGTACTTCTTACATTTATTCTGACCGACCCAAATTTTGACTTCTTCATTAGAGAACATTAAATTATATAAATATTAAAATGGTTTAATTATCAGTGATCAATCCTACAGATCCCTTCTATTGATCTTTAGGATAAACATCTTCCACGATCAAACGGACCGGTCCCAATAAACCTGCCGGCAGCGGGCCACGTTTTTCCAGATTGAATGGTGCGGTAGTCCAGGTCTGCCTTTCGGATGCAGGCAATTTCTGATCGGCGATAATACGGTTGGACCATGTATTGGCCACTTTTATTTCCAGATGATTGTTGCCTACTTTCAGCGCTTTTGTAATATCTACCTGATAGGGCGCCGTCCAGGCTACGCCACAGTCTATGCCATTTAGACGAATACCGGCGATATTATTGACCTTTCCGAGTGTCAGAAAGGCTATTTTATGACTCAGTGAGCCGCCACCGGCTGCACCTTTCCAGTTAAAGTTCAACAAATAAGTAGCTACACCTGAATAGTGGCGGATACTCTCCAAAGCGTTCTGTGTCCAATCCGTTAAACGGTCAAACAGGACCGGCTCTGCCGGCCCGCCACGCCTCGGATCAAACTGCACCTTCCAGGCACCGGACAATTCCAGTGTTTGCCTTGATTCATTAACTTCTTCAACGCTTTTACCCGTGGCGCCGGCTGGCACGGTCTTGCTTTTTTTCAATAAAACAAATACCGACCCGTTTGCTGGCAGTTGCAGGCCTACCGTTGTTTTTTCCTTATCGGTTTTCCAACGGCTGACAGGTAAATAACGGGCCTGTACCGGATCATACAGCAACGGCACCTTCGCCCCTTCTCTTAAGGTTATTTGAAATCGTCTGGCAGTGTCTGTCTGATTGGCGACAAAATAAAGGTCTGTTGCGCCCACAGAATCCAGATTGGGCACATCGCTATTACTTTTCAAAGTCGTTTTATCTACATGATCCAGCTGCCGGTGATTCCAGGCAATGCCTTTTAGCGGCAGGCCTTTCTCCCCTGTCGCCTGAAAATCTCTTTCAATACCTATCCCATTAAAATCCTTTCTGGTATAAGGACCATATAATACCTCACCCTTTCCTACTTTTCTGACATAACCGGAAGAGGAATGATCATCAAAAAAACGTCTGGTTCCGATCAGTTCCTTTATCAACGCTCTGAGCGTATCGCCTGAATATATACCTTCCGCCTGTCCTTGCGGAAACCTCGGATACCGGTCCACCAAAATACGGGCGCCTGCCTTGACAAGTTGCAATAGTTTTCTGGCCACCACTACGCTCATATACTGGTGATTGGGATCCATCTTATCCAGTCTTGGCAAAACAAGTATTCCATAACTGGCACCTCCGGGAAGTACAATGCGCCCCGACCGAACGGTCGCCAGACGCAAAAGCGCATCACGGTTGATCGCATCGTATTTATAGCCATGTAGTGGATCCACCCAATCCTTGGCTGTTGTAATCCCGGCAGAAGAAGTCACTTTTTCCGGAATATGCTGCATGGGGTTCCCTTCGTTAGTCAATCTTTTTCTTTCTTGCGACAATCGCTCGTCGCTGAAAATTCCGGGCAACGTGGATACCAGCCTATCGGGCAAGACAGCTCTTGAAGGAAGCTCTTCCCCGTTGAAAACAACGACATCTGTTACCGGAACACCCTGTTGTAACAAGGCCTGACACCTTCTCGTATAGTCCATCCAACCATGGGCCATGGGCCACCAGGTCTGGTTGCGCTGAAAATACAGGCCGACGCCGCCGAGTGTCATTCCCGGTTCCCTGTTCAGCCATGGATTTTCTCCGAAAACATGAAACACCAGACGGTTGACTCCCAAAGCATAATGGTGGTCCTGCAAAGTCTTTAACATAGCCGGATACTCATCCCATTTATTCCTGAGTTCAGTAAAAGCCTCCGCCTGAATAATTCTCCTTCCATAGATATGGCCTCCCGAAATCGCATCCCGTATATCATTAGGCTTATCATGTGTCGGGCTTCGCAACCAGAATTCCCCCATCGGAAAATCAACCTGATCAAAATGCCGGATCCCATCGGCAACCATAATAGGTGCGGTGCATTCAGCAGCCACTTTATATCCTTTGGAATGTGCCAGATCCGCCAGCGTCGTAAAATAATTTTCGTTCAGTAAATCAGCAATGGTCAGCCGTATATCATGTAAAAAATCTTCTGATTTCCGGGCCGACCCCACGGGATAACCCGCCATAACCGGCAGATAATCGAGCGGGTCATAGCCGCGCTTTTCCTTAAACGCCTTTCGAAATACCGGCGACCAGTTCTGGGAGCCGCATTCCCAGCTATCCATATAGAAGACTTTCAATACCCGGGACGATAAGTCCGGTCCCAGTCGCCGAATGACTTTACCAAACCAATTGTCAAACTGTAATTGTACCGCTACCGGATTGAGCTTATCACATTCCAGCCCCTGGCCACCGCCGGCGGTGGCATTCTTCATACCGGTAGAACTGTGACCCATCCTTAAAATGGTCCATTGCCCTGCAGGGACTTTCCAGCGAAGTCGGCCATCCGGCTGCAGCGCATCTGTAATATTCAGCAACCGGGGCCGCGCAATACAGTCATTATCGGGAATCAGTACTGAATCCGCCCTATCGGAAATCCGCCACACCGCACCTGATTTACCCTCGAAGTGGGGTATTTGAGAACGGGAACCTAATCTAAGGCCCGTCAGCTTTAAACTGGGACTCCATTTTGCATCATCCAGATCCTCGCTGCCGGGTTCTGTTCCGGCAGGATCATATACGAACCGAAAATATCTTGACCTTACAGCCGGGATCGTATAATGCACCGGATAGGTATAGTCTTGCCATCCGCTGCGGGCTGGTTTCAGCCTTGTAAAAAACCGGTAGTTTTGACCGTCGTCGCTAATCCATATGCTCAGCCTTTTTGCCTGAAAAGTAACGCCCTTGGTTGTTATATCCACCGTCCTGCAGGTAAAAGGTTCCTTAAAGCGGTATTCAATCCAACAAGGTTTCTTATAGGAAAAGTTCTCAGTATTGCCCGGAACGACCAGCTTACCGGCATCCTGCCCTTCAGCGTTAGTTCTTACTTCAGGTCTGATGTTATCGGTTGAGCTGTCTCCCCCCCTCAAAGCGGGAAAGGCATATACCGCGATATCCTCATAGTAATTTTCACGAATATTTTTAGGCCGGGGCAATACTAACGGTTGGGTACTGCCACCTTCGATTGTTGTGTCTGCCCAAACCACTCTTTGCATGGATAATTCCGGGGTGATCCAGGGGCCCCCGGCAGTAGCAAACCCGTCTCCCACATGCATTCCTAATTTAAGACCCAGGCTATCGGCGATCTGGAAGGTCTTTTTGATCTTTGTCCACCAGACCGGTGTTAATTGCACAACAGGCGGATCTATCAATAAAGAATCCGCCTTACCCCTTATACATACCAGATAGGCACCTGCAATGCCTTGCTCTTTCATCGCGATCAGGTCTGCCCTGATCCCCGCTTCAGAAACGCTGGCATCCATCCAATACCACAACACCCAGGGCTTTGCCGGATTATAATTCTCGCCTGCCGGGATGACGGCAAAATGTTGCTTACGTAAAGCAGGTTGCCCGCTTAATTCACGTACCGAACAAAGGCTGGCAGGCAAAAGCAATATAAAAAGCCATTGAAAGTATTTTCTCCTTACATAATTACTGTGCATACTAAATTTGATCAAAATGATCCCGGGTTTTATTTTAAGTGATATTACCTGTCCGTATTTAAGAAAAATAAGGGTTGTTTCGTATGTCCTTAAAACGCTGAACGATTCGTGTAAATTTACAGATTCGACACCGAAAAAACCTTTAATTTATTAGCATTTTTTATAGGATAATTTATCCATTTATTGGCGAATTTACTCATATTCAGCTCTTTAATATCCCGGCATCGATTGCATAGATTCCAGGCGGGATTAGGCATATCTTTCATAAATTTGTTAATGACATTTAGGGTGGTTATTTCACGCACCTGAATCAAGATTTAAAAGCAAAAAAGTAATTACAAAAAAGAAAAAAGGTTCTTCTATAAGAACGATTTTTCATCACTTATCAGGTAATCCGTCTTTCCTAAATATTTATAGATCATGAAACCCCAATTCCATAAAGTACCCCTGCTGGCCAATAGTTCTTATGTTGCACGACATGAATACAAGCGTCAACAAACAGAGACCAGCTGGCATTACCATCCGGAGATGGAGTTGGTATATATCAAACGTGGCAGCGGGTCGCGCTATATTGGTAATAATATTTCTCCGTTTGCTGCCGGAGAAGTTATATTGCTGGGTGAAAACATACCGCATATCTGGCGGTTCAACAAAGACAATTCCGCAAAAAGTTTCCAAATGGATGCGGAAGCCCTGTCTATTCATTTTCATCAGGAATGCCTGGGTAAAGATATTTTTCAATTGCAGGAAGCCTATCTATTGCCCCGCCTGTTCGAAAAGGCAAAGAGCGGGCTATTGATTGAAGGCGATGCCAGAGCAAAAGTAGCCACACTGATGCAGGAAGCATTAGAGGCAACAAATCTGGACCGGATCATCATCTTACTAAAGATACTGAAAACCCTGGCCGAGTCATCTGATTTAAGCCCGATTTGCATTTCTCACAATGTACCGCCGAAATCAAGTGAATATGATCAGGCCAGACTCAATGAGATCTGTGCCTATACGCTCTCTAACTACAAAAATGATATTACCCTGGAAGAAATATCTGCGATCAGTCACCTTAGTACCACTTCTTTCTGTAGGTATTTTAAATCCATGACCAAGAAGACCTATTATAATTTCCTCAATGAAATCCGGGTCAGCCAGGCATGCAAACTACTGATTGAAGACAAGATCCCTACCAATATCATCTGTTTCGAAAGCGGATTCAATAATATTTCCAACTTTTACAGACATTTTAAAAAAGTAACGGGTGTAACGCCCTTTGAATATAAGAAAAAATACCTGAGTTGCTAGACGGCAGCTTTCTGTAAATTCAGGCATAAAAAAATCCTTTAGTCGATGCATTTCACTAAAGGATTTTTTACTTCTGTCCAGACGGCAGTGGCGCCTGTCTCGTCGTGCCCTATTGCCTTTTGTACTTAACGGGGCCACTTATGCCTATATCCGGGATCAGATAAAAACCATATTGATAATTTTTAGCGGGTATCATGTATTCAGGCAGTGGCATGGCGATGGGGCTCCAGCTATCATTGCCACCGACCCCCATTTGTTTCAGGTCAATATTCAGTGTAATATAACCGGCATTTTCCAGATCAGTCGTATGCCGCGCTTTATTAATATTTGCTTCTGTATAAGGCCAGGCACTCATACTCAAAAGGCTATCGGCGACTACCCTCAAACCGAGGCCTCCGGATGAAGGCTTTTTTGCGGAGGCCAGATACATCCACCGGACATCGGTCCGGTTAGCACTTTCCTGCGGTACTACGTAAGGTTCCATAAAGGCGGCGGAAGCTAAAGGCATTTGATATATCCCGGCCATAAAGCCGGTCCTTCGATCAATATAATTAGCCAGCGGCCCCCTGCCGTACCAGCTTATATGAGACAGGCGCTCCTCAATCCCCATCTGCATCCCTATCTTGGGAAGATCCGGCAAACCTTTTTGAAGCGGCCGGAACTGTTGTTGCACATGTATCAGGCCATCCGGATATATCCGGTAAGTAACAACGACACTTGCCTTACCGCCCAAAACGCTGTAATCAGATTGAAGGGTTATCTGACCCGTGGCAGCCGTTCCGGCTTCAGGCGGAAGCACACGTATATCTTTCAGTCTAATCTCAGGATGGTACCAGGGTGCCAGTAATTTATCCGATTTCCAGCCGCGTCGGTCATTATCTGTCAGCGGACGGCTAAAATGCGGCATCAGCGGTGCCTTGACAAAATCAACACCACCTCTGTTATAGCCATCCATGGCGCCGTTTTCTCTGGAAAAGCTGGCTTCAAAACCGTCGCCCCTGAGTAGATAATGACTGACCGTTTCCTGAATTTTCAGTGCAGCATATTTTTCTTTCTTTTCCACCGGTTTTGCTAACAGTGCCGGCCCCGATGCCGCAGTTCTTACCACGGGTCCGGTAATAGCCAGTTGATCCTGGGCGATTTCAAATCCCGAAGGCGCCCATAGGGTCTCTTTTTTCAACGTCCATCGAATATTCAAAAGATACTCATGACCGGCCGTATCTTTTATGAGCGGCGTCAACCACGACGCCAGCGCGACATTTCGCTGGCCGCCAGCCCTTAGACCGGCTAGTGAACCGGGAATCGATTTATGTGCAATGGCTTTTCCATCACGAAGCAGCGTCAGTTCACCGGCATACTTCGATAAGTCCTGCTGCGCACTGCGGTTCAGAATGGACACCGTATAATGGCCGGTGTCAGCCCAGCTGCAATGCACCGGCTGAAAAACATGTTTGCATTCATAGATAGCCGCTTTGGGCCGGCCATCTGCCGCTACAATACCTTTAATCGTAAAATCATCATAATACTTTTCACCAAAATCACCACCATACGCATAGTAAGGTTTCCCTTCCCCAGTCCGTTTCAAAAGTCCCTGGTCTTTAAATTCCCAGATGCACCCTCCGATCACTCTTTTAGTGGACCGGAATATATCCCAGAACTCTGAAAGGTTTCCGTTGGAATTTCCCATGGCATGGCTATATTCCACAAAGAAAATAGGCCGGTTGTCCCCATTTTTCTGTCCGGCCAGTAAGGCGGGTGTAAAAATACCGGGATACATTCTCGAAACAATATCTACATAGGGTTGATCAACCGGATTTTGAAGACGGTGGGAATGATCCACCGGTTTAGGATACCTGGGATCTCCCGGCGGTATATAGCCTTTTGCCTGTGGCGTCCCTTGTGCAGGTTCATAATGAACCGGGCGTGTAATATCAAAATCATGCACCCATCCAGCCATTGCAGCGTGGTTGGGCCCACGACCCGACTCATTGCCTAGTGACCAGATAATCACACTGGGATGATTCTTGTCCCTGTTGACCATCCGTGTAACCCTTTCCAGATACGCCGCCGTCCATCTGGGGTCGTTACTTAATTTGGAACCCAGTCCATGTGTTTCAAGATTGGCCTCATCGATGACCAGTATGCCATACTGATCACAGAGATCATAAAAATAAGGATCATCCGGATAGTGACTGGTGCGGATGCAGTTAAAATTAAACCGCTTAATCGTCTGTACATCTTTTCGAATATCTGCCCTCGACAGGGCTTTACCTTTTACAGGGTCATGTATGGGCCTGTTCACGCCATATAAATAAGTCACTTTTCCATTGATCAGCAGCTTGCCGGACGCTTTAGAAAAGGCCACCGAGCGAAAGCCCACTTTTGTACTTTTCGCCTCCAGCAGCCTGCCCTTACCATCATAAAGGCTAAAGACCAGGGTATAGAGATACGGGTCTTCATCACTCCATAAATGCGGATGATCAACCGGCACCTCCATCAAACCAAACTTCACATTATCCAGTCTCGGATAGGACTCATTGACGATCGAATCAGCCTGCATCTGCCACGGAGCTTTCAGGCATGACTTCCCGCGGTTGTCATAAAGCTGCACTTTAAACATGGCATGTGGATCTACCGTATCACCTGTCAGGTTTTCCAGCCTGGGCCGCAGCTTTAAGATCGCATGTGTGAAACTGCTGTCTAACGCCGTTTGATAGAAAAAGTCAGCGATTCTAAGTTTGGGTTCAGCCATTAAATAGACTTCCCGCTGAATGCCACTTAGCCGCCACTGATCCTGATCTTCCAGATAAGCTCCGTCTCCCCACCGAATCACCTGAACAGACAGCCGGTTCTCTCCAGACTTAAGATAGGGCGTTATATTAAACTCTGAGGGCAGAAAGCTGTCTTCGCCATATCCCACATACCGACCATTCAGCCAGACTTTAAAACAAGAACTGACACCGCCAAAATGAAGCGTTATATTCAAACCATTCCAATCAGCGGGAACCGTAAAAGTGCGTTGAAAACAGCCAACGGTATTGTCTTCTGAGGGAATGTAAGGCGGATTGACGGGCCTGAACGGATAGACTGCACTCTTGTAAATAGGCCTTCCATAACTCTGCATTTCCATACTGGAGGGAACCGTAATGGTGTCCCAGCCATCGACCTTATGTTTGTAGAACCCGCGAACCATCTCGCTCAAAGTATCTTTGGGTGCCGGGCAATATTTAAAATCCCATGTACCGTTCAGGCTCAGATATCTGGAGGCAGTGCGGTCTCCCCTGAGCGCTTCCTCAACGGTAGAAAAAGAGTAAGCTGTCGCCCGCGACCGGTCTCTGTTCACTGAAGTCGTCTGCGGCACTTCATAAGGCGGAAGCTGCCCGGCAGTTGGCTGGGGGGAGATAGCGGTCGGTGTACCGTCCACCAGCTGCGCCTGCGCACCGGTAACGGAAAAACATAATAACGTTGCGGCTGCCATAGCTGTTATCACTGTTTTGCAGCCGCCTGATATTGCCCTTTGATTCTTCACGATTTTTGTTCTGTTATTTCGTCGATTCATAAATTTAACACGGCTCCGCCGGCTCACTCTCCAAAGGATACTGTAGCCGTTTGATCCGTCAGACCTTCGCCTGTAATATGCAGTTTAAAAACACCTTTTCCTGTAGTAGGCCGGATAACGGCTACACATTTACCTTTCCATGTGTTATAATCCTTTGACCGAAAAGAATGCAGATCCGCCTGGTAGCCGTTATTAACACCCACCAGTGTCGCCGCACCTTCCACATCAAAATGCAAGGTCCGGTCATTATCCGGCACAGCAGTGCCGTCTGCATCCTCCAGCTGTATCGATACATAACAAAGATCGCCGGCAACGCCTCTGAAGGTAGCGCTGTCGACCTTCACCTGAATTTTCCGGGGCGCACCGGCCGTTTTAATTTCCCGGGTCAATACGATTTTGCCATTCCTGGAAGATACAGCTTTTAACACACCAGGTTCATAGGGCACCTTCCAGCTGATATGAAATTCATTATCGCCCGGCTGACCATCTGTTTTGTGTCGCTTTCCCAGAGACCTGCCATTTAGGAAAAGTTCAACCTGATCGGCCTGGCTATAATAACACCAGACATCCACCACTTCACCTTTATGCCAGTTCCAGTGCGGGAAAATATGCAATACCGGTTTAGCCGTCCACTCACTCTGATAGAAATAGTAAACATCCTTTGCCAGTCCTGCCTGGTCAATGATACCGTAATAAGAACTTCTGGCCGGATAAGCAAAGGGCACAGGCTCTCCCAGATAGTCGATACCTGTCCAGACAAAGGTGCCCGCAATAAAGGACCTGTCCTTAACCGCGCGCCAGGCATTTTCATGCGTGGTTCCCCAATAAGCGGCCACTTTATCATAAGCGCTTACCGTCCAGTCGTCGTTAATATTTTCTGCAAATTTCTGTTTAGGCCCGGAAGGCATATACAGGATGGAATCTTTCGGCATAGGCGTATACACGCCTCTGGTCTCCAGTGCTGATACGGTTTCGCTGGCTACAAGGGCCTTACCGGGAAACCTTAAGGGTAAACTGTCATAATCGAATGGTTTGTAATTAAATCCCAGCACATCCAAGACATCTGCTTTGGCAATATTATTTTTATCGGGATGGGTCTCCGTAAGGCCGGCGATCACCGGCCGGGTTGTATCCAGGGACTTTACCAGTGCCACCAGTTCCCTGGTCAGCCTGATCCCACTCGTATCAAACTGCTCTCTGATTTCATTACCGATCGACCACATAAATACGGAAGGATGACGGCGGTCTCTTTTGATCTGATCCGCCAGGTCTCTTTGATGCCAGCGTGCGAAGTCCCTGGAATAATCATATTTGGTTTTCTTCTTCTGCCACATATCAAAAGCTTCATCCATCACCAGAAAGCCCATTGAATCACAAAGATCCAGCATACCCGGAGGGGGTGGATTATGCGCCGTTCTAATGGCATTGCAACCCATCTCTTTTAACAATGTCAGCTGCCTGAACATCGCACTGTAATTATAGGCCGTCCCCAATACGCCATAGTCATTATGCAGGCAGACACCTTTAATTTTGGTGGGCTGTCCATTGAGAAAAAAGCCTTTCCGGGGATCAAAATAAAAGTGGCGAATCCCCAAAGGTAATCGCAGGCGATCCATGACGCTGCCATTTTGCTTTAAAGTCACTTCCAGCGTGTATAAATAAGGGTTGTCCGGCGACCACAGCCAGATATTTTGAAGCGGCCAGCTCCAGTCCAATAACCCGGTACCTGCCAGTTTCTCCGGTCGCCAGCTTTCTTTTTTCTGAGCGACCATATGACGTTGGCGGTCATAAATGGCGGTTTCAATTTCTACAGGCCTTAAGCTGGGCAGCGTATAACCAAACACCAGATGCTGGTTTAATATGGCTTTTTCTGCTTTTTTTGCGGCCTCATCTGCAGCACCTGCCCGCGGATCGACTGTAGCGTAAAAGAAACTTTCCCGCGCATTAATCGATACTGGCCCCTGTTTCAACAACCATACATCCCTGTTAATTCCCGAACCCGTATACCATCTGGAATTAGGCTGTCTGCTGTTATCTACACGAACTATAAGAATATTAAGACGTCCGTCAAAATACAAGTAAGGCGTCAGGGTATAGTCAAAAGAGATAAACCCGTTAGGCCGCTGACCCAGAAAATGCCCATTCAACCATACTTTACTGTAACGATATACACCGTCAAAACGAATAAGAATGTTCTTAGTACTATCTGCAGCAGGTAACACAAATAACTTACGGTACCATCCGATCCCTCCCGGCAATGCACCTCCCTGATTGCCAGCGGGAGACTCCCGGCTGAACGTTCCTTCAATACTCCAGTCATGCGGCAGGGTCACTTTCCGCCAAATAGCCGTATCTTTTTCCGTATAGTGAGTTGTATCTATAAATGCCGCCAAAGAGTCAATACTGCCCAGATGAAAATCCCAGCCCCGGTCAAAAAGCAGTTTTTCCGTTCCGGCTGCATTTATCGATGCTCCGGAGCGGCACCCTGGTAACAGATAGGTCAAAAGAGCCACTATTGCCATCTTCAACATTCCCCTTGTGCTATCATATCGTATCTGTATCTTACTTAATCCCACTTTCATGCTTCTAATAAATAATTTTTCTTAATTATTTTACTTCGCTTTCTTTTTTTTAACGGGAGGTGCTACGAAATGCAGTTCACTTGTTCCCAGGTCTTTAGACGTAGCAACCGCAATACCCCGCTGCCCCGCCTTATTAACGGCACAATAATAATGATACACCACGCCTTTATGTTTTAAAACAAAGGATTTATGAGCGAACATATTATCATAGTCCTTCGAAGGTTCAATTAAGTTTTCGCCTTTCCAGTCAGTCCAGTGAATCAGGTCATAGGAGCAGGCAAATCTGTTGAACGCACCACCCCTGTCTTTCCAGAAAGCGCCAAAATAAAACATCACATAAAGATTGCCGATCTTCTGGATCACCGGGTCACCGGTGATTCCCTGAAAATGATCCAGTACGGGATCTTTCAGGTACCTCTGCCAATGAATCATATCATCTGATACTGCCATACCGATTCTTTCCGCGCCTCTTGTTTTGGAAAGACTGTCACCATTCGCATTATAATACATGATAAAGGGATGACCGGTATGTTTTTCCTTATCCCAGATTACCGTGCTTTTGTATTGGGTGTGATTCTCCCACCAACGTACATCTTTGTCGGTAGACATCAAGACCGGATGGCCCAGTCTCCTCCACGGATGTACCCTGGAAGGGTCTTGCTCCGTCCAGGCGATGCTGAGTGAAAGCAGCCCTTTTTCATAGCCGGTACTATTGCCGCCAAAATACGACATCCAGTGTTTCCCCTGATAAGACTGCCACTGATATTTACCGCCCCATTTCATGGACCCCAGTGCAATATAACCGGCTTTCTGGTTCGCATCCCAGTCCGTACTGTCTGAGAAAGCCATCAACTTCCCCTTCGTATCCCAATGAAGCAGGTCTTCGGATTCGGCCAGCCAGGTTTCATAACCACGTCCGTCAAAGACAATGTACACCATATACCATTTGCCGTCTTTTTGGAAAATGCTCGGACAGTCCATCTTTTTATCATTGGACCGGGGAACCATCACCAACCCATATTTATAAGGTGTTTTGACTTGCTGATACACAGACTGCATCACCTTCTCGGATACAGGCTTCACTGTTTTTTTCTTTTGCGCCTGAACGGCAGAAACCATGCATATGGATGCTATACAAAGTGCCCCTGTCAGCAGACGGCTAATGCATCGCAATTGAACCTGTCCGCATATGTTCGAACTTCTCATTTTACTTTCTGTTGTGTAAGGATTATACATTAAACTATAGTGTGAATACTGATGCAGCCTGCTGTTTATCTTCGCATATTTACTGTGTAAATATGCGTTCCACTACCTGCATTCAGCATGAATACTTTTTTATCTCTTTTGGTTGTGACTATTTTAACCGTCAAAGTTCTTTCGGCCTCTTTCAGTGTTGATCCTGCCATATATGGCAGCCTCACCTCAGCGTGAAGACCGGCCGGGATGTGTAATTTTACCTGAAAGCCGTTTTCCTGCCGCTGCCAGTCAACCTGTATCTGTCCGTAAGGCGTCTGATAACCACCTTTTGCCCAGTTAAGGCCGGCCACCATCTGCGGGGCGATTATCAGTTGAGGGGCGTCGTCTCCCTGCCCGGTCACTGCCATATCCAGGCGGATGCCGAGAATACCTGAATAAAACCATTCCATAAGATGCCCCAGCATAAAATGATTGTTGGAAACAGAAGGCAGTGCCTGCCAGGACTCTGTAAGCGCAGTAGCCCCCCTGGCGATCTGATAACCATACCCCGGCACATCACTGCGGTTATTCATCTTAAAGATCAAGTCATTATATCCCTCCTGCTCCAGCACTCTGATAAGATACCGGTACCCGATATCGCCCGCCGTGAGTGCATAATTATTTTTGACGATACCGGTTACCAGGTGGTCCACCACCTGATCGTGCAACGTGTCCGGCACGAGCCCCATAAAGAGCGCCATGGCGTCCGATGTCTGGCTGCCGCTGCCATAATAAGCCTGTTTCTGGCCCAGGCTATCTGTACCGCTATGCAGGAACTTCCGGTTAAAAGCCTGACGCACGGCCGCTGCCTGGCTGGTGAATTTTCCCAGGTCATTTTCTTTAGCAAGTAACCTGGCTGTTTTCTCCAGTATCTTTAAATCATAATAATAGATCGCCGTTGCGGTCAGTCCCTTCGGTGTTAACTGAGAGGTACCCGGCCGCTCCGGTCCCAGGTCATACCAGTCACCGAGACCTTGATATAAGATATTTTCCTTCGCCTTGCGGTCGAGATAATCGATATAGCGGGTCATCATCGGATAGCTTTTTTTCAGTTCACTGCTGTCTCCATACCACTGATACAAATACCAGGGAATGATAATGGCGCTACTGCCCCATTCGGGGGAGTCCCGGAACATATCGCCCCCCCAGGTAAAAACCGTAAACTCTGGTGCTATCTCGGGAATCAGTCCTTCGGGGGTTTGTGCGCTGCGCATGTCTTCGAGTGATTTTTTCAGCAGATGCTGTATCTGCCAGTTATACCGGACAGAGCTTCCCATCAGGTGTACCTGCTCCAGCCAACCTAGTTTTTCCCGGTGCGGGCAATCGGTAAAAACACTCATCATATTACTTTTCATGGCCCAGCGGATAAGCTCACTGGTCTTATTCAACAGGTCATTGGAACAACTAAAACTTCCGGCAGGCGGAGCACTGTTTCTGAGGTGCCAGGTTTCTAACTTTTGTACAACGGGCAGTCCGTCCGGATTGGGCTTTCCTGCCGGAACGGCGCCATCTACCTGTATATACCTGAATCCGTAATACGTAAATGTAGGATGCCACTGTTGCGGCCCATCCTTTGCTAAAACATACACCAGCCGGTATTTTCCGGTGGCCTTTTGATTGGCGCTGTTATTGTCATTGATGAGTTCAGCGGGTGTAAGCGTTACAGTATCTCCCCTTTTGCCATTAAGCCAGACAGCGGGAATGCCTGAGCAGTTCTGTCCCATGTCAAAAGTCCATCCGGGCGTCTTTGTACCCTCTGATACCGGATACAGCTCTTTTGGCGAAAAAATCTCCATCACCTTAATCGGATCGATACGCTGTAAACGAAGCGCACGCGGCGTATCCGTGACGAGTTTTGCAGGCATCCATCCATGGGCAAGCGCGTCAAAGCCCACTTTATCCCAGCCAGCCTCACGTAGCCTTCCATCTTCCAGTTCGCCGCCATAAATGCTGGAAAACTGAATAGATGAAACCCCGGTTTTCCAGGTCTCATCTGATACTATATGCTGTACCCTCCCCGATTTGTATCTGATGGTCAACCGGCAAATCATTTTAGGATAACCATATTGGACGAGCAATTTCTTATACCACCTTTTAGAGCCGGGTATATAATAAAACCCGTTCCCCAGCTCCACGCCCAAAGCATTAACGCCTGCCTGTAGTTTGTCTGTAACATCAAGACCAACATACAGGGCTTCCTTTTGATAATTGGTCCATCCGGGATCTAAAAAATAATCTCCGATTTTCATACCGTTTAATCTGGCTTCAAATTGTCCGAGCCCTGAAATAAATAACGTAGCTTTCTCAATCTGGCCGGGCTTATCTGTCAATGCAAATTCTTTTCTCAAGAGTGGCAGTGTGTCGTTATCGGTTCCAAATGGCAGCTTCCGCACTTTACCATCCGGACCTTTTACTTTGACTGCCGTATCGCCGGGAAGGACCCGCTCTTTTCCCGTCATCTGCGTGCGTCCGATCCACCTGGCCCGGCCCCAGTCCCCCCGGCTGAATAAAGCTGTATGGAAAGAATCTGTTCCGCTCCAGGCACTGGCATTACCTGTCCCGTTCCAGACCCTGACACACCAGTAATAGGTCTGGTCGGGTTCTAAAGATGCACCTTTGTATGAAACAGGTAACAAATTACTTTTGTGCTGCTTGCCGGTATTCCACAAAAGCCCGTCAGCTGCGGATGCAGCCGTCTGCTCCAGCAGTAACCTTTTTGCTTTTTCAATGCCTGTTTTGGTGCCCACCAGCACCTGATAAGCCTGCAAACCTTGGCCGGCCGCATCTGCTGTCCGCTTCACCAGCCAACTCAGCTGCGGGTACTGACCCACAAAAATCTTATCCCTGCTCAGTCGCTGATTCACCTTTAATTCCCCAACCGGACTGCTTTTACCCTCCGTCGTTTTTTTGTATGAAACGACCGGTTGCGCGCTCAATGATCTCTGGCAGCAAATGAGTATGGCGATACAAGAAAAAATAGACAGGAGGCGCCAGCTCATGGCCGCCCACGCAGACGGCGCTCCCGGTTGCCGGCTGCAGCCACTGATCGTCATTGTATGTCTACCCGTTTGCACCATCGTTTTAATTTTACTGAACAATACGCAGCCATGCCGTTTTTGGAGCATCATGCACTGCTTAAATAGCTTCGTAATTTACGACATATTGCTGACCAGGCCGCAATTGCAGCTGGTAGGCGTTTTTGCCGACCTGCTGAATTTTCCCCTGGCTGCAGGATGGTTTACGGCGGCTTTCAATCAGCAGTGTGCCTACGCCTGCACCGGCCGAAGACTGCAGCTGCATTTTTGTCCGGTCACAGTACACCTCTATGTCACCGCCCGCAAACGGCACGGTGCCTTTCATCCACTTCAGGCCGCCCAGTTCAGGTTTCACCTGATAGGTTCCGTACCCCGGACTGGTAGGCGTTACACCTAAATAATACTTTCCCAATAAATAAATAGGGCTGGCACCCCAGGCATGACAAAGGCTTTTCCCGAACGGACGGCCGTACATCGCGTACTGCGCATCACCCTTCGCTGCGGGATCGTACTGCTCCCAGAAACTTGTCGCACCACGTGACAACATACCGCCCCAATAATCTCTCATTTCCCGGGTAACGACATCTTGTTTTCCGGCTGCACATAAAGCCTCCAACTCATAGAAACGCATATAAGGGGTATGGATCGCCTGTACTTTGGGATTGAGCAGCACATGTGTCACCACTTCCTCCTTTTGCTGCGCATTGAGGTAATTCAGCAATAAAGCAAACATGTTGGTATACCTGAACACCGTTTCATCCTTCTGACCCTTAAACAGGCTATGGATAAAAGCATGCTTGTCCTTATCCCAGAACACGTCAAATAGTTTTGCTTTAAGGTCTGCGGCCAATTGGCTGTACTGAACAGCTCCCCGGGTGTCACCGGTCACTCTGGCACAGGTAGCCATAGTCTCCAGGCTCTTGCAAAATAAAAGCTGCTCAAAGCTAAGCGCACCTTGCTTTGTCAGATGATCGGCCCAGTCTATAAACACCCAATCACCGGGGAGCCCTTCCATAAAACCGTCTTTATCTCTTCTGGAAAGACAATACGCCATAAGGCTCTGCATCTTCGGATAAATGGTTTTAACCAGCGCACTGTCTCCGGTATACGTAAAATAATCCTGTACCCCCATAAACCAATAAAAACTATAATCCATTATCGTATTGATATGGCTGGTCACCGGGTCTTTTCCTCTCAGCGCAAACAACGTTCTTTTGACAGTGGGCTGATCAAAATACAGATAATAATTCATCAGGTAGCTCTGATAGGCGTCTCCGGACCAGATCCAGCGATCTCTTTTGATCCCGTCTATAAAAAACTCACGCGTATTCAGATGTAAGGTATAAGCCGCAACATCCCAGATCCTGTTGATCAGCATATCTGAACAACTGAATGTACCACGCTCGGTAACCGGAGCGTATTCATAGAGCATATCCACCTGACCAATCTGCATGCCTTCTGCCGGTGCAATCTGCACATAACGGAATGCTTTTGTAGAAGCTGTCATGGTATCAAAGTTTTGTACATTTTTTGTCAGCTGTATGGTATCCAGGGTCTCACAACTATCAACAGACAATGCCTCTGCAGCAGATTCGCCGTAATAGATCCTGACAACGCCACTGCCTTGTATCCCTTTTAAGCGAATATAACCAAAGGTCTCACGGCCAAAATCCAGGAGCCAGTTTCCATTAGACAGGCTGGTCTTTTTCACGGGCACCTCTGGGCGCGTCGGCAAATGAAACTGGGACGGCTTTGCTGCCGCCGAATTAAAATTCCAGCAGGCAGCTTGCTGGTAAGTTGTACCGGATTTATCCGAAGCCTTACCGGAAGCGTCGATCCACTCTTTATCTTCAAAGGTCACCTGCCAGCTGCTGTCGGTACGCACCTGATCACCTTTTACAAAAATAGCGGGGACAGCTGCCTGATTGTATACTTTCAGGCTCAGCCGGTGTTTGCCCGCCGGAAACCGGATCTCATTTAGATTACCAGTCACCGCCTTGCCGTCTATCTTTACATTATAGCGGCCTTCCGCCGCAATATGAATCGTTTCAGGAGCTGCCAGATCAAAATCCTTGTGAAATTCTACCAGGACATAATGGCTGTCCATTTTCCAGAACACGGGCAAGAAAGCGCCTCTTTCCGTACGCCTGTTCTGCATTTTATTCGCCAGCCAGATGGCATAATCACCCGGATACCAGATCCAGGTCGCCTGACCGGCGACATCCCGGTCCACTTTTACCGTTGGCACCTCTTTAGACAAAGAAGCTTTCTGCGCCGGCAGGACCGAGGGAAATAACACCCACAGCATTAACCCCACAACAACTTTGTAACCTGGTCTTCCGAATCTAAATATGTTCATTACAATAAATTAATGTCCGTTAAAATAAATATATAAAGCGATCATTACAATGCTCAGTATTATCCAGCTATACACTACCATTTTCGCAGGTTTTTTATGTTCAAAGGCTATCTGCATTTTCTGGCCGCCGGCCATTGATACAGTGCCGCCCCTTCCCCATTTGGAAACCGCAAATAAAAGCCCGGAAAGGATCAAAAAGATATAAAAGGACAGCAGCAAAAAATGCGGCCATACGGGATAGCTCTTCGCCGGAAATACCCATAAATAGAGAATGCCTATCAATACGCTAAAAGCGGTGCCATAGGTTAATACATAATTTACCGCCCTGGCGCTCGTTCTTTTCCAGAGAATCCCGAATAAAAAGACCACGGACATGGGGGGCGCCAAAAAGCCAAGGATCGACTGGAAAACATCAAAGAGGTTCAGCCCTTTTATAGAATTGATCGCCAGTGCCACGAGGACAGACAATACAGCGCTGCCGACCGTTACCCATCTCCCGATACGGATCACTTCTTTATTGGTGGCCTGCGGCTGATATTTTTTTACGAAAATATCCATCGTAAAAACGGTGCTGACGGAGTTGAGCGAAGACCCGATATTAGAGACCAGTGCGGCGATCAGTACAACGATGATGAGCCCTTTCATGCCCGCGGGAAAAAGTTGCGTCACCATGACAAGATAGGCTTCATCCGGATTGTTCAGATGCGGATAAAGGATAAAGCAAAGAATGCCCGGCAGGATAAAAAGCGGCACATCCAGAATTTTCAGCCAACCGATAAAATTCGCTCCGAGCTGTCCCTGCTTAAGATTTTTAGCGCCCAACACCGACTGGACCATGGATTGCTCCGTGCACCAGAACCAGATCCCCATAACGGGATATCCCAGTATAATAGCCGTCCAGGGATAGTTCGCGTCGTCTGCAGGCAAGAAAAGATTCCAGTAATGCCCGGGCGTTCGGGCCGCCAGCTGACTGAGTCCACCGACCTTTTCAATACCGAGTATCACCAGGATCAGGGAAACTGCGATGAGTAAAATCATCTGGAACATATTGGTGAGGGCAATGGCCTTAAGGCCCCCGGAAGCGGCAAAAAAAGTAGCCAGCACGATCATGGCCAGTATGGACTGCCACATGGGGATATCCAGCAGCTGCTGTACAAGAATGCCACCCGCAAAAAGTCCCAGAGATAACCAGGAGATCAAAATCGTAATCAGTGTGTACCAGGCCAGAAGATTTCTGGTTTTGTCCCCAAAATGCAGTCCCATATACTCGGGCAGGGTCGACACTTTTGCGCCCAGATAACGGGGGGCAAAAAAGAGCGCCAGAAGGCCTATAAATACAAAGGCATACCAGGCGAAATTACCCGCCACAATTCCTGTGGAATAACCGATGCTGGCCGAAGCGATCAACATGGAAGGCCCTACATTCGTGCCCCACATGTTCAGACCGATACTAGACCAGCCCAGCGTATGCTGGGCCAGAAACAGGTTCTCATCCTGCTTTCTTTTTTTAATAAAGCTTACGTAATACCCCAGGCCAAAAAGAATCACCAGGTATAAGGCGACGATAATAAAATCAATGGGCTGAAGTGCGTTATAAATACTTTTCATATTTCGGTTATCCGTGCATATGTTTTACCCGCTACAGCGCCGGCAGACCATATTTTTCTAGTAATGAATCAATACGAACTGGCAGACCTGTCTTCAGCGACTGATCCATCGCCTGCAATACAGCCACCGTACCTATACCTTCCCTGATATCCGGATAAGCCGGCTGGCCTTCCAATATGGCCCGGGCCACGTATTCCATATAGTTCTGATATTCGCCGGCGTGATGGCTTTTTCCTTCAAATCTAAAATAATGTTTCAGCCGGTGCTCCCAGGTCTGGATCAGCTCCTGTCCATCCTTATCCGTAATCGCATAACGCAGATCCATATAATCCCCCTGGCTGCAGCCATGGGATCCCCTCAGGATGCAGCTCATCTCACTATCTCTTGTTACGGGCTGTACCGGTCCGGTATAACAACCGCTGACCCGGGCCACGCGGCCATCTTTGGCCCTGAAAATAAAGTGCATGGTATCTTCATGGTGTAACCCGCCGGCTTTCCCGTTCTCACTTAACATACCGTAACCCATCACCGTCTCCAGATGCGGCAGGTACCAGCGGATAAAATCGACCGGATGGCTCAGCCCGCCATAGAGCCATTTAAAGGCGTCTTCACGCGCCCAGGGTTTTTCCAGGAACCACCGGTGATCAGCATGATAATAGGCTTCGATCGTCATCAGTGCGCCGATCTTGCCCGCTTCATAATCCGCGCGTTGCTGGCGCATGGGTTCGAAAAATCTGGAGCTTTGCCCCACAAAACATCTAAGTCCCGTTTTTTCTCCCAGCGCCAAAAGATCTGCGGCGTCTTCCAGCCGGTCGATAAACGGCTTGGTGCAGATGACATGTTTGCCGGCTTCAAGCGCCTGCCGGACATGCGTCGCATGCAGATGATCAGGCGTGTAGATGGCAACGATATCCAGATCGGGTTGATCCAATAACTCCTGATAGCGGGTGGTATATGCATGGAATCCGAACTCCCCGGCCCTCAGGCGGCACATGTCTTCACTTAAATCGCAAACCATCCGCAAATCAAGTAAAGAACTGTTCAATGCCGCAGACATGGCACTTCTGCCCTCTCCCAGTCCCAGTATACCAATACCTAGTTTTTTATTATCCATTTGTTTATTTTTTTTCTGTCACCGGCACTGGCTGAACAGGCCACGCCCGGTCTGTCACCCTTTCGGCCAGTAAATATTGATAGCCCGGCTGAAGGCCGGCCTGATGTTTAATAGAATCTGCTACCCGGGGACCGTTGTTTTCCCAGGTATTGCCCGGCCCGTTGGCGTTTTTCATCACTTTTAATGCGGGACTCCAATTATCTTTGATCGTCATATAGGAAGAACCCTCATCCAGATAATAATAAAACCAGTGTGCTGGGTCATGCGGATAAGGCGCCTTATAAATTGAATCGATATAGTTGCCCTGAATAAGTGTGCCTGGCTGGGCGGAAAGTGTATATAAACCTCCTACGTCATACATGCGTTTCGCATAATGTGTCACTTTATTATCCAGTATTTTATTTTCAGCAAGGGCACTGATCTTTTTGGTCCATCCCCATCCTACGCAAATGCCAGAATAAGAAACGTCTGACACTTCGTTATGCGCTATCAGGATACCCCGCACAATCCCGGCACTGATGCCCACACAGCCCCAGTCCTCATTGGTGACATCGGTCACCAGGTTATTGACGATCCTGTCATAGCGACATATCAGGTCCGGGTTTTTCGGATGATAGGGAAGATGGGTTTCATAATTTTCAGGAGAATAGGTACCTACCTGTATCCCGGTCCCGCCGATATCTTTCAATAAATTCCCTTCTATGAGCGTGCCTTCTGTACCGATAACAAGATCCAGGCCGGTAGAAGCCAGATGCCGGAACTGGCAGTCTTTCACCATTGCATGATGGGCATAGGCCAGCTCTACCGCCGCAGGTGGCCGGCCAATCCAGGCCTGATTTTCGAGGCTGGCTTTTTCAGGCGTTCCCGGTTGTTTTAACTTATAGGCTTCCAGTAAATACATACCTGCCTGCAAGGGGATATGGCCTTTTTCGGAAGGCCTGAGCCAGGTACTGTATTCAAAATTAATACCCTGTAGCTGGAAATTATTGACGGGCTGTTCAGCAGTCCCTGCTACTTTCAGTAAAGTGGTGAGATAAGGGACCACAACAGTCGCATGGGCCAGATCCTCACCCTTCCTTGGCATATAATAGAGCTTTTGTGCTTTCCTGTCCAGATACCATTCTCCGGGGCTGTCCAGAAATCCCGGGGCATTTGTCAGATAAAAAGCAGAATTACCCGTTTTCTCGGAGAGCCAGGGAGCAGGCCAGGGATGTTCTGATTCAAGCCTGGATTCCGGTTCGTAGAAGTGCAGCTCAACACTGTCGCCCGCGACCTTTGCTGATTTGATTCTAAGATTTGCAATGGCCCACCACTGGTGGATCACCATTTCCATACCGGCAGCCTGACTGGCGTCAAAGCCCTCCGGTCGGGGGATCCAGCAGCTCTGGTCCTTATGGTCCCAGCTCAGGATCCGCCCCATGTTGTTTCCATAGCTGCCACCGTTAAAGCATTCGGCACGAACCGCTTTATGGCCTTCCACCCAGAGCTGCCTGAAATTAAGATCAGCACCATGGTCCTTTGGCAGTGTGGCGACATAAATGGTCCGCGCAGCTTTTTGTGGCAGGGCCTGAAACAGCGGGTCGGAAGCTTTTATTTTTTCCCAGCCGCTTATTTTAATACCACCCGTGAGCGTTGCCTTTCCTCTGTGTACCGCCGCGATCCTGGTAGGGGCACTTTCGGTGCCGCCGTCCTCTGGCCGGATCATCAGTGTCTCATTCGGGTAATACCTGCCATCCTCCAGTAAGATCTGCACACCCCGGACCCGGCGGCCGTCCGACGACCTGTTTTTTCCCAGCCTGCGTACTTCCCTGGCTTTACGGATGGCCATCACGAGGCTCTTAAACGGGCGGTCTTTCACGCCGCCGGTGAAAATGTCCGCATTTGCATCACTGCCCTCAGGCGAGACGTAAATGGTGTACCAGTTTTCACCGTTGCTACCGGATACCGCTTTTTTTTCAGAAGAGGCCTGTTGGGCATGAACCGGTACAATGCTTGCTGTCATGATACACAGCAAAACCGCCGGTGTAAGGATGGCTGCCACAGATCTCGCCTTCATGACAAATGCCTTGGCGGCAAGATCCCTGTAACGTACTATTGCCATAAATTGATTTATAAGACTCATTTATTTGTTACTTACTTTGTTTGTGACGGGCGAGTGATGAACGGCTTTTTCACCCGCCGAGCGGATGGCCGCATGATATACTTTTACGAGCTCATCATACCCCTTGATCGCATCTTTTGGCAGATCCTGCCCATGGTCCCCAAAGGCGTATAAAGCCTCCTTGGGCTCAATATGCACAAATGACTCATCAATGCTTCCACCGGTTTCAATACGCTGAATGGGCAGGTGAAAATACCGGGCTACAAAATGATAAAGAGGTATTCTCTTGGAAGGCCCGAAATCATGCCCCTCGTCGGGTAAGTGCACGTTGGACACTTTATCCTGCTGGTCATAATATCCGTATATTTTCTGCAGATAAGGAAAGTCATGCTCCGGCATATGCTGGGTCCAGTCGCTGCCGTCGGAGATCAGCAGCTGCGGATGGGGCGCTGCCATCGCAGCCAGTTCCACGTTGTCAGTCCCTCCGGCGCATTCATGAATCCCTCTGCCGCTTTCACAGGGGCAACCGCCATAGAAATAGGAGGAGACCGCCACCACCGGCGCGCTGAGCTTTATGCGGGGATCCATCGCCGCCATCAGCACCGTATGGCTTCCGCCCCCCGAGCCGCCGCTGATGCCTATCCGGGACGTATCCACGCTTTTCAGCCCCCTGACATAATCCAGCAACCTGATGGCGCCCAGGGTCTGAACGGTAATTGACAGGCTTTTACGGTGGTCTTCCGGCTGAAATTGTAACAACGATTCCCCCCAGGCAAATAAATCATAACTGATGGCCATCGCTCCTAATTTGGCCAGGGTCGCACATCTGATCTGACAATCCTTCCGGTAGCGTTGATCTGGCCAGTGCCCGTCCGGGCTGAGCATGACAGGCAATTTTCCTGTATACACACTTGGCCGGTAGATGGACCCGTTCAGATACAGCCCAGGCAGTATTTCCAGGGCAAAATTCTGCACCGTATAGCCCTTAAATTGGCGCAGTGGCGTCAAGTGTATAGGCGTGCCTGGTGCCGGTGGCATGGGAGAAAGGCCTACAGCCGCGTATAGTTCCCGGCGGAGGGAATCCTTTCTTTTTTCCCAGCTGGCCCTGTCGTGGTACCTGCCGGCAATCGCATCCAGCTGCGCCCAGCCCTCTTTGACAGGCCACCTGTAATATTCATAGGCCTTTAATTCATACTTATTCTGACCGTCCGGATTCACTTTTAAATCCAGCGGCCCCAGCACTTTGTCAAAAGTCTCTTCCAGTGTGGGCCTGAAACGCCAGAACGCATAGGTCACCCATTTATCTTTCACCAGCGCGTCCGGATAACGGATTTTCACATGAAACCTGTTTTCTATCAGCTGGATCACCCGGGCAAGCGGCAGCCTGTACAGACTATCGGTATTCTGGTGCACTTCCCTATAAAGCGGTTGCTCAGACTGTGCATAAAGACACCCCCCGCCGGCGGCCCGTATGGCCAGAAAGCCGACCGTCATCAACAGCATCCTGAATAGCTGCCTGTAGCCTGACGGCCTTTTAAAATATACTACCATTGCTTCTGATGTTTAATGCTGGCTTTGCCGGCCAGGCTTCATGGATAAAGATGTATTTAATCCTCCGGTACCGGTGGAACATATCCGGGGATCGCAGGCCAGATACTGTCTTTGATGGGTAAGGTCTTTAATTTTGACGGATCGATTACGGTATGCCCGATCTTTTTACGGCGCCAGGTATAGACGACATGCAGCTTACCGTCGCTGGCCTGGATAATATAGGGATAAGAATACTGGCTGATAGGTGAATCCTCTATAATCGCAGCAGCCGACCAGTTTTCTCCATCCTTGGACACGGCCAGATTCAAAGGCGTTCTTGCACCTTTATATTTGCCGGGAGGGGGCAGTACATGGTTATATACCAACGCAAAACTGCCATCCTTTAAAGTCACGGCGTCGATCCCTGAATTATTATTGGGCAGGTTGGTCTTGGTCAGGGGGCTCCAGGTCTGCCCGTTATCCTTAGACCAGGACTGTAGTATCGCGCGGTCCTTGCTTCTGCAGAGCAGCTGAAGGCTGTGATCCGGGTGTACCAGAATCGCAGGCTGTATGGCCCCGGTGAGCTTACCGTTATCGATGGGCCCGGTCATCTCCCAGGTTTTACCAAAGTCGGTGGTTTTCTCGATGTGGACGTGCCAGCCATCATTTTCTGTGCTGGAAGGGCATAACAGTGTCTTTCCATCGGCCAACAAGACAGGTTGATTCTTTATGGGGCCCAGGAAACCTTCGGGTAACGGATGGGGTTTTTCCCAGGTCACGCCATTATCACGGGAGCTAGTCATCCAGCCCTTCCACTGGGAAGGCTTGGGGCCGACTTTATAAAAGAGCAAAAGATCTCCGCCAGGCACCTGATATAAAACAGGGTTCCAGGTAGGATATCTCAAAGTGTCATTTTGAATGCCATTCGCTACTGAAACAGGAGCGGTCCATTTACCCGCCACCTGCCTGCAGACATAAATCTCTACGTCAGGGTTACGTTCCTTGGTACCGCCAAAAAAAGCAGCGACCATACCGGCCGGCGTCTGGGCGATCGTTGCCGAATGACAAGAAGGAAAGGGGGCCGTGTCATATAAAAATTCCTGGCTGATCACACCATCTTTCCAATAGACCCCGGCCGTGCTGTCGGCACCGGTTTTCTCAGCCGTTCCCGTCTGGCCGCAGGAACCAAAACACAACAGCAGGCTGGTACCAAGGGCACCCAGTATCAATGAACCCAGCTGTCTTTTACTTAAAAATCTAACAGACATTTCTTATTATTTTATTCGTGAAATAATGGACTTATGAACGTTATGTAAAACAAATCTATTGCTGCCCGCTTTTCTTTGCCGCTTCCCTGGCTTTTTTTTCTGCCTTGACTTTTCTTACATAGTCTCCAAAAAGCTGATGCCAGTTACGCCCGTGCTCATTCAGATATTTTTCATTCTTGGTTTTATAAATCTCGAAAATAGCCGATATGGACTTCATGCTTTTGTAATCAATCGCCTGTTCCCTGGCTTGTTCTAAATTGCTCAGTATAACGGCCGTTTCTTTCTCGGTCAGATCCGGCACGATTGCCTGGTATCCTTTTAGTGTAAAAGCCACTTTCCCAATCGTATAACCGTCCAGTATTCTCGCCACCTGTTCATTTGTCAGGTAATGATGCAAGCTATCCATCAAAGTCTTGTGGACGGAGGATGGCATGGCTGACTGGGCGATCATTTTACGGTCCAGTTCGGATAGCTGATCACCTGTTCTGGGGTTAACACCTGCCGGCACGTCGGTGTAAAAATGTGTCTTATTCCAGCTGTAGACGGCCGTTAAATGCTGCTCCACAAAACCCGTCACTTTAGCCGCTTTGGCAGCGTCCTGTAAAGCCAGCGCGTCCACCCATTTGCCGGCCTTCTCGTGGAGCTGTGCCTTCTGTTCGTTACTCAGTACCGGCTGGGCGACTGATTGTGCCCATAACGACTGGTTGGCGCCGAAGAGGAAGACGACCGCTGCCAGCACACGGGCCACCACAGCGTTTATGATGCTACTACTCGTTTGTTTTTCCATCTCTTTTTAACTTTTTTCGATTGTCTAATTATTTTGAACAGGTAATTTTCCTTCAAACATATAATGCCCCGATCCCCTTTCTAACAAGGCGGCTCCACTGCTGTCTGATAATCCCCGGGGTGTCCTCCCCGCCTCTTTGATCTCCCTGAGTCCCTCCGGAAAATGTAACCGGGCCGTCGTCCCGGCTGGAATCCTGACCTCCCACTGCCATTTGCCGCCGGCTTTCTGCCACCAGCTACCGATCGGGCCATAAGGGCACTGATACACCGCCTTCACATAATTCAAGTGACCCTCAATATCGGGAGCGAGGCGAATCTTCTTAAAACCGGTCGCCCTGTCGTCGCTTCGGATGCCGGCCTGGTTCTCGTACAACCAGATTAGTAGATCTCCCAGCAGCATTACATGATTTTGAGAGTTCATCGCCGGGTTGGCTGTGTTGCCATTCCAGAGTTCCCAGATCGTCGTCGCGCCACGGTCCACCATATATCCCCAACCCGGGTAGGTCCTGTTGGCGGCTATCTTCAATGCCAGATCATTACGGCCATAGCGGCTAAGCGTTCTAAGCAGCCATTGGATACCGATAACCCCTGAACTGATATGATTATCGTAGGTGACAGCGGTTTTATGAACGATCTGTCTGAATATTTTTTGTACATCTCCGGGCGCTGCCAGACCAAAAGCCAAGGCCAGCAGGTTTCCGGTAACGGTATTATTACCATAATAACCTTCATTTGCATGAAAGTAGCTATGATTAAAGGCTGTTTTCATCTCCCGGGCCATGGGAGCGAATATAGCCGTATCCTGCACAGTCCCGTTCAGCGGGGCAAACAGGCTCATCAGCTGCAGGTCGTGATAGAATGTAGCGGTAGCGATCAGTCCGCCCGGTGTAATTTTAGCTGGGTTACTGCTATGGATCACCTTCAGAGAATCAGGCGGCACACACCAGTCACCATAACTGTCCCGGTCCATCAGGCCATTTTTTGCATATTTATGATGCATATACCGGATCCAGGTTTTCATAGAGCTATAGTGGCGGCGGATCACGGCCGAATCACCATACTGATGGTATAACATATCCGCTACGGTCAGATAAGTGGAAGGCCAGGTCACATCATCCTTATAATACATCCAGAAACTGGGGGCTACATCCGGTATGCTGCCCGTTATCAATTGGGCATCCTGGATATCCTGCAGCCATTTATCATATAAAAGCTGATTATGAAAGGCAAAACTCTCACCGTAGGCACCCGTGGTCCGGTCGCCGAGCCAGGGCTGCCGCTCATTGCGCTGGGGACAATCTACCGGCATGCCTTTATAGTTGGATTTGATGCCCCATACGGCATTTTTATAGATCTGATTGATGGTCGTATCAGAACATTTAAAATAACCACTCTCGGACAAATCATCATAGATGACTTCACCGGTAAATTTCTCCAGCAGATTATTTTTAAATGCAGCGGGACTGCCGGGATAACCTTTCACCTCGACATATCTAAACCCGTGATAGGTAAATGTCGGGGACCAGCTTTCCTTTTTTGTTCCCTTGATAATATAATGATCTGTTGACCTGGCATCTCTCAGATTAGCGGTATACAGACGGTATCCCTCACTTTCTTTTACAACACTTTCCGCGAACCGGAGCCGGATCGTATCTCCCTTATGACCGCTTCCGTCCAGTTGCATTTTTAACCATCCGGCCATATTCTGGCCCATGTCCAGAATAAAGCTGCTGTCAGGTGCATCCGCAGACCGCAACACCTTTACGGGGCGGATGCGCTGCATGATTTTCATCAGCGGGTTAAACTGCGCGGTCCACTTTCCGGCTGGCGCCTCAACCAGCTCCGCTGCGCGCCAGAGACCGGCCTCAGGGTCATAACCCGGCTGGTCCCAGCCGGTGAGTTCCATTCCGGCATCATAGAGCGCTCCGTCGTATTCATTATTGTTTCTGATGGGACCTTTTCCTGTAAGCTGCCAGCTGGCATCACTGACAATATTTTCGACACTGCCGTCTGCATAACTGATCCGCAGCTGAAAATAGAGTTTGGGAAAGCCAAAACTGCGCCATTTCCAGGGTTTATAATCCTGGCGCATGGCAAAAAAGCGCCCACTGCCCAGTACGACACCCACCGCATTATCACCGGTACGCAAGAGCTCTGTTACATCCAGTGCGTTGTATAAAACCGTCTTGGTATAATCTGTCGGCGCAGGTGCCAGCACGGCGTCTCCCGCTTTTTTGCCGTTAATATGAAGTTCATACAGGCCGAGTCCGCTGATGTAAGCTATAGCGCTTTTTATCTGTTTATCCGTCTTAAACGTTTTTCTCAGATAACGGGCAGATAATACCGGAAACTTGGTAACACGGTCCCAGCCGAAGGGATGATCATATCCAATCCAGCTGCCCAGCTGATCGGAAAATTTCAAAAAGCCCATACGCCAGTGTTCCGGCCGGCTCCACCCCGAGTTGCCCTTAGTTGTCCAGATACGTACCCGCCAGAAAAGCTCCTGAAAACTGCCGGGGGCTTTGCCGCCGTAGGGAATCTGGAATTGTTCGTCAGAGATTACTTTTTTGCTGTCCCAATAGTCAGGATGTCCGTTTTCCAGTGCCTCAAGGCTCGTGGCCACCTGGATCTGGTAGGCCGTCTGTAAAACCTGTTTCACCTGTTCACCGGCCGTGATCTGCCACCCAAAACGAGGCGCCTGATCCAGGTTTAGTGGACGGACCTGATAATTACAACGAAGATGCCTGACCTGGATAAGACCGTCGCTGCCAGCCCTGCCTGCTTCCGCCCTGCCGGTAACAGGCAGGGCCAGCCATACAATAATCATACAGAACAGGCTCGTCAAAAGTGAAAGAACATTTTTGATACGATGCAGCGGTTCATATGTAAATGCATTACGGTTCAAAACATCGGATAATTAGGGTTTAAGAATTTGTGGGTGCACCAAAAATAAAATATAGTGTCAGGGGCTTAGCATAGTCCTTGGCTTTCCCGTAATCATAATACATATTTTTTCTGCCGGAGGGGCCCATGTTTTCCGGAACCTGCGATTTGGTGCCAATCGGATCGATCCCGTGCATAAATGAAATATTTCCGGCCGGAAATTTAGGGGCCGTATTATAGGGCTTCTTGGGCGACTCCGGCGTATACAGTCTCAGGAACACATCTTCACTACCGCAGAGGACCGTTATGGGAAGCGTCCGGGTTTGAAGCTGCATCCAGTAAAGATTTGAGAAATACCCTTTAAACTCCGGATACACCATTTTGGGATTATTCTCTCCGGTAATGGTATTATTGTAGGCGTTTTCCCACCGACCTAAATAAACACCTTCCATACGGTTTTTCCAGACCCTGTAGGGGCCGGCGCCCATACGGGTGACACCGGTGACCAGGTTTTCGGGAAAATCAAAACTTACACCTAAATAGTCATAATCGTATTGATGGGGAAAATAACCGATATCCATTTTTAGCACGCCATCCGGATAGATCACCCAGGTCAGCCGCTGCAGATCGCTTTGCTTTTCAAAACCAGCCTGAAGCACTATGGAATCCTTCTTGTTTTCAAGAGTAAAATTTTTAAGTTTCGATTCCCCTTCGCAAAGAACGGGACCGTTATTAAAAGGAATTTCCCGGCCTGCGATCAGCACTTTTTCCAGCAGGCCGGTCTGTCGGTTAAACTGATAGCTAAAAGCTTTACGGGATGCTTTCCCGGCGGGCCCCTGAATGACGAAACGATCAGCCGCCTGGTCAATTTTCCAGTCACCGGCCGGTTCGGTCGGTGACACTTCGGCTAACTTCAATTCTTTTAAAACAGCAGTCGATTTCCAGCCGGGCGTATGGATCGGATAAGTTTTAATCAGTACGATATTACTGTGCGAATCACGGATCGTTAATCTGAGATAATCCGCCTGCTCAAAATCTGCGGGAAGATCCAGCTGCAGATGCCCCCACTTATGCGGTGCCACATCAGGCAACGCCTGAGCGTTTACCAGACCGCTGTCCAGCACCTTCGCCCTGGAAACGGTCGCACTGTAATCGGCAGACAGCTGGTTAAAGCCGGCAGCTTTGTCCCTGATTGAAGGAGCACCGCCACTCATCAAGGCCCACTGGTAGGTCAGTTGCTTTAAATTGGTATAGTCGTAGCGGTTTTCTATCCGGAACCGGCCGTCAAAAGCCGGCGTGATCTCCCGGTGTTCAATAAAGACCGGTGACCAGACCTCTTTGATCGCATAGTAACTGCCTTCTTTCTCATGATAGGGTCCGACAATACCATCAGGCCCGTGGTCGCCATCTGCGTCCAGCAGCCCGCCTTTATCGGTTCTGACGACCGCTTCGTCAGCGAAAACCCAAAGGAACCCACCGGCTGATAAAGGGTTAGTCCACATTGCACGCCAGTAATCTCCCAGTCCTGCCCCCAGCCCGCCATCGTATAGACCATGCAGGAACTCCGTGGGAAAAGTAATCTCATGACCATGCAAATGTGTCCCGTTACCATAGTCATAGTTAATATAATGCTGCGTGTCCATATGTCCGAAAATGGCCCAGGGATGGATGAGCGGACGTTTCTGCAGATCATAGTCTGCAAACAGATGATCCAGATCAAAATTAAAGCCGCCCTCATTTCCATTATCCCACATAATGATACTGGGATGGTTCTCGTCTTTGACGATCATCTCCCCTACCAGTTTGGAGCCCACTTCTGTATCATAGTTATGATGCCAACCCGTCAGTTCATCCAGCACGAATAGCCCCAGCGAATCACAGGCATCCAAAAAGTGATCATCGGGCGGGTAATGAGACATGCGGACCGAATTCATGTTCATGTCTTTTAGCATAAGCACATCCCCGATACTTAACGCCTTGCTGGTCGTCCTGCCGGTACTGGGCCAGAAACTGTGGTGATTCACCCCTTTAAATTTTATTTTAATGCCGTTAACATAGATACCGTCTCTGGGCCTCACTTCCACAGTCCTGAAGCCGATTTTCTTTTCCACTTCATGCACCACCTGACCATTGATCAGCGCCTGCACCCTTAGGGTATACAGATGAGGCGTTTCAGGGGTCCATGGCTGTATTTCATTCCCGTAATGGCCCTTGATTTCAAATACTTTCAGGTTCTGCCCGGCCGGCTGTGCAATAACATCCTGCGGCCGGTTATCCCGGCGACTGATCGCTCCACTTAACTGAGAGCCGATCTGATGGCCCTTGCTATCCAGTAACTGGCCGCGTAACTGTAACCCACTGGCCTGATCCGCTATATTCTTGCCCGGAAGATCAATATGCACCAGTGCATTAAAATCACCATTTCCTTTCGCATCGACTGAGACACGGTTAATAAAAGTAGGCGGTAAGGCTTCCAGATAAACCGGCCGGAAAATTCCGCCGAAGATCCAGAAATCCCCTTTTCTTTCGGCCTTATTCACCGATGGGTTCGCGGAGTTCTTGGCAACGGTCACTTCCAGCTTATTGGCCTTCCCGTAACGTAGCAGTCGGGAAATATCATAGCGGAATGTATAAAATGCCCCCTGATGAACAGGACCGGCTGACTGACCATTGATTTTAACATCGGCGTCTGTCATAACGCCGTCAAATACGATCCTGACCACTTTCCCTTTCCAGGAAGAAGGCACCTTAAATTCATGGCGGTAAATACCTTTCTCATTGATCCGCAAACTGTCTTTATCCAACCCATAATTATAACTGCCAAACCCCTGTAATTCCCAGTTAGACGGTACGGCAATTTTCGTCCACTTCCCACTATTTTGACCCGCTGTACAATAGAAATCCCAGGGCACCGTATGATCGCTACCTGTACCTGACAGCATCAAAACGGACGTCTGACTTGCGCTGTTAGGGGTATGCTGGCGGGATTGCGCCTTTAGCCCGGCAGTCGTCACCAGAACAAAGGCAGTAAGTACACTTAACGGCCGATATAGCTTCTTTATATTCATGTAATTTCTATTTTCTATGTTCTTTTTCGCATGGTCCTGTGCTTACTTCAGCACTACGCCGGCATAAGGGCTGTCGGTCCT
Source organism: Arachidicoccus terrestris (assembly GCF_020042345.1). Classification (NCBI taxonomy): domain Bacteria; kingdom Pseudomonadati; phylum Bacteroidota; class Chitinophagia; order Chitinophagales; family Chitinophagaceae; genus Arachidicoccus; species Arachidicoccus terrestris. The sequence continues at coordinate 1,030,706 of NZ_CP083387.1, forward strand.
GAACGGCACAGCCGGCAGCCCGGCCTTATTAAAAAAATCAGGTTGCGCTGTTTCTGTCCAGGCAAATCTTGCCGCTGCGGGATGTAGTACTTCCTTACTGGTCAATTCAATATGGTCACCTGTAATGACCGCCCTGGCAGGAAAAAATTGTCCATCCCGTCCCGCCAGCTCAAAATAATTCAGCGGGCCGCCGTCTTTAGCGACCAGGCCTCCACCCGTATGCGTAAAATAAAGCGTCATTTTATTGCCATCGACCGCATGACGCCGATAGACAGGACCGCTGTATTCCACAGGTTTTTTATAGGTCTTAGCCAGCGCAATGGCAGCCAGGCGCTCACCCACCGCCCATTTGCCCGGTGGATGTATGTTCTTAAGGTTGTCCGGCAAATCTGTCGTGACTGCCATACCGGTTTGTGGGATCTGTAAACATAATGCCTGCGCCTCCCAGAATTTAGGCAAGGTATACTGCGTTAAAGGATAATCACCTTTATTACTGCCATAATAAAAAGGCGCAATCTGCACATAATAAAACGGCAATTGCTGATCCCCCCACTCTGTGCGCCACTGACGGATCAGGGCCTGCATTTTAAAAGCGTACTGCAGGCTATCGTTCATAAAACAATTGGTCTCTCCCTGATACCATAAAAATCCCCGGATCGTAAAAGGCGCCAATGTTTGCACCAAGGTAGGATAAAATTTGCCTGGCCGGCTGTAATCAAAGTAAAGCTGATCGCTGGCAGGATCAATAGCTGTAATCTGCCCTGCTAACCAGGGCTCTATGGCACTGCCGGGAATCGCGTTAGCGATCATGCCAATGGGTACATGCAGTTCCTTATAGAGTTTGCGGGCAAAGAAATAAGCGGCGGCTGAAAATGAGCGAAGCGCAGAATCTTCTGCCACCGACCACCCTTCATGCGCCGGGTGCCGTTTTGCCATCGCCTTTCTGAGTCCCAGGAAGATCCGGATCTGATCATTATGCGCATACTGAAGCTCGTCTACCGGTGAATGCGAAAAGCCTTCAGGGGGCGCTACTTTAGTCACCTTACTGTTTTTGCGCATGGTATATTCCATATTGGATTGCCCGGAACAGAGCCAGACTTCACCGGTCAGAATGCCATGCAATACAATCCTGTTGCTCCCTTCAATGATCATGTCAGCCGGGCGGGCGGAGGCAGCCATCGGCTTCAGCGTCACCATCCAGTTGCCTGATCCGTCTGCCATGGCACGCACCTGTTGGCCCCGGAAACGCACGGTTATTTTTTCCAATGGTGCTGCCTGCCCCCAGATAGCGACAGGCTTATTTCTTTGCAGTACCATATTATGACCAATCACCTGGGGTAAGCTAACAGCTGCATGAGCGGCACCGGCCAGGCTCATACACAACAAGGCCAGCGCACCGCAAACGCCATTGCGCACGTAACTTATATGCTGTAGGATCGCTTTATTTTTTATCTGTATCATTATTGAGCCTCCGAGGTCTTGAGCGATGTGATATAATAAGCAGCTTCCTTGTCTATCTTGCCCGCATCCGGCAAGTCATCCTCAGGATCAGTCGGTGTATCCGCATTAGGAAATCTTCTGACATCTCCTGTCCTGAAGCAGATCCGGCTGATTTCATGTACGGGGGCAAAGAACAGGTTCCGCATTTTATCCTCTCCATTGATGTTCACTGTATAGAAACGGCTAGCGGTATTGAGTGAAACCCTGATATGATATACTTTACCGGCATCATAATGCATGATCTCTTTATTGCGGTAGCCTGCTTTTGTATAAAAAGAGCCCAGGCTATCCAGACTCAGCCGAACGGCGGCAGCACCTACGTTGTTCTGAAACTCAATATCCAGATGGCCATGATCATTTTGACCGGCAATAAGTGTGAACTCCGCTACAAGCTGCCTGGAAGCGGGAATCACCCTGGTCGCTTTGGCATAGTCAAAATGGTCCGCATCTTTCAACGCCAGCGCTTTGTTGCCATCTTTCATCTTCACGATCCTGACAGGTGCCATGAGCGGACTAAAATAATTCCATTGTTTAAGCTCCTTGCCATCGGGCATGTCGTTAAACACTTCATTGGCCTGGCCCGCAGGCTGATCTGTAACGGGCACGGGAATATCAGCGACCCACATATCTTCTTTATTCATGCTGTAGGTCACCCAGAGATCTCCCCCGGGCACACGGCCATTCCCTTCTACAATTCCTCTGGTATATTGCGGCCCATAGGACTTATAGGCTCCGCCATAGCGCATGGACGTAATCTCCCCGTTCACCAGCATTAAATTGGTATAATTGAGCCCGTCCTCACTGGTAGAGATCGCCAGCGGCCACCGGAATTCCGAAGGATTATATACCGTCGCGTATTTACCGTCACTGGTGCGCTGGCCCCAGATCTTCGCGTTCGCATTCACAAAGCCGGGCGCACGTACCGCATTTTCAGGCCAGCTGTGGCCACCATCCTTACTGATAGCCGTCAGGGCATATTTCCAGAGCCCCACTACTCTTCCGTCGGGAAGATGGTAAAAACTGAAGGCTTTATAATTCTTTTTTAAAGGGATTAGAGGATCTTTCCGATCTGTTTCTTCCTCCCATTGCATCATCATCAGCGGATCTTTCATGAGTTCTTCACAACCCGCTACAAACCCTTTGTCTTTACTTTCCTTATAAAAAGGATAAGACGTATTTTCAGCGGTCCATCCCGGGTTATAATGAATAAAATAAATGGGGCCCCAGCTGCCATCTTTGTATACCTCCCGGACCACGCGGCCAATACCTTTTCCGTCATTCGGATCATCATGGGCATGCAGCACGATGCCGTAGAAACCGAGCACAAAAAGACGCCCTGATTTCGTCACGTAAAAACCCATGCGCTGATGCATCACTGCATCCAGATTTTTAGCCTCCCCTTCAACACCCGGTTTGGTGGTTCCATCCGGGATCCGGTAAATCGGAAATACAACTTTGGGTTGTGTCCAGTCCTTGCCATCCTTTGATGTCAACAACAGTGTCTGGCCGGGAGGGACGCTTTCTCCCACTTCATCGCTCAGGTACTCAACATAAAACTGGTTATTCCAATAGGCCATCATCGGCTGATGATTGTAAGTCCAGCCATATCCCTCGGCCATTTCGGGATGTTGCCTGTTGGCCCGGAAGATCTGTTGATTATGTACGCCGATCGCCATAGGCAGGCGGCCATCATGATAATCTACATTTACCTGCCTTTTACCTGTGTAATGGACGGTATCCTGCGCCTTTAATTGTAGCGTAAGGACACCGGCGAAAATAGAACCTGCAATTATTATACTTCTTATCATTGTATGAACCCGTATTTATGGATAGCCGTAGCGGCCTGTCTTTAGTGATTTGTTTTGGCCTGAGTACTTTGCTTTAACGATTGTAAAAACTTTCTGGTAACCGGTACAATCGTACCGTGTTTATGCCCCCCGGGAATACTTATCCGGGACGAAACGTCTTCAAAGTGGATGAAATCCTTTGTCCGGGCTGCCCCGAATTTTCCTTTCCGGTACCAGTCATAATAAATCAGATACTTCCCATGTGTTTTTAAGACAGAAGGGCCCTCGCTAAACAATGGTGTAAAAGCGGGAGACGGATTTTTAAAGGGGCCTAGCGCCGAAGGTCCGAACGCGACTTTGATATCCCGCTCAGGCCGGGTATTATCTTTAAACACCAATACATAATCATCACTGGCTCTTTCAACCAATGTTGCATCGATACTGCTATAACCCGGATCATAATATAGTTTAGGCGTACTGAACTGTTTAAAATCTTTTGTAACAGTATAGTATAACCTGTGATTGTTGTCTTCGTCTTCCTGCCCTTTGGCGAATTTATAAGGAATCGTAGAGGCCCATACGATCAGAAAATCTCCTTTGTCTTTTCTGTAAAAGAGCTCCGGCGCCCACACGTTTACGGTAGCCGGTTCGGCGGCCATGATGGGTACGACTTTTTCCGGGGACCAGTGTATTAAGTCTTTGGAACTGGCATAGCCAAACCCTTCATTGCCCTTCCAGGCCAGTGTCCACACCAGGTGAAATACGCCATCCGGCCCCTCAACCATGGAAGGGTCACGCATAATTTTATCCTCACCCGCTGTGGGCGGCAGGAAAATACCCGGGAGACTGTCCCAGTGGTAGCCGTCCATGCTATAAAGGAGCCTCAGTCCTTCATTAGCGGGTTCATGAAAGGAGGTATACAAAAAGGCTTTTCGCTGACAACCGGTCCCGATGGCCATTAATAATGTTGCCCCGAGTATGGCAGACAGCCACCGGCCTTTGCCGGCCTTACGGCGCTCCATGAATGGTAACAGCCCCGACAGGCGATTGGAAGTATAACCGGAAACGGATGTTTTGTTTAGTCGCTGCATTACTTAATTTAATATATAAAATTCTCCTGATTGCCCACCGATGCCTTGCACGCTTATCGTCCTATTTTTATGCTCGCATTTATTCCACAAGTCAGACCTTCCTTTCCAACACATTAAAACGTACCGGGCGTACGTTTTAATGTCGCATAGATTTGTTTTTTGCAGCAGGTATAAAACAAATCAACGTTTGTCACTTTATATATCAAAAGTACATTTATATATAAATAATATCTTCTAAAATATTATCATTAAATAATCATTTATTATCACAAAATGGGCTATCCGGCCACATTGTGCTGGTGGATAGCCCATTTACTTAATTTGAGAATAGTGAAGTTACCCGGCGGACTGATCGATGATCAGCACCCAGTCATTTCCATGCGCTTTTTCACCCGGAGGGTGGGCACTGTATTTTTTGGCGGCACCGATTTCCTGCTGCCTGACAGTCTCCCCGTTTCTCGGATTAAACCAGCTCACCTGAATTTTCCCCTTCCCGGCATCAAACCCGCTTAGATCCACCTGAAAGTCTCTGCCATTCGGTGTATAAAACAGGGCATATCCTTCTGCTTTGGTAGCGGCCACATAATCATAGCGTGTGCCCTGGTCCAGGACCATCGTCGTGTCGGGCACCCGGGTAAGATAGGATGACCTGTCAAGCATTAATTTTTTCAAATATATCAATTGACCTGCGGCCGTGTCCTGCAGTGCCGCTTCCCAGCCCTTGGTTACACCATAGGCGCCTGCGACACCTGTTGACGGGTCATAAAACTGCATAACGGCATTGGCACCATATGTAAACCCACAAGCCCCTGAAAAGACGGACCAATAGGCATATCTTCTGATCGCCGCAGCATCCCATCTGGGTTGCAAAGAATCATGAAGGCCCTGCGGAATGCCTTCATAGGAAGGTTCCGCATCCAGCGTAGGCTTTGCGGGTTTCTGCCGGTAATCGGCCTGAACATATTTGTAATTGTCTTCCCCATATTGTAAAGTGCCCGGCTCATTATCCTGGTCATATCTGCGATGACCGGATTGGAAGCAATTAAAATCCAGCCAGGATGCATTATGAAACCAGGTGGATGACTGTGTCCTGCCTCTTGGATGAAAGCTCATCAACTGCGCCGGATTCGCACCTTTAATCGTGGTGCCGATCGCCTGCCATATATCCATCGAATCGGTTCCGAGTACATCCCCTCCATTGAACCATACCACATTTTTTGCTCCGTGATATCTGCCTGCCAGAAAACGGGCATAGGCAGTCGCTTGCGGGATGCTGACCTTGCCGGATTTGACCACAGACCCCCACACCGGAACCAGGGCCACCAGCATATGAAGACGGTCAGCCCGAGCAACCAGAGAATCCAGCCCCTGCCAATAGTTCAGCGTATCAGTTCCGGGGCTGGTTATCGTATCCGGCCGGCTGAGATCCTTATCCAGTAAAGCTGATCTGCCATAAATATTTCTCTCACCCAGGTCATGGATCACCATCACCTGAATGACATTAAACCCTTTTTGCGCCCTGTCTTTCAGATAAGTTATCACCTGGTCCTGCCCCAATTTACTGAGCAGCAACCATCCCGTATCACCCAGCCAAAAAAACGGATGACCTTGCTGATCCACAAAATAGCGATGATTATCTGATACCCGGATAGGGAAGACGGGCCGTACAGACAGGTTACTTTGCGCCTGCTGTTTATTGCCCGCCGGCGAGTGGCAGGCACTCAATGAAACAGACAGCCCCAATACAAAAAGCCACGCTTTCTGTAGGCTCCGCCCCCCGAACATACATGCATTCTTTAATACATTCATAATTGAAAGTTGTCTAGTCAATAAATTGAAATATTTTTAAATTACACGTTCCCATGCACCTCTGGTTATTGAGCTTTGAGCCAAAAAACGGTATCGTTGCCACTGGCCGTCAACTGTAGTGCGCCGGCTTCAGTGGCTTGTTTGTTATGACCGCTTTTTATCTTTCCCGTTGCCGGATCAATAGCTGTCAGCTGATAGCGTTTTTTCAGATCTTTGTCTAATAGAGCTGCCTGATGTCCCTTTTGAACATAGATTATATAATCGCCCTTATCGCTGCGTAAGCCGCAGGCGCCATCCGCCGCCTTGCCGGAAGCAGCGTTCAGACCTACCGGACGCATGTCCGCCGCGGCGGATAAAAACGAAGGTGATAACGCGGCAGGCAAATCCGGCAGCGAGCCGCCGGCCATAAAACTGGCCCAGCCCAGTCCGGCGGCATTATCAGCGGAATACATTACCGCCTTGTCCGGATACCTGTCCCGGTACTCCCTGACGGCGCGGTACACCTGTTCGAAACTTGTGTTTTTCGGTTTAAATAATCGGGCCTGTTGCCGGGGCGCCAGATTTTTTCCGCCTTTCGGTGCGTAAGCTGATCCGTCTTTCTGATAGTACCAATACCGGATATCGATAACTTTAACAATAGGATTTAGTCTTGGATCGGCCAGTATGCTGTCCTGTACGTCTTTAGTGGTGCTCAGACCGATAAAGGGCGCATTTTTCCCTGTTCTGTTGTTTTTCTTTTCCCAGTCCCCGATCGTTTGCAACCAGAACCGGACAAAATGCGTCGGGCCGGTAAATTCTTCACAAATAAACTGAATGACGTTATGGTTATCTTTGAAGTTGGCGAGGCACTGATCAATAAATGCCTGATGTAAACCTCTTCTTGCAGGATTGGTTTCATCATAAAACTGCTCTGCCATAAAAAGACGCTTATCCGCTGCATAGTGCACCGGTTCAGGAAAGCCGGTATGATTAATATTATTGACAGGGCGCCAGGGAAAATCCGCGTAATGCGCGCCCGCTTCAATGATATTATGCTGAAAATAATTATGATGGATCAGTACCAGTCCTTTCTGGTCCGCCAGATCAGCAAACCGTTTTAGCCTTGACCAGTAAAAGGGATTATATTTGGTGAGGTCATACTTACTTAGACCATCCCAGGCCGTTCCCTTTCCGCTTCTGGCAAAAGGTAACTCATAAAAAGGCGGCCAGACATTTCCGTTTTGACGGCGGACTCTTTCATGGTCGTCTCTTCTGCGGTCATACCAGAGCCCGTAATTTTGTTCCATCACTCGTATATGTCTTCGCTGCATCTGATCGGTAACCGTGTCCAGATTATCCGTCAGGCCGGTACCCGTTCTTCCCGGCACGAAACGCGTGATCGCCGGTTTGGCTTTCGCGACAAAATCCCGGGCGACGGTACCAAACCACCAGGGCGTCTGTTGCCGGCCGCCCGTCAACACCTGTCCGCCGCGTTCCAGCCAGCCGTTTTTAAGCACCATCGGCGTCACGGCAGCGGCCTTTTTCACAGGTTCCAGCCCGATCTTATAAATGCTTGGCGCCCCCCCAGCCGCTACAGGCAAGGGATCGCGGCTGATCAGCGTATCGATCCAGTCTTTCATGGTCATGGCAGGCGTATAAGCCTCCGCTGTCAGGGCGGCCGCCGCCTCTTCGGTCGGGCTGCTGCTGGCTTCTCCTTCAAAAGGCATTAGGTCTGCCTGCTGCTGTACATCCCTGCCCAGTCTCTGGGCAAGCTGCGTATAATAAAAACTTCTGGGGGACATCCAGTTATTGGATTCTGCCCAATAGCCATCGCCGCCAAATTGTGCCCAGGTGCCAAAAGCATAGTTCTGGGCGGTCGGCGGCCTGGCCACATTAACCCTGGAAGCATAACAATTCCAGAGCAACGAATTGGCCGCATTCCAACCAGCACCTTGTTCATTCTGGCCCAGATTACGGAACTCCAGGGTCTGTCCATCCAGCCGTACCAGGTCAAACAGAACACCTGAAGCCCAGCTGTTCACCGAACCGCTGTAACTCAACGCCTCTTCTCCCTGGCACTGTACAAAAGCATTCGGGCCTGCGGCACAAAAGCCGACAGAGAAATCGTGATATCCCTGTTCACTGTACAGTCGCTGAAAAAGATTCTGCTGGCCGGTCGTACTAAAGACATAGCGCCGTTGTCCGCCGATTTCAGAAACAGGATCTGTCGACTGGCAATCTTCCACCGTAAAACGCTGTGCCCCTTCCAGTAGGCTGACCGCTGAACCGGCAAAATATTGGAAATGAATACGCCGGATCCAGCCGTCAATTGCATTATTCACGACGATGGCCATCCACCTGTGATCTTCATCTTTTTGACGACTATGATCATAATCGGACACCAGGTGCAGATTTTCAACCCCTACATGACTGATCCTGCCCGGCCATGTGAACCTGGCGACCGTGGCAGTACCATAGCGTTTATCCAGTGCTGTGGTCAGTGGTGCATCCAGGGCGATACCGGAATCTGTAACCGCTGTCACCCGGCGGCTCCAGAAAATATCCTCCGCTCCCGGCTTCCAGCCGAGCGCAGAGACGTCGCCGCCAAATGTACGGGTGCCTAACTGATCAATCCAGGCCTCAGTGCATGGCCGGTGAATAACGACCTGATCTCCCTGCTTAAAAGCAGCAGGATCGGTCAGTCTTAAAAACCGCGCGTTCACGGCAACATAATCCTGATCAATCGTCACGGGCGCCTGGTTGACGCTGTCTTTCTTACCTTCAATAAGAATCAGGGGCGACCGTCCAGTCCCATCTCCTGACAATACAGTTCCTTCTTTGCCAGGTCCGGCGCCCCGCAAAACAACACCTGAATGGCGGATATGCAGTGTACCGCTTATGTGATAGGTACCCGGGGCCAGTAAGACAACACCTCTGAATCCCGAAGCCTGGACCGGCAATTTACCGACATAGTCAATAGCCGATTGCAGCGCTGTGGTGGCATCTCCGGTACGTAATGGCACTGTGACTTTGACCGGAATATCATCCGGAATAGAAGAATCGGACGCCTGGTACCCGCAGTAGGAAAAATCAACAATGCGGTTACCGAGTGAATCCGGATGGTAAACGAATTTTCCTCCCTTTTGCCACTCCAGTGGCGCTATGGGTTTGTTTTCTTTTTTATTTTTCTGGCCATAGCTTACTGCTATTGTCATAAGGCAGGTTAATGAAAAAGCCAGGCTATATTTTGCAACCAGGCAGCAGTATACAGTTAAAGCAGGGAAGATATTTCCCTGCTTTAACGTATATACATTACGCATCTGATTGCGGCTAGTATGATTCATACTCTAAAATTACAAATTGATGAATAAATCAGCGAATCAGGGTAATCATTGCTTTTTAAGGCCGGACACGTTTAATCGGCACCAGACTGTTCAGATACACTTCAATGTTCGTGTAGCCACCGCCGTTTTTAGCGAGTTTACTGGCGTCTGAATGATCATTCGCATTCAGGCCATGTTTGGTCTCATAAGCATCCGGGATACCATCCTGATCGGCGTCAGCATAAGGCGTACCGTTATACTCAGGATAACCGCCGACCTGACTGATGTCACTGATAATTCCTTTCTTATAGGAATCCTGGGGCATCCTGCGTTTGATGTACGGTGTCACTCCTGACTTTTCATCTTGTTCAACATAGACAATTTTGCCCGTTTTTACTTCTTTTATCACACGGGTGTCTACCGGATCCCTTTTAGGTAAAAATGCGCCCACATTGTCCAATACGTAATTGTAAGCCTTTTTAGCACTGAGAATACTGACATTCCCCTTCAAGGCAAATGGCTGATCCACTTTAATCGCCTTGGTGAATTCACCGGCATCGGGCATATCCTCGATCTGTACACCGCCGTTCCAGTTATTTTTTGTTACAGCCTTATCACCGTCCACATAATTGCCGTGCACATATGCCTTACCATACATTTTCCTTTTCTGTGCATCTCTTCCCGCTTCCGGTTTCAGGATACGATGACTGATCGGCTCATCTTTAGGTGTAATGGGCCCTGGCTTATAATAGTTATTAATAAAATTATACTCGGATCTGTGATCTCCCCCATCTACACTACGGTTCCACCAGTTAAAGATCACATTATTGACAAAACCAAAGCTGCCATACATACCTACGGATGGATTACGGGCGACATTATTGGCCCATAAGTTTCTCATAAAAGTACTGTTTAGACCGCCCAGTGTACTACCGAAAGCATGATTATACGTATCCAGCCCTTCTGAGAAAATAGAGTTCTGTATCGTGACATTAACGGTCGGCAGTTTCAGGGCCTTGCCCTGGCGGTCATAAACATGGCGGTAAATGGACATATTCTCATCCAGGCCCCAGCTCGCTGAAACATGGTCGATCATAATATTACCTACCGGATTACCACCCAGTCCGTCATCTCTGCGGCCCACATCCGTTGCCCCTCTTCTGAAACGCATAAAGCGGACGATTACATCATGGGTATCGATCCATACGGACTCTCCGGCAATGCAGATGCCATCACCCGGAGCAGACTGACCTTCGATGGTCACATATGGCGCCCTGATGATCACCGGGCTCTTTAGATGGATGATGCCAGCCACATTGAATACAATCGTTCTGGCACCGCCTTGCTCACAGGCCTCCCTAAAAGTACCGGGGCCGCTGTCGGCCAGGCTGGTTACGACAAAGACCTTACCTCCTCTTCCGCCAGGCGTGTAGGCCCCGCCACCCTGCGCTCCGGGAAAAGCAACAATACTGGCTTGCTTCAGATCCTCCGGTTTGGCTGCCCAGGGCACATAAGGTTTGCCTTCCCTGGCTTCTTTTTCAACAATTGGCAGCGCTTTGGCCCAGGCAGCGTCAGATAATTTCTTGGCCACAGCCAGCGCACTGTCCGATTTCGCCTGTACAGCCGGCGGGATTTTTGGATACTGCGCCTTAGCGACAGCTCCTAATAATAAAAATGAAGCCAACAACCCCATGCTTCTACAGGCACGTCCTTTGTGCATATCTAAACGCGTTAATGTAACAGATAACTGATTCATAATAGTAGTTCATGCAACCTGCCGGTGAACGGACAGGCATACTGATTTTTAATTGAGTAATAAAGTACCGGTGATCCCTCCATGATATAAACAATAACATGGAATGGATGTGTTCCTTTTGAGCGGACTCAAAAGAAACACATCATTTCTGGATTCCATAAAACCAATCTGACCTTGCGGTCCAACAACTAATCAAACAAAACAAAAAAAACTATGATTTCTGATAGTCCGGACGCACCGTATTAATAGGCACCACACTATTCAGGAATACTTCAATATTGGTGTATCCGTGACCATTTTTTGCCTCTTTGGGCGCATCCGAAGCGTCATTCGGATTCAGGCCATTTTTAGTTTCATAGCTATCAGGCATACCGTCATGGTCGCTGTCTTTATACGGCGTTCCGTTATAGTCGGGATAGCCGCCTACTTGTTTAATTTCTGTAATGATACCCAATTTATAAGAATCTTTGGGCAGCTTACGCACCTTGAACTGATAGTCATTATCGGTATTGATTTCTTTATAGGTAATCTTACCGGTGCGCACCTGTTCTACCACTCTTTTATCCACCGCATCTCTGACAGGCAGTGTGGCGCCGACATTATTCAATACATACTGCAAGGCCTGTTTTGCCGGCAAGATCGTTACAGGCGCATGCGGGAAAGGCTTATCCCACTTCATATAAGGGAAATATTTTTTAGCGCTGTCCAGACTCATCAGATCACCGTCAGTTCCTTCCATCTGAACACCCCCATCCCAGTTATCTTTTGTTACACGGTCATTGCCATACATGATATTGCCATGGACATAGGCTCTGCCAAATACCTTATAAGGTAATTTACTACGGCCTGATTCTGGCTTAAGAATCCGGTGGCCGACAGGATCTTCTTTTTCTGTAACAGGACCGGGTTTATAATAGTTATTGATAATATTATAAAGGGAGGTATAGTCTCCACCATCTGTAGAACGATGATGCCAGTTAAATACGACGTTATTGACAAAATTGAATACCCCATTCCATCCGATGGATGGATTACGACCCGTATTATCCGCCCAAAGGTTCCGTGCCAGCATGCAGTTTTCCCCGCCCATGGTGGATCCAAATGCATGATTCCAATAATCCAGTGATTCTGCAGAAATACTGTTTTGAACCGTCATATTCGCGGTACCGTGTTTTTCCTCTTTTGAACCGTCCCCCGGGTCAAACATATGTCTGTATATGGACATATTTTCATCCAGGCCCCAGCTGGCGGAAACATGATCAATCATAATATTACCAACCGGGTTTCCGCCCAGCGCGTCATCTCTGCGGCCTACCCATGTCTTTCCTCTCCTGAAACGCATATAGCGTAAAATCACATCGTGGGTATTGATCCAGAATGATTCACCGGCAATACATACACCGTCACCGGGTGCCGTCTGCCCTTCAATCGTTACATAAGGTGCACGGAGTATAATAGGGGTTTCCAGATGGATAATACCTGCTACATTAAACACAATTGTTCTGGCACCGCCTTTTTCACAGGCTTCCCGGAAAGTGCCCGGGCCATGATCCGCCAGGCTGGTCACGACATATACTTTTCCGCCTCTGCCGCCTGCCGTATGGGCTCCTCCGCCCTCTGCACCGGGAAAGGCCAACAAATCTGACTGTGGCAGATCGGTCGGCCTTGCCGCCCAGGGAATATAGGGTCTACCTTCCCGGGCTTCTTTTTGTACGATTGGATAGGCAATTTGCCACATGGAATCTGAATGGGCCTTAAAACCATCAGTAAAAACTTTGATGGAGTCACGCATTTCAGAAGTGATTGTCGGATACTGTGCCTTTAGCATCTTGGAGCCGCCGACCATCAGCGTGCAAAAGAGCAAAGGCAAAGAATACTTTTTCATTAATTAATTTTAACTAATTTTGTTTTTAAATTTGTTACGCTTTTCAACTGGCACTACAGCGAATACCAGGGACGATCTATCCCCGAACTTATCCAATTGCAGCAGGACAAAAGTTCTTTCATTCGATCCAGTTGGTAAAAATACAATAGGTCCTTAATCACTCCTCGACTATTGTATTTTTTGGCGGCACCTATTTACTAAGTACCTGGCTAAGACGCTCAGTTGATCCTTCGCACTTTTAGTTTTCACCTGCAGATCAACAAGGAATCATATGGCTCGCAATCTATGTTTGAATTGATTAACCTAGTTTATTTTTTGGCGGACTCCCTTCGTTTCTTCCAGGCGATCTCCGCCTCTTTCATATCAATACCAGCTGATGACAGGTAGTTATTGATACGGCCTTTGTATTTACCAAACCACCAATGTTTTTCTTTGGAGCTCCCCCCGTCAATGGCATGCTCACGTGCTTCCACCAGCCAGGCCATGATCTGATCTTTTTGCTTTTGGGAAAGATCGGGTAGCATCTGCGTGTAAGCCCGATAGGTCACCTCCAAGGTATGATAGGTGAGTCCGTCTTTCACTTCATCTACCTGATCTTTATTCAATAATTCGTTCAGTCGGCCTACAAACGCCGGATGCAGACGGGCAACACTTTGTTCCGCTTCTGCCTTTACGGCCTTAACAGCGTCTTTTTTGGCTGTTTCGGAAAGCTGGCTGTCTTTTATTTTGCCTGTCTCACTGACCTGTATACTGTCAATCCTGTTAAGATCGAAGTATTGTTGTTCGATCACCCGGCTCACCTTTTGCACCTTTGCAGCGTCCTTTAAGTGAAGTGGCTCAACAATCTTTGCCACTCTCCCCTGAATCACTTTCACATACGCAGGATCCTCCTGGGCTGTCGTATTGGTGAATTGAGCAGAAACGACCTGCAATGAACCGCCAGCCACCACGCTACATAAAAATAATTTTGAAATAATGCTTCTCATCCTGATAATATTTTCTTTGCTTATTTAAACCCCGTTGTGGGATAACAAATGCTGATAAGTCGTTTGGAGCCCCCTTCCACCCACTTAACATACATTTGTTATTTTTCAATCCCACACACTCAAGGTAAAATGAATGGTTAATGATTAAGTGAATTTTTCCTGATGAATCTCCTGGATCCGGTCATGTAATGATAAACATTTAAATTGACGTTCAATGTTTATATGTCAAAATTACTTTTATATATAAATAAAACCTTCCAATATATTTTCAAGAATTTATACAAAATTGTCAAAACAAGGCCAAATCCTCCGTCTTACCAGTGGACAACACCGGCCGGTAAACGGAAAACTTAGACACCGGCAGCTCCAATTGGTTTATTATCAGAACAATAGAAACAGCCTAAAAAACAGGCTGTCTGCTATACAAAAACAATTGCTGAGCCCGGCCATAAAACAAAGTATCCATTGTTCTGTATAGGAATCAATGGATACTTTTACGCAGGAAAATGCGCAATGCCAGTCTTAGTTATTATAGCCGGGGTTTTGCGTGATGGCGCTGTTTTGTGTAATGACATATTCCGGAATGGGAAATAATAGTTTTTCCGCCGTCAGTTTTTTCCCTTTTTTAGTGAGTACTTCAAGCGCCCTCCCTGTCCTTTTAAGGTCAAACCAACGGTGAAATTCCAGCCCCAGCTCCACCCGCCGTTCATGCTCTACGGCCAGCGCCAGCGTAGGGTACTTGTCACTGGGATAGCCGGAAGTCCCATACAGCGGCATGCCGGCCCGGGCCCGGACTTCATTGAGGTAGTCCGGCTTCCCGGTCGCCTCCGATAACAGTAACAACAAATCTGCGTATCGCAGTACGACAAAATTATTGTTGCTCATTTCATTGCCTCCGTCAACCGCTGCAGTGGGATCCATCCATTTTCCGGGAAATTTAATCGATATAAAGTTCCCCTTAGCATCCCTGTAGCCATCTTCAATAGAAACGGAGCGCCTCGGATCACCCGGTTCAAAAGCCTGGTAAAAGTCATCCGTCACTTGATTGATACCACCGCCATACTTCGTAATAACACCATTATTGACCGGCGCATAGGCTGTCCAATAAGGACTATAGGGCGCGCTGGCGGATCCTCCAAGGTACTGGATCTCAAAAATAGATTCAGCGGTATTTTTTTTATCCGGCCCGAAAAGATCGCTATAATGATCGAGTAAACGGTAAGTATGACTGTCATAGACGGCCATTAGCTGAACAGTGGCCAGATCTTTCTTTCCCAGGGAAAGGTATACCTCACCCAGGAGCATTTGAGCGGCTCCCTTGGAAGCCCGGCCAACCATTGCCACCTCCTTTGCAGCAGGCAGGTTCGCCACAGCAAAACTTAGGTCTTCTACAATCAACTGATAGGTTTCAGCAACTGTCGAGCGTAAGACCTGATAGCTTTCCGCTACCGAAAGCGGTGTAGTCACCAGCGGTACGCCGCCAAACAATTGAACCATCTGATAATAGTAAAGCCCCCGTAAAAAGCGCATTTCTGCCTGGACCCTTGCAGTAAACGGCTCGTCCAGTCCCGCATTCTGTATTTTGGATAGTACAATATTGATATTATAAAAAGCTTTATAATAGTCTTGCCAGTACTGATAGATCATGGTATTATTGGGTTGTACCTGATAATCCCGGATAGCCCATTTATCTGCCTGATTACCCGCAACACTATACATGGTGGCATTATCAGACATCATTTCGGTATAGGATGCTGCATCCTCGGGCGCAAATATCGTATATAAGGTGGCATAGGCCGCATTCTCCGCTACCTCAAAATCCTCTTTCGTTTTATAGAAATTATCGGCATTGGCATTGGAGACAGGTGTCAGGTTCAAAAAATCTTTTTTACATCCGTGCAGGAGCAAAAGGAAAATTCCCATTCCCCAAAGGGTTACACGCATGCTCCTCAAACGAAGCGTTGCAATATTTGTATATAGATCGGTTAACATGATTTAAATTTTAGTGATGCATTAAAATTCCAGATTAACACCAAAGGTGATGGTCCTGGGAAGTGGATAGGAGCCGTAGTCAACGCCTACAAAAGCGCCCGATGGAACAGCATTTCCAGCCGCCTCTTCGGGCACATTAGGTGTATAGGTGGTGTTCTCCGGGTCATAATTGCGATAGTCGCTAAAGAGGTAGACATTCTCCGCGTTGATATACAGCCTGACGGCATGAAAGGGACCGTTTTTAATCCACTGCTGAGGTAACCTATAAGCCAGCAGTATATTCTTAAGCCTGACGTAGGTACCAGAGGCGACCCAATAATCGGAGAAATTCTGCTCCATAGTGGTGGGATTAATGGAAGGCCTGAAGTGCACACCATCACCGGGTGAGGCGGCAGATTTCCAATAGTTCGCAACGTCTTTAAAAGCATTCCGGCCGCCATTCCAGATACCCATATAACGGGTCAGCTGATTGACAATCTGCCCGCCGAAGCGTCCCTGAAACATAAAGGAGAATTCCAGGCCTCTGTAGCGAAAGGAATTGATGATACCAGCCGTAAAGTCAGGCTGGGCATTCCCCAGGGTGGTCCTGTCCCCTTCATTGATCTTTCCATCCCCGTTGACATCCACTACAATCGGTTCTCCCGGTCTCGTGCCTTCTACATGTGGGCTGCCGTCAATTTCAGACTGGGTGTTATAGACGCCATTGAACTTATACCCATAGAAATTGGATATGGGCTGTCCCACTTCCGTTTTGACCGTTACCACATAATCAGTAAAGATGAGCGGCGTATTGCCCGGACCTAACTGCAGGACCTTATTGCGGTTGAAAGACAAATTAAAATGACTGTCCCAGCTCAGTTCCCCGGTGAGGTTCTTTGTCTGCAGCCCCAACTCCAGGCCGCTGTTGCGTACTTTACCCACATTGGTCAGCTGGGTATTAAATCCGGTAATGTCAGGAATAGGTACATTGAGTAGCAGGTTCTGTGTAATCGACCGGTAATACTCCACACTGGCAGAAACCCTGTTTTGCCAGAAGTTAAAATCGAGCCCCAGATTAAACTGCCTGGTTTTTTCCCATTTAAGATCCAGGTTGGACAAATTATCCACGGCCAGTCCGCTGGCTATTTGGTCACCACTGACATAATTGGATGTACTTAACAGTCCGATGGAGCCGTAATTGGGAATCTGATTATTACCCGCCACACCATAGCTGGCCCGGAGTTTAAGCAGATTGATCCAGTCGGCACCCCGAAGGAAGGGCTCATCTGAGATCACCCAACCGGCTGAAACAGACGGAAAATATCCCCATTTGGTGTCTTTGCCAAACCTTGAACTGCCATCCCGGCGAAGCGTGGCCGTCAACAGGTATTTTGTATCATAGTGATAGGTGGCTCTTGCCAGTAAGGACAACATCGACCATTCTGAAGCAGTAGAGGTACCGGAACTGGCGGTTCCCGCATTCAGCGTCGGCACCAGATCATTCGGGAAGTTACCGGCGGTAAGGGACATAAACTCATCTCTTTGATGTTGGGCGGTAAAACCGGCCAGGGCTTCCAGATGATGCGGCCCCCAGCCCTTCCCGTAGGTAAACGTATTTTCTGTCAGCCAGTTCAGAGAATAGGCAGACTCCGCATATCCCTGGGCCGGGAGATTGGAGGAATAGCCATACTTCTGGTTCTTATTTCGGTAAGAGTTGGCTCTAGAATTCATCAGGTTCGCGTTCAGGCTGGTTCTGAATTTCAGGTCATCTAGTATCTGATACTCCAAAAATCCGGTAGCCAGCGTATTAAAAGTTTTTTGCTGATCCTTGATTTCCCGCGTCAGTGAATAAGGGTGCCACATAATAAGGTCGCTATAGGGGGTAAAACGGTACCACTCCGAGTTAGGATCTCTGAAGCCCAGGTTTCCATTTTCGTTATATACCGGAAAAATAGGATCACTCTGTAATCCGAGGCTCACGACATCGCTTTTACCGGCTGTGCCCTGCGTGCGATCAAATATGCCCGTGAAAGAAAGATTCAAGCCGGTCAGCACTTTCTCTGAAATCCTGTGCCGGATATTTGAACGTAGGGACAAGCGTTTGTAATAATTTCTGTCAAGCACCGCCTGCTGGTCCAGATAACCGGCAGAAAAAAGAAAATTGGTTTTCTCCGATCCACCGGATACCGACACTTCCCCATGCCGGGTGGGGGCGGTCCGGAACATGACGGACTGCCAGTTCGTTCCTTTGCCAAAGCTGCCAGGATCATTTATAAAATCCTCCGGGATCCTGTAGGCTGGTGATCGTTTATCATTAGGATCGGACGCGTTTCCTCCAGCGTCTACCCAGGCATTGTTATGTGCGTCTACATAATATTGAATAAACTGCTGCGCATCCATTACATCAATTGTGCGATCGACATGCTGTAAACCATACTCAAAAGTAGCATTGACAACAGAGCGCCCTTTCTGCCCCAGCTTTGTCGTAACGATAATAACGCCATTGGCCCCTCTGGATCCATAGATCGCCGCTGACGAGGCATCCTTCAATACATCGACAGACGCGATATCCTGGGGATTGATCAGGTTAAGATCAAAGTTCTCCATCGGCATGCCATCCACGACAAATAAAGGATTCGTTCCTGCCGTGATCGAGGAGGTTCCGCGAATCTTGATCATGGGACCGGAACCGGGCGCTCCCTGGCTTTGTGTGATACTGACCCCTGGAAGTGCTCCGGCCATGGATTGCGCCACGTTACTGTTGGAGCGGTCTTTAAACTGATCGTATTTTACGGAAGCAATGGAACCGGTAACTGTTTTCTTGCTCTGTGTTCCATACCCCACGACCACCACATCTTTCAACACGGCGCTGTCCTGGCCATCCACCATCACGATGACCAACGGCCGCGTCGGCGTTTGCGCCGTCACCGTAAAAGTTTGAGCGACATAGCCAACATAAGAAACCTCTATTTGACTACCGGCAGGGGCCGCAAGACGAAAACGCCCCTGACTGTCCGTACGATCGCCGACAGAGGTCCCGATCACTTTAACACTGGCGCCCACTAAAGGTTGCCGATCCCGACTGAGCACCCGTCCTTCTACGGGAAGGGTGAGCTTACCCGTGTCCTGATACATCGAAGCCCCATAGCCCGCCAGATCGGGCCGAAAGGGCTCGCCATGGGCAGCTGCCCCATACAAGATACCGGCAACCCCCATCGCGGCGATCCATAGCCGGCAATAGCTGCTCTTAAAAAAATGGGGGCCGCCTCTGCCGGACATAAGACGAGTACCCCGGATGTTTGGTAATTTTTTCATATTCATCCTTTTTGGTGAGTAAATGAGATTTGCTGTTGGGTGTTTTAAAATCACTTAAGGCCGGTGACAGTATCATAAAGGCAAAAGCGTCCCTGTCCGGTCTCAATGACCAGTTCTACCGGAACTTCGGTATTGCATACATAACCTGACGGAAGTAGACTGTCGGCGAATAGGGTATCTATGCAGACAACCCGGCCACCAGCTGAAAAAAGATGTCTGACACCGGCCCGGTTATCTGTAATATGTTTTCAACGCTAAAGCCGAATAGCATTCCAGTAGGAAAACAACGCTGTTTTCACCGGGCATCTAAGCCAAGGTGCGTTTCTACAGATAACAGCTTAGCCACCTGCTGTTGCGTTTTCCATAGTTTTTAAGCGTTAAAAAAAAGACTTGCATTGGGCCAAGTGCCCCGTTATTTCATCATTAAAATATCCTGATTCAACCATCGTAATTGCGGTAAAAAATTTAAAAAGATCCGTTATAGTGACTTCCCTGATTATACTGCCGCGGCACTTTTCAGGTTGTATGTTCATTTAAACGGCAACACCCGATCCTATGACACCAAACTACAAAATAAATCGAACATTCAAATAAGG
Source organism: Arachidicoccus terrestris (assembly GCF_020042345.1). Lineage (NCBI taxonomy): Bacteria > Pseudomonadati > Bacteroidota > Chitinophagia > Chitinophagales > Chitinophagaceae > Arachidicoccus > Arachidicoccus terrestris. The sequence goes on from NZ_CP083387.1 coordinate 1,050,704, forward strand.
CCGACTGATAATATCCAATTTATGCGAATATTCAATAAGAATAATGCGAATACTTGTCGGTATTTTTTTAATGCCTGCCAACGCTTACGCCATGATCATTTCCTGCCTTTTTATCGAAGTTTTAATGAATACATATAGACAGGTGCATTCGTTTTTTTCCATGCTACCACCAGCTGATACCTGCCCGCATTGATCATGGTGGGCGTCATCAAAAAGCAGTTATTCCATTTGCCTTCTTTGGTATGCGTCAGCCAGACAGCTGACTCAGCCATCACTTTGCCATCTGCCGCGACAAGCTTCAAAGTGGCCTGCAGGCTGTCCTGCCCGGGACAAGCATATTTTACATGAAAGGAATGAAAGTCGGCCACGCCCGTCACCAGTGGCCAGGCAATTGAGTCTGCCTGATTATCCGGAACACCGGCTGCCGCAGCCCTGAATAAAATACAATCCTTGCCGGCTCTCTTTACACGGGACGCGCCGCGGCTGAATAAGGCACTGGTCACGTCATAGGTAAATTCCTTTTTCTGATCATAAGGCGGCTGCATGTTGCTGACCGGCTTAAAGGCAATCAGGCTCGTTTTCCACCAGGGTTCTTCGCTGAGAACTATTCCCTTAGAGACCTTTTTTTTATAAACCTCAAGGCTATCTTCAATCCCGCTGCCGTTTTGAATCAAGACTTCCGCTTTCGTATGTGTATTGATAAACTTATCCGCTTCAAGTTTTGCAGCCAGCTTCTTATCTGCGCCCGGAATACCTATGTACCAATCTAATGGTGCATTGACGATCCATTGAACACGCTGTTTTAAGGCAGATTGTGGAACGGTATTTTTGCCTTCCTTCACCCTGTCTTTTCCCACAGCGGCGGATTGCAGCCATTCAGCCCCATATAAACCGGCAGGAAGTCCGGAGAAGCTGACCGGCAATGGCGGGTTCTTATCCCCGCCCGTTTTTAACAGGTGATTATCTCCGGTACTTAGCCAGTCCTGTAGCCTAAACTGACTGGACTCCTGTCCTTTTCTATCCTCATTTAGCAACGACACAAGCCCTGCCGGCGCATTTACTTTTTGCGGCTCACCTGAGGCAGCACCTTTCTTTTTGCTGGCGATAGCGATGGCTGCAATAATGGCCTGCCCGCTATATGTTCTGGGAAAATCAATACGGATATGGCCATCCTTTACATGAACATCAAGGATCTTCTTAAGTGCTTTAAGGCGACCCGCTTCCCTGAAAATGTCAAAATGAGCCAGTCGCAGCTGAGCGTTGACAGCGACATCAAAATCCCGCCAGCCCGTGCAATCCATATTGCTGCCTATCCCCCACCAGGGTTCTGCAAAATACAATTCCACGCGGTAGTCTCCACTGGGCACAGGGAAATCAAAATTCAGTTTGTCCCTGCCATAGCGAAATGTCTGAAAGAGTGCATCGTCAAGCGTTCCCTTAATCGGATCCGTTATGCTCCGCTGACTGGCGAAAAAGGAAGGAAGACCTTTGTAGTTGGCTGTCCAGGATAAAGAGCCATAGCTTTTCGGCGTCCTGGACCTGTCGGGCGCCCACCGGTTACCGAAATGATCTGTATAGGACTGCCCTCCGCAATTAAAACGATACAAATAATTGTAACCGGCGGCAGGCGCTAAGATATCCGTTGACACGTCTTCGGATCGCACCCTGCTTTCGCGGCTACGCCACTTAGGGTCCTCCGGTAAATTTCTTAAGCGGACCAGATCGGTTACCCGGGCCTTCCCGTTATAATAACCGACTGCGAAGAGTATATTATAATTCAGACGGACATTTTTCCAGGTAAAATGAGTACCTATACCCCCGCGCGTTCTTGTACCTAAAACATGCATACCCCGGCCATTATAAAGCCTGACAGAGTCACAGTTGGAATAAACGATAATATCTTTTCTTTCCCTGGTGCTATGCCACCTGCCGGGCCAGTCGTGGGAAGCAATATGCACCATGGGCGCGGTATCCGCTTTCGTAAAATTAGACTGATAAAGATAGACGGCCTCTGTGGGTTCCTCCCAGGAAGTCAGCAATCCTTTATAGTTGACAGGGCCAATCTTATCCAGATCCCGGTATCCTTCTCCGGCCTGCACTCTTCCGGGATTATCATGAGAATTAAAAAGCCAGAGAAACTGCCCGCAAACACTATCACGTACTTTCCAGGCCAGCCTGATCTTCTTTTCCATCAGCGCGCACCAGCTTTCAATGCTATACGCTCCTTTTTCTTTAAACCCTCCTTCCGAATGAACATCCATTGTCCGCCATCCGCCATACTCACCGACCAGCACCTCTTTTTTCAGATCTTCGTTATAGGTATCGGGATCCCCCCCATAGGTGCCGCTCCAGTTCTGGGGAACGTCCCAATCAGTTCCTTCACCGCCATTACAAGTCGTGATCAGCCGTTGGCTCGAAGCAGTCGGATCCAGAGAACGTATCAGCTGAACACACTGCTTTGCAAAGTCTGCCGGCAGCCGGCTTTCGTTTTGCAAACCCCACATAATATTGGAAGGGCTATTTCTTCTTTCCAATACCCAGTCTCTCAGCAGGCTGAGGAAATTCTTCCTGAATGCCGGCGTATCAAACCAGATATGCGCTGAAAATTGCGGCCACCATAAGACACCGTCTTTATCCCAATAGTATTGATAGCGCAAATTATGAGGCTGGTGTGCATCCCGGAAAGCATTGAAACCCATTGACCGGATCATGGCGACACGGGTAGCGATCTCTTGTTTTGTAAAAGCATGGCTATTGCCCAAAGCATGTTCATAACCGGCAATACCATTAATAAAAACAGGTTTTCCGTTTAGCAAAAACCGCTTAGGACCCTTTTGATCAAGTGCGGGCCATTTGATCCACCGTATCCCGTAGGGTGTCTCCAGTTCATCCAGTACGGTGCCGGACGCCTTGTCGGTTACGGTGGTCTTTAAGGAATACAGATAAGGGGACGCCAGCGACCATAAATGAACCACTCCTGTGAGGCGTAGCCTACAACGAGCGACCCGCTGCGCATCAGCACCGCTGTCAAGCGTCGTGTTATTTTCCGCAACTTTTTTTCCTGACCTGTCAAGTAAGACCTGCCGGACTACGACAGACTGAGCTGAATCCGCATAGCTTTTGACAGTGGTAGCGACATACAAGGTGGCCGCTTTTTCATTGACCGTCGTATCATTATAAATATGGACGCCAAATGGAACAATACGCACCTTACCGGTACGGATCAGATGCACCGGCCGGAAAATCCCCAGCGGCTGACTTCCTTCGGAAAATCCGACTTCATCGGAACATCCACCGCAAACCCAGGGCAGGTCTCTTATACCCGCCGGATGTTCGACCTTTAAGGCCAACAGATTACCGGCGCCTTTTTTATTGAGCCACTGAGTCACTTCCAGACTAAAGCTGGTCCTTCCTCCCGCGTGTTTCCCAATCAAATGCCCATTCAGATATACCGTTGCATAAGAGCTGACTCCTTCAAAAAACAAGAAATAAGACTGTCCCGGTTGATAGACGGCATCAAATGTCTTCCTATACCAACCGTCCCCATGGCGATTACCGTGCTTTTCCCGGATATAGCCGCCATAATCATCCCAGTTATGCGGCAATTGAACTGTCTTCCAGTTTTGATCTTTATAACCTAGCCCCTCAAATCCTTTATAGCGAGACCCGCCGCTGCTATCTGTCACCGTCTTCCAATCATCATCCAGTAAGCGGTCCTGCCTGAATGAAGAACTCCAGGGTAATTGACCTTGCAGCTTGCCAACGATCATCAGACAGCCGATCAGTATCAGTAAACAACAATAGCGTTTTACGCTACCTCGCAGGAGGTAATACTTCGCATATCTTTCTTCACTGCTTCCCCTCACTGTCTGCCCAATTTGCATCATCGATTTCTTTGCTGTTTTAACCTATTGTCTTATTGAATTCCGTTCATTTCTTCCAGATCCCCATTCAGTGTGTAAAGTGTCCCCGCTGCCACGTGCAGCTTTTTTGCCAACTTTCCATAATGCAATACACAAGGTCCGCTTTTTATCCCGCGGATCTGTACTTTGTCCAGCCGGTGATCTTTCCACCAGATATTGAGTGTAAAGCCTCCTCTTGCCCGGATTCCTCTGACCCAGCCCACAGCCAGGCTATCGGGCAAGGCAGGTAATAGATCTATATAACCGTTTTGACTTTGTACCAGCATTTCCGCGACTCCGGCCGCCCCACCAAAATTGCCGTCAATCTGAAAGGGCGGATGTGCATCCATCATATTATGATACACGCCACCACGCTCCCGGCCGGCCGCGCCTTCTGCCGGACGTAATAATTCTTCCAGTAGTTTCAAGGCATGATTGCCCTGTTTAAATCTTGCCCAAAGGTTGACCTTCCATGCCAGCGACCAGCCGGTGCCGCCGTCTCCACGGTAGATCAGTGACTGTCTAGCGGCACGCATCATGGCAGAATCCTTATCCCAACTGATATCATTACCGGGATAAACGCCCCATAAATGAGATACATGGCGATGGGTGTCTGCCGTATCATCTTTATCCTCCATCCACTCCTGCAATTGCCCGTATTTACCCTTCTGATTGGGCGCGATCTGTTTGTATTTATCTGCCAGATCTTTTCTGAAGGCTGTATCCACGCCTAATATTTCGGCCGCTTTGATGCAATTACTAAACAGGTCACGAATCAGCTGATGATCCATCGCAGGCCCCGCGACCAGCCCGCCATGCTCCGGTGAATTAGAAGGCACAGAAATCAAATAACCGGTTTTGGGGTCAGGTATAAGAAAATGCTGATAGAATTCGGCGGCCTTTTTCATCAGCTTATAGCCGGTATCTCTTAAGAAGGCTGTATCTTCTGTAAAGAGAAAATGTTCCCAGACATGATGACTGAGCCAGGCTGACCCGCCTACCCAGATTCCATGTTTAGCAGCATCGATCGGTGCTGTTGCCGCCCAAATATCTGTATTATGATGGAGCACCCAGCCGGGTGCGCCATATTGTTCACGAGCGGTAACGGCGCCCGCTTCACTTAGATCCTGGATCAATTTGAAAAGTGGCCCGGTACAGGAAGACAGGTTCAGCACTTCCGCCGGCCAATAGTTCATTTCCAGATTGATATTGGTCGTGTACTTACTGCCCCATGGCGGTGTAAGCAAATTATTCCAGATCCCTTGCAGGTTCGCAGCGCGGCCACCGGGCGGTGTGGCACTGATCATCAGGTACCGGGCATACTGTGTATAGAGCGTTATGAGCCCGAGATCGCTGCTGACCGTAAACTGCCGGATTCTTTCATCCGTCGGCAGATCCCTTCTGGATGTTGTACCCAGTCGCAAATCAAATGTATCAAAGAGTTGGTGATAAGCCGCCTCATGGCGTTTATAAAGCGCTCCATAATTGCCATGGCCGATAGCCTCAATCTGCCTGAGATAACCCAGACACAGGCTATCAGGATGCCCCGAAGCGTCATTATAATTGACAAAATTGGTCGCAGCCACGGTATAGAGCGTCGCCGCATCCGCATCTATAACCTCAATCGTACTATCCGTCACTTTTAGTTGGGCCGCTGCCCCTTCAGTCTTTATCCTTAACGCACTGTAACCATGGAGGACACCGTCTTTTACCTGTACTTTGAGGCCGATGGTCTCATGATCGATCTTAAAAAGCTGATGATCGCCATGCAGCGTGGAGAAGCGTGCCTTAAAATGAACGGCCTTATGCCTGTCTGCTTCTATCCGCATGACCATTACAGGATCTGCCGCACTCGCCCAGTAATGGCGCGTAAAACGGATATCATTTTTCTTATAGGAAACCGCTGCGGTGGCAGTGCGTATATTGAGTGAACGTTTATAGTCTGAATACCCGCCGCCGGTCAAGTCCTGCAGGTAGATATCACCAAAAGGTTGATACCTCGCTTCATACTGCGGAAAGAATGGTGGCCGGCTGTCCTGAATCCAGTACTTCCAATCTCTGGAAATTGCTATGCCCGATGCAGGTGTTTTGCCAGCTGGATATAACACAAAAATCGGCCGGTCATTCTTTACACCGGTAAAACCGCCTTTATCAAAAAAGTTAATGACCTGAATAGCCAGTACATTCTTGCCTGCATGCAGCCATTCTTTCTTTAACAGATAATGCCTTTTGGTAGAAATACCTTCATCACGGCCCACATAATGGCCATTGACATAACAATAGTCCTGATCCCGGATGCGCCCCAGATCCACATACAGATCCTGACCGGCCATATCTGCCGGCACCTCAAAATCTACCCTGAACCACAAGGCGCCGTCAACACCCTGCAGCCCGCCGGTTTCCCAACCGTTGATGAGCGGTAAATGCATTGTCTTCCAATGGCTATCATCCAGGCCCGGCGCAGCTGCGGCGGTATCTTTACGTACTTTTTGCAGCCAGTCTTTCCTTAATTGCTGATATTTTTCCGGGTCGTGGTCGTTAATGCCCATAAAATGCGCCTCCCCCAACGCTTCCGCTTCTTTTTGTCTGCCGGCAAAAATCAGCGACCGGATTGCAGGCAGATACTTGCAGGCCCCATGATGGGCATAGTCTCTGGGGCGGCCATTCCAAAGCGTAGACTCATTAAACTGTATATGATCCGTATCCACACCAGCGAAGATCATCGCACCGATATGACCGTTTCCGATGGGCAAAGCGTCTGTCCAGTGGGCGTCCGCCGCGGGTTGGTTATACCATAATATCAGGGAATCGGGCGCCATCTGAGTATAAGCCTCTTTAGGCCCTCCTGCACCGCAGCTCACCCACAGCAGCATAACACTCCATATAGCAGAAAACAGCAGACATTGTTTACAAATGCCCATGCAATTCGGGGAAGTCTTACTACGGCTGTTCATTTTAAGCCCGGCTTTTTCGGGGAAGCCGGATCGCGCATGATTCAGGTTCGTTTTCATATTAATAAGGTGCTATGTTTTAAATTAGATGCGGTGTAGTGACTGCGCTCTTATTTTAGGGAGACCGTAATGGGTGCCAGTTTTCTGCTTCGGGCACGGACCTTTCCGTCCACAAAAATCTGCAGGCCTTTTCCATGCCCGTAATGACGGCCATCCTTGTCCCAGAGGACTGTAATGGCATGTCCGTGATAGCGGACATTGTCCAGGCAGAACCAGGCCCACTGTCCTTCGGGAATGAGGGGCCGAATGGCTAGCTTATCGCCCAGAGCAGGTTTGATTCCCACCAGATCGCTGATAATCAGATCAGCAAAACCGGAATGGTTGTAATACCTGCTGCGTGGATTATTGCGGAGCCAGAAGCCCGTCTTTTCATCCTGGTATTCCCCGATAAAAGGTTTTCCGTCTTTTTGCTGGGCCCAGGCATATTTATGAAGCGCGTCATAAAATACACGGGCCGTCATATGGTTATGGTGCTTATAGTTATTTAATAAATTAGACAGCCCCTTCAGGGTCTGCGTCGTGGCATAGGGCCAAACGGCGCCATCCCATTCACAGCCATGTCCCGATCCGTGTGTTCTGAAAAGAGGATGCCTTCTCTCTGCGGTTGTAATCCCCCAGGGTGCGCTGAAACCAGTAGTATCAGTCAACTGTTCCCAGGCTTCAGCATACTGCTTTTTATCTGTCGGCAGGTTAAAATACCAGGGAATGAAGCCTATTTCTTCCCGGGCATCCGCAAACTTTCCATTCGGATATTTTACCTCAAAAAATGTTGCTTTTGCATTCCAGAGGCTATCCAGCACCATCTGTCTCAGATCCCTTGCTTTTTTCCGGTAATAGGCTGCTGCCTGAGGCTGCCCCAGAATTTGATTGATACGGGACAAGGCCAGCGCATTACCATACATATAGCTGTTGATGGTCGGCCGCCTGTTTTTCTGGGTACGGGAACCGCTGATGGATTCTTCCATGGCGTCCCGTACGTCAAATTGCCAAAACAGGCCGTCAGGCAATTGTTTTTCGGCCTCCCATTTCTTGTAGTCAGCAGACAAGGCGGGTAACATTTTCTGCAAAAATGCGCTGTCCTGACCTACCAGGAATAAACCATAAACGGCGTCATCGATCCAGGTGCTGAACCGGTGAAATCCGGGCTTTTTTTGTTTGGGATCCGCGAACATCCAATAGGACGTGTACGCCTGAATATATTTTGGATCATGCAACCAGCGTCCCTCATAGATCTGATGTCCCAGTGCTGAGCTAATACTGTTAAAGGCGCCTCCAAATTTTACCGGCGTTATAAATTCTGTAAATATAAACCCATAGGGGGTTTTCACCAGGTGCTTTCTAAAACTCCACCATCTAAAATAATAGATTTTCTGTAGTGTTGTATCCGGACAGGAAAACAGTGGAATATTGTCGCTGAGCCACTGATAAGCATGGGCGTTGTCTACATAGTTAACAACATCTCCGCTATCCTGCGCATTAAAACTGGCTACATCTTCCTGCATAATGGCCGGCCGTAAAATCACAGGCCCCTTTTCGCCGGGCTGCCCGCTGTTCTGACTGACAGCCGGCAGGCTTATAATACTTAGTAAAGCTGCTGTGGTATATTTAGCGACCAAAGAGACAGCCGCATATTGTCTTTGTCTACGCCAAACTGATTTCATACATAATTTTTATATCGTTATCGTTGTGCTATTTACTGCAGATCTTATAATATTTCTTTATCTGAACAGCCAGTCCAGATCCGGCTGACTGCCTGTTGCTCCAAGCCCGGCATCAAAAGCGGGAATATCTTTTGCCCGCTGGATAAAGCCCAGCAAAAGGCAGATACCTTTTCCCAATTGTAAGTCATGGACGCCCTCCCTGAAACTGTAGCTATGGACATTGATGCCCGGAAAACCGCGCAGTATACCTGCATTAGCGATCGTGGTGGCCGCCTGACCATAGTCGTTGGCGCTGGCATCTGTCTCTAACTCCGGTTCTTTCAGATAGGCTTTATTTTTCCGGGTAAAGAAGCCGACCAGTAGTCTGACAGGTTTATCTGTTTTAAAGTATAAACGTGTACCGGCCTGGATCTGTCTGGCGCGATCTACCTGAATGCCCTGAAGGCCCTGTAATATTCCGGCTACGGTATCCAGTTGAACAAGGGTATCTTTAAAGGGACACCCTTTTTTGCCGACGCTGAACATATCAGCTGAAACATTATGATCCTGCTCAATATAGTAGGTACCCAATGTTTCTTTTTGATCCTTGCCGGTATCCATGCTTTTAGGCGGATTCAAAAACCGGACCTGTGCCGGCTTCAATGTCACCACCGTCGCTTTCTGGTCTGACCGGCTGGCACCATGCAGTTTTAACGCCTGAATATTTTTCTTAAAGTTGTCGAGTTCCTGCTGATAGACGGGCAGCAGGTCCGACCATGTTTTATTCTGGCCGTCTTTACCTGTCAGGGGAATTTTCCTTGCACCCGTCTGTAGGCTATTAGCATATAGATAAGCAGGTCCTGCAACAGCCGCCAGTTTTCTGAAGGCCTCAACACTGGACGAAAGTAGCGGCAGGGCAGACTCAAGATCCTGTACATCATGACTGTAACCATATCTTAGTATATGAAGAGCCGCCATGACTTTCTTGCTATAAAATTCTGCAAGATGCTGATAACAGATCATGTCATTTTTCAGCCGGTTAAATTCAGCGCTGTTCCGTCCAATTTTCTTCTCCGCAGCCTGAATCGCCGCTACTGCCTGCCTGGCATGAACCAGTACTTCTTCTGCGATCTGAACCGGAGTCTCTCCCACATGCTTTTGATGCAACCATTCTCTTTTCGCATATTCGGTGATCATCTCCCCCTCAGGTGATTCCGAGTTATACAGCAGTGTAAAAAGATTGTATTTTTCCGGATCAATGAGTTGACTCATCAACATACCCAGGCTCAAGGTCTGCCGGTTGCCATCGGTAATACCATAGCGCCTTAACAGCTTGGGGGCGATTTCTCCGGACGCTTCGTAGGCACGCAGTATTTGCGCTCCCGTTGCAAGATCACAACCATATTTTTCAGATAGCCGGCCGGCCCAATAATTTTCTTCCGCTATGCGGTCGCGGTCGGCATTCCAGGCATACCTGGCCCACTCGGCATACCAGATCCAGTCCCGGTTAATCTGCAGCAACCTTGGGTCCGCTTTATCCGCGCTGTAAGGCCAGTCCCAGTAAGACGCCTGCGGATACAGATGTAAACCGTTAGAACCATAGATCTTATGCATCGCCTGCACGCATTTTTGAATGAAATCATCAGCGCCATAGCGGAAGGGTTCAAGATTGGCCAGAATGTGCACATTCTCTATCTGAACGGGAGAAGCCGCGCTTAGCTTACGGTGCAGTTCCGCCCAGGGTCCACGAGGCTGGTAAGTAGTCAGCGCCTCTCCGTTATACTTAGCCATCGTATACAGATTGCTGTAAATAGGTTTGGCCGCCGCCATCACAGCTGGACCGTCCGCATCATGGGCCCGCAAAATAATGGGCGGCTGTATTTTCTGTCCGATTGCTTTTAGGCCATCTTTTACGCCGGGAATAATCGTCTCTGTAAACCATTTAGTATCATCCGGGCCCACCCCTTCCATCGCCTCACCAAGCGTAACCAATAGCCCTACATTCGGGTATTGCTTGACAAAGGCAGCGATTGACTTTCTTGTATAATCGGCAATCAGGGGCGTGATCGGCCGGTTCCGGTCCTGTGTTTTAATATGGTGCTTTTCTGCAAAAGGTTTGGAAACGATAATATTATAAAAGGCCTGGATCACCCAGATACCTCTTTTGTTCGCCTCTGTCGTTAGAAAATGAAACATCTCCTGATTAGCCGCAAAAGTCGCACTATCCACTTCTACCGCGTCGGGATAATCTTTTAAACGGACCAGGGAAGCAAAGGGATGACCGGACCAAAGGTAAAGTGTATTCATGCGGTTATCCACCAGCATATCCAGATATCTGATCCATAGTTCCTTATCATAAAACCAGGGAAAGCTCTCCCGGGTATAAGGATATTCATAGGTTCCGCGTCCGGGCAACATATAAGGCTTCTGTAATCCTATACACGCACCTCTTAGCGTCATTTGCGGCTGATCACTAAACCGGATCCCGCGAAACAGACTATCGATGTCTTTTAAGGCCGCACTTGCCGACCCAGCTTTGGTCACCTGCCGGGTGATCCGCTCATACAGCTCCAGACAACCATATAAGGCCCCCGAACCGTCTGCCCCGGCGATCAGGACATTGCCGTTTTCAGCGCCCTGTATGGTAAAACCTTCCTTAGCGGTATCCAGATGAGCAGAGGCCTGCGCTTCATGAATGATTTGCCCGATACCTGGCGCGCCGGCAATACCGATATCGATATATCTGCGCCCCGGCTGATGCTTTTTTAACGATTGCCTAAAGGAAATCAGTTGTGTCGGGTAGCCTGCTTTCTTCAGTGCTGCGACAATGCGCTTGGCACCAAAGGCGATCCGTCCTGTCGCCTCTTGTTGATAACGGATGGTATATAAAGGAGCCTTTTGCGCGAATGAGGCAGTCTGGCAGACAATTACGATACCCATCAGCAGAAACATTCTGCCCAACTGTCCTTGTATATTCACAGATCTCCTTCTATCTTTAAATCGCATAATCCACATTTTAAATTTCATTAAATCCAAGTAAAGACTCCCGACACTTCTCATCCGGAGTGCTATGACCTTTTGACAGCAGCAATCGAGATCTATTATCTATTCATTAAAACAGGAAAAAAATTGCCGGATGCGTTTAAAAGGCGCCAATGGTCATACCCGACCGGCCTTTGGCGCCTTTTTATCCTTCTGCAAAATAATAATCTGTCAGCCATATACGTGTACAAAGAGGAAGAGGATAAATCCTACACCACGGGTAAGAGGCTGCCAGAGCGTTGAACTATTTACTTAAGTCAAAGCCGATTAAAATGTTCACCCTGCGCGTCATAGAACTTCCTTCACGATCTGTTACCGTAAAATCAAACCCGCCTAATGACAGCTTTGAAGACTGCTTTGTTGCCGGTGTAAACACCAATATACCGTTATGATCTACTGTTGCAGTCCCACCCTTCACGTTAGTCAATGTAAAGGCCGGTGCGTCGCTATAGCCTCTGGCCAGTTCTTTTAAGTCGATATGTAGCGGCTCTGCCTGCGCTGTTGAATAATGTTTATGTGCCATCCAGTCCAGGTATCCGTCCAGTTGGGTAAAGCCGTCCTTATCCGGATCGCCGTTGCTTTCAGTCAGATTCCCTTTTGCACCCTTAGGATCCAGTCCATGGATCGTCTCCCACCAGTCTGGCATACCGTCCTGATCTGTATCCCAACTGTCCGGGCGGTGAACCGTCGGATAATCTTCGTAACCGCCTGCGTCGGCCACTTTATCGGGGAATCCCTTTTTATGTGTAACGCTTCCCACCACAGAAGTAGTACCTGCCAGCGTCTCGCGGATGATCCGCTGATCATGCTCGTCTAAAACAGGTGCATTACAACCTACATCGGATAAAACGCTTTTATAAGCATCCACCGCAGACTGCGTCTCAATATAAGAAGGGAAAAAAGGCTTATCAACATACGTCGCATAGCTGCTGGTGTCTCCATTGCTGTGGCTTACTTTCCGGCCGTCTGCCTCGTTAGAAAGATCAAAGTGTCCCGGCATGACGTTTCCTGCAAAATAACAGCGTTGTGTGCCCTTGCCTACCCCTTCATGTTGGGCATTATAGGCGTAAAAGAAACTGGTTCCCGCACCGGGCTTATAATAATTACCCACAAAATTCACTTCATGTGCCCCTCCGTCAGTAGCGCGATGGCCCCAATTATAAACAACATTATTGGTGATATCCATTCTGCCACCATAATGCCCATCTACCAAACCACCGCCCAGGCTCCAGTTTCTGCCATAACAGTCGGCCAGTAAATTATGATGAAAGCTGCCGATATCTCCTCCGATCGTCGCAGCAAAACCATGCTCCTTACCTTTCGGATAATGGTCATGTCCGGCTGCATTCAACGCCTCAGAGATCAGTGTGCGTTGCAGGGTGATATTGTGTGCCCCTCTGGAACTAAAAGATTCATCAATGGTCCAGCTGATCGAACAGTGATCCACAATGCTGTTATTCGCACCCGTCAGTCCCATACCGTCAAAGGTAGGTCCGTCGCCCAGCCTGACCCGGACAAAACGGGCCACACAATCATTGCCTGTTATCCCAAAGGGGGCTGACCGGATACAGATCCCTTTGCCGGGTGCGGTCTGGCCTGCCACCGTTACGTTCGGTTGGCTGAGGACCAATCTGGATTTTAACGTTATCATACCCGCTACATTAAATATAATCGTCCGGGGACCAATATTATTAGTCACGGCCGCTCTTAAACTACCGGGGCCGTCATCATTTAAGTTGGTCACAAAAACGATCTTGCCGCCTCTTCCGCCGCGCGCAAACCGGCCATAGCCTTCGGCATCAGAAAATGCCAACTGCCTTGTTCTGAATTCCCATACATTTCCTTTTATGGTGCCCGAATCTGTTAGTTCATCCACACGCCAATAGTAAGTATCCATACTATAAAGATCAGAGACCGCATAGCTGTTTTGCGTTGCAGGCTGGTTGCCTTTAAAACAGGGAGAATCATGATCAGCAGCGGCCACTTTAACTGAGTCTGTTCCAAAATAAATATCGTGTGACCGGGCCGCTTGAGTCCCTTGCCATTGTAGCACATACCCATTTTGCCCGTTCGCCTCCACATGTTCATCTCTGTTAACAGGCGCCACAGCCATCGCCTGATCCGCCGGATTAACCCCGTCCAGCTGGAAACCATTAATGACGATTTTATGGTAAGCCCCAATTGTCTTGTTGTCAGCTACGAAACGGATCGTTACTATTTTATCTGCTTTAGCTTCTAATTGTAAAACCGCAGTTTTGCTATCAGTAATTTTGGAGGCACGTATAGAAGGGATCAGACCCGCCACCTTCTTTTGTCCATCCACGTAAATGTCAATGGGGCACTGCTCTCCGGCCTTCAGGTCATCAATGATATTGTGATAAGTAATCAGCGTATGCTTTCCGGGTTTTAGCCCCTTAATCTTCAATATAATTTCTTCTGGCTTTGCTGCATCTTTGCCACTGTTTTCATCACTGCTGAGCTCCAGCCCGTCGTCAGAAAACTTAGCTTTCTGAGGCCCTCTCACGCCCACTTTATACCAGGTGGCCGTTAACTTCCGGTCTGCGCCGGCGGCAACAATAAAGCTGATATGATCTTTCACTAATGTATCGGGCCCGCCATTGGTCACCTCCCAGGGGGTATATCCGAACTGTGTCACTTCAGCTGTTTTCCTCCCAAACATATTAAAGTCTACTTTCACGACAGAACGTTGTGGGCCTTGATGACAGCCTACCAGACCCATGCCCAGCAAGACTAATGCATAAGCACTATTTTTTACAAAGAATCTAAACATTTTTTTTGCATTATTAATTGAATACTTGCAGCAGGATTCAATAATTATTGCTGTAGGCTTTGGCTTTTAGCTAAAACAAACATTTCCGGCAAGGGAAGTATACCTCCCCGCCAGAAATGATTTGCAATTACGAAAACCAAAATCAAGAATAAACCGCTATTATTAAAAAACAACTTTATTATTTCTCCCTTTATTTTTGATAGTCAAAAGTTCCAGGCGCCCCTGAATAATCCATCCAGCCTTCAGTCTGCTCCAACCAGCTGTTCATACCAAGGACAGAGCTGGGAAGGCCGGAGATATAATAATTGGGCTTAAACTCAATCAGATTCGCATTTCCATTCACCTGATCCCATGGTTTATCCAGCGGCGTCATCACAAAATGCGCCTGGTATATTGCCTTCAGCTTATCTAATTGTTCCTTAAAATCCGCTGCATCCGGATCGATCAGTATATTTCTTTCTTCAGGTGTCAATGGATCAGCCTGCGGATCGCCTTTAGCCTGCCAGTAATATCCCTCACGCGCCGTTCCATTAATGGGCTTTAAACCAAGTTTCGTGACAGTATTACCACTTTTTGCTGTATTATCATACAGCATCCAGCGCTGCACATCCCAGAAACGCTTACCCTCATAAGCGAGTTCCACTCTTCTCTCATATAATACCGCTTCAATAGCCTGATACTTCGTAGACAGATTACCGACACCATAATTATTATCTTCGGGAATGCCCACTCTTGCCCGGATTTTACCGATATACTTGACCGCATTATTGATATCCCCGGTAGCCGCATAACATTCCGCGATATTCAGTAACAGTTCTGCATACCGGTATGCTATGATATTCGTTCCTGAAAATTCATATCCGGTGCTGTCTGCCTCTGGATCGGAGTTCTTCCGTACGATAGCAGGGCTATTCGTCTGATTACCTCCGTAGTAGTTAATCTTTCCCTTGTCGTCGTACCATCTGTAAAACCAGGTACTTTTGTTTTCATTTCCCTTTACGCCCCATTTCTCACCGGAGAATTCAAAGGTGCGGTAGAATCTGGGGTCCCTGTTTTCAAAGAAAAAGGTATCGACATATCCGTTTTCAGCCGTCGGACGCTTGCCATTAGCCAGCGGAAATAAATCCAGCATCTGCTTGGTAGCAGAAAGCCCGCCTGAGCCGCCATAACCCGTAGGCCGAAGCTGATCTTCCCAGCCGTTACCATAAGCACTGGATTCAGAAGTTTCCGTACTGAAAAGGAACACCATGATCGCTCCTTTATTGAAATCCGTATTGCCCTGCAAAGACATTTCAGACCAGTCTTTGGCACTGGAGCCATATAGCCCGTAACCCGCTGACGATAATTTAGTTTCTGCATCGAGGCCTGCCTTTAATGCATCTTGCCATTTTTTACTGGCTGGGTTATCCCAATCCTTATTAAATAACGGACTAGCGGCAGTCAGCAGGACCCTGCTTTTCATCGCCAATGCTGCCGCAGCGGTAAATTTCCCGTAGTTCGTACTTGGTTCATCCCAGATCATAGGTAAGAGCATCGCAGCTGAATCCAAATCGCTGACGATCTGGGCAAAACATTCAGAAGAGGTCGACCTGGGTGTCTGAATAGACACATCCGTTGTACTATTATTTTGAACCGTCGTTACAATCGGAACGCCTCCATAGATCCGTACCAGGTCAAAATATTGTAACGCCCTCAGGAAGTAGGCCTGCCCTTTAGCTGTTTTCTTAAAATCAGCAGATAAAGCGGCAGATACCGGATCGCCCATTTTTTCAATCAAGTCACTACAATAGCGGATGCGGGTATAGGGGTTATTTTTTACACTTGAAGATGTCTGGCCGTAATAGCTGTCCGCATCATTTGCAAACTGCAGGTCTCGGTTGGCGTCGATATACTTGGGTATCGTACCACCGATTTCTTCCGTCATATTGGACCGGTCGTTATTGTACAGCCCGACCACAGTTTTCAGCGGATTATTATAATCCGAAAAATAATAATTATACAGGCGGGCAATGTACCAGGAAGTCAATTCCTCGTTGGAGAATACCTGGTTCTCTCCATAATCATTATAAGGTTTCATATCTTCCAGAAATTGCTTGCTACAACCCGTAAAGGCCAGCAGTACAACAGTGGAAAGTAAATAGAATATTTTTTTCATGATATAAAGTCTATATTGGGAAATTTAGTTTTTAAAAGCCAACATTCACACCCAGTGCCCATGTACGAAGGGTTGGATAGCCTACATCTGCCGGGTCATACATGTTTCTGAATTTCTTCGGATAGGGGTTGTAAAAATCCCAGAGATTATTGCCTGAAATAAAGAAGCGGACGCTACTTAGCTTGGCCTTATTCACCAGCTTTGCGGGCATTGTATACCCGAGGCTCAGTGTTCTGACGTACATTCTAAAGGTGGGCAATAGGAAGAAATCAGAATTAGCACCGCCAAACTCTTCATAATAACCCATATTCGGATACTTGCCGTTCGGATTAGTGGTTTCGTCATACATATCGGTCAGATAGATCGGCTGAGACCACAATGCAGAAGTACTGGAGGTCGACTGACCGATGTAGTCCAGAAAGTTCGCGCCACCCCAGGAAGTAGAAAGTTGTGCTCTTAAAGAAAGGCTCTTCCATCCCACACTGATATTGGTAGAAATACCATAGGTCCGGTTGGATTTTCTAAGCTTTACAAAATCTTCTTTCTCCTGGATACGGCCATCAGGACCGGCAATGGTTTGATTATCCGCGTTCAGTACCCCACCGACATCTTCATAGACCAGCATACCTTTTTTCAGGCCAGATTTATCATCAATATCAAAAAATGCTGGCGCTGCTCCTTCCACACCAGAGTTGGCCGCATGCTGTGTTAGATAGTTCCAGTAATTGTCGATATCTGCATCTGTCCTTAAGATACCATCTCCGCCGGAAGTCTGCTTCCAGGTTCTATAGCCCCAAATGGGTTGAATTCCATAATTTTCCTGAGCCCTGCTGTCACTTACTTCTGAAGGATAGTCAAAGGGCAGATCATACATTTTCTTTACTTTATAGTTATTGAAACTTGTATTCATGCCAATGGAATAATTAAAATCTCCCTTCTGATCCCTCCAGGTAACGGACAGCTCAGTACCCCATGCGTTTACAGATGCGTAATTCTGTTCTGCAAAAGCTCCACCAACAGAGATCGGCGTATTGTTGGCCTTGGACATATCTGTCAACATATTGGTGGTCGAGTTAAAGTATTGATCAAATGTCACTGCTAGCCGGCTTTTTAAGAACTCCATATCCAGTCCAAAGTTGCGCTGCAAGGTCCTATCCCAATGTACGTCCCGGTTGGGAGATACGCCAGGGGTCAGGCCATGGACAAACATACCACCCTGTTCGCCGAATCCAAAGCCTTTATCCTGCTCTCCTTTATATAATTGGAGCCATCTCCAGGCCTTAATGTTATTATTACCTGTAATACCCCAGGAGGTACGGATTTTTAGGAAGTTCACCCAATTAATATGATCCTTAAAGAAATTTTCATCAGAGATCACCCAACCGGCAGACAGCCCCGGGAAGAAGCCCCAGTAGTTTTCCGGAGCAAATACCGTAGATGCATCCGTGCGGAACACGAAATCCAGCAGGTATTTATGTTTATAGTTATAGGTAGCGCGACCCAGATATGACAGGTTACCACTTTCATATTTATAGGTAATGGTATTGCTTGCATTCAAATCCCCTGCAGACACAGAAGTTCCGTTATAGGCACCAGGGATTGGATTTTCATAGATCTGATAGCGGTCCTCCAGGTAGTTGGTAGACTTCTCCACAGATACCATCGCTGAAATATTATGATCACCAAAACTTCTGTTATAGTTAATAAAGAAGTTCGACTGTTCATTTTTGGAAGTGGTATTGTCATAAGTCACACGGGAGTTTGCATCATTCAATTGATGCTTCCAGTGAGTGGTTTCTGAAAACAGATGTTGGCCCTCTTCAGTAATTTTATCCGCCTGGTACAGCAGTTGCGGCATCATGATCTGTTCGGTATTGCCCGACGCCTGGGACAGGCCGTAATTCAATTTAAAATTCAGGCCCGGAATAAAGGGCACATCATACTGTAAGGAGACATTTACGTTGTAATTGAAATTCTTTTTGATGGTCTTAGACCCGTTGTCCAGTAAGGCATAATAGTTCCAGTTCGTTAGAGACCGGTTGCCTCTTATGTTCCCCAGACGATGCGGGCCTAACGGAGGAGAAATGTATTGATCTTCCCCATCAATATTGTAAATCCAGGGAATATACTTTGGCATATGCAGCAGTACGCTGTAGTCATTTTGTTCACCGCCATTGGCATAACCGTCACTGAAATTGATCTTGGTAAAGGACTCTTCCACATTAGTATTGGAAGCAGCCAAGGTAGCGCCCAGGTGGAGGCCACTCATCAGTTTAATATCGGTACCTGCCCTGTAGGTCCAGCGTTTAAAGTCCTGATTACCCAGATTGGCGCCCTGGGTATAGTAGGAAGCGCCCATAAAGTACGTCGCGTTGTCTGATCCGCCGCTGATATCCAGTGAGTGTTGCATCGTACCCGCTGCTCTCCAGTCATTGCCCAGCCAATCATAGTCCAGCGTATCCATCATATTCAGTTCCTGTTCAGAATACAGATTCTTTTCTTCATAGCCATGCGCTTTTAGAAAACTATTGGCATACTCACCGTATTGTCTGGCATTCATTACCTTTCCATGACTTACGGCATCATTTCGTTCAAATTTACCACTGTAGCTCACTCTGGGTGCACCGGCTTTTCCGCGTTTTGTTTTAATGACGATGACACCCTGTGAGGCTCTTGATCCATAAATGGCCGCACTGGCATCCCTGAGTACGGTAATGCTTTCTATTTCTGAAAGATCCAGCTGGTTAAACCGGTCTAAAGAAGGAAGTCCCGTCTGTGGATCCAGTTGCAATACATCATCGATGACGATCAGGGGTGCCTCATTGCCGCCGTCTTTACCCCAGTTAAACTGCTGGCGGATGCTGACGGTCGCCAGTGTACCCGGCCTTTGCGCCCCGCCTGATACATTCAGACCGGGGATCTGCCCACGCAGCATTTCACTGATGGACGCGACCGGCATATCCTCAATTTGCTTCAGATCCACGGTCGCCATGGACCCCGTGATATCTCTCTTGTTTTGCGTACCATAACCCACAACGACGACGTCGTTCAATTCTGCAGAAACCGTTGAATCCATCTTGACCGTAATAAATGTCTGGTCTCCTACCGGTACCTGCACTCGTTTGTATCCTATGTAGGATACCACCAGTATAGAGTCTGTCGGCAAAAGTTTAATGGAAAAGGTGCCGTCAGCTTTAGAACTCACGTTACTTGGTCTCCCCTTGGCGCTGATAATGGCACCGGGCAAATGTTCTCCTGATTTACCATCTACGACGACACCGTCGACGGTTCTCTCCTGTGCAAACAAGGCGGTGCAGCACAAAGACAGCAAGAGGAAAAAAGCCAATCTCATTTTTTGTCTACCCATTTTTTACTTTTTTTTCTAAGCAGTGAATAAATGAATGCATTTTAAATTATGTGATAATTGAAATTGATTGAAAGTGTATGTTTAGGATTCCTATTTTGTTGTATGAACAACTGTAAAAACAGACAACAGCAGGTTCACACAAACATTTCGTTAACATTTTATCACTTCCCAAATCACCATTTGATAATGAAATAATAATTTATACGTCAAAGATAAATTCATATATAAAAAATAAATTACAGATTATTTACATTATTTTATACAATATTTTCATTTATTAGCATTTTTTTTAAATGACGGTTCATTTCGCGGGAATCTTACTTAAAAGCTGACCATTGTTCATTAGTCAATTTTATTGATTTAATTACTAAATAATTACACTATATAATTTATATACATATAAATAGCTAACCTATTAACAGTGAGGCGCTAAGCGTCTTAATTTCCTGGCTGATCTCAAGCAAACTCGGATTTTATTCAGAAATCATTAACAGTCAATCTAATAATATCAAAAATATCCGCATTATATCTATATAAGCAGATTTCTTTTCAAATCTGGCTTTGCGCACTACGGTTTAGCAAAAAAGCGTTTATCCAAATATCCGCGGCGTAGATTCCAGCGTATGAGGTCTGCCGGAT
This sequence comes from Arachidicoccus terrestris, assembly GCF_020042345.1. Classification (NCBI taxonomy): domain Bacteria; kingdom Pseudomonadati; phylum Bacteroidota; class Chitinophagia; order Chitinophagales; family Chitinophagaceae; genus Arachidicoccus; species Arachidicoccus terrestris. The sequence goes on from NZ_CP083387.1 coordinate 1,071,251, forward strand.
TCCAGATTCTTTCCAGAATATTCTGGTATTTTTGGTACATGAAAATTCTTGTAATTGAAGATGAACCTGATCTGCTTCAGGCAGTTAAGACTTCTCTTGAAAAGGAAGCGTATACGGTGGAGACAGCTAAAGATTTTGAGGCAGCTCTGGAAAAAATCAGCATTTATGAATATGATTGTGTATTACTGGATATTATGTTGCCGGGAGGTAATGGTTTAGCATTACTGCAGGAGTTGAAAGCCGCCGGTAAATCAGAAAATGTCATCATTGTCTCTGCCAAGGATTCTCTGGATGATAAAATTAAAGGGCTTGAACTGGGCGCAGACGATTATCTTACCAAACCCTTTCATATAGCGGAACTCAATGCACGTGTAAAGGCCGTATTGCGGCGAAAAAAAATGGGTGGCAAAGAGAGCCTGGACGTAGGTAATGTTCAACTCTATTTAAACGACAGGCAGGTATTAATAGACGGAATCAGCTTAAACCTGAACCGCAAAGAATTTGACCTTTTAAACTATCTTCTACTTAATAAAGACCGTCTGATCACCAAAGAAGCCTTGGCAGAGCATGTGTGGGGAGACAATATAGATCAGGCTGACAATTTTGATTTTATTTATTATCAGATCAAAAATCTCAGAAAGAAACTGCAAACAACTGAAGCGCAAATTGAGATTCAGGCAGTATACGGCGTAGGATATAAATTGATCGCCCTATGAAACTACAAAATCAGTCTTTAAAATACCTATCTATCTCTATATTCCTGATCATCGGTATCTGGGCAGCTATTTTCTATTACATCATACAGGATGAAATCCATGACAGCCTGGACGGCAGTCTCAGCAATCAGAAAATGCAGATTATCCGGCAAAAAACGTTGGATACGTCCCGCGATCAAATACTCCGCAGGGAAGGCAATTATTTTATCAGAGAAGTTTCAAAAAACGAAGCATTTGCCGTTTTCGACAGCTATACCGACACGTCCATCTATATACCTGCCAATAAAGAACAGGAGCCGATGCGTATGCTCTCTACCGCTTTCCAGGCAGGTGATCATTTTTATACATTAAAAGTCTGGTCTTCTGTTGTTGAAGAGGATGACCTTATAAAGGATCTTTTCTGGGCAATGGTTTGGCTATATGTCGTATTAATTGTCAGCGTTATTATCATCAATAATTTTGCACTTAAAAGACTGTGGCGCCCTTTTTACCAGATACTGGGACAGTTAAAGGCTTACCGGATTGAAAAAAACGAACCCCTTGCTGCTTTAGAAACCAGAACAGCAGAGTTTGCAGAGTTAAAAAAGGCCGCAGATTCGCTGACAGAACATGCCAGAGAGGTATTTAACAGTCAAAAGCAATTTACAGAAAACGCCGCCCATGAACTACTGACGCCTCTTGCAGTCCTCACCAATAAAATCGAATTGATGCTGGAAAAAGGGGACTTAGATGAACATACAGCGGTAGAGCTAACAGATATTTTAAGTATCATACATCAATTAAAGCAACTCAATAAATCTCTGCTGCTGTTAAGTAAAATCGAGAATAAGCAATTCATTGAAAACAAAAAAATATCCTTAGGGCAACTCTGTCATGAGGTACTGGAAAACCTGGAGCCCTATGCAACATATAAAAATGTTCAGGTGCGTTTTCAGCAGCAGCAGGCCGTCGAAATCGACATGAATTCTATCCTGGCTCATGTGTTGGTCACAAATCTGATCAAAAATGCTATTTTTCATAATAAAGCGTCCGGGCAGGTAAGTATAACGCTAACCGCCAACCGCTTAACGATAGCCAATTCAGGCGCCACTGCACCTCTGGACAGTAAGGCCGTTTTTAAGCGCTTTTTTAAGGGAAGCACCTCCCATAGAAGCACCGGGCTGGGGCTTTCTATTGTAGCTGCAATAGTGAAAGTGTACCAATTGACGATCCGTTATTACTACGCCGATGAGATGCATCATTTTGAAGTAGACTTTAACAATTCAGGCCGGTCTCCCGGTTAGGATTCCCAATTGTTTCCAGAATCCCTTTCTAGCTTTGCATTATAAACAAAACGAAAAAGCATGAAAAGTATGATTTTAACGATGGCAGTGGGCCTATTATTATCCGCAGGCAATCTTCTGGCGCAGGACATCCCACACAGTCACGTACCTTCCGTCATCGTCAACAAATTTTCCGCGCAATTTCCAAAAGCCAGGGACATTGACTGGGAACAGAAAGGCGAACTCTATAACGTTGAGTTTGAATTAGGGCGTAATGTGGATCATGAGATCTGGTATGATAAGAACGGCCAGATCGTTAAGCACAAAGAGGAGATTAATAAAAGCAGTTTGCCTGCCGGCGTCACGTCAACACTGCAACGGGATTTTAAGGGTTACAGAGTGGATGACATAGAAAAAATAACAGAAGGCACTGCCGTTACCTATAAAATGGAGCTTGATTCTTTTACCAAAGACTGGAATATCATCATGGATGCGCGAGGTAAGATTCTGCAACAAAATGCAGACTGATCCTGCCGATCATTCACAATACAAAAACCTCTAAGAACCGGATGCCCGAACTGCATTCCGTCTTGGAGGTTTTATTTTATATGGCTTTTAAAAAATGAATTAATTATCTTTTACCAGATTTAACGCCTTATTTTCCGCCTGCTCTTCTGCAAACCAATCCAGGACTTCCGACCAGGCCCGCACCCTGAAATGATGATTGAGTTGTGTATTATGATAGGCATGAAACATGAGGGTCTTACCTTTAAATACATCCAGATTCTTGCAATAGTCGTCAATCATGTAATCCGTGTTAATGATGCTTTTATCCCCGCAAAGAACAATATGGCGCCAGTCAATAAAAGGAAAATATTCTTGCAGCCACTCATATTTCTCATACAGGGACAGTGGAAATTCCGTGGCAGCAGATACCACATATACTTCATAATCCTCCATCAGTTTTTTAACCGCAGCAATGGCACCCGGCATGACTTCGAGATTTCTGAAAAAACCAGGTGTATTCACAATGCGCCGCTCAACTTTATCTTCAGGAAAAGCTTCCGCGCCAGATAAACCCTGGATGCCCTCCAGCGTGACGGCCGCACCGTATTGTTCATTATAAAACTTAACTAACTGAGGTTCAACATTCGCGAGCACTCCGTCCATATCGATGGCGATGGTCTTACGCCGGTTTTCTTTTGTATTCATAGAACGAATATAGTAACAAAATTGCATTAAATTGCATATTATAGCATTTTTTTGCATAATATTGCATCATGATAAAAGAAGAAAGGCTGAATATCATCCTTAACCTGCTTACCAAAGAGCAGAAGGTTTTGCTTTCTGAACTCAGTGGCAAACTGAGCGTATCAGAAGATACTATCAGAAGAGATATAAAAACGTTGTCAGAGCGAGGTTTATTAAAAGCGGTCAGGGGCGGAGCCGTCCCCCACTCTTCCGTACCACGTCACTATAGAGCCAGGGAGCATTATGATGAGGCATCCAAGGACATAATCGCTATGAAAGCTTTGTCATTTATGGAAAATGACCAGGTCATCCTTTTTGACGGAGGCACATCTACGCTCGCAGTTGCTGCTCATATACCGCGGGACCTGCAAATAACCGTTATCACCAACAGTTTTCCTATTGCCAATATATTAGAAGATCACCCGACCGCAGAAGTCATATTTGCCGGAGGGCGGCTCAACAAAACGGCCTACACAACAATGGGCGTCAGCACTTTGAATACTTTTCGTACGATTCGGGCAGACATCTGCTTTTTTGGAATTTGCAGTATACATCCGACGCTGGGCGTAACCACTAAAAACTATGAAGAGGCACAGCTTAAAAGGGCCATGATAGACATGTCTAAACGAACCATTGCTTTGGCCACCTACGAAAAAATCAATAAGGCAGATTCTTATTTTATTTGTCCTGTGACGGATATCGACACGATTATTACCAATACATCTCCGGATCATGCTGATTTAGCTGCATTTGAGCAGGCGGGCGTTCACCTGCTTTAAAATTAGCTAAAAAAATGCGGCTTGAGGAGAGCAGGACAGTACAGGACAGTCAACAATAGCAATTTAATATCTTTACTTTCACATTATTCATCAAACCAGACCATAACAAGCCCCCTGTTATGGTCTGGTTAGTGTTCATGTCCTGTACATGCTATACATCTGTATAGGCTTACAGGCTATGAGAGAAAAAAGCAATTTCCTAATTTATCATCATCAACTAACTTCCTGAAGCGTGACGAAGGAGGGGTCAATTTTTTTTATTATGCCTTTTCAATTTTCTAAGGGGGTAGCAAAAAATCCAGCCAAATTTAGTAGTGCTCAAAGCGCTGTTATGGGAATACTTCCTATCTGTGTTTTACTGTTTTTTTCCTCCTGCCATTTTTCCGGAACCTCTAAAGTCAATCAGGCAGCACTGGCTCATATGCCAGACTCGTCCAAGGTAGGAGCTGCGCATCTGCCGCCAGAAATTGCACCGGTTAACGCGCCGTTCAAGACGCGTGATTTTCAAAAACCAATCTTTCCGAAAGACACGGTCAATATAATGGCCAATGGCGCCATTGCAGGCAAAAAGGCTACTGAAGCCATACAAAAGTCTATTGATGAGATAAGTGTCAAGGGTGGTGGTACAGTGATCATTCCCGACGGTAAATGGTTCACGGGCCGCATCAGCCTCAAAAGCAATGTCAACTTGCATCTAAATGATCACTCCGAACTATATTTTAGTGGCGATGTAGAAGATTATCAACCTGCTGTCTTCACGCGAAGTGAGGGGATTGAAGTCATGTCCCTGGGCGCATGCATATATGCCAACGGTCAAGATAATATCGCTGTAACGGGAAAAGGGAAAATATTTGGCCCGGAAAAGGGCGGTACGGTAAGATCGCAGGTAATGGATTCAGTTGTCATAGAAAACTTCGTTTCCTATAAAACCCCTGTGGAGAAAAGAGTCTATGATGGCCGTAACGGAGGCTATATCTTCTTACCGATGCTCATTTCTCCTGTTAATTGCACGAATGTCTATATAGAAGGCGTTTCGCTGGCCAACACTGCCTTCTGGAACATTGTCCCAATCTACTGTGACGGTGTCATCATTCGGGGTGTTACGGTGAATTCCATTGGCATTCCCCGGGGAGACGGCATGGACATTGAGTCTTCCAAAAATGTTTTAGTTGAATACTGTACGCTTAGTTGCGGCGATGACTGCTTTACACTTAAATCAGGGCGCGGAGAAGATGGCCTTCGGGTCGGCAAGGCAACAGAGAATGTCGTTATCAGGTACTGCCTGGCCAGACAGGGTCATGGCGGCGTAACCTGCGGCAGTGAAACAGCGGGCATGATCAGAAACCTATATGTCAACAACTGCGTATTTGATAAAACCAATGTAGGGATTCGCTTCAAAACCCGGCGCCCGAGAGGCGGTGGCGGCGAAAATCTCTTTTATGAAAATATTCGCATGAATCAAACCGGCAAAGCCTTCCAGTGGGATATGCTGGGTGGCCGGCAATATGTAGGCGACCTTGCCGACAGGCTGCCGGCAAGGCCCGTTAACCCGCTCACCCCGGTCTTTAGAAAAATTTCCATGAAAAACATCATTATCCGGAATTCCGAGTGGTTTGCCAAGATAACAGCTATCCCGGAAAGCCCGCTGTCAGATGTAACCATGGAAAACATGCAGGTAAAAACAGAGAACTTTTTTAAAGCTGCAGATCTAAATAGATTTACTTTGAAAAACGCTGTCATCACTACCGCTGATTCTTCCATCACTTTACTGGACGCGCGCCATGTAACTTTCGACAACGTTGATTTTAAGGTCCCCGGCCAGACCTTAACAATGAATATATCGGGCCCCGATTCAAAAGATATTCTTTTTCAAAACTGCAGTCCGGAGAAACCAGCTGGCTGGAAAACGAATACCTGGGCAGGTAACTAAAATAAATATTCACCCGTAAAACCAGGAGAAATGGCAATAAGAGGTTTTTATACCCGTCTGTTTATCGCGACCGCTTTAACGATCCCTTTTTCATTTATACCGAGTTCAAGTCAGGCGCAAAAGACCACCGGTACTACGAGCGCCAGTCCTCAGCACTTACCGACAACACTGAAGCTGATCAGTGCACATCAGGGTCCCGTCATTGATGCACGAAACACCGATGTTATCTCCAGCGGTAATCACTCGGGATTTGAAACCGGGCAAGTAATCAAGATCGGCGGAACATATCATATGTTTATCAATGAGATGTTTCAGCGACCACATAGGGATATGCGCATTGCTTACTGGACAAGTCAGGATGCCATTCACTGGAAACGGCAATCGACCATTGTAAACAGCATTCCGGGCAGAACAGCCACCAACCCGCGGTCGGAAGTCTGGGTCACGGGTGTTGAATACAATCATGATGAAGATGCATGGAATATTTTTTATGTTGCCTACAGGGCCGGAGATCAGGCGAAGGGAGAGATTGCCGGCAATGATTATGCAGGCAGAATCTGGAGAGCGAAGTCCGTTGTAAATGGCCCAAACGGCATCGCAGGCCCTTATGCGGATATGGGTATTGTCATGGAACCCGATCAAAACAGCCAGCAGTGGGAAGGGCAACAGGCAGTTGCTTGCTTTAACCCTTATAAGGTCGGCAATACCTGGTTTGCCATGTATGATGGCCATAACCACACACCCAGAGGGCCATGGCCTACCGGTATGGCCTTTGCACACAAACTTGAAGGTCCCTGGACAAGAATGCCGGAAGGTTTTAATCCCATTGGAGTGGCAAAGGAGTTTATGGAAAATGAAGTGGTTTCCAGGTTAAAAGATGGCCGCTATTTAATGGTCTTTGATTCTTTCGGAGATCAGGAGATCGGATATAGTATATCTGATGACGGCATCCACTGGAGGGACGAAAAGCGGATCAAAGTGCAGGTTAAAGGCGACTTATGGGCGGAAAAAGGTGATCACTCCACCCGTACGCCCTTATGCGCCATTCAGGAAGCAGACGGTACATTTACAGTGATCTATACGGCCATGACTATGCGCAATAATAAAAAGTTCTTTGCCGTAGGTCAGTGTAAGCTTGCTTGGGAATAACCGTTCAACGGAAATGAAATCTATATAGCAGCCTGCTTATTATACTTCAGCTTATAATCCAGGGGAGATAATCCGGTCATTTTCCTGAACACTTCCCTAAAAGCTTTGGTATCGGCATACCCTACTTCATACATGACCTCATGGATATTCTTGGGTGTTGTCTCCAGGGCCTTCTTCGCTGATTCAACCCGGACACGCTGGAGGTATTCCACGGGCGTATTGCCAGTGGCTTTAATGAAACGCCGGTCAAAGTTTCGCCGGCCAACAGCAAATTTCCGGGAAAGATCTGAAAAAGAGATCTTCTCCGCATAATTGTCTTCTATGTATACCTGAACATTTTTTACGACAGAATCTTCATGAAATTTCTGTCCTGTAAAGATGGAAAACGTGGATTGAGAATTTCTGTCTATTTCAATCTGGAATATTTTGGCACACAGGATCGCCGTCTCCCGGTCATAATATTTCTCAATCAAATAGATGATCAGATTTAGAAAGGAATAGGCACCTCCATTGGTATAAATACCTTTTTCATCTGTGATAACCTGGTCAATCTGCAGATGCACTTGAGGAAACATCTTGCTGAAGCTGTCGGCTGCTGCCCAATGGGTCGAACAGGTTTTGCCATCCAGCAAACCGGATGCAGCCAGTAAAAAAGCACCGGTGCAAATCGAAGCGACTTCAGCGCCTCCATTAAACATGTCAGCGACCCAGTCAATTAATGGCTGGTTACATTTTACTGTCTCTACATAATTATGATTCAGAGAAGGGATGAGAATCAGATCCGTTGCAGCAATTTCAAAAATATCTTTCTGTGGCCTGACAGCAAATAGTCCTTCATAAAAGCATACTTCCTTTGACAGGCCGGCTAACTCTATCTTAAACGGGGCTTCTTTCCCACGTTCCTTCCACAAGCTATTCGCTCTGGAAAAGATTTTATAGGGGCCAACAATACTGCTCAAATTATTCCCTTCTCCATTGGGTACCAAAATAGTCAAATGTTTCATTGCACATCCTTTTTCCAAAGGTACGGCATTTATCTGTCCAAATCGCCCCCTAACAAAGTCCATTTTGCACCCTTAGTAACTACAGAACTGTTTTTATTTTTGTATTGCCAACGTCGTAATGGGCTACTTATCACGGCTGGCCTATGAATCACTTTTTTAACTACCTAAAATTCAAATTATGAAAAATCAGGATTTTACAACCCGTTTCTCTGTAGATCAGACCCCAAAAGAAGTTTTCAATGCGATTAACAATGTCCGCGGCTGGTGGTCAGAAAATATCGAAGGAGATACAGACAAGCTTAACAGTGAGTTCAAATACCACTATCAGGATGTCCATCGTGCACAGATGAAAATAACGGAACTGATCCCTGACCAAAAAATCGTCTGGCATGTGCAGCAAAACCATTTTAAATTTACTCAAGATCAAAAAGAATGGACCGGGACTGATATCGTCTTTGACATTTATGAGAAACAGGGCAAAACGATCGTAGATTTCACACACAAAGGCCTGGTTCCGGCTTATGAGTGTTTTGATCTTTGTAAGGATGCCTGGACACATTACATCCAGGGAAGTTTAAAAGAGCTAATCACCAGTGGCAAAGGGAGCCCTACCCCCAAAGAAAATGACGTTTCCGCCCAGCCGGCTGCAACGCCGTCCCGCACTTCAATCAGTATTTGTCACCGACTTCGTATTGACGTTCCGGTAGAGACCGTTTTCAACGCCGTCACCACTCAGGAAGGATTGTCGGCATGGTGGACACCGGACACAAAAGCCCGGCCAGAGGTCGGCAGTATGCTGAGATTTGGCTTCGGTCCCGACTATTTTAAGGAACTACGGGTCGAAGAACTGCATCACTATGATAAAGTAAAATGGCTGTGTCTGAAGGCCCAGGAAGAATGGATCGGCACGACAATTTCTTTCGATATGGAGCCTCATCCAAAAGGTACTGTATTAAATTTTCATCATGACAACTGGAAAGCCTACACCCATGAATTTGCCGGTTGTAGCTATGCCTGGGCCTTGTTCCTCAGAAGTCTGAAATTGTTGTGCGAGACAGGTAAAGGCTTGCCCTATCCTGAGTTCGATAAACAGTGAGCAAAATCCGGGTGATCTTGAATATCCCCTATTTAAAGTCACCCGGATTTTTAAATTAATGGACCCGCTCAAAGGCTATCTGAGAACTACCCACCCATTTATATTTACATAGTGTGGTCTGCTGTTGGCCATCGCTGGATTTTCCATTGTGAGAAATGTAAAAATAGCCGTCTCCCAAAGGGAATAACCCTGTAGAGCCCCATTTAAAATACCATCCGTAAATACCGGTTCTGGCATCATGCATTCCACCATTCAGCAGTGAAAGGAATTTGACACGTTGTATTTTATTATCCGAATGAACAGCTCCTTTCTTAGGCTTTGTATGTCCGTCAATCACAAACAGATTGTAATTAGGGTTACCGGCCTTGCTGCCCGCGTATACAGCCGCAAAGAAATTGCCTGTAGACGGATCATAGGCTAAATTCTGAATACCGTAATTGGTATTCCCGGTCTTTACAAAATACTGATCCAATGGCTTATCCGGCCCGGAGCGGTGCGGGCTACTTTGTGTCAGCTGCTTTCCATACCGGTTCCACCAGTTCGTATAATCAAACTTTAACAAGACCTGATTGTCATTGTCGTCCCTGGCCGTATCTCCATAAATCCCATAGGCGACATACAGATACTTTTTACCCCCTTCAGGGCTGCCGATAGACGGTGCCAATGTGACGCCATCTATACCGGAGCAGCCAAAGCGGTGCTGAACAGTACCCGAATGCAATTTAACCTTAGCTGTATAATCCTCTGCCACAGATTTCAAATTTACAGTGCGAAGCACCTGGCCGTCGGAAGCGTTGATATTAAGTTTAGTTATCTGTTTTGTATCGAAAATAGCGATGTAAAAATTGACAGTTCCCGTCGATTTCACGCCAAGCTTTTTGCGGATTCCGTTTCCTATGGCATCATCTTTATATTCCAGGGACCCATATATTTTTCCCGTCTGGTCATCGAAGGAGAGATCACCTAAATGTCCCACAAGTCCGGTAACACTGCCCACCATATGTCCTTCCATATCGAGTTTGATCAATTTATCCGTAAAAGAAAGGTAAACAAAGCCATTTGCCTGGTCAACTGCCATACCCTGTACATGAAAATCGCCCTGTTTGCCAGAATAGAGGCTATCTGGTAATATTGAAGCACGATATTTTTGTGCCATGGAGGCCAGACAAAATGATTGAAATAACAGTATCCATATTACTAGTTTCATAAAAAGCATCCGCAGTTTAAAGGATCAATAACTATTTTTACTTCTTTTTCTCAGGTCCTTGGTCGTAATGGTGATCAACCGCCCGATTGGCTTCCCCTCCCGGTAACTGATCACCCGTAGCATGGCTGCGTCTTTAGGCATATTGAATGGCTCATCATATTTTGGATAGAAATTATCCGGAAATGAATTATCCACACTATAATACAAATCAATATTATTGAGTTCCTTAGACAGTGTAATCTTAAGCGTACTGTCTGCATTCAGCGTCACGGCGATATCCGGATCATACATACTTCTTGCATATTTTACGCTGTCGGCATCCAGTCTTGGAAATTGCGCTTCTACTCTTTCCACAAAAGAAGTCCAGTCCCTGCTGTCCTTCGGGGACCACAGGGCTTCTGCAATAGCAAACGCCCGAGGCCAGGTCATATACTGCGCGTGCCGGATATTATAGAGTTGTTCTGCCCACAGGTTCGCCTGTCCACCTTTAATATATCTGGCATCTGCACCTGCCGGAACCGGGTCGAACTCATAGGCTTTCTTTAACCGCAGGGAAGCGTATACCCTGGGTTCAATCGCCGGATCGCCTTGCATATAATCCAAGTAAGCATAAGTAGTCGGGCTCATAATCACATCATGATGCATCTGCGAAGCCTTAATGCCTCCTTTCTCTCCTCTCCAGCTCATGATCGTCGCATTCGGGGCAACACCTCCTTCCAGTATCTCATCCCACCCGATCACTTTTTTCCCTTTGGACTCAACGATCTTTTCTACCCTTTTCTCAAAATAGCTTTGTACTTCGTCCATATTTTTTAAATCTTCCCGCTTCATAAGAGCCTTAATAGCCGGATTGATTTTCCAGAAGGTCTTGGCACATTCATCTCCTCCTATATGAATATAAGGAAACGGGAATAAGGCAGCGACTTCGGCAAAGACCGTATCCAGGAATTCATATACTCTGGGATTGGCCGGACAAAGCGTATTGTCATAATGGGCTACAATGCCACTGTCTGTCCAGTCCATAAAGCCTTTTTCGCCTGACCTGACATGATATTTATCGGCTCCCGGTGTACAAGAGAGCTCAGGATAAGAAGCGATCGCCGCCATGCTATGCCCAGGCATGTCCAGCTCAGGTAAAATGTTGACAAAATGCGCTTTCGCATATGCAATCACCTCCTTGATATCTTGCTGCGTATAGAACCCGCCATAATCGTATTTATCCTCAGGTGTGACGGGAGAAAACGTTCCAAAGTATCCCGTTTTCTTCACATTCCAGGCACCTACACTGGTAAGTCTGGGATAGGCTTTGATCTGTAACCGCCAACCCTCATCATCTGTCAGATGCCAGTGAAACATATTATATTTATAACGGGACATCTCGTCGATATAGTCCATCACCTCCTGCTTGGTAAAAAAATGTCTGGCGACATCCAACATGAGTCCACGCCAGGCGAATCTCGGATAGTCCGTAATGACCGCACAGGGAATATCTATTCCCTTATGGGCTTCGTTACCCATAGCGCCGCTCGCCGGCATCATCTGCATTAAAGTCTGGATGCCATAATATAATCCAGCCGGCTTATTGGCCATAATGCTTATCCCCTTTGGCGCCACAGTCAGCCTATACCCTTCCTCTTTTAGTTCTGCATCCGGCCGTTCGAGGAGTATAAATTTTACATTAGCCCGGTCCTGTTCTGCTTCTTTAATCTGTATTGCTGCACCGATTTTCGCCATCCTGGCTTTAAATTCCTTTTTTACGTACTGTAGCCCTTCATGGGTCTTTGTCTTGCCATAATACACATGAATATCTGCGGGGAGCAGATAATTGCCCGATTGCCTGCTGACAGACACCGGTTCGGGAATGACTTTGATAGCTGTATCTTTATTTTGTTGTGCTGCCAAAGCATTACAACAAAAAAATCCTATGAAGGCTGCCGCCATCAAGGGCAGCAAATTCAACTTTTTAATCATTTTAATTTATTTAGGATAGTACAAACGATTCTAAAAACGACCTGACCACAGACTGCTGTTTGTTTCGATTCAAACAATCCGCTCACAATTGCCCATCGGTACAGACTTACATCAATTCGGTCTGTAAGATAGTAAAAAATCTATTCTAAACACATGGGAAGAGAAATTGATCCTCGCAGCGCATTCAGAGAATTTAAATTTTAAATAAAAAAATTTCTCCATATTTATAATTCTCAATTGCCACTGCTTGTACCACGATACGGCCCCTTATATTAAAATCAGCTACTTTCGACAGTAGCTCCTGCCACAGGCTATCCTTTGTATTGATTACAATCGGATAACAGGATATAAAATTTCAATCCCCTATATTTGTATGAACAAAGGGAATTGTGATGAAACAGCAGGATGACTGGAAAAGAAGCAATCAAGCCTAAGCAGCATGAACGGCGTCCTTTCAGGTACATCTATCAAGAAGCCTTGTGGCAAAATTTTGGATTGATCACTGAGCAGGCTATTTGTTATGAGGTAAAGACACGTAATGAAGTGTCCCCAATTCTGATCACAATTAAATCATTAAAGGCAATTAAAAACAATTGATAATTCATCTATTTTAAAAACAAAAGACATGCGTCCTTCACGATTATTGTATTTGGGATTAATTACACTTAGCATCGCCGGCTGTGGAACAACTAAGAAAGTGCAACAACAGAAAACGGCTTTCAACGACGGCATTCATCAAATCAAACATGTAGTGGTCGTCTACATGGAAAATCATAGCTTTGATAATCTATATGGAGAATTTAAAGGTGCAAATGGTATTAAAAACGCTATTAAAGGCAACTATGTACAAGTGGACAAAAAAGGAACGCCATATACGTATCTGCCGGAGATTCCAAGAAATAACTCCTTCCCGACCAATCTGCCGAATCAACTGTTTAACATTGATCAGTATGTACCGAATGATAAAAAAACACCCGATGTAACCCACCGGTTCTATCATAACCAGTTGCAGATAAATGGAGGGAAAATGGACAAGTTTGCTGCCTACAATGACTCCAAAGGGCTTGCAATGGGTTATTATAGCACAGAGAAACTTCCCTTATATCAATTTGCCCGCGACTACACACTTTGTGACAACTTCTTCCAAAGTGTTTATGGCGGCTCCTATTTCAATCACGTCTTTTTAATCTCTGCTGCCGTTCCCGTCTGGCCCAATGCGCCTGCATCAATGGTTGCGAAATTAGACGCCAATGGAAATATGATCAAAGATGGTGTCGTCTCTCCCGATGGATATGTCGTCAACCATGTCCTTTCCAGAAACAAGCCTTATCCCGCTAATTCAGATACCAGTAAACTGTTACCTTCCCAAAAAATGCCTACCATTGGTGACCGTCTCAGCGAAAAGAATATTTCTTGGGCATGGTATTCTGAGGGATGGGATGACGCCGTTGCCGGCAGGAAAAATAACTTTGCCTATAACCATGAACCTTTCCTGTATTTTGACAATTATAAGCCAGGTACAGAAGGCCGTAGACACATGAAGGATCAAAATGATTTTATAAAAGCCGCCAAGGAAGGAACACTTCCGAGTGTTTCTTTTGTAAAACCCGGAGGAGGCAACGACGAACATCCTGGCGGTTCTGCCGTGTATTCTTCTGAACAGTTAGCTGTCAATCTGATTAACGATGTATTAAACGGGCCTAATGGCAAAGATGCACTCGTCATTCTGACCTATGATGAATTTGGCGGTTTCTTTGACCATGTCAATCCACCAAAGATTGACAGATGGGGACCAGGCAGCCGCATTCCGGCCATCATTATCGGACCGTTCGCTAAAAAACGCCATGTAGATCATACACAATATGAAACGGTCAGCATTCTTTCATTTATTGAGAAGAGATGGAATATTGAACCACTGGGCAGCAGGGATAAAAATGCGGACCCACTCACGAATGCGCTCATCTTTAAATAACTTAATGCAAGACGAAAGTGGAGGCAGAGGATCATGTATAGGAAGACCGGGATAGCATTCGTTTTATTAATAGGGTTTTTTATTGCCAGCTTCACTTCAATTGACATAAGTCTCGAAGATGCTGCCAGGCCCAGTTTCCGGGAACGGGAGATTCATAACCAGGTTTTTCGCGGAATCAGGGGTTTCCGTAATTATATTAAAGACAGCCTGTTGCAAGAGGTAAGCAGAAAAGATCCGGACGAAAAAAAAATCCGGCACTGTTTTATAAAGGCCAGATTACTTTTTAAGGAATTTGAATGGGCCGCCTCCTATTTTACAGCTGATCTGACTAAAAGACTGAACGGCCCACCAGTTCAGGAAATCGAAAATGCAGATTTATTGGATCCTTCCCTTGCCAGGGGCTCGGATCCAATGGGCCTGCAGGTGGTTGAAGAATATATCTATCCCCATATAGATACGCTTCACCAAAAAGAATTAATAGCCTCTGTGAGACATCTAGTGACCAATACCGACTATCTGATCTCTTACTATACAGATCACAGCTTTGCGGACTGGCGCATATTGGACGCTGCCAAACTGGAAGTTTTCAGGGTTGTCACGTTGGGTATAACCGGTTTCGATGCAGCCTTATCGCTCAATAGTATAGAGGAGTCAGCAGTCTCGCTCAAAAGCCTGCAACAGGTATTAAAACACTATGTTCGCAAGAAAAACTCATCCAGTTTACTACAGACACTCAATACTTCAATAGACTACCTAGATCAACACGCTGACTTTAACAGCTTTGACAGAGCCGCATTTATTACAGCGTATGCCAACAAGATCAGCACCGGTATTGCCGCACTTCAAAGAGATCTGCCTGGCCGTAAAATCAAATATAACCGCATGCTTAATCAGGAAGTCAATACCTTATTTGACTCCGGCGCCTTTAATGCAAATGCCTTTAGCCCAGGGCCAAAATTTCACATGACGGAGGCAAAGGTCAGGTTAGGAAAAAGGCTCTTTTTTGACCCCGCACTTTCAGGCACCAAGACTAGAAGCTGTGCGACCTGTCACAAGCCTGAATTAGACTACACCGACGGGCGCACGACGCCTACCGATATAAACGACCCTGGGAAGCACCTTACAAGGAATGCACCTACCCTGCTTAATGCCGCGCTGCAGTCCAATTATTTCTATGATATGCGGGCATTGACGCTGGAAGATCAGATAATGGATGTCATTGGTAACAAGGAAGAAATGGACGGGTCCATGAAGGCGGTGATCCGCTATATCTCTAGTGACACCGGCTATAAAAATTCATTTGCGAAGACATTCCCTGCCGATAAATGGGGTGACACCGTTCAGGCGGAGATGGTAACCAATGCCTTGGCCTCCTATATCAGAAGTCTGGTGAAACTCAACAGCCGCTTCGACGAATACATGCGTGGTAAGAAGCAGGCCCTTTCGTCACAAGAAATAAAGGGATTTAACTTGTTTATGGGCAAAGCAAAGTGCGCTACCTGTCATTTTGCACCATTGTTTAATGGGATCACGCCCCCAAAATACGTACAAAG
Source organism: Arachidicoccus terrestris (assembly GCF_020042345.1). Taxonomy (NCBI): domain Bacteria; kingdom Pseudomonadati; phylum Bacteroidota; class Chitinophagia; order Chitinophagales; family Chitinophagaceae; genus Arachidicoccus; species Arachidicoccus terrestris. The sequence goes on from NZ_CP083387.1 coordinate 1,087,141, forward strand.
TGAATCAGAAGTTTTGGGTGTTCCCCGGTCCCTCACCGATTCCACACTCGATCCTGATGTAGGCTATTATGGCATTATCGGTGTCGCGTCCTATAAGTATGCCTTTAAAATACCCACTGTCCGCAATATAAAAAAAACCGGCCCCTATATGCATAATGGCGCCTACCCAACACTAGAACAAGTAATGGAATTTTACAATCATGCAGGCGGCGTCGGATTAGGTATACATCTGCCCAATCAGACACTTTCAACCGACTCGCTAGGGCTTTCAGATCAGGAACAGTCCAATATAATCGCTTTTATGGAAAGTCTTGAAAGCAAGCAAAAATAGCAATCGACAAAACAGACAGATTCCCGATTTTTTTCTAAAAGCTGCTTTTTTTCATTATATTAGTTTAAATTGCATATAATAAATAAAAACTGCATGAAACCATGTAAATCAAAATGCGCTGTGCAATGCCGACCTGCACTTTTTAGCGCCCTGTTTATGTTTGCCGGCCTTTCCAGCGTATTTAGTCAATCCCGTCCGGAAATTATTATTAAGAAAATATCGGATGCCATTGAAGGCGGCACGAATGGTCAATATAGGGTGGCATTAAATGCACCACTGCCGGTTAATGAAGACATCCAGGTTAGTTATACGCTATCGGGGACAGCCGTAGCCGGGACAGATTATAATCTTTCCAATCCGGTATTTACAATAACGATTCCAGCTGGAGTTGTAGAAACGGTTCTCGAGGTGGATGCATCCAATGACGGTCTTATCGAAGGGCCTGAATTCGCTGAATTGCAACTTACGTCGGCAGTCGGCGCCAGTGGAGCCTATACAATTGACCCCGCGCGAAACAAAGCAACGGTTACGATCGTTGACGCCAACGCGGCATCTTCTACACCTCTTCAGGTAATTACAGGAACAAATGCAATGGAGCCTGCCTCCAACGGAAGTTTTACCGTCAAACTGGCCGGCGTGGCGACCTCGGCCTGGCCTGTCAGTGTAGCATATGTACTGTCTGGCACGTCGACCCCTGGGCTCGATTATCAGGCACTTGGCACCCTCACCATCCCAGCCAATACGAACGCCATTCAGGTTGCTCTCGCACCCTTCGATGATCACATTATTGAACAAACTGAAACCTTTACGTTTACCATTCTCAGCGGTTGTGCTACAGACGGCGGCGGAAATGCTTTTATCTTCCCACCGGATCCTGCCAATAGTAATATCACGATGAATATTGGTGATGACGATAACATTGCGCCGAATCAAATAGTGAGCATTCTAAAAACAGCTGATGCGGCAGAACCTGCCACCAATGGGAGTTTTGAAGCAAAACTTCCGGGGGACTATGTATCTTCCGCCAACATAACGCTATCAGCCAATGTTACAGGGACAGCCACGTCAGACGTGGACTATTCTTTAAGTGCGCTCACCCTGCCTGCCTATTACAATACGGTTTCACTGCCTGTATCCGTGATCGATGATATGATCAGTGAGCCGACAGAAACTGTCATTTTAACTTTGAACACCAGTACCGATGGCAACGGTGCTTCCTATACGCCAGATGTTACCAATGGAACCGCAAGCATGACGATTACAGATGATGACAGTCCACTACCATTAAAACTGGTAAGCTTTACCGGTAAACGCCTTAGTAAGGATAATATTCATCTAACCTGGAATACAGCATCTGAAAACAATACCGACTACTTTAATGTCCAGCGCAGTCCGGATGGCGCAAAATTTTCAACAATAAGAAGGATAGAGGCCCATGGATCGGGGAACAATTCTTATAGCGCGGAAGATAATGACCCACTGGCGGTTAATTATTATCGGTTGCAGATGGTTGACCGGGACAATAAAACTGATTACAGTGAAACTATCCATATAGAAGGTGCAGGGCAAAACACCGCAACAACGATTTATCCCAACCCCGCCAAAGGGCAGGTAACCCTGAAAATCGGCAGTAGCAAACTGCTAAATACTAAGGCAGTTCTATCCACCGTATCAGGGCAAACAAAACAAATAATTCATATTACTGACAAAACGCAAGACATTTCTCTTGAGCATTATGCCGCCGGCATATATTTTCTGAAATTTGAAAATGGCGAATGCATAAAATTGATCGTAAAATAAGAGCTGCATTCAATCATTGGTTATAAGATGGAATCAGCATCGAGCATCATACTTATAAATGGCTCCCTGCTGATTCTTCACATACTGCAACACTTAGACAACAATAAAAGAACATCATCTATTAAGCGTCAAAACTATTTTTCGCCGAAGTAAAAACAAAAACATACAGCCTTCGATGAAAGAGGAATTTTGACCGGTCACTTTATGCCAAAGAGGCTGTATACCAAAGCGCACCATCCACGGGGCAAGGATCCTCTTTTTGTCGATTGCATTTAGTCATTGTATTTAGAATCGAATTCCACGATCCATTCAATCCCATACTTATCTCTAAACATTCCACCGTATGTTCCCCAAGGGCTGTCGCCCATAGGTCCTTCTACCTCACCTCCTGCCGATAATCCATTGAATATTTTGTCGGCTTCTTCCCTGCTTTCTACGCTGACAAATATTTTAGACCTGTTTTCATTTTCATTTACCCGTCCCATAAACTCCGGAACGTCGTTACCTATCAGTATGTTGTGTTGACCAATAGATAAGCCGATGTACATTATTTTATTTCCTTCATTTTCCGGAACCTGAAAATCAGGACCGGACAAATCCTTGAAACGAACGAGCTTTGTGAACGCGCCGCCGAAAACCGACTTGTAAAAATTGAATGCTTCTTCGGCATTGCCATTGAAGTTGATCCAGGGATTGAGTGTTCTCATAACCTAAATTTAATGTTCTTTAATTTTTCCGGTCATGCTACTTAGCATTTCTGCTATCAATATGACTGGCTATTTTCTTAAAATTTCATTATTCATTCGCTCCTTATAATTTTTCAATTCGCTCTTCCTTTCTTCCAACAACTGCTTTTCAGTTGGCGGATACAGCTCAATTTCAATAAAAACCCTTGAAAATATACAATAATGGCGCTTTCCAAATCTCATTCATAATACGCCATTTCCATAGTCCGGTTCCAATTCATCGGCAACAAACATGTAAGACATTTACCGTCATTTGCTTTATCTTTTCGTCCTGCTTTTCTTCAAAAATGCGTTTACTAATATGCTAATACATCGGTGTTGGTTGCTGGTCAGCAGCCGAATTGTATTGTCCTTGATTGGACAATGATCGCTTTTACATCTGCAATAATTGATTGCTTTACAAGCATTATCCTTTTTAACCGATTTAGTTGTAAATATACAAAAATCCTCTCATCGTGGCTTAATACCAACATCCAAATATTCAGATATCTTATGCAACATATTCCAGGAATACCACATATAAAAAACTACAGCAATTTAATTAATTATCAAACAGAAGATGGCGCACCCAAGATTCTGGCCTGATAAACCACCCCGCCTCATAGCCACTATTGCAGACGCGCCGTCGCTCCCTTTCCCGCTTTCAAATAGACATCTACGAAGGAAATAACTTCAAGAATCAACAATAATCCGCATTATCAAACAGGACTTGTCCAGTTACTCTAACTTGTTGTAAGTAGGATTCTCGTTGCTTCGAAATTCGTTCTGTTTCAGCCAGGCAGAAAGCTGGTTGACATTCCGGCATTTGTAGCACTTTATATCAACACCGATTAGTGTGGTATAGAATACGCCGCGGCCTATACATGCATCCGCTACGAATCAAGAGATCTTCTGCACCGCAATACGCTACAGAAGTATGTAGGCATATACACTACCACCGATGAAACACATTTCATAAATGAATCTTCTTATGGCCTCATCCTGAGTTTTTCAGCCTTTCTTTCAGAAATATTATCTATATTCGAGTTGATAAATTGTATTACACCAATCAACTTGCATGCAATTATAAATGAGACAACTTCGCCCTCTGATCATTATCGCCATTATGTCTAACCTGCTGACAATTGGCTTGTATAATTATGCTGCTAATCAACCGGGAGGCAGTGGCGCTTCATTTGCTTTTATTCTATTGTGGATGCCTGCAGTTTGGGGCATCACTATAATTCTTACTATTTTTCTGATATTAAAGCGACGAAAGAGATTATTTGTAAACGGTACAACAAAATGGACAGTGGCAACATTGTTGTTTTGCACGCCTATCCCTTTGTATTTGAGCTATCGATTGACCCATCCAACACCAGAGACACTGCTTTCAGGAGGTTCATATACTCCAAAAGACGGCAAAATATACAAATCTGAAAATTGGTATTATACATCTAACTACCGACAACGATATGTTGACATGTATTTCGTAGCAGATTCAATAGAAGAAAGATCCAAAGGTGAAAATGCATATAAAAAAGACAGTACGTGGATATATTTCACAAGAACAGGCGACACGCTAAAGGTCGAAAATTACAAAAATGGGCAGCTTATTTCATCTAAGCAATACGCAAATAAATAACTGCACCCAACAACAATAAACAAGATGTCAAAGGCAAGAGTCTGATGAGCCAAGTTTATGAGAAGCCAAACGGTAAGTGTTAATGGCAGAAAATTTTCAAACACTTATAGATTATTTCAAGCGTGAAGTAATACCACATATGCCAGAGGCTTGGATTAATATTGATACCGTGAAGATTGGTTATGAGATATCTTTTAATAAATACTTTTACAAGCATACGCCTTTACGTAGTATTGAGGCAGTAAAGAAAGAGCTTTTAGCTTTGGAAAATCAAGCTGACGGGGTACTACAGGAGATTTTAAAACATTAAATAATGGAACAAGAAAGTAATATCATTATATATCAGACAGAAGACGGCGTCACTAAGATCGAAACCAGACTGGAGGATGAAACGGTTTAGCTAACTCAAGCACAGCTATGCGAATTGTTCCAAAATCAAAGGCAACGATTAGTGAACATATTAAACACATATTTGAAGAAGGGGAACTACAAGAAGAAGTGGTTGTTCGGAAATTCCGAACAACCACTCAACATGGTGCCATTGAGGGAAAGACGCAAAAGCGGGAAGTGAGATATTACAATCTGGACGTGATTATCTCGGTAGGCTATCGAGTCAAAAGTCTTCAAGGAACGAAATTTCGCCAATGGGCAACGGCAAGGCTGCATGAATACATTGTTAAAGGGTTCACAATGAACGATGAACTACTGAAACAAGCAGGTGCGGCAATTATTTTGATGAATTATTGACTCGAATCAGGGGTATATGGTCATCGGAAAAGGTATTGATTATGATCCTAAGAGATCAAGGCATAAGACATTGTAAATCACTCTATTAATGTCATAAAAAAGGAAATGATCCAAATCGGCCATTTCCTTAAGCGGAGAGTGAGGGATTATCACACCGCCATAATATTTTCTATAAATGCTTTATATACAACTATTTGCGTGCCTGTTTACTTGTTTGAATTTCCATATTTTTTAATCGTTTCCGTTTTTTGTACCCATTTGATCATACCAATTCAATTGAAAATCGAAAGCGTCTTCGCCGGTTTCCATCACCCTGCGATATCCAGCTACTGTATTAATTTTCAAGTCTTTATTTTTAGCCGACTTCCTATCGAAGAAAAGCCAGACAACAAGTTCTTTCATAGTCGCATAATCTTCGTTTAGCATATTCCGTTTGACAGAATCAGCTATGTGTGCCATTGTTACTTTCAGAACGTTTGTATCCCTAACGGACGGGGCAACGTATGCGTAAATATCCTTTTGCTGATTGTCCGAAAAATCCAGCCTGGCAATACCATAAGGTGCCGGTTCGTAGTGAACTTTATGGGTTGCCTTTTGCAAAAGATCGGTTTGGGGATATACTATGCTATATTCATCCACGCCAGTGCCAACGGTAGTTAAATAGGATCCAATTGTATTAGACAGTAGTTTTTCCTCACGCGCCGATTGCTGATCCCAGAACAACCAAACCTTTACTTGCTGATCGTCCTCCCGTTCATAGTCAGGTAAGGCATCTTTTACCGAATCCGCTATGTGGGACATAGTCTCCCGCAACTGCAACGTGTCCTGTATGCTTGTGTCGATCTTGACATACACTTGCATTAGTTTATTTGATTCCCTGTATCTGATCACATCATAAGGTGCAGGATCGGGGGTCATCATTGAGCCACCGATTGCAGCAATTATGAAAATTCCAAGTAAAATAAAGACCGTATAAAAAAGAACTTTAAACCACTTAGGTTTATTTTTCAAATTATTTTCGCCCATCTTTCCCATAGCAATTATTTTAATTCGTTTGTAATCAGCTGTAGCCCTACATTTGCGCCCTATTTTGAACTAAACAACTGGGAACTAGCTTACTGACTAACTGATTTTCCATTATTCCGATCTAGCGTAAATGCGTTAATCCGACGCTTAATTTATGAACGTGCGCCTATGCCCCTTTTACCCTTGGGACTGGTTTTTTGTGCGATACACCGTCCATGTCCTGTGTGCGTTCCGCCAATTCTCTTTTTAAGCGTTGAATTTCAGCGATTTGCATATCAATGATTGCGTTTTTATCATCAACAATTGTCTTGTAGTTTTCAATTACTTGATCTTTCAACCGCAATAACTCTTCAAAATGGCCTGGGACCTTTTCCGCATCCGCATCCTTTTTAATGGAAGTAGTTCCATTAAAGTAGTCAATCAGTTGTTGCAAATCTTTAGGCTTGGGCAATCCCTTGCCTTGCTTCCATTTAGCCATTCTATCATACGGTATTCCAGTATTCCTAGACACTTCCTTAAGGTTTAAGGAAGATAATTTCTCAATAGCTTTTTCTGGGGTCATCTAATATTTTTTAAAAAACTTCCAAATAAATTTGGAACTATGGAACAAGTTCCTATCTTTGTGTCACACAACGACACAAATAAAACCAATGCGCGAAGATATGATAAAAACTAAATATGACAGCGTGAGGGCATTAATTATAAAGAACCTTAGTGAAGAAACTAGTCTTTCGCCCTCATTTGTCCGTCAGGCCATAAGGGGAGATCGTGACAGTGAATCCGCTGAAAAGATCAAAAAGGAATATAAAAAGCGTTACGCTACCGTGACAGCTGCTTTAGGTAACCCAACATCAGTTAAATCCAGATAAACCTTTTATATGTCTCTCTATACCTCAATATCAGACAAAGAATTATCAAACGAATTAAGGGGCTTGCGAATGCACCTTGAAGGGTTTTCTAATAGGAAGACTTTGGAAGTATTGAGTGAGGTAGAGCGGCGGTTAAGGCGCGGTCTGGATGTTCCGGATAAGCCAAAGACTAAAAAGGAGCAACGGGAAGAAGCTTACCAGGCGGCTTTAGCAAAACACCTGTTTGCATAGGTAATTCTATTGTATTCCATCAAAACCATTTCACATGAATTTTCAGGACGTAAGCATCGGGTTAGAGGTTGTCAGATCTAAAGGGATCCCATTTGTCGGCGACAGGGGAACGGTTGTCGACTTTGACCACATTAATGACCGTGTTCGTGTAGCGTGGGAAGATAGAAATGCAACCTGGGTATTCCCTAATGTGATTGAGCCGACCAGTAAGCCCTATAAGGTAGCATCGGTATATATGGATAAGATAAAGAAACCTGCTTTTCATTGGGTTTACAAGGCTTTATAGTTAATCACCATTTCACCAAACCAAATTAAAATGAAGAAAGCATTGATCGTAATGGCTACTATTTATGTGGTCCCAATGATTGTATTTCTGATCTGGATTGTCCGGAACTACAGAAAGGCGAAGAAAATGGATCATGACGACTGGAAAGGAATTTAAAAATATTCACACAAACAATGGAGAAACAGGCGGGACCTATTTCTATAGGTCCCAATAATCCCCAAAACACAAAGTAATTATGGCTAAATACCATCTGATAACAAAAAACGGCGAATTCGTCAGCGCATCCAAGGATGTCAAGGAACAATATACATTCAATTCAATTACGGGTAACCTGGTGCGGATCACCACGGACCAAAACAAATATGGCAAGATCCTAAAGCTTCACATGATTAGCGAATCTGAATACTGGATTATTAGCATGTTCGTAAATTCCCGCGCTGCCTTTGCCTTCCTTATGACGGTCCCTAACATTTGGCTGTCTGACCCGTTCACTATCACCATTGGCAAAAACACATCTACAGGGAAAGACCATCTATCAATAATGCAAGGGCGTTGGTCCCGCAAGTGGTTTACAAATTGGCCCAGCCCTTTGCCGGGACTGGCGGAGCAAAAGTCCGAATACATATTTGACTACATGGTTAACGAGATCATGCCCGCACTGGACCTACTGCCTAACCCCTACCCTTATAATATCTGGTATTCGCCGCCATCCAGAGCAACCGTTTACGGCGGCTACTTTGACCCAAGAAAATCTAAGGTCCGTAAATCCCAAATTTGATGGAAGGCGATAAGGTCTATCTGGTTAATGACCAGGTCACAGTTAAACGGGTAATAGATGGACGGGCCGCAGATCTGGTTACAGTAGTTGCCGATCACCTAAATGTTCTGATCGTGGCAAATGAAGCGGGGGTCCGGTTTTCTGTGAAACTAGCAAATACCACTTATGTAAATCCATATAATTCAGTAAGAATCAAGCAAAAGAAAATAATCATCAAAAAAACTAAAATCAAAATCGTATGCCTTTAGAATTAACACAATCCCGCCGCCGAAACCTTTCAATTCAGGAAGGCTTTATGCGGGAACGCTTGGAAGATGGGACAATTAACCAGTTCAACAAATTGTCTGGCGTCCATTTGGTAAAGATCACATTCCGCAAAGTGGAATCAAAAGAAGACGGCCGATATATCGGCGACGTGATCCAGTTCCATTTGATTGATGCCACAGACTATTTTGTCTTAGAAACGTGGCTAAATAGTTCATACGCCCGTGGCTTCTTTCAGGTAATGGCAAGCTTTGAAGTCGGTCACGAATCAAGGTGGGCTACACTTCAATACACCCGAAATGAGAAAAAGAAGGCGTATCTGAACATTTACCAGTACGGGGAACAATTACCTTGGTCCTATACACGTGATAATATGCAAGACTGCCCCCCATTAGACGTGTCAACTGGTCCTGGCGGAAAGACAATCTACAATTCAGATTTACAGGACGCCTTCTTTCTTACGAAATTAGAAGCTGTGATCGCTGAATTGGAATCGACACCCAACCCCTTCCCTAACCATCCATTGTTTGAAAGCAGATCCGGAACGGCGCCGACCGAATCACAAACGGTAAATACTGCACCGCCTGCCTATAGTGAACCGGAAGAAGACGACCTGCCATTCTAGTCACTGCACACCGCTAACCAGATTTTTAATCTTCAATATCAAATAAAATGAAATTCCATACAAAAACAATTGCCTGTGGGCTTTTACTAATACACCTGATTGCTATTGTATTTTTTGTTTATCAGGCGTTCACTACCGAATATGGTATAGTCCTGCCAAGTTTTATGTATAAGGTGACATTTTACCCAATGGTCTTTGATATCAATTTGGGTATTATCTGGGTCATTCTAAATGCGATTATACGATCGCTTGAAAAGGAGGCCCCCAGCCGATGGAAAGACTGGGCCAGCAAACACAATAAAAGCTAACAAATTTTAAACAAATCAACCTTTCCTAAAATGAAAACAGAAAATTTAAGGAACAAAGCCGCCGCGATCTTACAGCTGGTATATACAAAATGTATGTTGGCCCAGCCATTTAAAATGCCTGAAATGGTAAAGACCGTCGGCATATCTTCCAACGCCGGTACTATTATGCGCCGGTCGGGAATGATTAAAAAATTGGGCAATAAAGGTGATGCCGGTTCCTTGTACCAATGGACGTATTACAAGCCTGCCGGATCCACAGAAGCAATTGATTCATTTGTCGCAGCCCTAAAAGCATACAGTGCCAACATGAAAAAGGAACTAGATGCAAAGCGTATGCAAAATTCAGTTGCCGAATTGAAAGCCTTCGGACCTGATGGGCAAAACACCCCGAATCCTGAACCAACACAAATTGACTTAGTTCAGGCAAAGGATGCCGCGGAATACATAAAAAATATTGCAGATCCTATAAGGAAAGTAGCCTTTGAACACTTTGAAAAGGAAAAGCAGGATCGCAGTAACAGAATGGCGCAACCCGATTTATTCACTGCTATTCAGGAATGGGGCGGCACTCAACCTGTGCGGGAATATGAAATTGTCCAGGTATTGAAATCTATTTGCAACGAACTTAAGGGCATCAGGGCCAACTTGGAAAAGAAACCTGATCCGGTTGCGCCAGAAATGCCGGTGGAAATGTCCCGCAGCCCCTTTGATAGCCATATTGAAAAAATGAATATTGATCCTTTTGGAAAGTATTCTGAATCCCAACGAATTACCGAATCAAAACCAGTTGAAAATGAGCAATCAATTAATTGATCTGGCGGTTAAAATTGCAGTTTGTGTGTTTGCTATGTATGCATTTTCTAACCCTCCAAAAAATCGGGCATGAAAAACACATCACCAATTTTACCAGCGACTTACTTCGTTTCTGTCGATCAGATCGTAAAACACTATCAGGCCCTTATTAAGTCATCACATGACAAAAAGGCCAATAAATTCCGACGGAAACGCCTACGGCAACTTACTGCCAAATAATCACTTTCATTACCAATTACCAAATTTAAAATCCAGAAAAATGAAGAAAGAAACAACAATTTTTCTTTGGGTTGATGGGGAAGGCTGGACTGCTTTTACCCTTGAAACAGCAACCGAAGAACTAGCAAAGCGCAACATTACCATTGGCGGACGTGCATCCATTGGCTACGGTGCATCCATTGGCGGACGTGCATCCATTGGCTACGGTGCATCCATTGGCGGACGTGCATCCATTGGCTACGGTGCATCCATTGGCGACGGTGCATCCATTGGCTACGGTGCATCCATTGGCGACGGTGCATCCATTGGCTACGGTGCATCCATTGGCTACGGTGCATCCATTGGCTACGGTGCATCCATTGGCTACGGTGCATCCATTGGCGGACGTGCATCCATTGGCTACGGTGCATCCATTGGCGACGGTGCATCCATTGGCGGACGTGCATCCATTGGCTACGGTGCATCCATTGGCGACGGTGCATCCATTGGCTACGGTGCATCCATTGGCTACGGTGCATCCATTGCAAAAAACGAAAAGATCACCAAAACCATGTTTATAACCGGATCAAGACATGCGGTTAATTGGTGGGGATCAGGACAGATTAAAATCGGCTGTCAGCTGAAAACAATTGCTGAATGGCTGACTGAATATGAAGAAGTAGGCGAAGATCAAAGCTATAATAAAGACCAAATCGCCGAATACCTGGGCTACATAAAAATGTGTGAAGCTCTTCAAAATGCAGTCGACCAAGCAAAAGTTAGTAAGTAATGTCCGAATGTAAGCATCCTACCTGTGGTGAGTTCTGTCGCCGCCCTAAAAAAGAAAAGAAGGTTTATCAGCTGAAACGATCCCCGATCAAAAAGAAAAAGCCCAAAAGTAAGCCGGAAGATCTTCCTGAAATGTTGGATTTGGCACAAATAATCTTCAATAAATGGATCCGGAATCGGGACAAAGACAAGCCATGTATAAGCGGCGGCGGAATAACAGAGGATGCCGGGCATTACTTCCCACAGGGAAAATATTCAGGGGTCAGATTCGACGAAATGAACGTAAACGGACAGTCGAGGTACGATAACCGGTTTAAGGAAGGCAATCTGCCGGGATATTTAGCCGGTTTGATTGAAAGGTACGGACGGGATGCCGTGGAAGATCTGGAAGCCAGGGCAAAGGCAACGAAGTTTTACAAATGGTCCCGCGATGAATTACAGGCAATAATCAATAAATACAAACTATGACATTAGATTTTATACAAGCTGCGGTTTCAAAGATTACTGGCGTTTCTAAATCCGCGTTGGAGAGCCACTACAGGACACGTCGCATTGCATACGCCCGTCACCTGTATTATTATATGGCCTATAAATACACTGCGGAGCCAAACAACAGGATTATAGCCCAGATAGGACAAAAAGAATCCACTGCTATAAATAAGGCACTGGCAAAAATTGGTGATCGCCTTTCGGATCCGCGGACCCGCCGACATATCGAATCCCTGAATAAAACAATCCTGAACCAGTGTATTACGGAAATCCGGAAATGTCCGGACGAATTATTTAACGGGCTGTGTGGTTACCGATACCGGGACCAAGCTAATCGGGAACGTGATTACCAGCCAAAAAATGCCGCCTATGGGTAAAACATCAGCAAGTCAGAGGGAATATAATCGCCGGTATTATCAAGATAATAAAGCCCAGATTCAAGCCGACAATCGGCGCCGGTATCTGGCACGGAAACTAAATCCACCAAAAGAAAAGCCCAAACCAATGAAGCAAAAAATTGATGGTGTTGAAAATCGGAAGATCTTAAAGTTCATCGTCGAACGCCCATTCCATACCAAACCGGTATTAAAAAGAGCCTTTAAACAGGATGGCGTCAAGTACTACGAAACGGTAGACGGGAAGATCTACGACGCCGAAAAATACGATAAGGTATTCGGAAAGGGTAAAAAGGGGGTTATCAAGCATTCCAGGTACAAAGGGGAAAACCCCAACGCCAATACAGCGGCGATGCAATAAGGAATATTAAAAAGAGAGAAAGCACTACAAATTATGGCAAAAGATCCAGCAGTATTGTGGTATTGGGGTGACTGGAAATCTGGCACCAGCTTATTAAGCCGTTTTTTAAAGGGGTGTTACATGGAAGTGCTGGACGCGCAATTTAATAATGGGCATCTTTCATTAGAAGAAATAAAAATTTGTCTTGGATCGGACTTTGGTCAGGCATGGCCTACCCTCCAAAAGAAATTTAAACAGGATCCTGACGGACTGTTTTTTAATGAAAGGCTTGAACGTGAACAATTGAAGCGTCAGAGGTACTGCGCCAGCCGAAGCAACAACAAATCTGGACGTAAAAAATCATATGATAAATCATATGAAAATCATACGACAAATCATATGTATATACATATGGAAAATGAAAATAGAAATAGAAATAGAAATATTTTAGAAAAAGATATAGGGGGTGTGGGGGAAAAAGAAAAAACCTTTTGTGAAAATGTCGATCCTGAATTTTCGGAGCGGGAACGGGAAAAATACTTAGTGCCGGAAATGATGTCTGCCTACATGCGGGTAAACCCAAATTACATTTCGCGAAAAGACATCGATTTTAAGGCACTTTTCCAGATCGGGAAGACAATCGCACAGGCAGGGGGATTAAATGTCGAAGATCAGGCTGCTATGCAGCAAATTTTAATGATCTGGGCCGAAGTCGTAGACTTCATTTCCAAAGATTCGTTTTTCTCTACCTACCAACTATCCCAAATCGAAAGGTATTTCCAAAATATATTTTCCAGATACAGGACCAGTAAGGAAAAGCCGAAGCCGCCACCGGGTAAAGAATCGGTTATAGAGCATAACCAGCGGGCCGCAGATGCCGCCCGTGAAATGCTAGCGAAAAAATACCAACAGTAGTAAAAGAATGTTTTATGAATCAATTAGTTAAATCAGATAATGCCATTGCCTTGCAACGGGACATTTTACCAAAGCTGCCGGAACGGCATCGGGAAATAGTCGCAGCCGGGTTGATGCCTAAGATCGCAGATCAGCCTGCCGGGATGGTTGTTAACGACCTGGTCACAATCATTGTCGGAATAACCACTATTGCCGGTCAGAAGTTGGACACGGCAACGATCGGGATCTATGCAGACGAATTCTATAAAAAATTGATGTCTACCTATCCCCGAATATCCATTGCGGAAGTTAAAGCCGCATTGTATGCCGGTGTGTATGATGAATATGGGGATTATTACGGGTTGAACTGTAAGACCTTTGTTTCCTTCGTTAAATCCTATCTATTCAGCGAAAGCCGGAAAGAAGCTTTTAGGGTATTGGGCAAGGAGGCTGCACTATCCAATGAACGGACATTGACGCCGGAAGAAAAGGAACGGGACCTAAAGGACTTTATCAATTATTCCTACGGATCCTATTGCGTAGCCCAGCAATACAATCCCAATTTAATCCCCGTGCATTTTTACCATTATCTGGAATCAAAGCAGATGATCCGGATTACTACGGAACATAAGCAGAAGCTGCACAAAGAAGCGATCAAGATCTACGGGGATCTAGTGGAAAAATCCAATTTGTTTACCCAGGCACTGGAAAAGGCAATCGAAAAGGCAAAGGATAAAACGGAAACGGTTAAAAACATTGCCCGCCGGTTAGCAGTAGCCGAATTTTTTGCCGACCAAAAGAAAGCCGGTAAGAAGTTAATTTTTTAGATATGCTAACAACAAGGGAAGTCGAATTGAAAATAGCCAGACACGGTAAATATCTGCAAAATATCGTTATCCCACGGGTACAGGGTTCATACAAGTATCTTGGTTTTGAAACCGACATGCTGTCTATAACCAAATCAGGTTATGCAACCGGGTATGAGATCAAAGTTAGTGCCGGTGACCTGCGAAGGGATCTTAAAAAGCCGCATTTGATGGCGGTAATTACAGATCAGCAATCCGGATTAAACCAGTACTACAAGCGATTAAAGTATTTCTACTATGTTGTACCTAAAAAGCTTCTGCCACTAGCAGAAAGTATAGTCCCTGGATGTTTTGGATTGCTTTACGTGAATGAAGATAATCGGATATGTTGCCATAGATGGCCGGAAAGGCTTTTCAATTTCAAATGGGATCAATCAATGATTTTGCACATGGCACACCTTGGCTGCATGAAATTATATCACAAATAATTAAGGATCAATGACAGATAAAAAAATATTAGACGCTTGTTGCGGATCTAGGATGTTCTGGTTTGACAAAAATAACCCTCTGGTACTGTTTAACGATATACGGAAGGAAGATCACGTCTTATGCGATGGGCGAAAATTAGTAATAAACCCCGATATCGTTTCTGATTTCCGGAATATGCCTTTTGACGATGAAGCCTTTAAGTTGGTGGTTTTTGATCCCCCGCATTTAAAAAATCTGGGTAAAAGTTCATACATGGCTAAAAAATACGGTGTATTAGGCTTTACCTGGGAAATGGACATCTTAGAAGGCTTCAAAGAATGTATGCGAGTTTTAGAGCCAAACGGGTTATTAATTTTTAAGTGGAATGAATCCCAGATCAAAGTAAATGATCTGCTTTCTATCCTGCCGCAAAAACCATTATTCGGGCATCCGACAAGCAAAAATGGACATACTATATGGATGACATTTTATAAAAACCTTTAAATAAAGTAAAATGAATGAATTACTTAAGAAGGCTTTACATACTATTAGGAGCCTAAAACTTTCAATGGTCAATCATCCTGACTGCACACCCGGAAGTGAATTCTACGACTTGACCGACGAAGCACAGGACACTGAATTGCTTATCGAAGCGTTTCTGCAAACCGAAATAAACAATCAACAACTCAAGGAGGTATCTAATGGCTAAATACACGCTTAGTTATTCTATAGAGTGGTTTAATGGTGATCTGCGCATCGGCACCTGTGGGGTTGATACCAATGAACCTAAAGAAACAGTAGAGCAGGAGGCCTTTCAAAGTCTGATCGATATGCTTTCCGAGGACGCCGATTTTTCAGACATGGAGCCTTTTACACTAGATGGGGTAAAGGCAATATCAATCACCATAAAGTAAAAATTAAATGAAAAACAAAGACGATTTCCCCGATCTGGATATTCAGGAACTAAGTAAGCCCTGCCCCCCCTACCGGAAGGGCAAAGAATAAAATCCTTTGTTGAAAACTATTGGGCTAAAAAGCCTAAAGCAACCAAAAGGGAAGTTCAACGGGCAGCAACAAAGCATTTTGGAAAACCAATTAAAATTTAAAAGGATGAAAACCATATTAGACCATATCTCCACGCTTCCGGAGCCTTATAGATCGGCGGCAATGGAATATATAAAGTCCCGTCCACGGGCGGCGCAAATGAAATTCGGGAGCCTTAAAAATGCAATTGTCTGGACGTTGCCTGCCGGTATGATAAAAAATAATTTTTGGTCACAAATATTTAAATAGTTAAAAATGAAAACAATAGGACAAATCAAAACGCTAATTAGCGAAGCGGTGTCTGAATTGGACACACCGATATTAACATCCCAAGGTGGTAGAGACTTTAAAGCAATGACCCGCCGAAAGAAAAGGGTAACCAAGCGAGTGGAATACCTTAACAAGATCCGCCTATATCTTGAAACGGGGGGGTAAAAATGGCTTTTTAGAATCGGAACGGGACCGCCTTCAAACGGTTCTGGCTAACTTTTCATTAAGCTATCAGGCGCACTACCGCCGGTGTGGATCTCCTTTCAATGATAAGCCCCTGCGTGCTGCATTTGATAAAATGCACAATATCCAACACCTAAAGGAGCAGCTGCGAACTATCAATTTTATTCTAGACTAAACAAAGTGCCAATTATGGAAGATCAAAAAGTAACCGTCTTGTATCGGTTTGAAAGGAATTGTCCATCTGAATCCCTAACCAATGGCGACGGGACTTCAAATGTACGGATATGGGACAGGAAATTCAAAGTCATACGCGAAACCCCATGTTTTTATATAGTGCGTGAACACGGGATGTATGGCAAGGAAAAGCGGGTGGGTAAGAAAACCCGCCGTCCTTTCGCCTATCGCACTAGAAAGGAAGCCCTGCAATCATATATCCATAGGTGCAACCGGGCAATTGCACTTTCCAAATACCAGATAAAATATGCCCAACTGGCCCAGGAAGCTGCAAAGAAACTATGGGACGAAGAAAACCCGTCAGAAAAACCCTATCAGATAAACCCTAACGATGTATTTGATTGCTGGGCGCCATAGCACAGTATTTAATGAATTTCTAAAATATAAAAGTCATGACACCCGAACAAGGTGATACAATTGTAGTATGGTTTAGTTGCGGTGCTGCAAGCGCGGTAGCTGCTAGAAAGGCTATTGAACAATATAGCCATATATGTACAATTCGGATTGTAAATAACCCAATTAAAGAAGAAGATGCCGACAATCAGCGGTTTCTGAAAGAAATCGAAAGATGGTTGGGGCTGCCAATCGAAAGCCAGATTAATCCAAAATACCCAAACCATTCATGTGTAGAGGTTTGGAATAAAGAAAAATATATGAGTGGCGTGGGTGGCGCACGATGCACCAGGGACCTAAAGAAGGCTGCCCGTCAGGAATGGGAGAAAAACAATCACTTTGATTTTATCGTAATGGGATTCACGGCAGAGGAACGGAGCCGGTATGAGAGATTTGTAAGGACCGAAAGGTCAAACACCCTTAATATTTTAGGTGATCTTGGACTAAGCAAACAGGATTGTTTTGATATAATCCTATCGGCCGGTATTGAGTTGCCATTAATATATAAGTTGGGTTATCCAAATGCAAATTGTATAGGGTGTGTTAAATCCAGCTCCCCTACGTACTGGAATCACGTTAGGGCAGTGCATCCGGATGTATTTAAAGAGCGGGCAGAGCAATCAAGGCGGATTGGATGCAGGCTTGTAAAATACAAAGGGAAAAGGATATTTCTTGATGAACTGCCCCCAGATGCGAAAGGTCGTCCAATGGCGTCGTTAAAAATGCCGGATTGTGGGATCTTCTGTGAAGAAAAATATTGACCAATAAACGAACTGTAAGATATGAAAACTAAAACAGTATTAGCCCCTGATCTATCCAAAATAAAAGTAACAAGGGACAATATAGACGAAATACTTTCCAGAATTGTTGCCGAAGAAATCCCGCCCAAGTTTATTGTAGTAGATCTTTTCTGTGGTGCCGGTGGGACAACAACGGGCTTTGAAATGGCTGGCGGCATAGCCAAAATTGTTGCATGTGTTAATCACGATCCTGTAGCCATATTAAGCCATTGGCGTAATCATCCCCATGTATTGCATTTTGAAGAAGATATTAGGACCCTTAACCTGTATTGCCTTAAACGAATAGTAGACCATTACCGGGCATTATATCCGGATGCAAAGGTTATCCTATGGGCTTCATTGGAATGTACAAATTTCAGCAAGGCAAAGGGCGGCCAACCCCGTGATGCGGATTCCCGCACATTGGCGCAGTCTTTATATCAGATATGGATCCCTGATCCAAAGGACACTACCGGTAAGAAAGGTAAATAAGTCCGGGAATCCCGCACACCCGTTGTATCTAAAAAAAGATATTATCCCTTTCAAATTTAATTAACGCTTTCGGGCATAAACAAATAACACATGTTCACTACCAAGCAAAAGAAAAAGAAGTTTATTAGGCAAATGAGGTCAAGCCATATAATTGGGAAGCAATACCCTTTTGAACGTCGAAAATTATATTCGTTCAGGGGATTGGTCGGACGCATCGCAAAAAGACATTATCTAAAATTAAACCGCACTGGAAACGGAAACCAGTAACGCCTTGCCAAAAGTATCAACAAAGCCTTTCACTAGAGAGTTTCAGTACTTCTGTATCAATATACCCCAAAATTTGAGGGGTAGACTTGAAAAGGCATACGACTACATCAATTCTGATGAAAGCAAAGAAAGGGAAACAAGCAATTGCAAACCGAAGTATTAGAAAAATTCGGGCTTCATATTGCTATCAGAAAAATATATAAAAAATAAACAAATATGAAAAACTTAAAAATCGGGGATCAAGTAATTATGGAAGGCTGCGCAGAATCAACCCTGCCGAAGTATAAAAATAGAATATGGACTTGCCAAACTGATAGTTACATCGACAAATGCGGTCAGGAAGTCGTGTTCTTAGATGGTTTTAGCGGCTGTTTTTTATGCGATTACTTAAAACCAGTCGCCCAAATTGATGCTATTGGGCTTATATCTTCCGAAAGGGCAAAGCAGATTAGCAAAGGTTATACGCCGGAACATGATGCAGGCTATACGGATGAAACTGGATGCAGGTTTGATTCTATTGCGTTTAAACTCCTTAAAGGATGGCCTGCACCCCCAGCATTTAACACCCAATATTGGCAAAACCTTATAAGCCTGCCTTATCAAGACCAGCTGCGCATTGCCGGGGCTTGGATAGCTGCTGAATTGGATCGGGTTTTATTCTTAAACCAGTCAGAAGGCGCAACCAGCAAAGTCGATTGACCATGAAAGAACCATTTACTGTAGACGAGCGGATTGTAATGGACTTAATAGTAAAGGCGCATAATAGCTTTTTGGCTTTGCCCCGAAGTCATCCAGCGGAACTAACCGAGTGGATTAATCACTTACATGGTTTACAGGACGTATTGGGTCGCCGGGTTTTATGCCGGGATTACCCAAATTACTTTAATGGTGGCAAGGAATTAACAACAAAAGAATGTTAGAATGGAATTTATAATTAAAGAAAGCAAAATTAATACCCTGATGCCGCCAATAGATGCGGCATCAGGTCTTGTTAAAGTGTACATAGCTGGTAAGATTTCTGGTTTAGACCCGGTTTTTGTTGAGCAAAAATTTTTGGAATATGAAATCGCTTTGAGGGCAAAGGGGTACTTACCCTTTAATCCTTATGCCTATGTTTCCGAAGTAAACGAGTTTAGAAAGTCCTTTGGATGGGCGCCACTAACCGACGAATCAGACAGGAACAAGATCATGCGTCTATGTGTCGGCAATCTAATGGAGTGCGACGAAATACATTTGCTACCGTGCTGGGTGGATAGTCAGGGAGCAAGGACCGAACTTGAAATAGCGCAAAAATTTGGAATTAGGACGGTTTACTGTACATAATCAAAATAATTGCTTTGAGAATCTGTAATTAATTGCTTGTATTGCAATTGCATTCGCAACGCACCTTTTTGTATAAAATCCCGACAAATGATAGTAGTCGATACAAAACAGGCAATACAGGATTATCAGAAACTAGGTGAAGCCCTTTCAAAAAAGGAGCTTCACAAAGGTATTTCAAGTGCCATCAATAAAACAATGGCAAAGGGTAGAACGGCCGCAAGACGGGCCGTTTCCGATGAATATAATATTCCCCAAAGAAGCTTAAAGGTCGTCGACTATTTACGATCTAATAGTAGCACCCTAACTGCAAAGTTGGGTGCTGACTCGCGCCCATTACCCGTTACGACATTTTCCCCCAAATATGAGATGCCCACGCAAACCATTAGTGTAACCCGGCGTGGTCAGGTAAAGACAAAAGATCGCCGTCGGCGTAATAGCAATGCTGGCAATGGCGTAAGCTTGGAAGTTCATAAAGGAGTGCGTAAAATGATCCCCTATGCCTTTATGACCAGATCTATTGTCGGTGTATTTGGCCGCGGTAATTATGTAGACCGGGGCTTTCAGCGTAGACACCAACGGGTAGCCAATACAGGCAATGATCTACCCATTCGGGATATGGTGTCTGTCTCCGTTCACACAGCCGTTATTAACAAAGATTCCTTGCAGAAGATAAGGGATATAGTTAAAGAAGGATTCCCGCGGGCATTAGAACACGAACTGCAATACAGACTTTCCAAACTAAAAAAATAATTGTTCATCACCGGGATCGACAGTCCATAAAACTAACGATTTCACGAATTTTCGACCCAGCGAAAATACTAACAAACAAACGATAACGTTCGTTAGTATTTGGGTCCTTCTGAAAGGGCAGCGATGCGGGTGGGTACAACCGCGAAAGTTCGATAGTGTTAGGATTTTTTGGGGGTGTCAACCAGAATAGAAAAACCATGAGAAAAAAAACGGCTGAAAATAGCGCCAATGTTGAGTTACAGAATAAAACCGTCAACCAAATAAAAACTGCCAAATTATGCGATTTGGTGTTAGACAACCGGAATGCCAACAAGGGTACCGATTTGGGGGGCGAATTATTAGAAACCTCTTTAAATAAATACGGTGTCGGCAGGGGTATTTTGGTAGATAGGAACAACAGGATTATTGCCGGAAACCAGACAGTGAAAAAAATGAAGGCATTGGGCATTGAAAATGTTGTCATTGTCCCTACTGACGGGAAAACCTTAGTTGTCTCCCAGCGAACCGATGTTGATATTGATAGTAAAATCGGGCGAGAATTAGCAATTGCTGACAATAGGGTCAGCCAGGCAAACCTAAATTTTGATGTAGAGCTTTTAAAGGATCTTGAATTTGACTTCGATTTAGAATTAACGGATTTGGCAATTGACCTGGGCAGCGAAGATCCTTTCCTGTTAGAAACCAAATCCGATTATGACGAAGAATCGGACGAACCAGAAGATAATTCAAAAAATTCCGAGGCCGCCGAAATCGACGAAGGGGACGAAACACCGACAATGTTTCAAATTGTAGCCGCACTGTCCGAAAGCGATGGACGCCGTTTTGCTAAATATAAAAAAGAAAATGGGTTGCATACCGACGGCGAAACCATTGTGCAAATGCTTAACGAACTCTTATAGATATGGCTAGACCAAGACAGGAACGGGTATCGCAACGGGAATATGCAACCCGTATCGGAGTTAGCAATGAAGCGGTACGGAAGGCCATAAAGGAAGGCAAGATCAAGCGCGGGTGGGATTCTAAGGAAAAGAAAATTATTGTTCAGGCAGCAAATGCAGAATGGGGAAAAATCCATATGCAAAACAATGTTGAAAAGCTGATCCAAAACAATACGAGAAAAACAGAATCCCCGCAGGGATCTTCCGGCCCCGTCGAGATAAACAAAAACAGCAGTTATGCCGATATCAGGCGCGGGACCGAATTATTAAAATTTCAGGCATCGCTGCTGGATCTTAAAAAAAGGAAGGGGGAATTAGTAGACAGGGTCGAGGTTCATAAGCAGCTTTTTGTCTACGGGCAGCAGGTTCGTACCGCCTTGCTTGCGATTCCTGACAGACACATTGATGCAATATTGGCGGCAAAATCCCGACAGGAAGCGTACGGGATCCTATCGGCTGCCCTTTATGACATCTTAGAAGATTTAACGAAAAAAGAAATTGATTTCACACCACGTGATGGAGACAGCTAGCTTAATATCAGGATTTATAGAGGGATTACGACCTGAACCGCGACTAACAGTCACGGAATGGGCCGATAGCCATCGAATGCTGGATAGCAAGTCGGCATCAGAGCCTGGACCGTACAGGTCCAGCCGTACCCCTTATTGGATTGAGCCAATGAACAATCTTTCTGTTACAAACATTGTCCGGAAAGTAATTATAATGAAGGGCGCCCAGGTTGGCGCCACGGAAATCGGCCTAAATTTTATAGGTTATGTTATTGATGTTGCACCCGGTCCGGCTTTAGCAGTTATGCCAACTGATGAAACCGTAAAGCGAAATTCAAAAATGAGAATTGCGCCAATGATCGAAGCAAGTCCCCGTCTGCGTGAAAAGATCCGTCCAGCAAGGGCAAAAGATTCAGGAAATACGATCAATCAAAAGGAGTTCCCAGGCGGGATGCTGATACTGACGGGTGCAAATTCCGGTGCGGGGCTTAGATCTATGCCGGTTCGTTATCTTATGTTGGATGAAACTGACGGTTATCCTATGGATGTTGACGGGGAAGGGTCGCCAACTGGTTTGGCCGAACAACGTACTGCCACTTTTCCAAATAAAAAAATATTAGAAATCAGCACACCTACCATTCAGGGGCAAAGCATTATAGAAGCTGATTTTGAAACTACAGATAAAAGATACTATCATGTCCCCTGCCCATTTTGCGGGTGCGAACAAACACTAAAGTTTGAAAACTTAAGGTGGGAAACAGGTAATTATGACAAAGTAGAATACGAATGCGCCCATTGTAACGAAAGAATCCAAGAAAGGTTTAAAACGGAAATGCTTGCATCCGGATATTGGGTGCCAAGCGCACCCGAAAAAACAAACCCCTTTACAGTTGGTTATCATTTAAGTTCCCTTTATTCCCCTTTCGGTTGGAAATCTTGGGCAGAAATTGCAGAACAATGGGATAAGGCCCAGGGGGATGATCCGAAACTGAAAAATTTCTACAATACAGTATTAGGTGAGACGTGGAAACAAAGATCTACTGCACCCGAATGGGAACGTCTTTACGACCGGGCAGAAGACTATCCAGTTAACAAACCATTCGCGGACGTAGTCTTTCTTACTGCCGGTGTGGATGTGCAGGGCGATCGGCTAGAAATCGAAATAGTTGGCTGGATGGAAGGAAAGCGAAGCCAGTCCATAGATTATCGTGTACTAAACGGCGATCCTTCTAAAAAGGAAGTATGGGCGGAACTTGACAAAATTGTAAACGAAGTTTGGGAGCGTGAAGACGGTGCAACCCTACCCCTTCGATTAATGGCAATTGATACCGGTTATCTGGCAAGCAAGGTATATGCCTGGCAACGAAAACATACTTTCACGCGAGTGATCCCGATAAAGGGATCCGAAAGCTTGGAAAACTACTTTTCCGCACCCCGCGCTATTGATGTAGTCAAACATGGAAAAAAGGTCGGGAAGCAAAAGGTTTGGCATGTGGGATCATCCTTTATAAAGTCAGAGACCTACGGATTTTTAAGACAATTTATAGATCCGGAAAATCCCGAAGAAATACCAGACGGCTACTGCCATTTTCCGAAAAGGGATCCCCATTACTTCCGTGGACTAACTGCGGAAGTTCAGGAATCAAAGAAAACTACCCGTGGGTATTATAAAACCTATTGGGTTAAGAAATATGACAGAAACGAACCATTAGACACACGAATTTATGCGCGGGCAGCCGCTGCCGTTATTGGCATGGATCGCTGGACGCCGGAACGATGGGAACAGGAACGGGCATTTTCTACAGTACATGTAGAAAAGCCAAAAGCCAAAACAACAGCACCAAAACCTAAAGCAAAAAAAACAAGTTACTGGAATAGATAAACCCCTTTTATTATGAAAGAAAAAGTTTATAACGGGCTACAGAAGCCGATCGAAGACAGAATCGTATATGCTGCATGTATCTATTGGAATGTAGATCGTGAGTATTTTAACAACACTGGCAGAAAAGGTAATACAGAAATGTCTTATCGACGAAGTGTAGTATTGTATCTATTGAAGACACTAACCCCTTATGCGCATGAAACCTTTTGCCGGTTATTTAAAATCAAATCGCACAGTAATTCCATAGATACTATTGCAAATTTTGATACCCTAAAGGGAATATATAGACAATATGCAGACGATGCAAAGAATATTGAAGCAATTGCTTCTAAATTAGAGGCTTCTTTAATAGTAAAATTCGTGGATAATGAAGCAAATTTATCCAACGGCTAATTAAAAATCATGGTGGTAATTCAACCAAAATATACACTAGACCAATATAAAGCAATAGTAGCGGCCTACTCCCAGGGAGTTACTAGGGTAAAATATGGCGACAAAGAAATCGACTACCGTAGCGTAGTTGAAATGGAACGTATTATCGCCAATATGGAAATTGCATTAGGACTTCGCAGTTTTCACAGGAAAAAGACTATCCGTTACAATAAAGGGTTAGATAATAATGAGTGTTATAGATAGAATTATTAAGGAGTTTTCCCCCGAAAGGGCGGTTAAGCGTGCAGCACATAAGGCCCAATTGCGATTAATTTCAGATCACCAGCGCCGGTATGAAGGCGCGGCATTTGGTGATCGCCACTCCGGATGGTACGGGAAGACTAACGAATCATTGAATCAAATGATTCATAGGGACCAGAAGAACCTTGTTCTTAGGTCCAGAAATTTGGCGATTAATAATCCTTATGCCAAGAAAGCACCTAAAACGATAGCCAATAACGTAATTGGTTCAGGCATTATCCCTACTCCTAAAGGCCGAAGCAAGTCGGTAGTTAAGCAACTGAAAGACCTTTGGAAAGACTGGGGAGAAAGTCTAGTATGTGATTATGACGGCAGGTTTAACTTCTATGGCCTGCAAAAAATGGCTATGCGTTCCGTCGTTATAGCCGGTGAAATTCTGGTTATTCGCAAACGCGTCGAATCTTCTGTTAATAAATTCGGGTTGCAAATACTTTTGCTAGAGGGCGAATACATAGATCAAACAAAGCATAACTACAGTGGCGGCTTCCCCACGACGGGGGAATATGATTATTATGGAATTAGATATAATTCTAAAAACAAGATCGTTGGCTACTGGATTTATGATCGTTCCCCTTTGGAAGGCAATCTAAAAAGTAGTTTAGTAGACATCAAGGACATTATACACATTTTTGAAGTGGATCGGCCACAGCAGAACCGCGGGGTTCCTTTTCCGTCTGCTACAATTCTTAAGCAGCGGGATCTTGACGATTATGAAGACGCTGAACTGTTAGGCAAAAAGGCAGCGGCCTGTATGCCAATATTTGTAACAAATAAATCAGAAGAAGGCGAAGGTGGCGTTATCTCGAATGATGATCGTGTAGAAAACTTGGAACCCGGTACAATCACGTATCTAAAAGCTGGCGAATCGGTAGAAATGACCCAACCCCCACAAAATCAGGGGTATTCCGAATATACCAAAACACAACACAGGGCCATTGCAAATGGATACGGGCTAACCTATGAGCAATATACCGGAGATCTATCCAATGTAAATTTTTCTTCTGGCCGGATGGGCTGGTTAGAATTTCAACGCCAGGTAGACGATTGGCAAAATATGCTGATTATCCCACAACTATGTGGGCCAGTTTATAAATGGTTTTTAGAAGCGGTAGAGACATCAACAGGAATCAATCTAGGTGGGGTTAGGGTGGATTGGACTGCACCGCGTAGGGAAATGATAGATCCTGTTAAAGAAACTAACGCCTTAGTGAAGGCCACGCAAGCCGGTTTTACCAGCTGGCAGGAAGTTGTAAGACAGCAGGGTTACAATCCAGATGATGTGTTAAAGGAGATAACGGAAGATCAGAACAATTTTTCATCCGCTGGACTAATGCCAAATTGGACACAATTTTTCGCCATTATGAGCAAAATACAAAATGCGACTAATAAAAATAAAAACGCAAAAGACACCCAAGTACCGCAATAAAAAATGTTAAGTCGATGGG
Source organism: Arachidicoccus terrestris (assembly GCF_020042345.1). Classification (NCBI taxonomy): domain Bacteria; kingdom Pseudomonadati; phylum Bacteroidota; class Chitinophagia; order Chitinophagales; family Chitinophagaceae; genus Arachidicoccus; species Arachidicoccus terrestris. The sequence goes on from NZ_CP083387.1 coordinate 1,113,170, forward strand.
ATAAAGTTTGATTCCATCAAAGAAGGAAATAGGTACAGGGTTTTGGCACTGCAAGAGAAATCCGGAATAATAACAAATTTAAAACGGCAGGTTCCATTTGTTATAAAGGTCAACGGTGAAAAGGTTTGTACATATAAAGCAGATTTCGTTTATATGGATCGAAGCGGCGCGAAAATAGTCGAAGATGTAAAAAGCGATTTTACCCGAAAGGACAGGGTTTATAGGCTCAAAAAGAAGCTATTACGGCAAACACATGGAATAGATATCAAGGAAGTTTAAGCTGTCTGTAAATTGTCTATATAGTCCAAAAACCTTAACTGAAATTTGAAAGCGTGAAAGCAAATAAAAAAATACAAGAAGGTCGGTTTTTCAGCCGTGCAATGGTCGATTCAAATTCGATCATAGATACAGACGACGAAAAATCTTTTGAAGTGGTTTTCGCTACAGAAACGCCAGTGTTTCGGCGTGGATGGGATGAAAAATTCAATGAAATACTTGTATGTAACAAATCAAATATTAGGGCTGGACGCCTTGATGCCGGTGTGATCCCATTATTAAATGGACATGATCGGTGGGACGGCGTAAACGGCCAATTAGGGGCCTTAGACAGCTGGTATATTAAGGACCATGAATGCCGTGCAAAAATACTGTTTTCCACACGTCAAGAATTTGCGGGAATCTGGGGGGATATTAAGGCCGGAATTATCCGCAGCATTTCAAGTGGGTATAATGTATATAAGTATATTCGGACAGCACCAGAAAAAGAAGGCGGTGTCGCTACATACAAGGCTACTGATTGGGAACCTTTGGAAATTTCATTAGAGCCGGTGCCCGCTGACTTTAATAGCAAAGTCAGGAAAACAGAAGACGCTGAACACGAAATATTAATCGAAAATTTTTTATTAAATAATAAATCACGTTCCAATATGGAAAACGAAACAGTAGTGGAGCCACAGGGCGCCGCACCAACCGAACAACCGGCAACGCGTAGCGAACAAACCCCGCCCGCTGCCGTTGAAAAACCTGTAACAGCCCAGCCAACTGCTGAACAAGTCAGAAGCGAAGCGGTACAGTCAGAGCGCAAACGTACATCCGATATTATGTCCGCTGTCCGGGCCGCAAAATTGGATGATAAATTTGCTGCCAAATTAATTGAAGATGGCACAAGCATCGAAAATGCCCGTACCGCAATTATCGACAAATTGGCAGAACAAGATACCACACCCATCGGTGGGCCATCTGCAAGGCTTCGTGGTGACGAAGCTGATCAAACACGCGCAGCAATGTCTGATGCGATAATGTCCCGCGTTCAGCCAGGTAGCGTAAAAGAGATGTCAGAGACCGCACAGGACTATAGGCATTCATCAATGGTGGATATTGCCCGTCGTTGTCTGGAAATGAAAGGCGAGCGTTCTGGCCGTTACAGTCCTAGCGAAGTTATTACCCGCGCTATTGCTACAACGGATTATCCGTTGATTTTGGGAACAACTGTCCAGCGCTTTTTACGTAAGTTTTACGAAGCCCAAAATTTCGACTGGAAAAAACTGGCAAGTTCAGTGCCTGCCACCGACTTCCGCCAGCGTAACGGTCTATCGGTTTCCGGAAAGGTCACTTTTGAAGAAATCGCAGAAGGTGGCGAATACAAAGAAGCATCAGTACTTACAGAAGAAAATGCAAGCATCAAGCTAAAGACTTACGGGAAAAAGATTTCTATTCCCCGTCAAGCCATGATTAACGACGACTTGCGCGTATTCAGCTATTTACCGTCTATTATTGCCCAGGGTGCGGCCAATTTTCAGGCAGATAAGGTTTGGGCTTTGATTACCGGTAATGCCAAGACCCCAGACGGCAAGGTGATGTTTGAAGCCGCTTCGCATAAAAACTTAGGCGCCGCTGCGGCATTGAATGAAGATTCACTGTCCACCGCACGTACGGCCATGTTTAGGCAGACAACGCCGTCAAAGGATTTTATGCCAATTCAGGCCAAATACCTTGTCGTACCACCAGAATTGCAGACGACGGCTGAAAAATTAATGACAGCCATACTGGCAAATGCAACCGGTAGTGTCAACGTGTTTGCCAATAAATTTGAACTGGTGATTGATCCTAGGCTAACAGATCCCAAAGGATGGTATCTGGCAGCGGATCCAGAAACTTTGCAGGGAATTGTATATGCCTACTTACAAGGGGAAGAAGGGTTGCATATCGAAAGCAAGGTAAATTTTAACGATGATAGCGTCGTTACAAAGGCCCGCCTAGACTTTGACTGTAATGTTTGGGATTACCGTCCTTGGTATAAAAACCCTGGCGCATAATTGAAGCCTAATCATTAAAATAATTAAATAATAGCCCGGTCGGAAAGGCCGGGCATAAAAAAATAGCTATGTTAAATCAGATTCAGTCCGGATATTCACTTCAATTGGCTGCGCCAGCAGATGGCGTAGTCGGAGGGCAAATGTACGGCGTAGGCAATTTTATCGGCGTTGTAGTCGCTGACGCCGCCGAAGGTGAACAATTCACTTTAGTGATTAAAGGCGCCTTTGATGCAGTAAAGAAGAAGGCTGGCGAAGCATGGTCCCAGGGTGATGCGCTTTACTATAGCGCCGACGATGGATTAACCAAAACAGCCGGTGCGGACCCTGTGTTGCCTTTAGCGGGTTATGCCTATGCTGACGCTGCATCAGCAGATGTTGTTGGATCCATCCTTTTAAAATAAAAATTTAAGCCCTTCGATTGAAGGGCTTATTTAAGACAATGAACCTTTTTGATAGCATACAAGACACCGCCTTCGACGTAGTGACAACAACTTTTGGCGTTTTAGCAAAATGGATTCCAAAAGGCGGTGGCGAAGAAAAAACTGCAAAGGTGCTATATAAAGATCCGACGGAAAGCCAGCAAATTGGAAATACCGATTACGATGCACCGGGTTATACAATGGAATATAAAAAGGGGGATTTTGAAGGTTTAAAAGAACGGGCCGACGACGGTATATTAGACACAGTTTCAATTGAACAAAGGGATGGGTCGTTTATTTCGTTTCTGATTCAAAATGTCAAATTGAAATACGACGGTCGTACAATGGTGGCAATATTACACATGAAATAATATGAATTACGGAACCGCAGAAGAAGAAATATCAGATCGGCTAAACGAAAAATTTATTGCGTATGCCGCTGATTTCTTGGACGAAGTTTCGCTGTCAGAAACTGGGTATAAAGGTCAACCGGTTAGCGAATTTATGGAAGCCCTTCCAATCCCTGATACAGAAAAGGACTTCGACAAATTAAAGGCAAAATCAGACAGGGGTTTAGTCATTGCCGAATACATTGACGGAACATTTGATCCAGATAAGGGTAACGATACGGCTAGGATAATGGAGCGGGCCAGGTTTCGGATTATCTTTTCATCTCCACGGCGGAGGGGTCCCTACGGCATTTATACGCTGATTGAATTGGTTAAGCTTTATTTGACTGGATTTGCCCCTTCAAATGCTGATCGTTTGACCCCTACAAAGCCGGGTAGAATTGAAACGGAAAACAATGCATTTCAATACTATTTAGAATTTGAATGTAGGACCTATAACATGCAGCAAGAATATACCGATCCAGAAGAAACTATCGGTGAGCAATTAAAACGGGTCGCGGCGGAAGAAGAGTTCACATTCAATGATTAGAAACAAAACTTTTTAAAATAAAAATTAATAGAAATGTCTGCAAACTTTTTACACGGAACGGAAACGATCGAAGTTAGCAACGGCGACGTTGTTGTTTCGGAAGTAAAAACCGCCGTCATTGGACTAGTAGGGGTCGCTCCCAAAGGGCCATCAAATACCCTTCAATTGATCCGTAGCACTACAGATGCTGCAATATTCGGGGACCCAATCCCAGGGTTCAGCATTCCGCAGGCCCTTGCGGCGATCTTTGCCCACGGTACCGGGACTATCTTGGTGGTGAATGTCTTTGATGATGCAAAACACACAGAAGCCGTAGTAGACGAAGCGCAGACTGTCACAAATGGCGCACTTAAGCTTGCGTCGGCGCCCATTGACCTGGCAGCCGTGACCCTCAAAGATGATGCTGGCGAAGCATCAACATACATTGCGGGTACTGACTATACATTAGATCAATATGGCCGATTTATAGTTATAAAGGGTAGAATTCCAAACGATACGGTTATTAAGTTTTCGTACTCCAAACTTAAAGCTCTATCTGTATTAAGTACTGACATAATAGGGACTGTGTCTGAAACAGGTGTGCGTACAGGTATGAAGCTTTGGGATCTTGCTTTCAATAGCTTTGGTTTTAAGCCGAAAATTCTTATCGCACCCAACTACAGTTCAACGCCAGCCGTTTCCACTGCAATGTTAACCAATGCTATAGGACTTCGTGCAGTGGCCTTGATTGATTCTGTCGCCGGTGAGACTGTCCCAGATGCATTAACCAATCGGGTTGGAGCCGCTGACAGTTCTTTCAATACCGCCGATAAGCGTGCAGTGTTGCTATATCCTTTCCTAAAAGCCTACGACGCTTCCAAAGATGATGGCGATCCGAACACCGATACAAACACAAACTACCCATTTTCCCAATTTTACGCCGGATTAATGGCCGCTACAGACCGCGATTTAGGGTATTGGTATAGCCCATCTAACCAGTTGCTTAAGGGAATCACTGGTATTGAAAGGGAGTTATCAGCAAGCCTGAATGATGAAAATTGCGATACTAATACGCTAAATGCAGCCGGTATTACAACTGTCTTTAATTCATTTGGAACCGGATTTCTGGCATGGGGTAACCGAAACGCTTCTTTCCCATCCAATACCCAGCCTGATAGCTTTATCAGTATGCGTCGTATAGCCGATGTGGTCCATGAAAGTTTGGAATTGGCTTCCCTACCCTTCATTGATAAGCCATTAAATCAGGCTATCATTGACGAGATCCGAAATAGCGGAAACAATTTCATGAATGTACTGATTGGAAGGGGTGCGATTTTGGAAGGATCAAAGATCACATTTAACCGGGATCAGAATCCCCCTGCGGATCTTGCAGCCGGTAAAGTGAAATTTTCGATCAATTTCATGGGTGCAGTTCCAACCGAACAAATTACGTTCCTGTCTACGATCGACACGTCTTTATATTCCGTATTGAAGTAATATGAAGATCTGATCTAATTAAATTCAATACCCCTTTTAAAAATATTTGAAATGAATATCACAACGAATAAAGTTACCAACTGTAACATATACATGGACGGTAAATCTTACATGGGGCGAAGCGAAGAAGTGACGTTGCCGGATGTGATGCCAAAAATGGCCGACCATAAAGGACTGGGCATGTTTGGCGAAGCCGAAGTAACTGCCGGTCTTCAAAAAATGTCCGCAAAGATCAAATGGAATGCGATCTATCCGGAAGTAATGCGAAAAACCCATGATTTCTTTAATGCTACCAATCTGACAATCCGTGCATCCATTGAGACCTGGGACGGCGGAAGCCGTGTCGCTCAAACGCCCTGCATTATTTTCCTGCGTGGAACATGGAAAATGGCCGGGGGATTAGGATTCAAGCCACAAGACAACGTAGAGAGAGAAGACGAAATGAACGTCACAGCCTATAAAATGGAAATCAATGGGGAAGAAATCGTAAATATCGACGTTCTGGCTAATATCTGGCGGGTGAACGGCGTCGATCAACTGGCCCAATGGCGACAGATTCTGGGAGCCTAAAGTAAAACTATTTAAACGCCCTGCATGGTAGGGCGTTTCTTTTCTAATTTAAAAATCAAAAACAAAATGAGCAAAGCAGCGCAAGTAGATGAAGCAACCAATGACTGGCCAACCGTGGACCATGATTACATGAAAGACAAAGTTGAAGTCAAAAGGACTGAAAACGGAGCCTGGGTAACCTACGTCAAATTATCTGATGATCGAATCGCTAAAATAAAAGAAGGTACAGGGGCGGATGTAGAAAAAGCGACCTTAATTTCGGGGAATGACCAAAGTAAATTCCTGTCCGCATTGATGGCATGTGCCATTGAAGTAGATGGATCACCGATTGTAATGGAAGATTTGTCTGGATTCAAAATGAAAGATTATTTAGCAATGCAAGTAGCCTTCGCAGACCTAAATTTTTAGATCCCGTCTCTGAACCGAAATTAGTCAGTGACGGAAAGAAATCGATAGTAACAGCCGATAACATGGCCTTTATAGCCCACTATCTTAATGTAGGGCTTGAAGTATTATTCGGTTGGAAATTTCCCAGATTAAGAATGTGGCATGAGCGTGCAATTGGGCTTTATAAAGAAATAAATTCTACAGAAGAAAAATAATTATGGCATTAGATACAACTATGAAAATTGCTGTCATCCTATCCGCATACGATAGGATGTCTTCTGTTATTAATTCATCTGTCAGCAATGCCCAAAAGAAACTTGCATCGTTTTCGGCCAAAACAAACCAGCTGGCCGAAAAATCATTTCAAACCGGACGGCAACTAGTTACTGCGGGATTGGCTATTGGCGCACCGATCTATAAGGCCGTTGATGCAGCAAAGGAGTTTGAAACAAAGATGATCGATATTCGCAAGCAAATGAACGTCGATAGTCCAGAAACCGTCAAGGCAATGACGGGTGATATATTCAGATTATCAAAAACTTTACCTATTGCCACAGGTCAAATACAAGACATGGTAGCTGCGGGCCTTCGTATGGGAATTGCCCAGGATAAAATTATAGACTATACTAAGCAGGTTACAAAAATGTCAGTCGCCTTTGATATGCCTGCCGCTGAAATTGCCGACAGTATGGGAAAAGTGGCCAATGTGTTCAAAATTCCAATAGATAAGGTTGGTGAATTTGCGGACGCGATCAATTATTTGGATGACAATACAATAGCAAAAGGCCCCGAATTGATCAACGTATTACAACGGATTGGCGGATCCGCAAGAAATTTAAGTCCGAATACAGCAGCAGCCCTTGCATCGACTTTATTATCTGCTGGGGAAAGCGCAGAAAATGCCGGAACCGGTATAAACGCAATGCTAAATAGGCTTGGAGCGGCAACCATGCAAGCAAAGAAGTTTCAGGATGGCATGGAACTTTTAGGGTTGTCTTCCCAAAGAATCCAAAAACAAATGTCAGACAAATCTACAGCCAAAAGTGCCATTCTGGAAGTTTTCGACAAAATATCTCAATTAAGGCCAGAAAAACAAACAGAAGCCTTGGTAAGATTATTCGGAAATGAACAGGGGCCGAAACTTACAAAGTTGGCATTAAACGTTGGGGAGTTGCGCCGTGAAATGGAAATGGTTAACGGCCAACAAAAAGGGTCAATGGATAAGGAATATCAAAAGCGTCTTGCATCTAGCAGTGCCCAGATGCAAATATTTAGAAATAAAATATCCGAAGTCGCTGTCCGGGTTGGAACTGTATTATTGCCGTCGTTAAATAAATTAATGACATCTATCGGCGGCATAATGGAAAAAGTCAGCCGATTTGTCGAAATACACCCAACTTTAGTATCGGGATTAGTAAAGGCAGCGGCAGTCGCATCTGCATTAGCACTTGCAGGCGGCTATCTTTCCCTAGTTTTTGGAGGTATATTTAAATTATTTAGCATAGGTAGCCGTGTAATTAGCTTCCTTGTGAGTGCGTTTAATGTGCTAAAAACAACATTCATGGTCTTGCGGGTTGTCGTAATGGCATTCCCTATTGTTGGTTGGATAATGGCGATTGCTACTGCTGTTTTCTTTATCATCAAATATTGGACTCCAATAAGTAAATTCTTTGTTATGGTCTGGCAAAAGGTCAAACTGGCTTTTTCTGCCGCATGGCAATGGATCAAGAAAATGTTTTTGAACTATACCCCCTATGGGCTAATAATTAAACATTGGTCCAAAATAACGGGATTCTTTTCCGGGATGTGGGGGAAGGTTAGAAATATATTTAATGGGGCTGTAAATTGGGTAATGGGGCTTGGAAAGACATTCTATAATGCCGGTGTGAATATTATCAACAGTCTATGGAAAGGCATTAAAAGCATGGCCCACAAGCCTATAGAAGCCATGCACAAAGTAGTAAGCAAGATTCGAAAAATGCTACCGTTCAGCCCAGCAAAAGAAGGCCCGCTGCGGGATATTAATAAGATCCGTCTGGTAGAAACAATTGCTGAAAACATCCGCCCAGCGTCAATGATTAATGCCATGCGAAATACGGCATTTGGCGTAATGAACTTCCTACGGAACCCAGGGACCGGAATGCCGCAACTTGCCGCATCAGGTGTTCATGCCGGTGGGGGATTTACAATGAATGTAACGGTTCACCTTTCCGGATCTGCCACGGCTGCCGATGGGAAGGCAGTAAGTGATGCAGTTAAAAAAGAATTTCCCAAATGGATCAGAGAATATGAGAGACAGAAAGGCCGAATATCATTTATTTAATTAGCATGTAATGTACGCACAGTTAGGAACCAATATATTTGAAAATCTGAAAAGCTTTACCGACTATTATCGGGGATCCGGTGTCACTTACGCCGAACAACCGTTAATAGACGATAAGCCAGATCTGCAATTTACGGGGGCTAATCTGGACGAACTTTCCTTGCGGATGCGGCTGCATGTCACTTTCTGCAATCCGGAAAAGGAATTACAGTCCCTTAAAGACAGCATGAACAATGGGGAAGTATTACCCTTGCTATACGGAAACGGGAAATTAGCCGGTAGCTTTGTTATTACCGACATTCGGGAACGGATAGAAGATGTTGACGGCGTGGGCAATGTATTTTCTTACTTGGTCGACGTTGAATTAAAAGAATATGTGGCAAAAGACAAATTGCAGAGCCAGCAAGCCGAAAACAGAAAAAATGCTACGGCCGTGGGCAATAAAAAGCCGGTGGCCCAGAAAAAGAACAACCCGTCCACGTGTGCGACTACTATTTCCGGGATTATTACAAAGGTTAAAAACCATTCGGACGCAATAAACGGCACCGTTCTTTTGGGTGGTGGCTCCCTTACCACAGAGGGTAAATTTGAAACGTCTTCACATTTGACGGCAATTAAGCTATTATGCCAGGATCTTATTAAACGGACGGGTGATTCAAGTTCCTGCGCCTATGGATCGGATGGTTTGTCAGGATCAGCTGAAAGCACGTTGTCTGCCAGTGATTCCTTCACGGCTAGTTTACCGGTTATGCAGCCGGATATTATTTTACAAAAGAATTCCGATCTGGTTTCAGCCGTGGCGGACCTTAAACGGAATGGGCAATCATTTCTAACCAGTTCAATATTAAGGAAATGAGCAACGAAATACAAATAACCACACAAGGCGGTGAGCGATGGGACAATATAGCTGTTTCAGCATACGGTGATCCTGCTAAAATGAATGCCATTCTGGCGGCAAATCCGGGCGTTCCGCCTTATGATATACTGCCGGAAGGGATTGTAATTAATATCCCCATCATTGAAGCCGCAGAGGTAAAAACAAATGCGGAACAACTACCCCCATGGAAACGCTAAACAATGAAGGTATTAAAAATACAATACGAGGTCCTTTATAATGGTAAAAATATAACAGCGGACATATCACCGAATGTTATCTATATTTCCTATACAGACCGGGCAAGTGGTGAAGCCGATGAGATTTCAATCTCTCTATCGGACGCGGCCGGATTATGGCAATATGCTTGGTATCCGACTAAGGGTGATACTATCACTCTAAATATCATTAAAAAGGGGCAGCCCCTTAACTGCGGGACCTTTACAATAGACGAAGTGACTGGCGATTTCTCCAAAGATAACGGCGATACAATAACGATCAAGGCCCTTGCAGCTGGCATAAATAAGAATATCCGGACATGTAAATTTACAGCCCACGAAAAGAAAACATTAAAGGAAATTGCAAATACAATTGCCCAATCCCAGGGACTAACGGTTATAGGCAACATCCCTGATATCATCATTGAACGGAAAACCCAATCCCTGAAAACAGATCTGCATTTCCTACAAGAACTGGCCGACGATTATGGATATACCTTTTCCATCCGGAACAATCAATTGATATTTACCAATATTTACGAACTGGAATCAAGGGAATCGGCATTAACGATCCAGCGAAATGAAGTTACGTACGTAAATATTACAGACAAAACAGCCAATACTTATGGATCAGTAAACATCAAATACCATCACCCGCGCAAGAAAAAAACTATTGTCTACGAACAAAAGGAAAACAACCCCGCATTATTAAATACCAAATCGGATATTTTAGTATTGCGCAAAAGGGTAGATAATGACCAGCAAGCGGAAGCAATGGCAAAAGCTGCGCTGTATCGGGCCAATAGTTTCCAGCAGGAAGGGTCGATACAAATGCCGGGGAACATCTTTATAGTTGCCGGTAATTCAATTGAATTGTCCGGCTTTGGGATGTTTTCAGGAAAATACTATATCACTGAAAGCAGCCATGATATAGACAAAGATAATGGGTATAATGTCACAGCTACCATCAAGCGTGTGGGTCTAATCGAAAGAAAATAATACAATGCACCACGGAACCATTTTAAAATACGGATTAGTTTGCGAAGTCAAACCGGGTTACGCAAAAGTAAATTTCGACGATGACGACGATCTAGCGACTGATTGGCTGCCGGTGTTAGTTCGCCGGTCCCAATCCGATAAAGAAAGCTGGCAACTCGAAATCAATGAACATGTTGTCTGCCTTATGATTAACGACGGGGATGACGGCGTTATTATTGGTGCAATATACAGTGACGAAGACACCCCGGACAACGGCGAAGCGGCTGGAAAATTCCGGAAATTATTTTCAGATGGCACATTAATTGAATATGATAAGACACTTCATAAATTAACTGCATCTGTTAAAGGAGATATCGCAATCAATGCCGCCGGAGATGCCCAAATTTCCGCTAAAAACATCCAAGCAGTAGCGACCCAAAAGGCGGCAGTTTCTGCCGCTGAAATCGAAGCGACTGGTTCTACATCGGCAAAAATTGTTTCGCCGGTAATCACACTGCAAGGTGCCGTTACAGTTACAGGCGCGTTAACTGCGGCGACCATAGCTACTACTGGCGGGGGCGCCATTACTTCCACAGGTGATATGAATATCACAGGCAAGATCGAAGCCGGTGGGGAAATCAAGGGCGGATCCGTTGTTGTTGGTGATATAGATTTGGGTACTCACACCCACAGCGGAGTTACCACTGGCGCTGGAACATCAGGCCCGCCAGTTCCTTAGTTTTAAATTGTCTTTATGTTGTCCTAATCCCCCATCCTTTACAATCGAAATTAGCGGGGTAATGGCAACACTGGATAACATAGACAGCCCCGTATGGGGAATTTCAATATTAGGGTATGGAGCAATAGCCCAGGGGCTGGCATCTATACGCCAGTGCATTGATATTATCCTGCGTACTCGAAAGAATTCAGATCCGTTGCGTCCCGAATTTGGTTCAGACATATTTAAGTACATCGATCTACCCGAAAACATCGCCATACCGAACATCAAAAAGGCTATTATAGACGCATTAGAAATTTGGGAGACCCGAATAAAGGTAACTGGTGTCAGTCATTATATAGAAAGCTACGGCAAGCCGGTGTTTACCATTGGGTACAAAGTAGTAGATCAAAACGTAACTGATGCAGTAACCTTCAATATAGCAAAAGGGGTAACAGCAGAACAACAAGACGCGGAAGTTATTTTACAGGCATTTTTCCCGCCTAATCCTAAAGGGTATCGTTATCAAATTTCATTCTTAGAAAACGGAACGCAAGTCTTACCTGCCCCAATTGAATACGGTTATGAATCTTTAAGCGATCTATTTAACTGGATCAAAACCAATTGGCTTTCGTTTGGAAGATGGTTTATGTTGGCAGACAGGATCATGTGTTATATTAGATCTGCTGACGTCGATTCTGCCAGTCTAGGGGTGTCCCTACTGCCGGTGAGGGAAATTAAAGCAGAATTCCCTTATTTGGCACCAACTGGCGTTTATTCGGTAATGTTTAAAGTTGCAGGTCAAGATATCATACCCCAGATGCCGGGTTATGACAACTTTGGAGATATCCTTGATTTCGCAAAAGAAAATTGGTCACAATATGGCAAATGGTATATTAAATCAGATCTGGCCGTAGATGGGCAAACGCCGATCTACCAGTTAATCTGTGTTTCAGAAAATGAAGATTTTAATGCTGAATTAATTATTTCAACTCTCTATTACAAAGTACTTATGATTCAGGCGTCAACAGGAAAGGCCCTAGGGGATTCTGCGCCATTTGGTCGAATTATAACAAGTGAATCACCGTTTTAATATTATTTAACAAATGAGCAATAGCACCGTTCCCGTTGGAACCGAAATAGAACTACAGTCAATTGAAGACACCGCCCAAGTAACGGAAGCTTTTGAAACCGATAGCGTTCCTATTGGAAGGGGTGGCGTAACTGTCCATATGCCATTTGGCGATTTTAAAGGTGATATAGTCAAAGAAGCTACAGAATCTTACATTGGCGAGATCGCATTAAACAGTGAGTTACCAGACAATCCGGATAATAAACCAATTTGGGGGGATGTTACCAATACAAAAATTGCCCCAACGCCTGATGATGGAAGTAGTGACGATATATATAATGAATTCTTGGATAAGAATAATGAACCCCTTGTGGTCCCAGCAAGCACATCGGGCAAGTTCAGCTACAATGGCCAGTATTGGAGCTATATATTAATATACAAAAACCTTCTTTTACTGATTGAAAATTGGTCCCCTAGAAAATACAAAACAGGGGAGCAATGTGTTCATAATGGCGGATTATGGGCTGCAAAAGACTACACTACCGCTGCTGCCGATGAACCTGGTGTTTCCCCTTTATGGCGTCCTATATCAGTTCCATCCATCAGATTAAATAAGATCACAGAAAATGCCGCAACAACATTCACCTATGGGGATACCCGTTATGCCGATTTAGGGAATACATTTCTTTCTATGGTTGATAAGGCCATTAGAGAAATTAACGTAATTAATAGCAATTATAAATACGTTTCACTGAAAGCCTGGGCCAATACCATTAAAACTGACGGAACCAGTGCATTTAATTGTACGCTTACATTAAGCAATAACTTGACACCGGGAGATCCGGAAGACAAGGATATCTTATGTTATGTTCCATCTTTAGATGTACCGGATGATGGTATTGTTAAACTTTATTTCAAAGATAATTTATCTTCAACTGCCCTGGAGAATGTAGAAATTGTGTTTGATACGACAGGATTTATTAAAGATTTATTATATGCATGGACATTTGGTGAGAAAAAGCTGGGGGTATTGAATGCGGGATTTATTAATAATATAACATCAACTGACGGATACCCAATTGGTCATGATACTTATAATGTATTTACTGGCGCTCCCTTTGTGATCCAAAGATCCCTGAAAAATATAACATGTTGGGGTAATGTCGCCGACAAAACATTTAAATTCGTAAGGCTTATTAGAGATAACAATGACCGTGTGATATTCGATATTGCTGTTTATCAAAACGGGGCACAAATTTCACTGCTGCGATCTATACTTTTGCCGGAAAATTTTTCAGGTTTATATACTGATTCAATGCCGTGGGGTGGATCAGGATCCCCTAACAGGGACTATGGGCTGACACTGACATTAGATTGTGATGTTATTAAAAGCAACTTCCCAGCCGGGGCATTTACCATAGTTCCCTTGGGTGATGATGTTATTTCTTTGAAAAAGGGGGATTATAAGAGGGCTCTACTAGCTGATTACTACGACATATCCAGCGGTGTTGGATATGCGGACTATCGCGGAATGTGGTACGCTCCGGGAACTTATAGACGAAATACAATCGGGATCCGGATCCCGGAAGGGACACAATCTTTGGAATACACTGGCGGCATGGATAAAAACGCCAATATACTATTTGGCGACAAAAACGGGAAATTAATTGGTTACGGGTGGACAGATGAAGACGGCGTAAGTAAATATAGCGGTGATGAAATAAAAACATCAATGACTATCCCGGTGCCGGCAGGCGCAAAATTTGTACACGCTTCCACATTATATGCAAATGTAAACAGCTTCCGGTTATATGCTGTTGGCAATTTTAAGCATGAAGTTAAATCGGACTATTATTCTATACAGGATGCAATTTTAGACCATACAGTTCCAGATGGGGTATATACAGCGCAAAAGTATCAATTCCGGAAGGTCGGCACGAATATTAATTATGTCCAGATTCTAGACGGAAACAATTTGGCACTTGCAGACGATTATAGCTATAAAGGCGAATTAATCCAAGGGCAACATACGGGGCAATTGGTGCATTACAAAAACGGCCTTTATTACTTTATTAATGGCCAAACCATCGAAGTTTATACACAGGATGAACAAGGGAACGTAACTTATCTGTTTAATCAGTCCATGTATCCAGATGTTTGGGCCTTATGCCCACAGCAACAGCAAGGAAGGGCTGTTTTAGAGGTTTTAGACGATGGATCTGTTTTATTTGCATTAATGATGGAGGTAGATGGAAATAGATTTTATTGTCTATTCAAGCGGAAGCCCGACGGAACACTTACTAAATGTTTCAAATATTCAAATGACTTCTACCACAAGGATTGGCTGGATCCATCAGATCCAGACTACAATAAAGTAGGGTTTGGTAACGGTGCACCGTTAGGTGAATGGTCCTTTGCTTATGGTGCAGGTCTGATCTTTGCCACGGAATACGGTGCCGGTACAAGTAAATATTGGGCGCAAAATAATACCGGTTTGGCTGGGAATGCCCGCGGGGTATCTTCCTGTGCCTGGGTAAGTCCAGACGACGGGGATACATGGTACAAAATGTTTGACCTTAACGACAAGAAAAATCCGCTTAATGGCGAATCCGACGACAATTGGGTGTATTTCACTTCTACCGAATATAGAAAATTAGCCCATATACATACAATTCGTTATGACAATTATGGAAGGCGAATTTTAATAACCAACGGCGACGGGCAGGATTATTTATGGCATTTAAGTATTGACGACCTCTTAGCTTTCCTTACAACAGCCACGGCCGTGGATCCGGAAGTATTCCCCACAGCAAATACACCTACGCCCGTTTGGTCGAGCTTCATGTTTTGTATCAAAAATGAATTTGAACCCAACATGAACTACAATACAATGCGGCCACAGTATACAGCCATTTTCCCTATTCAACAAGGGTTATTGCTAGGTCATGATGCCCCCAGGGAGTTTATGTATTTAGTCCATCGTAACGGATATGAAACGAATGATGTGAATGTAGAGCCTACGTATATGTGGGAACAATCAACCGATTTTGACACCGCGGAGCAATACCGCGTAAGTCAGACGTTAACAGATGGGTTTGTAATGAACATGGTTAGATTTGGTAAAGGGGAACCTGTGTTGATTGGACATTCCGCATCTGGAAAATATTGCAGAATCTGGGCCACTTACAATGGCGTCGAGCATCGGAAAGTGTTTGAAAGTGAAGAAAAAGTAATCAAATTTGGATGCAGAATTTTTAAGCACCCATCCGGGGACTTACTGGTTAGCACCGATGCCGCACTAGATAGCTGGCATTCGGGTTATTATATACTTAGAAAAAATAGATTAGACTAATATACGTATAATATATGTCAGAATTGATAAAAATTACCGACGAAGATTCAGGCCGAATAATATCCGAAATGAAGGCCGATCTGGAATTTCGTCTAAACCGTCAAATAGCACCAGCAGATGTTGAAATGTTAATCATCCAGGGTTTGGCGTACAGAGAAACTATTATCAGATCCCAGATTAACGATGCATATAGACAAAGCCTAGTGGCTTTTGCCCGTGGTGCATCCTTGGAGTATTTAGGCGAGTTAGTCGGGGTTTATCGCCTTCCAGCGGCCCCCGCATACGTTGTTTTGACTTTCACGCTTGTAGATGGACAGACTGGCATTACTATTCCGGAAGGGCTTCGGGTTCAATCAACCGACGGTAAGGCAATTTTCCAGACAATAGAAACAGTAATTGTCCCCGCTGGTGTAATCTATGTAAATATAAAAGCTGCATGTTCGGAAGCCGGAACTATAGGCAATAATTATTCTGCCGGTACGATTATTATAATCTTGGATCCAAAGCCTTATCTGGTGGGAGCGCAGAACTTGGATCAGTCCTCTGGCGGTTCAGATGAAGAAAGCGACGACGATTTACGAGAGCGTATAAAACTTGCGCCAGCTTCATTCAGTGTGGCGGGGCCGTCAGAGGCTTATAAATTTTTTGCAAAAAGCGCTAGCCCCTCTATTGCAGATGTAGCGATTACCAATCCGACGCCGGGGGAAGTTCACATTTTCCCGCTTTTGTCAGGTGGCGTTATACCAGGTCAGGCGTTACTTGATACTGTATATGCCATCTGCAATGGCGAAAAGGTCCGTCCCTTGACTGATACGGTTATCGTCTCCGCGCCGACAAAAATTGACTATGCCATTGAAGTGGAATTAACTATCCTGTCTAATGCAGTCAATCTAGGTGCAGATTCTACAGTTCTGGACGCAATACAAAGATGGGTAGATTCAAAGAAAAACATATTGGGCGTTGATGTGGTTAGGAACAAAATAGCGGCACTTTCCATGCTGGATGGAATAGTTTATAATGTTGACGTCATTAGTCCGGAAACTGACATCGTAGCTAACCCAGAAGATTATACAAATTGCACGGGAATAACAGTAACAATTAACGGAACCCATGACCAATAACGGGAGCATATTAGCAGATAGTATAGCACATATCACCCACATCGCAGCTTTTGATCTACTTATGAAAAGCAGGTTTAATAACATGCAATTAGATCAACTGTTGGTATATATCATTGATACAGTTGACGCGTCAGCAATTCCTTACCTGGCACAGCAATTTGACGTACTTGGTTATAAGGGGTTTCGATTAGCCAATACTGACGCAGATAAAAGAAATATAATAAAAAGGGCAATTGAATTACACCGTTACAAAGGTACTCTGTGGGCGATCCGTGAAGCTTTAGTTTCCATTGGCTACGGGGACGCTGAAATAACGGAACATGTAGGGGAACATTGGGCTAATTTTCGTGTAACAATCGACCTGGGCGAAAAATCGTTAGGCGACGCCGAAGTTCAGGACATTGTAAAAATGATTAACGAGTACAAAAACGCAAGGTCGACATTAGTGGATGTAAGCTACATCATATCAATTTCAGGTGAAAAGATAACCTTATCTGATTCTGAAACAGATGGTCAGGCAATTGAAGACGAAGACGAAGTGTCAGCCGGTGGCAATGTACTTCATAATGGTTTGGTGGTGCGTAATGGCACAAACAATTATGGACCTGACACTGATTTATTAATAATTGAAATTCAATAACATGAAATTAAAAATACTAAGAAAGTCCAAACCGTTGGTTAATGATGGCATATGTGCAACCGGTGCAGTTCATATTGATATATTTAACAACTGTCAATTAGTTGCATCTATACAAGAAAACAACTTAGTTGTAACCCTGGGAAAAACGAATATAGCAAAATTATTGGGTGGTAATTCCGCTGGAAAAGCCATTACTAAAATTGGCATCGGAACCAATGCTACAGTAGCAGCCCCAGGCGATTCAGCACTTACGGACATGTTTAGTAAGTCCGTCGACTCGGTGTCGTTTCCGGAAGCAAATAGCGTACAATTTAACTTTGATTTAAATAATGATGAAGGGAACGGGATTACTATTCGAGAATTTGGCTTGCTGAATGCTGACAATATTCTTTGCGCCCGTAAGGTTAGAACGGGTGAAATAGAAAAGACCGACGCAATTCGCATCGTCGGAAGTTGGAAAATCACAATTAATTAAATTACTATGGCAACATATACAGGTAATAACGCTTGGGTTGATGAAATTTATAATTTTGAAGAAACGGACATAGTCCAAGGTGGTCCGGACGGAATAGACAACTTACCTTTGCAGCAACTTGCAGATAGAACCCAATATTTATATGGAAGGTTAGGGTTAGCATCTCAATTGGTGGGGGAAATTATTTTATCGTCAAATGCGTTATTGGACGATTCTTTTGCAGGAAAACTTATTATTGCGAGATCGTCAAATAATACTGCACTAACTATCACGCTGGCTGATTCAGATTCCTTTCCCGATTTTTCTATTTTACCTATTTCCAGTTTTTGTGCCGGGGCCTCTGTTATTAAAATCGTAAGCGGCAACGGCCAATATTTCTACGATACAGACGGCAACAGGTCGGAGGTATACATGCACCATAAAGAACATTTGTATTTAATGGCTTCTGGTGGACATTGGAAAATCGTAAATGCAATCGGTAATTTTTACTGTGTTGGAGAAGAAGTAAAGTCCAGGAAGCAGTTAATTAATACGCTTCCTGCTATGGGGCAGCTTATCAACCGGACTTTTTATCCGAGATTATGGGAATTTGTTGATTCCCTTTCGGTTGGGCATGAAGTCATTTCTGATTCGCTTTGGCTGTCTAGCCCTACAAAGTACCGTGGATTCTTTTCAACAGGTGATGGATCGTCAACCTTTCGTATGCCAGATGAAAGGGCCATGTTTGAACGTATGTTAGATTTGGGCCGGGGCATCGAATTTAAGAGGGTGCCAAATTATGCTGGTGGTTACCAAGCGGATGAAATGCTGCAACATAACCATACAACTGAAAAAATCGCAGATCGTGGATGGCCTGATGCATCCGGGGACAGAAGCCCGCAACAATACTGGATGGATGCAATCAGGGATCCATCCGCAGCGCGTCTGATTCAGGTAAATAATGCTGGTACTGGATCCGAAACAGTCGTCAAAAACATAGGTAAATTATTCCTTATAAAATACTAATATTTCTATTCTGTCTATATGATGTTCATATAAGAATATCAATTGAAACTAAAATTGCAGTTAGTAAGCATCAATCTTAACTAACTGCAATTTTTTTATAATGAAAGCAGGAGACATGACACCACTGGAACAAAAAGAAATTAAGGGAGTTACGGGCCGTCTTATGACAGCCATCATTATTGGCACCATTAGTATTTGCAGTTCAGTCGTGGGCGGTGTCTTTTCTATAAAATCGGAGATCCACAGCCTTAGTGATAAAACCGAATTACATGGCGAAGCCATCAAAGAAATAAAAGCGGACGCCAAAGGCCGTGATCTTCAAATACGTGCCTTGCAGATTCAAATTTCAACACTGGAAATGCGGTTTAACGATTACGCTGCCGGTAGAGCATCTAAAACCAACTAATTATGTTAAAGGATATTTTAGGGGTAGCCACTATTCAGGAATTTTTGACGCAAGCATTTTTTGCGTTCGTGGGTGTAGTTATTTCACTATTGATCCACGGCGCCACAAAATACAAAGAAGCTGTTGGGACGCCGGTTAAATTTTCTTTGTGGTTTTTATTGAAAGATAATGCTAAACGAATCTTATTAAATATCCTTTTAATATATGCAACTCTTCGTTTTTTCCCTGACATAACCGGAATTGATATTACATTCTTTTGGTGCCTGATTATTGGACTTTGTTATGATCGTCTAGCCCAATTGCTTAAGTCAAAAACCGATATTCTGGATGTGCAAAGGAAAGCAGATCCCGACAAATAAAAATAAAGCCATGTCAAATGTAATTTACAAGTACGGAACTCGCCTTATGGGCATCCTAGCTGCTTTATTTATTGGACTAATACTGATTACCGCCACTTCCTGTAGCAGCGTAAAAAAGCTACGGAAATCAACGACAGTCAATATTGATAGTACAGCCACAAAGTCCCGTCAAGCGTCCCATGTGAATAAAAAAGACAGTGCTGCCCATTCCGATGTAACTGCTTCTCAAAAGTCAAAAATAGATAGTGGTTATAGCCGAAAAACTGTAGTGCGTGAATACTGGACAAATGATTTTGATTTAGGGTCAGATACAAGACCCAATCCTGTAGTACCTACTCAAACTAAAAATGGAAAGGAAACATCAAATATAAGCCATACCAGCCACAAAAAAGGTGGAAGCCATAAGATGCCGGGGAAGTTACTGTATCGGGAAACCACAACCTACGAAAAAGGAAATCTACAAAAGGAAACCGAAAATAATACCGGTACAAAACAGGGTGTCAGGCTCATTAATGCTGATTCGTTGGGGGTGAAAAATGCTGATTCCTTAAATGTTAACAAGGGCACGGTCGAAAATATAAAAACGGTCGATCGTAAAAAGCTTTTATCCGGAATAATGATCGTTGCGGTAATTGCAGTGATTTGTTTTGGACTATATAAATGGTTGAAAAAATGAAAGTAAGAAATTCTTACCCCGAAAAGCCCAAATTACCCTATGAACGCACATCTGTTGATATGGCAGATGTGACGCAATATATTAGGACTTTGCCAATATCATTGGCCCTAAAGGCTTCTTTATATACTGTATTCCGCAATGAAAGTGCTAACGGGAAGTCTGGCGTTTGTAATAACTACGGGGGGATTCAAGCCGATTCCGGCCGGTGGGATAAAAAATTTGACGATGCCATAACAGGGACTTGCGTCAAAAACGAAAACATGACGGGAAATGCCCGTCGTTTCGTTTGCTTTGCCAGCTGGCATACAAGTATAGACTTTCTGGCGGACCGGCTAAAGGATCGGGGGCTTTTTGTCGGGGGATATGCCGGTAAAATTGCTAAGATAGAGATTCACACAGTAGAAGACCTGGCGCGGGCCTATTGGAAAGAATGGGTTACTGGATCCAGAACGGCGGAACCGTCACAATCGGAAATCATGGATTTTGAAAGCATGCACCATAAAGGCGTTGCGCTTTTCTCATAGACATTGCTCTGTTTTAGGTTTGTTTTGATTTGGTTTTTAATTGGTGAAAGGGAAAGGCCCCATAATGGGGCCTTTTTTATTGCGCTGCACCAACAAAGTTTGGCGACTTCTTTATTATTTCGTCCTGATATACGCCCTTTATTTGCTTGACATACGTTTCAGTCATTTTTTTATTTGTATGCCCGTATAGGGATCGCAAGGCGTCAAGATCCACGCCCGCTACGATCTTGTCATTGCCGCCGGTATGCTTTAAGGCATATAGGTGTTTATTGATCCCAAGTCCCTTTATTACAAGCTTTCCCCATAGATTAGTTACCGTGTCCCGCTTTACTCTGACAGTTGACGGAGATAGGAAATCAGGACGCATTGCCCCGCTGACACCTTTTAAACTGGATCCTTTTCCACGGTTTCCGGAAGTGCCGCAGTTGCTTCCAAACGCATAATGGGTGTGGGGGAATTTTGAAAGGCCCAAGCGCATAAGGTAATTATATAGCTCATCATCAATAGGCACCCTGCGGACATTCTTTGTTTTACTATTTTCTGCCGCCAGATCCGGCCGAATGGTAATTACCCTTGACAGTAAATCAATATCGCCGATTTTGAGGGCTAATACTTCTTTTGGCCGTATGCCCGCATGATACACTACCAGCGAAAAGACAAAAAAGTTAAAATGAATTCTTTCCAGATTTTCAGCAATTTTTTTCTTTTCCGCTTCCGTCAATGGGATATATTTACTTGATTCCACTTTCGCCCGTCCCCGGATATTTGCTGCCGGGTTAAATTCTATAATGTCCCAATCCAATAGTTCACCTAATAAGGCCCGAAGCGTGTCCCTGTATTTATTAAATCCGTGATTGCTTAGGCCCTTTGCCCGGTCCAGATCATCTAAAATTGTCCGGATATGGATCCGTCGAACGTCCTTTATATTCAAAATATCATACCCACATCTTGAAATTGACTGCTCAATGAACTTTAATTGGTTGCCATAATCCTGCATTGTCTTGGAAGCAACTTTCTTTTTGGATAGCGAAAATTTGAGAGCCTGGGCGAACGTCATCGGCCGCCCCGAATCCGCCCGGATAACATGCCGGTTCTTAAAGTCTGGATCCAGAATCGGGTTCCATCCATTTTGCAGCCAGATTAACTTAGCTTTTTGAACCGCCTGTAGTTCCTGCATTTTAAATGCTTTCATGTGATCCCGGTTCGCATCACCCCGGTATTTCTTTACATGCCATTTGCCGGCGTGGAAAAAACGAAAATAGACATAACAGTCTTTAGGGTTCTTTGTTACGATCTTAGGGGGTGTGTAGCATACTGTTTTTGCTTCCATGTGTTATTTTATTTGTGCCGGGTTTTGTACCGACTTTTTTATTTAATAACACACAAACAATTGAGAAACAAGCAATTATAAGGAAATTAAGCGGAGAGTGAGGGATTCGAACCCCCGGACCTGTGACAGTCAACGGTTTTCAAGACCGCC
This sequence comes from Arachidicoccus terrestris, assembly GCF_020042345.1. NCBI lineage: Bacteria > Pseudomonadati > Bacteroidota > Chitinophagia > Chitinophagales > Chitinophagaceae > Arachidicoccus > Arachidicoccus terrestris. The sequence continues at coordinate 1,135,497 of NZ_CP083387.1, forward strand.
GCATTCGACCACTCTGCCAACTCTCCGGGCGCAAAATAATATCTAATAAATTTAATAACCAAATTTTTTTGCCATTCTTCCCGTAATTTTGCGATTCGATCCCTGTTTCCGGCACATCAAAGCATCTAATTTATCTGCAGGGTCACTCATTAACTATGAAAGAATTATCAGTTCTCAATAAATACTTCTGGAAATATCGCTATCGTTTCATACTGGGTTTTTTGTTCATTACTGCCTCCAACTACTTTGCTGTAATGTCGCCACAGGTATTCCGCTATGTAGTCGGAAAACTGCAGGAAACATTACCGGGTCCCCACCCTGAGGCAGGCACTCAGGTTGTCAAGGATGTTATACTAGCCCATTTTTTCTCCTGGATGGACAGCTTTCCGTATGGCAGAATGGTTCTGGTAAGCAGTATCGTTATAATCGTTCTTGCCTTAATCAGGGGCCTTTTTATGTTCTTTATGCGGCAAACCATTATTGTCATGAGCCGTCATATCGAATATGATCAGAAAAATGAGGTTTATGAACACTATCAGACCCTGGATGCAGGTTTTTACAAGACCCATTCAACAGGCGATCTGATGAACAGAATGGCCGAAGATGTCAGCAGGGTTCGTATGTATACCGGACCTGCTATTATGTATTTTATTAATCTGACGACCCTGATCGCCTTATGCCTGATCAATATGTTACAACAGGATGTCAGGCTGACTTTGATTGTCATTTCTCCTTTACCCATACTCGCCCTGACCATTTATTTTCTGAACATCAATATTCATAAAAGGAGCACAAGGGTCCAGGCGCTGTTATCTGATCTAACGACCAATGCCCAGGAATCTTTTTCTGGCATCCGGGTCATCAAATCGTATGTTCAGGAGAAGGCTATACTGGGTTTCTTCCGAAAAAGCAGTGAAGAATATCGAAAAAACGCGGTAGGCCTTGCCAAGATGGAAGCGGTATATTTTCCCAGCATGAACCTGATCATTGGCCTCAGCACATTAATTACCGTGCTGATTGGTTGCCAGATCGTTTTGCATGACACGACTAAGGTAGGCCTGATCGTGGAATTCGTGATCTATATCTTACTGCTCATTTTCCCGGTGAGTGCCATTGGCTGGGTGGCGAGTATGACCCAGCGGGCCGCCGCCTCACAAAAAAGACTGAACGAATTTCTGGAACAGGTACCCGCCATTCAGGACAAACCCGTTACGAAACCCGCCGAACTGGACGGAGATATTTTGTTTGAACACATATCCTTTACTTATCCCAATACGGGCATCAAAGCGATCAAGGATTTTAATTTACGGGTAAAAAAAGGCGAAAAGGTGCTGATTTTGGGCAAAACAGGCAGCGGCAAATCAACCGTTGCTCATTTGCTGCTCAGGTCCTTTGATCCGGATCATGGCAACGTCTACATTAAAGGCGTCAATATCAAAGATATGCCTTTCAGGCAGCTTAGGCACAATATCAGTTATGTGCCACAGGACGTCTTCCTGTTCAGTGATACGATTGCCAACAACATCAGCTTTGGCTTGAATGAAAAAGCGTCAAGAGAAAGCATTGAAGCCGCAGCCAGATCTGCCAGCATTCATAATGAGATCCTGGAGTTGGAGAACGGTTATGAGACCATGGTAGGCGAACGTGGAGTTATGTTAAGCGGAGGACAAAAACAGCGCGTTTCAATCGCCAGGGCGCTTATTAAAGAACCAGAATTAATGGTATTTGATGACTGCCTGAGCGCTGTAGACGCCAAAACGGAAAACCAGATCATCTCCCACCTTAACCAGTTTTTGAGCGATAAAACCGCTATTATCATTACCCATAGGATTTTCACCGTATTTAACTTTGATCAGATTATCATTATAGATGATGGAATGATCACAGAAAGGGGTACACATGACCAGTTAATGAAACAGGGCGGCTATTATGCCGAACTCTACAGAAAACAGATCACAGAGGCATAATTGTATGATTTTCACACTTACAGGTGTTTGTCTGCATAAGTTTTAACGTGTAATATCTGCACGCGGCGAGGGATAAATAGGTATTTATAATTACCTTTGCACCCAAATTTCCTATTAAACAAAAAAGGCATGATTAAAACTACGCAGGTTTTGCATCCCTGGCATGGCGTTGAGACTGGCAAAAATGCACCGGAATTCGTGAATTGTATTGTAGAAATCCCTCAGGGATCCCGTTCCAAATATGAAATCGACAAAGCCAGCGGCCTGCTGAAACTGGACAGAGTCATCTATTCATCCTTCCACTACCCTGCCAATTATGGCTTTATCCCCCAGACATACGGCGATGATAAAGACCCCCTGGACATTTTGATTATCTCCAGCATGACCATTCAACCCATGTGTATTGTCGAAGCCAAGGTTATTGGCGTTATGCAGATGCTGGATGGCGGAGAAGGAGATGACAAGATCATCGGTGTAGCAGCCAATGATCCTGCCATCAACTATTATGAAAATATCGAAGAACTGCCTAAACATTTTTTCAACGAATTACGTCACTTCTTCGAGCAATATAAAGTACTGGAAAAGAAGACTGTTAAAGTCGAAGAGTTCGGCAACAAACAACAGGCCCTGAATATTATTAAAGAAGCAATGGTCTCTTACAACAAACTGTTTACAGAAGAAAAATAGGAGCCGGGCGCACTAATTTTTATTTTTTTACCTACATTTGTAAAAATTTTACTGAAATGGAAGAAACAACATCACGTGGAAAATATTGGGTATGGTTTGTCATTTGGCTGGCAATTATTATCGGTCTGATGATCTGGGCCAGACAATGGTTCTGGTTGGCTTTACCTGGCGTTTTGACCTATTTTGTAAAAGCAATGGGGCTGATGGACGAGAACAAAAAAGAAGATCAGTTCTATTAAGAAGCTGACTGATATTATAAATAACATTAATACAAGGGATAAATTTCGGTTTATCCCTTTTTTTATGCCTTCAGCGGCCGATTGCCCCTTTAAAAATACCCTGAAAATCGTTACCTTTGCAAATTGCTTTTTGGCAAACTAATATTTGAAAAAGACAAGCATTGTTACCATTTTTTATAAAACAGATTTATAGTAACGGATCCGAAGAAATCACAGCACGCGGCCGGAAGATTTTTAATAGTGGCAGAATTGAAGTCGCTCATCACGACACATTATCCAACACGATCAGCTTCCGGGTAAAGGATGATATGTATGCCAGCTGGTATAAAGTGCAGGTTCGTGGCTATAAAGACGAATCTACTTTATCTTTAAAGTGTAACTGTACTTATAATCTGGGAGAACTCTGCAAACATGAAGTAGCGGTGCTTTTCCAGTTGCAGCAAATGTCTGATCAGCATCTGTTGGCCAACGTTGAGGTTAATTATGATCAGCAACACACGACCTTGCGCATGAACCGGTTGGATCTGAGGCAGATCCGGGCATTCGCTGCGACAGAGACCTATGAATCCGCAGAAGAATCCTTACGGATGAGCAAGCCATTATTGCTGGAAAGTGCTAATGAAAAGGTGGTCGCGGAAATCACGGTAGACAGGGAAGTATTTCCGGTCATTATACAGAAAAATACAGAAAGAAACTTTGATACAAGCTGTAACTGCGGCAGTGAAACGCATCATCCGCTTTGTCTGCATAAGACAATATTGCTTTTACACCTGGTCAACATTGGAGGCGCCGATTATTTTGACACCATACGAAACTGGGATCGGGAAAAAAATCAATTATTAGGCCTATACGGTTTCTCACTGGAAGATGATCTTTCCGGCAAATTTGAGTTTACATATAAAAACGGCAAACCCTTCTTACGCGTACTGGATCCCAATATCAAAAAGGTCGTTAACCCCAACAGCTTTAACCCGCAAACCAAGATCGTCAAACAGGAAATCGCCCCTGAACCGGAAGTACTGGAAAAAGAAAACGGCGATTTCAGGGTGGGTATTGTTATAGCCGAAAATCAGCATCAATATCCTTTTGTGCAATTCATTCCTGTAAGGGGTGAGACAAATGAAGCAGGCACCAATTTTATCGATCAGATCGAAAAGCTCGATTTTGGCAAGACCATCGATTCGGAGAAAATAGCGGAAGAAGACTGGAATATTGTTCATACACTGAGAAAAATATCGACCAGTGAGGTCAACCGCTATCTGGATCGCAATTCTGAGTTTAGCGGCATATGGGATAATATCGTTCAGCAAAAAGGTCAGCCGTTAACTGAGGATACACGCAGACTTATTGTAGATTACCTCTACCAAAAGCTGAAACATTTATTTAATCTATCTATTGACAGTTACCTGACGTTTTATCTTCCGAAAGGCAAAGCGTTGTCTTCTGCCAATATAGAACTGGCCAATTACTCTATCAATTATGTCAAACCCCATTTCGAAGTGGCCCATAATGACGGAAAATACGAGGTCATCTGTAAGGTCGATACCCTGCTCGGCGAGAAGCTGATCACAGAAAACGAAATGGGCTCCAATTTGTTATTCCAGGTAGAGAACCAGTTTTATCTGTGGAGTAAGGCCGAAGACGTTATTACCGTGGAAAAATTCCTGGATGACGGCCGCATCCTATATGATGAAGACCAGTGGGAGCATGCGCTATTTGACTTTGTCATACCCTTATCAAAAGACTACAAAGTTAATTTCACGAATATCCAGCAGGAAGAGATTTTCGATATGATTCCTGAATCCAGGATCAACTTAAAGGAAAGGGGCGATTATCTGGTATTCGACCCTATATTCATTTATCATAATCACCGCATTACAGATGAGCAGAATGATCAGATCATTTTGCCACAGAAAGATAAATTACTGATCATCCACCGTAACCGTGAGGCTGAAAACGCGTTCTTTCAAAAAATACATAGTCTGCATTCAGGTTTTGCGGTCGTTAATAAAAACCAACTGGCCCTGAAAGGGCAGGACGTATTAAAAAATAACTGGTTTTTTCTCTTCGTAGACAGTATGAAGGAAATGAACGTACCCGTCTATGGTTTTGAAACCCTGAAAAAGTACCGGTTTAACACGGCTAAGCCGACGACCGTTATTAATCTCAGCACCCATACAGACTGGTTTGATGCAAAGGTGGATATCGATTTTAACGGGCAGAAGATCTCGGTCGCCGAGATCAAGAAAGCCCTGAATAATAAACAGCAATTTGTACAGCTGAAGGATGGCACGCTAGGCGTCTTACCGGAAGAGTGGCTCAAAAAATACAGTCTTTTATTTCAGGTGGGTGAAACAACGGATTCCTCACTAAAACTAAATAAATATCATTTTACCATCATCGATGAGCTGTACGCTCAAAGAGATGAAAAAGAACTGATTTTCCACCTGGAGGAGAAATATGAGAAGATACGCAGGGAACACGTCATTCATGAGCTCGAAGTTCCTCAGCATCTAAAATCTATTCTACGCCCCTATCAGTCTGCAGGCTATCACTGGCTGAACTACCTGGATACCGTAAAATGGGGCGGTATACTGGCCGATGATATGGGTCTTGGTAAGACCATCCAGACGCTGACCTATCTTTATCATTTAAAGCAGGAGAAAGCTACTGCGTTCTCTGCTTTAGTCGTTTGCCCCACTTCTCTGCTGTACAACTGGGAAAACGAGATCCGTAAATTCACGCCTGGCATTACGTACTTTATCCATCACGGTGCAGGACGTAATCTGGCGAAGATCATATCCGGTGATTCAGATATTATTATTACTACCTACGGTACACTTCGTAGCGATATCAAGCATTTTGTCGAGAAGCGTTTCAATTATGTTGTGTTGGATGAAAGCCAGGCGATCAAGAATCCGGTGAGTAAAATCGCCAAAGCCGTTAACCTGTTGCAGGCTGACAACCGGCTTTGCCTGAGCGGTACTCCCCTACAGAACAATACATTTGATATCTATGCACAGATGAACTTCCTGAATCCCGGGCTTTTAGGCAGTGTGGAATGGTTCAAGCAACAGTTTGCCATTCCTATTGATAAGTTCGGAGAAAAACAGCAAAAAGAACAGCTCAGGAAGCTGCTTTTCCCATTTATCCTGCGCAGGACAAAAGAACAGGTAGCAAAGGACCTTCCGGAAAAAACTGAACAGGTACTTTTCTGTGAAATGGGTAAACACCAACGGGAAATATATGAAGCCTATCGCAATGATGTCAGGGATAAAATATTGGGAATGATCGATCAACAGGGCGTACAACGCTCCCAGTTATCTATTTTGCAGGGCCTTATGCGACTGCGTCAGATCTGTGACAGCCCTGCCATTATAAAAGACGAGAACTTTCCGAATCACTCCATCAAGATCAAGGAGCTGACCAAAGAACTGGAAGAGAACCTCAGTAATCATAAGGCACTTATCTTCTCACAATTTTTGGGCATGTTGGGTCTTATCCGGGAAAAGCTGGATGAGATGGGCATTAAATACCAGTATTTTGATGGCGGCACCTCAGTAAAAGACCGGGAAGTGGCGATTCAAAACTTCCAGAATGACGATGATTGCCGCGTATTTCTAATCTCCCTGAAAGCCGGTGGCGTGGGTCTGAACCTGACCGCTGCTGACTATGTCTATATCGTTGATCCCTGGTGGAATCCAGCAATCGAGCAACAGGCCATTGACCGTACCCATCGTATCGGTCAGACCAAAAACATATTCGCTTACCGGATGATCTGTAAGGACAGCGTGGAAGACAAGATTTTGACATTGCAGGATCGTAAAAGGGCCCTCGCCAATGAGTTAATTGCAGAGGATAGTTCCTTTGTCAAGAGCCTGACCAAAGAAGATATTGAATATTTATTCAGTTAGCATTCATGCGATAGTCGCTAACGTTCCATTCTTTTGATTTTTGCGCCAAAATAGTTATATAGAACGTCAAAAGCTTCTTCTTGAAAATTGATATTCGTTCTAATAATTGTATTTCACCTCTTTCACCCAAATGTGATTACATAACACTTCGCATTGGGAAGGGTGTGAATATTCACAGCCCATTTCTTGATCCCATAGCTAAAGAATATTCATAAAGCGAGATCCCACCTTGATTCAATTTTTTAATAATCTGTCTTTTGTCATCAATTGAAAATTCACCTTAACGCAGGCTTGTCACCGCTGGTTGGGCCGGGCCGGTAAGTAATTTATTAAACACCCTTCTAATTGATTTAAAATTGCCGATTTTTATAATCTTACCATCCTTTCCAACCAAAATCTTGGTAGGAAATTCGAATACGCCCAGCTTTCCTTCTATATATGCCTTCGCGTCAGGAACAATCTGAAAAGCGAAGCCCTGCCTTGTCAGGAATTTTTCAATGGCAGCGCTGTCATCCAGACAAAGGCTCAAAAATACGACATCCTTCCTGTCCTTATATGGATACACCCACCGGTTCAGATCAGGCATCTCATTTACACAAGCGGTGCATCTCACAAACCAGGTATCCAATACAAGAATCTTTCCTTTACAATTGGCATTTGTATAGTTTTTTCCTTCGATCGTTGTGAAATCAAAATCAGGCAGTGGTGTCCCTTCCTTTTCAAATTGCCATAACGCTGTGGCTGCCATTTGCCGGATGGTACCGGCGATATCAGTCACAATTTTCTCGGGCAATGGTATGAGCTGATAAGTATATTGATCCTGGTTAATTCCTGTATTTACAGGCATAAACTTACCTGTATTTAATTTCTCCAAAAAGACTTTTTTAGAGATTTGTTGACTGTCCGTATTCAATGCAATAAAATTCCTTGAAAGGTCAACACTGTCATACCAATAATTCCAAAAGCTCTTAAAATCCTTGGTCAGTTTATTTACATCCGGATGAAGCGTTATGGCAACGGATGCCGGTTGATCAGCAGTAGCATGCACATTAACCCGGTCCGTTCGCGTATCACAGCCAATACTGAATAATCCAAAACAGCAAACAGGCATCAAACATGTAGATAAAAGAAAATTTATACGCATACAATGACTTTGATCAACGTACCGGCAATGAATATACAACAAATTCCCTTTATACCCCCTTTTTACGTAGCATAGATATATTCATCTATTGCTGAAATCATTTTAATCAAATGACGGACGCTCTCAGGATTGCAGCAGTCGTTCTATGGCTTTGTGATAAGTAATAAAATCAAAGCTGGAAAGCGCTTTATCCATATTGGCTTTAATCTGGGCGGTGCAAAGATTACCGATACTTCCTTCATGGGTATGATGCACTTTAGTGGAATAGTCAAACTTACCGGCTTCAATATCCAGCCCCACTTTCTTGTACGCGTCCCGGAACGGCATACCGGCTAAAACCAGTTTATTGACTTCTTCTACACTGAAAATATATTTATACTTAGGATCTTCGACGATATCTTTATTAACTTCCATATGACTGATCATGAGTCCCGTCATTTCAATGCAGTTATGGAGGGTCTGGAAGGCCGGGAACAAGTGCTCTTTTAATAATTGCAGTTCCCTGTGATAACCCGAAGGCAGATTGGTAGTCATCATCATTATCTCATTCGGTAAGGCTTTCATCCGGTTACTATACCCCCTGATCAATTCAAATACATCCGGGTTCTTTTTGTGTGGCATAATACTGCTACCGGTGGTCAGTTCCGGCGGAAAAGAAATAAAAGAAAAGTTCTGTGACAGGTACAGGCAGCAATCCATCGCCAGCCTGGCCAGGGTCTCAGCAATGCCCGCCATTGCCATGGCAGTGACTCTTTCTGCCTTGCCTCTGCCCATCTGCGCATAGACCACATTATAATTTAAGTCAGCAAAACCCAGGAGCTCGGTAGTAAGTGTCCTGTTTACCGGAAAAGAGGATCCATATCCGGCCGCTGAGCCTAATGGATTTTTATTGACTACCTGATAGGCTGATTGTAATGTCAGCATATCATCAGCCAAGCCTTCTGCGTAAGCACCCAGCCATAGTCCAAACGACGAAGGCATGGCGATCTGCAGATGGGTATAACCTGGTAATAACACATCTTTATATGCTTCACTCTTTTCTATCAATAAATCAAACAAAGAACGTACGTCCCTGGTGATTTTTTCTATTTCTGCTCTGAGAAATAACTTGAGGTCTACCAGCACCTGATCATTACGGCTTCTGGCCGCATGGATCTTTTTGCCTGTATCCCCCAATTTCTTTGTTAGCAGAAACTCTATCTGGGAATGGATATCTTCCACCTCTTCCTGAATCGCGAATTTTCCTTGAAGAATATCCTTATAGATATCCTTCAATGCCGCAAGCAGCTCATTTTTTTCAGCTTCCGTCAATAAACCAATAGTGGAAAGCATCGTGGCATGCGCCATATTGCCCAGAACGTCAAAAGGGGCCAACTGCGTATCAAACTCTCTGTCCCTGCCGACAGTAAAATTTTCTACTTCTTTCAATGCAGTTGTATTTTTCGCCCAGAGTTTCATCGATATCCTATTTTAAAATGATTGATATGCCGCCACTGCCGTATATACCGGCCCCTGCCGGAAGGCAATGATTTCCTATGCAAAGAAACAGTATTTAACGCGGATTATAATATCTTTGAAAGACAAAAACAGAAAAAGATGCGGGGAAAATGTATAATCGTTATGGGTGTTTCGGGCTGTGGCAAATCCACCATCGCTAAAGCCATACAGCAGCAAACGGGTGCTATTTTTCTGGAGGGAGATGATTTTCATTCCCCAGAAAATATTGCCAAAATGCACAGTGGGCACCCTTTAAACGACCAGGACCGCGCCGGATGGTTAAAAGCCATCCACGAAAAAGTGACAGCCCTTACAGAAGACAGTAAAGATGTCATCGTTTCCTGCTCAGCACTCAAAAAAAGTTACCGGGATATCCTGCGCCGTGATATTGACAATATGCTGTTTGTCTATCTGAAAGGGTCCTTTGCGTTAATCCATTCCTGGATGGTAGCCAGGAAGCACCATTTTATGCCGGCTGGGCTCCTTAAAAGTCAGTTTAATACCCTGGAAGAGCCGGGTTCTGCCGAAAAAGACACGATTACCATTCATATCCAGCCAAATCTTAAAAAAGAAATCCATCAGGTCTTTGAACGGCTGCGCGGCAGGGGGTATATGTAATAACCCTTTATTTCCTGTTATTTTTTTTCTGCGGGCGAGGTTTTTCTCCTTCTTTATCTTTGACCAGCCTGAAGTAAAGCGGGATCAACATCAGTAAGTATCTGCCCCAAACCGCATCAAAAATCCAGCAGGCTAAAAAGGAAATCAGAAAGGCAAAAGGAAGGATGAGCGCCCTGATTTTGGCATTACGTACAAATCTTTTAGGAAAAACCTGCTTACAAACAGGATTACCGGGTTTAGTAATATAAACCCATATCCAGAAATTCGTCAATCCGCAAAAGATGATATTCAGGCTGTATATTAAAAATGGCCCCAGTAGATGCACATATTGCTCGGATACATATGCACTATAAACCTGGGTTGAGAAAGGCATCAGCACAATGGCCGCCAGCAGCAGTAAATTCAGGAAAATCAGCTTAGGCGAATAATCCGTAATATAGCCAAAAACTGCATGATGTTTTGACCAGTAAAGCCCTATGAGCGCAAAACTCATAAAAAAGCCAATAAATTCCGGGACCATTTCCGCCATTTTCTCACTAAAAGAACGATTGGTAAGCGGAAGTCCTTCCAGACTGGGTGGATGAATTTCAATGATTAATAAAGTAATGGCAATGGCGAACACGGCATCACTGAACAAAATAAGCCGGTCCACCTGGAATCTTTTTCTTTCTTCAGTCAGCAAATCATGCATACGTCGCACTTGAAGTTGGACAATAATGAAATAATTATCTAATATCTATGCTAAAATTAAGGTGCGGTGCGAGAAATTTGGCAGGGTTTGTCTCTTTTTTTGTCAATATTTCCCGTTTTTTTTCTACTTTTAAAAGGAAGTCAAGGCAAAAACGCTGGATTTTGGGTATCTATTCCCCTCAACCCCTAAAAATTGACCTATGATGGAAGATAAAAAAAATAAAGGTAAACACAATCTGTTCGATCTAAAGCATCTTAATAAAAGCAAGGTCATCTGGCTGAGTGTCCTATGGGTAATCGCCGTTGTTTGTTGCCTGATTTACATGAGTGATTTTTTTAGCCGATCGGTTTTTACCAGAAGGTCCTTTACCCTATGGGTTATTTTGATTGTCTCCGGGTATACCATTGTCAAGATTCATAGAAATTACAATCGCCAAAAAAGAGGCGAAGAAATATCATAGACAGCCTTGCTTTTGACTTTCCAGCGCATCTGCCGGCACTGATTAAATGTCATAAACTATAGCCATACGTTGAATCCTGCAGTCAGGGTTATAGTAATAATCCTTTGTTTGCAGTTTTTATCCATTTGAAAAATTCCGGGTCGTATATACTTTCCGCTATATCTATAGCCTTCCGGGATAAAAGCTTACTGCTCTTCCCCTTTGGCTTCAGCCTGATATGAAACTCAACCGTTTTGAAGAAGTCAACCTTAAAAAGAATAATATCGACAAATATTTATTGTTTATCAATAAATATTTATTACCTTTGCATTAAACATCAAAACCTAAATGTTATGGCAAAACGAGATAATCTGCTGTTCAAAGCTTTGCTGGTAGTAGCTTGGCTCATCTTTACAGGCTTATGTATACAAACCGGAGGTCTGGTTGTCAATTTTATTTTTAGTATCTGCCGGCCAGACTATTTACCACGGCTATACCAGAAGCTGGATCTGACTGATATGTACAGACATGGCAGGTGGGCTTTTTTCGGGATGTACACATTCATCCTTTTCATCTCCTTTCTAAAAGCTTATCTATTCTATATTGTCATCAGACTTATGCACAAATTCGATTTATCAAAACCGTTTAATCACTTTGTTGCCACGCAGATAACTAAAATCAGCGCCTGCGCCTTTTCTATCGGAATTATCAGCTATATCGGACATCAATCTGCCAGTAATCTGCAACATCATGGTTATATAACGGATACGCTTAACCCATTTTGGGCCGACAGTCACGCATTTATTTTAATGTCAGCCATCGTCTATATCATAGCCGTTATTTTCAAAAGAGGCATTGACATCCAAACCGAAAATGATTTAACCATATAATTCCATGCCGATAATAGTCAACTTAGATGTCATGATGGCCAAGCGTAAAATGTCGCTAAATGAGCTTTCCGATAAAGTTGGTCTGACGCTCTCTAATTTATCCATTTTGAAAACAGGGAAAGCAAAAGCCATTCGGTTCAATACATTAGAAGCAATATGCCAGGCACTCAATTGCCAGCCGGGAGATATTTTGGAATATGCCAATAGCTCCCCGGCAACAGATAGGGCCGGTGAGAAGGATAAAACAGAAGCAGAATAAAATAACTTCTGTTATACTGTCCATTACCCCGGACATGCAGCCGATCCCAATAAAAAGCGGGCCGCCTCATCCTTATTGTCGATAAGAGATAAAGCGGCCCGCTGCGTTTTATATTAACGTGTACCTATTATAGCATCTTAGGGATACCTAGATAAACCGGGTGGTGTCCAGCATCTGAATATATCTTTCTATTCCTGATTTAATCTCATCCACATAAATAAACTCGTCGGCGGTGTGAGATCTGGCACTGTCGCCAGGCCCGCACTTCAGAGCCGGGAATGGCATTAATGCCTTATCAGAACAGGTAGGAGATCCATAAGGCTCCCCGCCCAGCCGGATAGCCGCCTGAACCAAAGGATGCTCCACTTCAATACGGGTGGACCTCAGCCGAATGCTACGTTCTTTAAAATCGCTTTTGATATTGTCCTTTATAATAGCCAGGACCTCCTCATGGGTATAACAGTCAGGTATACGGATATCTACAACAAAGCTACATTCTGCCGGCACGACATTATGGGCTTTATTCTCTGTTTCTATGACAGTAACAGTCTGGTGTACTTCGCCCAGCCACTCAGAGTCTTTAGGGTATTTAAAGGTTTCAAACCATTGAATATCTTTAAGTGCTGTATAGATCGCATTATCGCCTTCATTGCGGGCAGCATGTCCGGCCCGGCCCTGCGCCTTGGCATCCAGTACCATCAGGCCCTTTTCTGCGATAGCCAGGTTCATTTTCGTAGGTTCGCCTACGATCGCTGTAAATCTATCCTGCTGCTTAAAATCCGGGTGATGAAGGCTCGACAAAAATTCATCGTGCTTAAGTAGCGCCTCAATACCATCTTTACCGGTAATCTCCTCTTCCGCGGTTGCCGCCAGTACCAGATTGAAGGACAAACCCGGATTGTCATAAAAATGTACAAATGCAGCGATCAGTGATACCAGGCATCCGCCGGCATCGTTGGATCCCAGTCCGTATAATTTCCCGGCTTCTATATCAGGCACAAAAGGGGAACGGGTATATTTAGGATTCGGTTTTACCGTGTCGTGATGCGAGTTGAGTAATATGGTAGGCTTAAGGGGATCAAAATACTTATTGATCGCCCAAACATTGTTCAGATATTGGCGGGCCGGAATATCTTTATTATGCAAGAAGGTTCTGATAATGACTGCGGTCTTATCCTCCTGTCGGGAATAAGAAGGTGTGGCAATTAATTCTTTCAGCAAATTGACTGCGTCCTCAAATAGAGAATATTGTTCCATGCGTTTTTGTTTTCCAGATAACCGGCCTGTATGGACATGCTCAGATAGGATCATCCTGATACCCACCAGCCGTTACCTGCGATTTATTTTTTGTTTAAAGATGAATGAGCGTTCCTTTTGTGTTTATTGTGGTGTTGGCATAGAGGTCATTACTGTCACCTATCAGCACATCTTTTACACCACTGTGAATAGCGGCAAAGGCATTATCAATTTTCGGGATAATGCCTTCAAATAATTTCTTATCTGTTAATAACTGCTGATAAAGCGCCTGATCAATCTGACCAATAACGGAATCTTCGTTCTCGATATCCATCAGTACGCCTTTCTTCTCAAAACAATAGATCAGGCGGACCTCAAAGGCAGCAGAAAGCGCCACAGCCAAGACAGAAGCGATAGTGTCAGCATTCGTGTTCAGCATATGCCCCTGACCGTCATGCGTCAATGCTGCAAATACCGGTGTAATATCTTGTTGAAGTAAAGAGGAGAGAAATACGGTGTTGATAAGGCCATCGTGGACATCTCCAACCCAGCCAAAATCCACTTCTTTTACCGGTCTTTTTACTGCAGGGATTACATTGGCATCCGCCCCCGTAAGGCCGATGGCATTTACCTGCAAGGCCTGCAGGCTGGCCACTATCTTTTTATTGACCAGTCCTCCATAGACCATGGTCACCAGATCAATGGTCTGGTCATCAGTAATACGTCGTCCCTGATGATAATTGGGTTCCATACCCAACTGCTGTCCTATTTTTGTAGCAATCTTACCTCCGCCGTGGACCAGTATTTTTTTACCCTTCACACCGGCGAATGTTTGGAGAAAACCTCGCAGTTTCTCAGGGTCATCAATCACGTTACCGCCAATCTTAATTACAAATAATTGTTCCATATATTAAAAAGTAAATTGAGTGGTAGGACCCCTCACCCACTGTCTTACCTTTTGATAGCTTTAGCCTTCTACAGGCCGGCTTATGGAAACCGGCCTGAGATAAGGCTACGCTGGAACAAATACTAAGAGCGTCGCAACAGTTCGCTGATAACCGCCTGGGCAGCCCAGACCCGGTTACCCGCTTCCTGTGTTACGATACTATGGGCACTATCCAGCACCTCATCACTGAGTTCGACATTTCGCCGAACAGGTAAACAATGCATGACTTTCGCCTGGCGTGTCAACTGTAATTTTTCCAGTGACAACATCCAGGAAGGGTCGTTTTCAAATATCTTTCCGTAATCATTATATGTGCTCCAGTTCTTAACGTAGACAAAATCCGCATCTTTTAACGCCTGATCCTGATCATGTACAATACGGGCACCTTTGGTAAATTCAGGGGCCAGCTCATACTGTTCAGGATGCGCTATAACGAATTCACTCTTTCCCTGCCAGGCGCACATCCACTGAGAAAAACTATTAGCCACGCACTGAGGCAATGGTTTTACATGGGGGGCCCAGGTAAGCACTACCTTCGGCTTACGACCCATGAAATCTTCCGGACGATCCCGCATCTGTTCAGTGATGGTGATCACGTCTGTCAGCGATTGCAGGGGATGTAGTGTCGCACTTTCCAGGCTGATTACCGGCCTGCCGCAATACTTAATAAACTCGCTTATATAAAGCTCACTATAGTCATCTTCCCTATTGACCAGAGAAGGAAACGTACGTATGCATAAAATATCAAAATAGCTTCCCAGAATAGGCGCTGCATCCTTTACATGCTCAGAGGTGCTCCCACTCATAATGGCGCCTTCCTCAAATTCTAACTGCCACCCTTCCTTATCCACGTTAAACACGATGGCTTCCATGCCCAGGTTCCTGGCAGCGATCTGTGTACTCAAACGTGTTCGCAGGCTCGGATTCAAAAATAACAACCCGATGCGTTTTCTATAACCCAACTGAGCATCTTTAAAAGGATCAGCTTTATATTCAAGCGCCCTTTTCACGAGTGTATCTATATCAGAGACATCCGTTGCTGTCGTAAACTTACCGGTTAACAGAGAGCCGGCTTCTTTTAAATTGACAGACCCCGCGGGAATTGATTCTTCCATTTTTCGAATTAATTAAAGCGATTAATTATTGACCAAAATACAAAAAATAAAAAAATATGTTTGTGCGCTACAGCCCTATGCTATGTACACAAAAACTATAAAAACAGTGATGTAAAGATACCATTTTACGCTTAAGCCTGCGCCTGCGCCTGGCTAAGCAAACTTACTTCTTCGGTCAGTATTTCCACAAACTGGTCCAGTTCCCTCCGACTGATCGCCAGCGAAGGCAATAAGCGTATAACACTGGGTTTAGCCGTGCCGGTAAACACCTTTCTGTCAAAAAGCAGGTTCTTACGAAGGTCTTTTAAATGGCCTTCTGCATCGAAACCGATCATCAAGCCCCTGCCGCGTATATTTTTTAGACCGGGAATCCCTGACAATGCCTCCACCAGATACTGTCCATTCTCTTCCGCCTGCCGGATCAGCTGATCCGACTCCATCACTTCCAGTACGGCCAGGGCAGCGGCACAGGCCAGATGGTTGCCGCCAAAGGTCGTCCCCAACATGCCAAACGAAGCCTTGATTTTCGGCGCAATCAAAATACCACCGATTGGGAAACCATTACCCATACCTTTGGCCATAGAATAGATATCTGCATCTACCCCGCTGTAATCATGAGAGAAAAACTTGCCGCTCCTGCCATAACCACATTGTACACTGTCGGCAATAAAGACAGCACCGTGTTGGTCACAAAGGCTGCGGATCAGTTGTAAAAAAGATTCACTGGCCACCCTGATACCGCCTACACCCTGGATACCTTCAACAATAACTGCAGCAATATCCTCTCCATTCTCTTTAAAGTAACCGGCCAGCGCACCTTCATCATTAAAGGGCAGAAAAGCAATGTTTTCTGTTTCATTAACCGGAGCGACAATTGCGGGGTTATCGGTAGCAGCTACTGCCAGCGACGTCCTTCCATGGAAGCTCCCTTTAAAAGCAACGATCTTCTTTCTGCCTGTATGAAAGGATGCCAGTTTCAGGGCGTTCTCATTGGCCTCCGCCCCACTGTTACATAAGAAAAGCTGATAATCTTTTTTACCGCTAAGCAGGCAGAGCTTATCGGCCAATTGCTGCTGCAAAGGGATCTGAACGGAATTCGAGTAAAATGCAATCTGATGCAGCTGATCTTCAATACGCTTTACCCAATGCGGGTGCGTATGCCCGATTGAAATAACGGCATGACCACCATACATATCTAAATAGGCCTGGTCCTGATCATCCCAGACGGTTGACCCCAGGGCCTTAGTAATGGTAATGTCATAGAGAGGGTATACGGGAAACAGAGACATAATTTTTTGATTTTATCCGCTTATTTTAATAAGCGGGATTAAAAATAATTGGCTTTTAAACCGAGCCCGGTAGATTCATCCAGACCGAACATCAGGTTCATATTCTGAACAGCCTGCCCCGAGGCTCCTTTCACGAGATTATCCGTCGCCGAATGGACCACCAGTTTGGATCCGACTTTTTCCAGATAGATCACACAGAGATTGGTATTGACGACCTGTTTTAGGAAGATTGGCTGTTCGCTGACAAAAGTAAAACGGGCATCTTTATAGAAATCCTGGTAAAGCTGAACCAGTTCAGACAATTCCTTCTCACAAGTGATCGTAGAACTGACGAATATCCCTCTGGGGAAATCTCCTCGCCAGGGCACAAAATTGATCACTTCTTTATTCTCTGCCCAGGTAGGCAAATCAGGCTGCAATTGATGCAAAGACTGCTGGATCTCATCCAGATGCTGATGAGTCAATGTTTTATACGCCTGGATATTATTCGCCCGCCAGCTAAAATGTGAAGTTGGGGAAAAGGACTGACCGGCACCGGTAGAACCGGTAATGCCCGTCGTATAGACTTCGCTTAATAATCCGGCTTTCGCCAGGGGTAATAAACCCAGTTGGATACAAGTGGCGAAACAGCCCGGATTGGCAACGTCCTTTGCTTTTTTAATGTCTTCTCTGTTGATCTCGGAAAGGCCGTATACAAAATCCCGGCCCTTGAACTGTTTATCTTTAATCAACCTGAAATCATTGGCCAGGTCAATGATCCGAATGGAGGGATCTATGTCATTTTCTTCCAGAAACTTCTTAGAGTTGCCATGTCCCAGGCAAAGGAACAATACATCTACGTCGCTGGATAGTTCTTTTGTGAAAACCAGTTCCGGATGACCGATCAGATCCTGATGTACCTTGGAAACAGGGTTGCCTCCGTTGCTGTTGCTATGCATAAAAGTCAGCTCCACTTCAGGATGTGTGATTAACAATCTGATTAACTCTCCTCCGGTATATCCGGCTGCTCCAATAATGCCAACTTTTATCATATTAACTCCTTTCTTTTATGCTATTGTACGGTTCTGATTAAAATCTTTTCGTCTATTTATCTTGCTGCGCTTCTTTAACGGATTCGTAAATGGCTACCTGGTTACCAAAGATCTTGCTGAACCCTCTGACATCCTCACCGGTCCAGCCACTGTTCATCTCACCGTATTTACCAAACTTGGCGCTCATCAGGTCATAAGGTGATTCAATACCCAGCACCTGAAACCGGTATGGATAAAGCTGAATAAATACGTCACCGGTGACATGTTGCTGTGCGCTGGTCATCATGGCCTCCATGTCACGCATAACGGGATCCAGGATCTGGCCTTCATGCAGCCAGTTACCATAAAAAGCAGCGATCTGATCCTTCCAGCTCAGCTGCCATTTGGTAAGGACATGTTTTTCCAGGCTATGGTGCGCCTTGATAATAATAACCGGCGCAGCCGCTTCAAAGCCTACCCGGCCTTTAATACCAATGATCGTATCGCCTACATGGATATCACGGCCGATGCCAAACGGCCCCGCGATCTGTTGCAGATACTGAATGGCTTTGGTTGGGTGATCAAACTTTTTATCGTTCACCGCCCTCAGCTCCCCTTTTTCGAAACTGAGCTTCAGCGCTTCAGTTTCGGTTTTGGTCACCTGTGTCGGCCAGGCTTCATCCGGTAAAAATCCATTACTGGATAAAGTTTCCTTTCCGCCGACACTCGTACCCCAGAGACCTTTATTAATAGAGTAAGCGGCTTTTTCAAAGTTCATATCTACTCCTTTTTCCTTCAGGTAGCTGATCTCTTCCTCACGGCTGAGCTTCAAATCACGGATCGGCGTAATGATCTCGATACCCGGCGTCACTGTGTTAAGGATCATATCAAAACGTACCTGATCATTTCCGGCACCAGTGCTGCCATGAGCAACAGCGTCCGCACCCAGTTTTTTAGCGTGCTCTGCCATATGCAGGGCCTGAACCAGCCTTTCAGCACTGACACTTAAAGGATAAGTATTATTCTTTAACACATTACCGAATATCAGGTATTTGACGATTCTGTCATAATAATTTTCAATGGCATTTACTGAAGTGTGCGTTTTGACGCCCAGCTTATAGGCATGAGCTTCAATATTTTTCAATTCCTCTTCAGAGAATCCGCCGGTATTGACAATAATAGAATGGATCTCATAGCCTTTGTCCTGAAAATGCTTCACACAAAAGGTGGTATCTAGTCCACCGCTAAATCCGAGTACGATTGATTTGGCCATTGTTTTCTATTTCTTTTTGTTTTGCCCTTCCCGGCTGCCTTATGATATTTTTTTAGTAAGCCTGAAAGTGGTCATATAAGTTATAATCCGATCTTTTCAAAAAATCCCATAAAGGGCTTATTATGCGGCTGTACAGCCTGAGTCTTCTTGGCAGAATTGTCTTTCTTACGAAAGGCCTGCAAAAATTTATGCTGTTTGAGGCGCAGCAGCCTTTCATATATCTTTGACTTTTCTTTAAAGTGCTCCTGTGTCTCCTCGGGCTGATAATGGTCTTTCGGATCAAACAGCATCGCCGTGCACATACAATTCTTACGGTCTTTGCTCATCAGAATGTCATAGTTGACGCAGCTTTTACAACCGGCCCAGAACGCCTCATCATCGGTCAATTCACTGTAAGTAACAGGTTCATATCCCAGATCAGAGTTGATCTTCATGACAGCCAGCCCTGTCGTAAGGCCAAATATCTTGGCGTCCGGATATTTTTTTCTGGACAACGCAAAGGTATTCTCTTTGATTCTTTTAGCGACACCACTCTTTCTAAAGTCCGGAGAAACGATCAGGCCGCTATTGGCGACAAACTTGCCGTGGCTCCATTCCTCAATGTAACAGAACCCTACCCACTGACCACTAACAGTCAGTGCAATAATAGCCTTGCCTTCCAGCATTTTACCGGCAACATATTCCGGTGAACGTTTGGCAATACCGGTTCCGCGAACCTGGGCAGATGAGGCCATCTCATCTACAATCTCCTGGGCGTAGTGCGTGTCACCTTCACAGGCTACACGAACTACAATATCATTATTGTTGTTGTTATTTTTCACGATTGATAGATACACTAATGGTATAACAATTAAACTCCACCGCCCTAAAAGGCGAAGTTTGTGGGTTTCAAAGTAAGGCTCTATATAGGGATATAGAAATTAAAGCCTCGGTCGTCGGCTTACAGGAAAAAATGAGCGGGGTGCATTAACAATAGAAATCTTCGCACACATAAAGACGATATGTGTGTCCGTCAGATTGTAGTATTTGTGATAATTTTTCAACTTATCTTAAAGATGAAATGTGAATCAAAATTGTTAATTTGCTTTAGCGCAGTAAAGGTACACTACATATATGGACTACAAACATTTTTGCCAAAAAATTTATGGATTTTTGGCATTAGAGGTAAAATTTAGGTAAAAACAGAGCTATTACTAATGTTTGTTCGGCGAATTTCGTCCGATTATAGGTCAGAGATTGCCACTGAAGGTATATTTAAGATCTACCTTCCAGCCTTGATCGGTCTTGACAGACTTTAGTTTCCGGGTAATTTTATCGTAAGAGTTCTCATATGTAATAATCTCTTCTGTGGCGGAGACCACCTCATCATTTTTAATAATGATATTGGCGGTCCGGTATTCTATCCGCTGATCACTGTTGTTGTGATAATAGGCGTCTTTCAAATGGCCCAGTTGAGCCGTATTGACAGAATCGGTTATTATATAATTAGCCGCCTGTTTAAAATCTCCCTTCAGGCATCCGCCCAGAAACTGTTGCGCGGCTACCAGTGCATTATCTGCGGGAGCAAACTGCTGGTCCGAAGAACAGGAACTAAACATAGCAAAAAGCAGTGCTAAGCAGACAGCATATTTCATGACGATCTATTATGTGTTTAACTATAAATGGAATTCAGCAGAGGCTTTCTTAATTTTGCACTCTGATCAACAGGAATCAAAAGTACCTACTTTGCGGACATTATTATCTAAAAGACCCCTTAATATTTGATTTTGGATCTCGAGACCAGAACCCATATTATTAAATCCACTGCTGCAGCACTTGGCTTTGAGCACTGCGGGATCGCGAAGGCGACTCCGCTCAATGAAGATGCGCGAAGGCTTGAAGCGTGGCTGAATAAAGGGATGCATGGCAATATGCAATATATGGAAAACTATTTTGAGTTACGCACAGATCCCACTAAACTCGTACCCGGGGCCAAATCTGTCATTACCTTACTCAAAAACTATTATCCCGAAAAAAAACAAAAAGAAAATGCCCCCAAGGTCTCTAAATATGCCTATGGAAATGATTATCACGAGATTATCCGTGCCAGGCTCAATGCGTTCCTGCGTCAGTTGAAAGAGCAGATCGGAGACGTTAACGGACGGGGCTTTGTGGACAGTGCTCCGGTGCTCGAACGCACCTGGGCCAGCAAAAGCGGACTGGGCTGGGTCGGCAAAAATGGCATGTTGATCAATAAAGGATCAGGGTCTTTTTATTTTATTGCATCGCTGATCATTGACTGGGAACTGATATATGATACGCCCATGGCTAAGGATTTCTGTGGCAGCTGCACCAGATGCATCGATGCTTGCCCTACGGAGGCCATCCTGCCGGACAAAGTCATCCAGGGTAATAAATGCATCAGCTACTTTACTATTGAGCTCAAGGATTTACTGTTACCGGGCGAGCTCAAGTCTTCCTTTCAGGACTGGGCCTTCGGCTGCGATATCTGCCAGGATGTTTGCCCCTGGAACCGGTTTAGTAAACCGCACCATGATGCCGCTTTTACCCCCATCGCAGAAATCCTGGACTTTACCACGGAACAGTGGCTGGACCTTACAGAAGACGCTTTCAGAAAGATCTTTCGCCAATCTCCCCTCAAGCGCTCCAAGTATCAGGGGATTATGCGAAACCTGAAGTTTATTTCGACCGAAAGCTGACAAAAGACAAAAAAGCATATCTTAGCTCTATGGGCGTGGAAGGCGTTTTAATAGGCGAAGTGATTGTACGCCACCTATCCCATATGACGGTTTGTTGGCATTTCTATCGTTCAGACACGTAATCTTAACTTAGTCTCTATGGAAAAAAAGCGGTATTATTCTTTGGACGTTTTCCGGGGAATGACGGTGGCATTAATGATCATGGTCAATAACCCGGGTTCCTGGTCGCATATCTATGCACCGCTTGACCATGCCACATGGGCGGGTTGCACACCTACCGATCTGGTGTTTCCCTTTTTCCTGTTTGTGGTAGGCAACGCCATGGCCTTTGTGGTTCCACGACTAAAAGAAGCGGGTGACAGGGCGTTTTTGAGTAAGGTGATCCGCCGGAGCCTGTTGATCTTCGCCATCGGACTCTTTTTGAACTGGTTTCCCTTTGTCAAATGGGACAATAATGCGCTGGTATTTAAAGCCTGGGAAAACATCCGGATATTCGGCGTATTGCAACGCATTGCCGTAGCCTATCTTTTTGCTTCGCTGATCGTCTACTACTGCCGTCCTAAGACAGCGATCATCATCGGTGTTATTATCCTTATCGGGTATTGGTGGCTTTGTTATGCACTGGGTACGCCCGGTGATGCATACAGCTTACAGGGGTGGTTCGGCACCCAGCGGGTAGATATCCCTGTCCTGGGGGCTAATCATCTGTATCACGGCGAAGGAGTGGCTTTTGATCCGGAAGGCATTGCCAGCTCCGCCGCACCGGTGGTACAGGTTATTATCGGTTATCTGACGGGCCACTACATCCGGCTTAAAGGCAAGAGCTATGAAATGGTGACGCATTTATTTGTAGCAGGGGCTCTTTTACTGTTTATAGGGGCATTCTGGGGGCAGTTCTTTATCATCAGTAAGAAGATCTGGACCAGTACTTTTGTATTGTTCACATCCGGATGGGCTTTGATCATCCTGGCTGTTGTCATTTATTTTATCGAACTCAGAGAAAAGCGCACCTGGTTGGATAGGTTCTTTAATGTGTTTGGCAAGAATCCGCTCTTTATTTTTGTCTTGAGCGGGTTATTACCGCGTATTTTATGGTTGATCCGCATACCGGCTGGCACGGAAAACGGACAGCCCGTATATACGAATCCGCTCGGGTGGTTCTATGACCATATCTGTAAGCCCGTTTTTTCCAACGAAAATAACAGTTCCCTGCTCTATGCATTTTGTTTCATTATTTTTATGTGGGTGATTGTTTACTTTATGGACAAGAAAAAGATCTATGTAAAAGTCTAGATTATCGTGTTACGGTCATTCCTAATAGGTTTGGGGTTCCTTGCTGTAGGTAAATTTTAACAACAAACATACGCATTACAAATCAAATCTAGAGGACGCTGGGTAGGAGACGTTTTCTTCATACGCACGCAGCCACCTGGTCAATATACCCGGCGGACTTGCAAAATGATGTAATTTGAAAGTTTCACTTTCAAATTACATCTATATATTTATAATGCTCAATATGCGTAAAAACCGTAGCGGCCCACTGTAAGGAGATTTCTGTTCTTTAATTTATTTTACTGTCCCATACCGCGAGGAATCATTCCTTAGGCATTTATAGAAAAAAAAGGCATTAAGTCAATTTTTTCCCGAAAAAACCTTAAATTTAGCTTACAAATAATCGTTAACAGTATAATGACCAAAAGCACTCATTTGTAACCTCCGGAAGCCGTATCCCCTAAACCATTTAAATAGACACACATATGAAAACAGTCCAATTTATCCTGAATCAAAAACCGGATGTATTATTCGCCGTCTCTAAAGAAAGTTCCGTATATAGCGCACTGGAACTCATGATGGCGAAAAATATAAGTGCGTTGCTCGTTATGGACGGCGATCAGCTACAGGGGATATTTACAGAAAGAGACTATGCCAGAAAAGTGATTTTAAAGGGAAAGGCCTCCAAGACAACCGCTATGGAAGAGGTGATGACCAATCAGGTTATTACAGTAAGCCCTTCAGAGCCAGTAGAAAAATGTATGGCTATCATGACCGATAAACATATAAGACACCTTCCTGTGGCTGAAAATGGTAAAATTGTGGGATTTATTTCCATCGGGGACCTCGTCCGGCATGTTATCGAGGACCAGAAATCAACGATCGAACACCTGCAAAGCTATATAAGCAGTTAAAATCAGCGGTGGAGAACCTGTAATCTAGTCAGTCACCGCCGGCCGCCTTATGACAATAATGTAGTATACTATCAGAAACGGCCTATCGGCACTTTAAAAATCGGTACAGTTACGGTCAGACCGTTTCTGAATAAAAGTCTTAATTTAAATTACTGAGGATCAGCCTCCTGCTGCTCGTCATCAAAAAGTTCCCGCTCTATTTCATCCATCTGAACGATATCCCAGGCCTCACTTTCAGTAGGCGTTAACTGGAATACATCGATCAGGTCCAGCCCTTGCATAGCTGATTTGACGGCCGGCTTAACGGCAAAAAATACCAAAGAGGCTTTATTTTTCTGACAAAGCTGATGAAGTGTCGCCAGGTCAACAAGCGCCTGCTCATCCGCTTCCTTTACCTGGCTCATGTCTATGATTGCATTTTTGGTTTCAGTGCCAAAAGCGCCCGTAACAAGCCTGGTGAGGTCTTCTGCCATTATTACAGATAATTCGGGTAATTCAGGTCTTAAAACCTGAAATTTTTCTTTGGTATCAACTTTGATTTTCATTTGAGTGCAAAATTAAGTAACCTTCTTCGATTTTAAGAGTCAAAGATAAAATCTTAAAGAGAGTATTGAGTTCTATTTTTATTTCCGGCTATTAAATTATTTAAAATATTATAGCAAATTTGATCAAACCGCCGTACCTTACCAGTAGAAACCCAATGTTCTGGCATTTAACATATATTATGCATTAACAACCTACAATTATGGACAGTAACTTCTCACCACAAGTAAAAGAAATAATCACCTTTAGTCGTGAGGAAGCCTTACGACTGGGCAATGATTTTATTGGCACAGAACATCTGTTATTAGGACTCATCAGAGAAGGCGACAATGCGGCCATCCGCATTCTCAAACAGCTGAATGTAGACCTTTTCGAACTCCGTAAAGAGATCGAACTGGCCGTCAAAGATAAAACAGGTAAAAACATTGGAGATATTAATAGCCTGCCGCTCACCAAACAGGCAGAAAAGGTCATCCGCATTACTGTTTTGGAAGCTAAATCGCTGAAAAGCCCGCAGATCGAAACCGAACACCTCATGCTCTCTATTCTTAAAAACAGAGAGAATATCGCTACACAGATCCTTAACCAATTTGATGTAGACTATGATCTTTTCCGCTCAGAGATCGGCATCGTTCGCGATCCCGATGCAAGGGCAGAGTTCGAAGAGCATGAAGAAGATTTTGATGATGAAAAACGCAGTTTCGGACCGCAACGTTCTGCAAGACCCGCAGCAGCCGGATCCTCCAAAAGCCGCACACCGGCTTTGGACAACTTTGGCCGTGACATCACCCGTCTTGCCGAAACCGGTCAGTTAGACCCTATCGTTGGCCGCGAAAATGAAATTGAAAGAGTCTCTCAGATCCTTTCAAGAAGAAAGAAAAACAATCCGATCCTGATCGGCGAACCGGGTGTGGGTAAGACCGCAATCGTAGAGGGCCTCGCCCTTCGCATCGTTCAACGAAAGGTTAGCCGGGTACTGTTTGACAAAAGAGTCGTTTCACTGGATCTGCCTGCGCTGGTCGCCGGAACAAAATATCGCGGTCAGTTTGAAGAACGCATGAAATCCATCATGAATGAGATGGAAAAGAACAGAGATATCATTTTATTTATTGATGAGATCCATACGATCGTGGGCGCAGGCGGCGCCAGCGGTTCACTGGATGCCAGCAATATCTTCAAACCGGCCCTGGCCAGAGGTGATCTGCAATGCATCGGCGCCAGTACCCTGGACGAATACAGAAATTATATTGAGAAGGATGGCGCTCTGGACAGAAGGTTCCAGAAAGTATTGATTGAACCGCCTAGTGTGGAAGAAACCATCCAGATCCTGAACAATATTAAACCGAAATACGAGGATTACCATAGTGTCACATATGATCCCGAGGCTATTACCGCCTGCGTGAAACTGAGTGACCGTTACATGACAGACAGGCTCCTGCCCGACAAAGCCATTGATGTACTCGATGAAGTCGGTGCCCGTGTACACCTGAAGAATATCAATGTTCCGCAGAGTATGCTGGACCTGGAAAAGAAAATTGAAGAAATCAAGGTGGAAAAGAACAAGGTGGTCAAAAACCAACGCTTTGAAGAGGCTGCCACCTTAAGAGATAAAGAAAAGAAACTTGGTGAAGAGCTTGAAAAGGCTAAGGCCGATTGGGAAGAGGAAAGTAAAAACAAGCGCTATCCGATTACCGAAGATGCCATTGCAGAAGTGATCTCGATGATGACCGGCATTCCTGTTAAGCGCATGGTACAGGCAGAAACAGAGAAGTTGCGTAAAATGCATGACGACATGAGCGAAATGGTCATCGGGCAGGATGATGCGATTACTAAAGTGGTCAAGGCGATCCAGCGTAACCGTGTCGGTTTGAAAGATCCACGGAAGCCTATTGGTAGCTTTATATTCCTGGGTCCTACCGGTGTCGGTAAAACCGAGTTAGCGCGCTCACTGGCCAGGCATCTGTTTGATTCAGAAGACGCGTTGATCCGTATTGACATGAGTGAATACATGGAAAAATTTTCTGTCAGTCGCCTGATCGGTGCTCCTCCCGGCTATGTTGGTTATGAGGAAGGCGGTCAGCTTACAGAAAAAGTACGTCGTAAACCCTACAGCGTCATTTTGTTGGATGAAATTGAAAAAGCACACCCGGACATCTATAATATCCTGTTGCAGGTATTGGATGACGGCGTGCTGACAGACGGTCTTGGCCGCAAAATTGACTTTAAGAACACCCTGATCATCATGACTTCCAATATTGGCGTCCGCCAGTTGAAAGAATTCGGAGATGGCGTAGGTTTTGCCACTGCGGCAAGGATTCAGAGTCAGGAAGAAAATAATAAGGCTGTCATTGAAAAGGCCCTTAAAAGAACTTTCTCTCCCGAGTTTTTGAACCGTATCGATGATGTGATCATCTTTAATTCGCTGACAAAGGAGAATATCTTCTCTATTATCGATATACTGATGAAAAAAGTATACGCCAGATTAGCCACCATGGGTCTTAATCTGGATATAACTGAAGAGGCAAAGACCTTTATAGCGGAAAAGGGCTATGACATCCAGTTTGGCGCAAGACCCCTGCAACGCTCTATCCAGAAGTACCTGGAAGATCCGTTGGCAGAGGAGATTCTCAACCACAGGGTGAGTGAAGGGGATCAGCTGGTCGCTCATTTTGACAAGGAGAAATCCGCCATCTATTTTGAGATCAAGAAGAAATCTAAATCCAAAACCGAGGGGAGCCAAAAAGAACCGAAAGCCTGATTTTCAGCTTTTCAAAAATAAATAAGGCGATTGGTACAACTTAACTGACCACCCGCCAAAAAGGGAGAGACAACAACCGACAGGCCTACAGTCTCTCCCTTTTTTATCACCTAACAGGTCACTTCCAGCCTTCACAGACCCTGTTATTTGTCATAAAATTATCACATCTCAATATTTGAGAGAGGATTAACAGAATTTCAGGTAGATTTTTCCTGCTTTCATTTATTTTTATCCCAGATAAGCACTTAAGCTAGTGAAATTGAAACTCGTATCTATATTTCTCACGCTGGTATTTATGGTCCAGATTCTTCCTCTAAAGGAGGTGGCTTCACTATTGACCAGCGGCCAGATGACGGAGGATATACATGATATGGGCGCAAAAAAGCAAAACCCAAATGAGGAAGTCCATAAAAAGCTTTTCTTTTATGCGACCTTGCTTCCCACTGACAATAACGGCCTTCATAATAACAAAGCACAACGAGCCATCAGTGATGAGGCCCTGATCAATAATCTGTTACAGGAAGTCTTGATACAGCCTCCAGATCTTGCCTAACGAATGCAGTGCCTGATACTATACAGCACTTATCCTCTTCATCATTTTATGTATTATTCATTGTAGCTATTGTACCCGGTACATATGTTATTGCAATGATATGGTAAGACCGGTCTTTGAAGTCGTCTATGGACACTGTCAAATACGGAATCTGCCGCTATGATATTATGGATAGGACGCGGCTCTAGGTGAAAAAGGTATAATAAATGGGCCTGCATTATCTATCTCCGATCATTTTATTTTTCCGCCCGTACAACAGTACAGCGATTTAAAAGATATACCGCCAATTGATACAACATACACGGGGTGGTACATAGAGGGGTAACTATACCGCTCAAGGGGATGCTGTTTTCATTACACAACACGAAATGACGGCGCGGAAACAATCATTTTATTTCTGAATTAATTTTCTAAGTATCTTATTTATGACACAACATAAATCATCCATATTTGCCTTTCTGAAAAAAGACCTGGTCGCCGGGCTTATCGTTTTCTTAATTGCCTTACCTCTCTGCCTGGGTATCGCACAGGCGTCCAATGTTCCACTCTTCGCGGGGATCGTTTCGGGGATCATCGGCGGTATTCTGATTGGCATGATGAGCGGCAGCACATTTAGCGTGAGTGGGCCGGCCGCCGGGCTGGTCGCCATTATTATCGGAGCGATGGAAGAATTAGGCGCTTTTGAGATTTTATTATGCGCCACCCTTCTGGCCGGAGTTATTCAATTGTTACTCGGCTTCGCCAAGGCGGGCACCTTTGCCAACTTCTTTCCCTCCAGTGTAATCGAAGGTATGCTGGCGGGTATCGGCCTTACAATTATTTTTAAACAACTACCGGACGCAGTAGGCTTCCATGGAGAAATGCTCGGATTGCAGGACGCGGAAAGAGGCATTAATTTTTCTCTGTTAACCGGTATCACGGACAACCTGCATTTCGGCGCTATTATAATTTCCGTCGTGAGTTTGCTGATACTTATCCTGTGGCAAACGAATATCCCAGGTAAGATCAAACTCATTCCCGCAGGCTTATTAGCCGTATTGATCGGCACAGGTTTGCACTTGGCTTTTCAGTCTTCGGGAAACAGTCTGGCGCTACAGGAAGAATACCTTGTACATTTGAGCATTCCTAATTCATTTAAGGACTTCATCGGTCAGTTCAGTACCCCTGACTTTTCCGGGTTCCAGAATCCGCAGGTATGGCGGTATGGCGCTGTAATCGCTGTCGTAGCCTCTATCGAGACACTGCTCTGCATCGAGGCAACAGATAAGCTGGATCCCCTAAAAAGGAACACTTCCGGCAACAGGGAGCTTAAAGCTCAGGGCATCGGTAATATTCTCAGCGGGCTGATTGGCGGCCTGCCGATCACCTCTGTTATTGTGCGATCCAGCGCGAATCTTAACTCAGGGGCCAAGTCCAGATTGTCCACGATATTCCATGGCACCTTACTGCTGATTTGTGTAGCGACGATCCCAGCCATTCTCAATCTGATCCCAAAGGCAGCATTAGCAGCTATTTTGATCTTTACCGGTTATAGACTGGCCAGGCCATCTATCTTCCGGCATATGTATAAGGTAGGCCCGACGGAATTCATTCCCTTTGTGGTAACAGCCGTTGCGGTGGCCACACCTTTCCTTGGCTTACTCAAAGGGGTTGCTCTTGGATTTGTGATCAATATCTTTTACCTGCTGCGCGGCAATATGCGTATCCCCTATTATTACCGTCGCATACAATCTAAAAACGGTGACGCCATCACGCTGAAGCTGGCCCAGGAGGTTTCGTTTCTTAATAAAGGAAGTATCAAGAAAACCCTGGACGCCTTCACGGAAGGCAGTACGATCATTATAGATGCTACGGAAAGCGCCTATATTGATTATGATGTACTGGAAGTCATCCGTGAGTTCCATGATGTCAAGGCTAAGGAAAAAAATATTACCGTTTCGCTGGTAGGCTTTAAAAATAGTTACCGTATCCCAGAGGGCAGCAGGGTGAACTACCTGATGAATGAACTAGATCAAGACCAGGAGGCCAAACGCTCTGCCGGCAAGCACACCAAGCTGCTGGAAGAGCTGAAAATGGCTTAGGGGCCATACAAGACCTGGGGTGCGCCTCATTTCTCACTAAAAAAAACAACAAAATGAATAACAATAATAATCAAGTAAATATCCCAAAGGATCCGCAGTCCATTTTGCATATCCTGCAGGCGGGCAACAAGCGCTTTATGGAAAATATACGGCAAAACAGGGATCATCATAGTGGCATTGATGCGACCAAGGATGGACAAAAGCCTTTTGCGGCCATACTAAGTTGTATGGACTCAAGGGTTGCCGCTGAGTTGGTCTTCGACCAAGGCATCGGTGACATTTTCAACATCCGGATCGCCGGAAATATCATCACACCTGAAGTCCTGGGCTCTCTTGAATATGCAGTTGAAGTCAGCGGCGTTCCCGTTATCCTCATACTGGGGCATACCGGTTGTGGCGCGATTGGCGGCGCCTGCGATCAGGTGAGTCTGGGTAACCTGACCGGCCTTCTGGAAAAAATCCAGCCGGCCATCCGGGCAGAAAAAACCGTGACGGACAACCGCAATAGCCAGAACCCGGAATTCGTCCGAAAGGTTACACTCTTGCACCTGGAAAATGTACTGAGTGACATGCTGGAACAAAGCAGCGTTATCGCGAATGCTGTGCGTTCTGACAAGCTTCTGGTCGCGACGGCCATTTACGATGTGGCTTCCGGTGCTGTACAGTTTCTCAGCGGAACAACGGATCTGGAGGTGCTGGCATTAATACCACAAGGCGCTTCCGTTTAGGGAATATTTGATTAAAATAGCGTTTAGGTGATTTTTAAATATAGGGGTAGCCCGATAACATCTGGCTGCCCCTTTCTTCAATAACAACATGTCGATTGACATCGGTGATTGTACTTTTAGATAGCTACCTCACACTGAATATCAGCTATTATGAATAAAAATCAGTATATTTATAAAAAGACGTCATGTTACTTGAAAAACGTATTCCTTTCCGCTATTTCTTCAAACAGGTTAAATATGATTTGCTGTTTGTTCTGATTATGTCCCTGGTAACTTTTATGTTAAAAAAAATGTTTGGCGACCTGATGCCTAATATTCCTGTATCACTGCCTGCTTTCCTGGGAACCGCCATTTCTTTGCTGCTGTCTTTTAAACTCAGTCAGTCATACGAACGATGGTGGGAAGCAAGGATTGTTTGGGGAGCGATTGTGAATGACTCCAGAAATCTCGTCAATCAGGTATTACACTTCTCCAGTTCAGAAGCAGAGGACGATGCGTATTCAATAAGGAAAGCCATCTGCTATCGCCAGATCGCCTGGGTACATTGCCTGGGTCAATCGCTTAGAAAGCTAAATCCACTGAAAAACACCATCGATTACATACCGGAAACAGAAGTTGATTATATTGAACGGCATATCAACAAACCTTTGGCTCTTCTGGATCTACACTCCAGGGATGTTGCGACACTGTATAAAAAAGGATGGATTAACTCGTTTCAGCAAGTCCAGATTAATAAAACCATTGTTGAACTCTGTAATTCGATGGGCCGGGCAGAAAGGATCAAAAATACAGTCTTCCCGGTTACCTACCGGCAAATATTACACTACTTCATCTATGTTTTCCTGCTGATCATGTCTCTTGCTCTATTGGAAATTGACAGTTTATGGGAGGTTCCGCTGGATCTGCTCATCGCCATGCCTTTTTTCCTGATTGAGAAGACAGCAAAATATATGCAGGATCCATTTATGAATAAACCGACAGATACCTCTGTAACGGCTTTGGCCATTACAATAGAAACAAATATAAAACAGATTTTACAGGACAAGAATCTTCCAAGGCCAAGCGACCTCGGTAATACCTTTTACGTCATGTAGCCGATGGCCTGTAAGACGGACTCCTAAGAAAGGGGCTAAGTCAGATTGATTGGCTTAGCCCCTATTTTTAACCAAAACAAAAAATGAAAAGAAAAAAAGATGTTTTAAATCTGTGTCAAAACCACCTGCGAACATTTCTCTTGTAGTTTTTATAGAGCTTCCCGAACCTTCGCTTAAGGTAGCGCTCTTCTCTTTTGATCACATATAGCTTCATGATCATTCCTAAAAAGGGCGATAATATAAAGGTCCACCAATTGCCCCAGAAAATCGCCGCTCCGAAATAAACAAAAAACAGGCTGACATAGAGCGGATTGCGGGAGTATGCATATACCCCTTTGGTTTGCAGGGAATGCGCGGATTTGATCGTCACAATCGTGTTACGGCTACGGATAAACTGAACCAGGGTCATCAGGCCCACGCCGATCCCAATCAAGCCCAACACCCAACCAATAAATTGGGTAGTGTACTTCCGCAGAAATTCCACGCCTAATGGAAAATCATGTTCCAGGATTATGGAGAAATAAAAAAAGGCAATGTAAAATAAGGGAGGGGGTATATAGACACCCGGATGATCCTTCTGATCTATTTGTTCACTGGTGGCCATAAGTCTGTTTTTTTAACCTGAATACAAAGACCGAATATGCCTTTGTGATTGCAAGGTTAAGTTACGACATACAGCTTAGATTTCCAAGAGTTTTTTGGGCTTATCATATCCAGCTTACATCTCCAGATATATATCAAGCAACCCGTCCGGAAGGTCAACCAATACTTTACGCCCTTTCTGATCGACTTGTTTTAATGTCTCACTGTGAAGCGGTATTAATACCTCCTTTTCCTGGTAAGTTATTTTTAACAATATCTGATGAGGCTGTTCAATCACTTCCTCGACCTCTGATAATATCTGCCCATTGTTAATCACCATATAGCCTATCAGTGCGACTGGCTGAAACCCATCCATCAGGCCATCAAAATCCTGGCGCGGCAACCACACATTTTTACGGATCAATAATTTAGCGGATTCTTTACTATCCGTCCCTTCCAGTTTAACCAACCATTCTCCCTTCGACCTGGGGGTGACCTTTTCTATGAAATAGGGGATATAGGAATCCTTGACCGGTTCTATAAAAATAGCCTTAATGCGTTGCAGCGCACCCGATTTAATATGCTCCCCAACACCATGTTCCAGGATCAAATCCCCTTTAATACCGTGTGTTGCTACCAATCTTCCTATCTGGATGTATTCTGTCGCCATGATTTTGCTGAATCGTTCTACTAAAAAAACAGGCTGTCAAAATTTGCATTCTGACAGCCTGCCACTAATA
Organism: Arachidicoccus terrestris; assembly: GCF_020042345.1. Classification (NCBI taxonomy): domain Bacteria; kingdom Pseudomonadati; phylum Bacteroidota; class Chitinophagia; order Chitinophagales; family Chitinophagaceae; genus Arachidicoccus; species Arachidicoccus terrestris. The sequence goes on from NZ_CP083387.1 coordinate 1,168,675, forward strand.
ACATGCTAAGACTATGCTTCAGCTGGTGCCTCTGCAGGTCCTTCAGCCGGAGCTTCGGGTGCCTGATTTTCAGCAGGAGCCGCCGCAGGAGCTGCTTTCTTGACAACTGGACGCTGACGGTTTGCACGCTGTTGCTTTTTATGTTCCTCAGTACGTTTCTGTACTTTGGCTTCATGATCTGAATACCACGCCTGGAATTTTTCCATGGCAGCAGCTTCATCAAACAGACCTAATTTTACACCTCTTAATAAGTGCTTCAGGTATAAAACACCTTTAAAAGATAAAATCTGACGAACGGTGTCTGTAGGTTGAGCGCCTTTGTGTAACCATTCTAAAGATTTTTGACGATCTAATTGAATAGTTGCCGGAACGGTTAGCGGATTATAAGTACCCAGCTTCTGGATAAACTTACCATCTCTGGGAGAGCGAGCGTCTGCTACTACGATAAAATAAAACGGACGTTTCTTGCTCCCGTGTCTTTGTAATCTAATTTTCACTGCCATATTAAATAGAAATTTAAAGGCTAAAGGATTTGGTTAAAAAATATTTTGGAAGGCAAAGTTAACCAAAATATGCAGTAAACCAAAAATTGTTGAATTCTTTAATTTTTTCTTTTTTGCCCCTCCGAAATTGTTAAAAAGATTATGATTTAAGCACCCCCAAATCCTTACCCACTTTGACAAAAGCGGCAATTGCCTGATCCAGATGACGGATTTCATGTGCGGCACTTAACTGTACCCTGATTCTGGCCTGCCCTTTAGGTACCACCGGGAAGAAAAAGCCTGTCACATAAATACCTTCCTGTTGCAAGGCAGCGGCAAATTGCTGGGCAATAACGGCGTCATATAACATGACCGGCACAATGGGATGGATACCTTCTTTGATGTCGAATCCGGCAGCCGTCATTTTTTCCCGGAAATACTTCGTGTTGGCTTCGAGTTTATCGCGAAGATCTGTTGTCTCACTCAGCATATCCAATATGGCAATAGAGGCTCCTACAATACTAGGGGCCAAGGTGTTGGAAAACAGATAAGGGCGGCTGCGCTGCCGCAGCAGCTCGATAATTTCTTTTCTGCCCGATGTAAAACCGCCGCTGGCGCCTCCCAATGCCTTACCCAGCGTGCCGGTAATAATATCTACTTTACCCAACACATTTCTGTACTCATGGGTTCCTCTCCCCGATTTACCGATAAAACCGGTCGAGTGACTTTCATCACTCATGACGATGGCATCATATTTTTCAGCCAGGGCAACTATTTTATCGAGCTGTGCGATCGTTCCGTCCATGGAGAAAGATCCGTCGGTAACAATAATACGGCTACGGTGTCCGGCGGCCTCCTTTAATTTGGTCTCCAGATCTGCCATATCATTGTGATTATAGCGATAACGGGCCGCTTTACATAGCCTAACTCCGTCGATAATAGAAGCGTGGTTCAAGGCATCACTGATAATGGCATCTTCCGCACCAAAAAGTGGTTCGAATACGCCGCCATTGGCATCGAAAGCTGCCGCATATAAAATCGTATCTTCAGTGCCGAGGAACTCGGAAATTTTGGCTTCCAGCGTTTTATGAATATCCTGTGTGCCACAGATAAAACGGACACTGCTCATGCCATAGCCCCTTTTATCAATCGTTGCTTTGGCAGCTTCCAGTACTTTGGGATGTGAAGAAAGCCCCAGATAATTATTGGCACAGAAATTCAATACCGTTTTACCACCGACTGAGATTTCCGGGCCCTGAGGACTTTCAATGCTTCGTTCTTTTTTAAACAGACCCGCTGTTTCAATTTCCTGAAGTTCCTGACCGATACGCTGTACAAATGCTTCATTCATAATGATATACTGTTTATTTTTTTAAAGGTATAAAAGTTGGGCAACAAAGTGCTGTTAAATCGTTTGCGGAAAATTTAAGGACAGGTTATAATACTTCGACCAGCTTTTCCAGGCCGTTGCTTCTGGAGCCTTTCACCAGTATATAACTGTTCCGGAACGGCGTGTTTTCAAGCGCCTCAGCCGCTGCATGCTGGTCTTTAAACCAGCTATATTCCGGCGCGATGCCCTCGAATTCCGGACCAATTAAAATGACTTTATCCCAGCTGCCGCTTTGATCGATCAATGCCTTTAGCTTCAGGTGCTCCGCGGGACTTTCCTGGCCCAGCTCTTTCATGCCGCCCAAAATCAATACTTTATTATCCGCCTTCATTTTGCTAAAATTGAGAATAGCCGCCTGCATACTGGAGGGATTTGCATTATAGGCATCCAGTATGATCTGATTACTGTCTTTATGGATCAACTGAGACCTGCTGTTAGAAGGCGCATAGGCTGCAATGGCCTTCTGTATCGTGTCATCGGGGATATCAAAATATCTGCCAAGCGCAACAGCGCAGAGCACATTAGGCAAATTATAGGCGCCTACCAACTGTGTCTCAATAACCCGGTCGGCCCTGTGCGCTGCCTGAAGCCGGATCTCCAAAAAAGGGTCACTTTTGTATATATCACCGGCTGCGATCAGATTTTCTTTAGTACTATTCGCGTTTTCACTATACCAGAACTGATGAGCGATGCCCCTGGTCATATTCTCAAAATAAGGATAATCCGCATAGGCAAAACTGGTACCATTATGCGCTCTGAGAAAATCAAAAAGTTCTCCTTTGCCTTTTCGAACCCCTTGCTCGCTTCCAAAGCCTTCCAGATGCGCCTTGCCGCAGTTGGTAATAATACCGATTGTCGGTTCGGTATAAACACAATAGCCGGCGATCTCTCCCAGGTGATTGGCCCCCATCTCTATAACGGCCACATCCGCATCTCTTTTTATTGAAAGCAGGGTCAGCGGAACACCGATATGATTATTCAGATTGCCCTTGGTCGTATACGTTGTATATTGCGTACTTAATACTGCATGGACCAGCTCTTTGGTCGTTGTTTTACCATTGCTGCCAGTAATGGCAATAAACGGGATATCGAAAGTCTTGCGATGATAATGTGCCAGTTGCTGCAGGGAGCTAAGCACATCTTTCACCTGAATTAAACGGACGTTATCCGAAGCCACCGCTTCATCTACGATGGCATAGGCAGCACCGTCTCTGATAGCTTGTTCAGCATAAAGATTTCCATTAAAATTGGGGCCTTTTAAGGCAAAAAACAGGTCCCCCTTTTGTATTTTTCTGCTATCTGTCTGTATAGAGGGATACCGGGTATATAATTCGTATAGTTCAGCTATTGACATAGAAGCAATAGTTTTAATATTGTTATTATATTGTTGAGAGCGATCTGCCAACAAAAATAGCGATAGAATTGATTCCTACCGCTATTAAATCTGAATTTGGTATGTGTGAATATTATTTAATTGATACGCACCGTTACAATGGAGGTTGTGGAGCCGCTCGTCTTAAGCATCAGCGTAATGTTATAGCTTTTTGCATCCGCTTTCAGTTTGCCTGTCAGATAACCTGTTCCCCCCATTTCTCTTTTAGAGGTAAGATCGAACCCTTTGACATTTTGCTCGGAGTAGAAGTTCTTCAAAATCAGGGTCGCCTGATTTTTGCTGACATTTTTTACTTCGTCTTTTCCCGGCAGTTTAATATCCACCGCGCTATCAAAAAATTTACTAACCTGTGTTGCGTTATTACCCTTCAATGCCTCTACGATTTCAGATATATCCCCTGAAATACGCGTAAATGAAGTGAGCAACAGCAAACAGGTCACAATCGCTAAAATTCTTTTCATCATCATTTTTTTAGTACACAAACACTTAGGGTGCAAAGAGTGCGCCAAAATGCATCTCTCTCATGCTAAGCGATTTCCAAGCCTTAAAATACTGGTAACAGTTAGAATTACTAACACCGGAAAGGTTTAATTTCTTTAATTTTACAGCTTTAGTGCACAAATATAAAAGAAAATATTAAAACAAAATATCATGCAAGCAAAAAAAGCCATTCTACTTATTATGGATGGATGGGGACTGGGGAAAAGTAAACAAACAGACGCCATTCAAGCCGCAAATACGCCATTTGTCGATGCTCTGTATGATAAATACCCACATACGACTCTTGTCACCTATGGAGAATCCGTCGGACTGCCGGACGGACAGATGGGCAACAGCGAAGTCGGGCACTTGAATCTGGGGGCCGGCAGGATTGTCTATCAAGAGCTGCAACGGATCAATGTCGCGATCAGGGAAAAAACATTTCACAAAAACGCCGCGCTTTTAGACGCTATACATAAAGCAAAAAACGGCGGCAAACCGCTGCATCTGCTCGGGCTGGTCAGCGACGGTGGGGTGCATAGCCATATTAACCATCTGAAAGCCATTATAGATGTTTGTAAAGAGCAGGGGCTCAAAAATGTATTTGTGCACGCTTTTACAGACGGCAGGGATTGTGATCCCCATAGCGGCAAGGGCTTTATTAAAGAACTTCTGGACCATATGAAAGCTACCGGTATCGGTCAGATCGCCTCTATCACCGGCCGTTACTATGCGATGGACAGGGATAAACGCTGGGAAAGGGTCAGACTCGCCTATGATGCTATCGTTCATGGGAAAGGCGAACTTACCGGCGACCTTCTCCTTGCCATTGACCAGTCTTATAAAAATGAGGTGACCGATGAATTCATTAAGCCCATTATTAATCAAGACTTGCAAGATAATCCGGACAGCCGTTTAAGTGACGGCGATGTAGCCATCTGCTTTAACTTCAGAACGGACCGTTGCCGTGAAATCACCCAGGTACTGACGCAGGAAGACTTCCCGGATTTTGGGATGCAAAAACTTGACATTGATTATACGACCATGACCGAATATAACAAGGCGTTCAAAGGTGTTCACGTGATCTTTCAAAATGAAGATTTAAATAATACCATTGGAGAGGTCCTGGAAAGCAACGGCAAAAAGCAGATCCGCATCGCGGAAACGGAGAAGTATCCGCACGTAACGTTCTTTTTCAGTGGCGGACGCGAGAAAGAATTTGAAGGTGAAAAGCGTATCATCGCTGCTTCGCCAAAAGTGGCTACCTACGATCTTCAGCCTGAGATGTCAGCGGGTGAGATCACCGCTAAGATCTTGCCGGAAATTAACGAAGAAACAGCGGACTTTATTTGCCTGAACTTTGCCAACACCGACATGGTGGGCCATACGGGCGTATTCTCTGCTGTTGTCAAGGCCGCTGAAACCGTTGACAATTGTGTTGCCCAGATCGTTCCGGCAGCCTTGGCCCATGGCTACAATATCTTCCTGACAGCTGACCATGGTAACGCAGATAATATGGTAAATCCGGACGGCACACCCAACACCCAACATTCCGTAAACCTGGTACCACTCTTTTTAATCACGAATGATTATAAAGGGCCACTCAAAGCAGGAAAACTGGGAGATGTGGCACCATCTATTTTAAAATCAATGGATATCGCTATTCCAAAAGAAATGACAGGTACGCCTCTATTCTAAGGGGTCCTTATAAACGACAGCTATTTTTTTTGACAAGCCCCCGGTTATAGGGGGTTTGTCGTTTTCCGGTCAGAGGGTTGATCTATTGCATATCCGTAGAGTATAATATAGATCACAATTACAAAACCCGCGTAGACATATTGTGTCAGAGATACACCCACCCCATAAGGGAAATAGATGCCAGGCAAAAGGTGCAGTAAAGCAAACTCCCTGGCAAATAACCCGACAGACAATAATATTACTGCCAACAGCCCCAACCATTTTTTTTGCGGCTGCTGAATGATGCCTCCGCAGACAATCAATACCAGTAAAGCAAGAAAAAGATAGCGGATATAAGTCGTCAGATTCTGAAAGAAATCATGATCCGCAAGCCCTGTCGTCCAGGCGAGCCCTAAAAACGCGGCGCAAATATAAAGAATAGTAAGAGCGGATACCAGCCACGGGATCCTGCCAGGCAATCTGGGCTGGTACCAGTGCCACCAGGCCGTCAGCCAGCTTCCCAAAATCATCGGCCTCAGTAACACAGTAGAGATTACGTCATAGGCATGTGTGGATTCGATCTGAAACCAGGTATAGACGGCCTGATTTACCCTATATAAGCCCAGAAGAATCAGACCAACAATCAACCATTTACGCAAAAGAAATTGTTCTTTGCTTTTTAAAACAGAAAACACGCCAATGGCCAGTAAGACAAAAATCACCGGTTCAACGACTTCCACGATATAGCCCTTGATGCTTTGGCTCCATTGGAATCTGTATGCAGATTCAACCGTATCTTTTACGCCAAGTACAGGCGCAATATGGATCCCACCGAGGTCCGGCGCCTGACCTAACGTGCCCGGGCTCATCCAGACCCTAAAGGCCAAAGTGACCTGTCCATCCTTAGATAAGGAGTCGGGCAGCAAAAAAAAACTCGGCCGGATGCTATAGGCCAATGGGATTTTTTTTGAAAAGTCTCCGGCACTGCCCAATAAGTTTCCATTGACGTATAACTGATAGGCATCATCAACGGCCGGAGGTGCCAAAAGAGCTAATTTTCCAGCCGGCACACTATCCGCAGGAATTTTGTATCTATACCAACCGTATCCCGCATAATCCGCATGTCCCTGAGAAGTCCAGCCAGGCATATAGCCCGATAAGCCGACATCACCATCATGCGCACCTGGCGGCGCTGTCAGGTCGACCACCTCCCAGCCATCATCATTATACGCTGGGTTGCGCCAGGATAGATCATCTCCGGTCTGAAACCGCCAGGGCTTATTCAGTATTTTGTAATGATCTCCCTGACCGCCAGGGGCATGACCATTGCTGTAATGTTTCAAAAACAACAAGGTACCAGCCATCAGACAGACCGAAATAAGGAACAGCGTCATGACGACGGACCTTTTAGACGTTGCTGAAGTTTGCATAAAATTATAATAATTGTGCGTGAACCTCTTTTCCCGAAATTAACCGATTTTTACCGAACTGCCACACACCTGAATAGTGGTTCTCTCATCAATAAAACATTGTATTTTTAATGGCGGGTCAACCTTTTTCAATACTTTATAAGACAACTTTTTGCGTTGATCCCAAGTTCAGGGCGAAAGGACGGTCTGTGGTAAAAAAAAATCCTGATACCGATGATTTATCAATACCAGGATTTAACGACGATGCTGTAGGGGTAGGAGTCGAACCTACACGGGGCAGTTGGCTTAGGTACAAAATCCGGTGGTCAACCCCGGTCTCCCTTGCGGAAGGCTCTATACCAAGTTTATCCTGTGATCCCCCACCCCCGAGACGAGAGGGCATGTCTGCCAAAAGTTTCATCACCCCACAATGTTTAAGATCTTCCGAAAGTTCCTTATGTTTTAACCAGGTTTCTTTCGTTGACAAGGCAAAGATAAAGAAATAGCCTTTTCTTTTATTATTTTCTAAATAATATTTATAAAATATAGAATTTAATCAATAAAATATAAATTTTAATAGATTTTATTAATTTACCTATCTATATATGCCACTTCTTTAGAGAATATCTAAGATCATACTGAAAGCGTGGGTCACCTGTTTGTTCTTGTGGATCCGTGATTGGATTTTCCATCCATCGGGTTTTCCTGTAAATATTTGATTAAAAATAGCATAACGAATGTTCACTCGGCAAATAAGGAGAATAATTGCGCTAACTTTGCGGCCTTAAAACAGATCTGTCATGTCTTTTCTTAATGGCTCCGGCGCCTTCAACACTTCTCTAAAACTGAAAATAGCCAGTTATGTGCTGTTTACTTTTTTTGGATACCTGTGTATCGGATTGCCATTAGCTATCCTGCCCATCTTCATTACCAAGACCCTGGGCTATTCTACCATCATGGCGGGTATCGTTATCAGTCTGCAATACGTTGCGACTTTTTTAACCAGAGGCTGGTCGGGAACACTGATCGATAAATACGGTCCGCGTCTGTCGGTGTATATCAGCATGAGCTGCCTTGCATTAAGCGGGGTTTTACTGTACCTTACCTATCTTTCCCGCTCCCAGGCTTTTCTAAGCCTGCTTATATTGATTATCGCCAGATTGATCACCGGTTGTGGCGAAGGCTTTATCGGCGCCTCTCCTATCACTTGGGCCATGCTGGTTGCAGGAGAAAAACAGACTGCGACCATCATTTCCTATAATGGTATTGCGTCCTATGGAGGTCTGGCTTTGGGAGCTACCCTGGGCGTATATCTAAACCAGCATATCGGGATGTATGCCATTGCATTTTTAACCTTATTAATGGGTGCGTTAGGTTATTTCCTGGCCGCGAGGAGACCTAACGTCATTGCACCGGCCTCTGACCAGACCACCGCCAATCCAACTTCCTTTCTGACGGTGCTTATCAAAGTAGCGCCGTATGGCATCTGCCTGATGCTGGCCGGCTTGGGCTTTGGCACCATTTCCAACTTCATTACACTTTATTATGACCATTTCCACTGGGATCATGCCGCACTCTGTCTGACAGTTTTCAGTGTCTTATTTATCGTGGGCAGGATGTTCTTCTCGAACGCCATTAACGATTACGGCGGCGTTAAAGTTGCAATGGCCTGTCTGGCCTGTGAAACCATTGGTTTGCTTGTATTGGCCTTATTTCAGCAACCTTATTTTGCCCTGGCAGGAGCAGCCATTACCGGCTTTGGTTTCTCACTTATGTTCCCTTCATTGGGCGTAGAGGCGGTCAAATTGTTTTCATCTGATCGTAGCGGAGCCGCCATCGCAGCCTACGGATTATTTATTGATATCTCTCTTGGGATAACCGGCCCGCTGATTGGAGGTCTGATTGAGTCCTTCGGCATCGAATATATGTTCAGCTTTACAACAGTAATCGTATTTGCGGGCCTTATTGTTTGTTCTTCCCTCAATAGAAAAATAGTCAGGCAACTGGCCACCAGATAGATGCGTGAATATCGCCACCCGGAAGGATCAGGTAATTGAACAAAAACAAAAAGGAACAATTGGATAAGATAATCCGCCTGTTCCTTTATAGTTTTAAAGCTGGCTGTAGGGGTAGGAGTCGAACCTACACGGGGCAGTTGGCTTAGGTACAAAATCCGGTGGTCAACCCCGGTCTCCCTTGCGGAAGGCTCTATACCAAGTTTATCCTGTGATCCCCACCCTCGAGACGAGAGGGCATGTCTGCCAAAAGTTTCATCACCCCACAATGTTTAAGATCTTCCGAAAGTCCCTTGTGGTTTTACCAGGTTTCTCTCGTTGACAAGGCAAAGATAAAACATTGGCCGATTTCTTTCAAATTATTCAAAATAATTTTTAAAAGTTTAGATACTATTTAAAATCTAATTGCTATATTTGAATATTAATTAAAATCAGCTAGAAAATGAGTCATAAATTAAATTTAGACAAATTGGACTATCAGATCATACAGGTCATGATGGAAAATGCAGAAATTTCCTATGCAGATCTGGGAAAAAAGCTATTTGTGTCTGGTGGCACTATTCATGTAAGGATAAAGAAGCTTCAGGAATATGGTATAGTCACCGGATCCAGACTCAATATCAATACCAAGGCCCTTGGTTTTGATGTGATCACTTTTGTCGGGATTTATCTGGAAAAAAGCTCTATGTATGAAGATGTCGCTAAGGAGCTTAAAAAAATCCCGGAAATTGTCCGGCTTAATTATACAACCGGTACGTACAGCATGTTTGCAGAGATCATTTGCAAGGACATCCAGCAGTTAAAGCATGTCCTGCATGATGAATTACAAAACATAAAAGGTATAGAGCGCACAGAAACGCTTATTTCTCTGGAAGAGAGCTTTAGTCGCAATGTGCTGGTGTTGGATGAAGAAGAGATTAACTAATCTCTCTCACGCTTTATGTGCTTCCAATATAAGTTTTAATCTAAAGATCAGCTATGCAGTTAAATCGACCCCAGGCAGAAACACTTCATAAAGTCATCACAGAATGGGAAACCGGCGGGCTTATATCCGCTGAAAAAGCCAGTGAATTAAAAGCCAGTTATAGTGTACGCAGTTTTGACTGGAAGATGATGGCCCGCTATTGTTTTATTATCGCCATACTGCTGGGTGTCGCCGGAGTGGTAGCTACTTTTGCCGACAGGGCCCTGATCCGCTTTTTTCAATCGCTGGTAGACCGGATCTATAATGCACCTAATTTTATCCTGGCTGTTATTTGCGCAGTCATTAGTGCGGTATTTTTCTATTTCGGGGAGAAAAATAAACAGGCCCAGCCCACCCGGATATTTACCAACGAAGGCTTTATTCTCCTCGGCGCTACATTCACCGCTTTCACGGCAGCCAATATTGCCGCTATGGCAGGCACAGGCGACATTTATTATACTTGTGTCTTTATCGTCGCCACCCTACTCTATCTGGGCCTTAGCCTCAAATTTAAAAACGCACTGCTGTGGCTTTTCACGCTGATTTCATTTACTGTCTGGCTAGGCGTTCTAACGGGCGTGCTGACACATTGGGGGCCTTATTTTCTAGGCATGAACTTTCCGGTAAGATACATTCTGATTGGCGCTATTCTGATGGCAATGTTCTGGCAGACCCGGAAGTTCTCCTGGTGGAAGGGCTTCTACCCTATTAGCCGGTTTTATGCTTTATTGTTGTTATTTGTAGCCTTGTGGACAAGCTCCGTATTTGGGAATACCGGCAGTTTTGAGCTTTGGTCCAAAACCCCGCAATGGCATTTTTGGCCCTGGGCATTACTGTCCACACTGGCTGCTTTAGGCGCTACCTATCAAGGCAGTAAAAAAAATCTGCTGCAATTACGCAGTTTTGGTATTGCCTTTCTGTTTCTGAATATCTATACGCGCTGTTTTGAGTATTTCTGGGATAGCACCCCCAAAGCCATATTCTTCATTGTACTGGCGATTTCTTTCTGGCTCATCGGCAGAAGAGCGGAAAACATCTGGCACCTGGATCCCCGAAAAAAGAAATAGTTCCATAACGAACAATCCAACGGCGCAAATTATCTATTTTCTCAACCTGTTGATCAGGCAACTTTTAATCAAATAAACTTAAACAGAGCGTCCGCTAACATCCAAAAGATGACATCTCCAACCGGAGTCCCATTTTAGGGGATTCTTTTCATCAATAACCAAATGGGAGAAAGCGCCATCAGAAGCATTCCCCACCCAAAAGCCCATACGACCGTTACCGATTGTATTTAATGGCCTGACAACCAAGGCAGGCGTATTATTTCCATTCGCAAAAACACGAAAATTTCTTCTGCAATCTCCACTTTTACGTGAATCCAACTGTCTGGATCAATCTTTACTCCCAAACCATTTCAAGTTCGCCTTTAAATAGATGAAATTATAACTAATGAGATCCCTCCTTGATATAATGCAACGCTAGTGCCTGTTAAAATAAATCTGAATAGTCGCGGGACCGTTTTGACGCTGCGTGTCAGGTATACCATCACTGCTGTCGCCACTGTTTAAAGTATCTACCTGCCCCTGTTCCCACCGTGGACCTCGCGCCAAAACGGCATTTAACCAATTAATAAATGCAGTTCTGTGACCTTCTTTATTTAACTCAACTATAATTCCATGCCCGTAAGCCTCATTGCCGATGCGGACTTCCACTTTCACGATACCCGTATCCTGCCAACGGACTATCTTATTATTGAATCCGACAACCCATTGTTTTTCTAAATAGCGCTCAAGCGCTTTAAATCCTCCCATGGGTTGCAATGACCCGCTGAGCCTGTGAACCTCTACCTGCAAAGCTGCAGCAAGCGCCGGAGCCGCATCCACTTCCAGGCCGGGCACTTTCCCATTCAATTGTGCAGAAAAACTTTTATTTGAAAGAATATTTTTTTTACCCGCTGGCAGCTTATCCCTTTTCAGATAAGCCGTCTGACTGTCTCTATTCGGGGAATGAGCCGCAATTGCTTTAGTCGTAGTAATCAACACGACACCATTTTCAGCCAGGTCCCCATATAAAGCCCGTGCAACAGGCTCTTTAAGCACATCAAGATGCGTGATATTATTGGGGTCGATGGAATCCAGTGGATTACCTACAACTACATTACCATCAACCACAACTAAAGGCCCACCCTTCTGGCCTGGCAATAAACTATCCAAAACTGGCCTGCGACCACGTATGTAGATCCTGGCAATGTTGTTTGCTTTCTCTGAATCCCCATCCATATTGGAAATACCTGGTATATTTCCTGATGCCCATCTTTGATTACTATTCAATCCTTCTGTCTCCATAGCTGCGGAATCCTTAAAGAAGGATGGTTGGGAAGCCATTAAGCGATCAGCCGCTAAACTGGCGGCCGCTGCAATAGGAGCGTGGGTAGCTAATGACAGGCTTTCTGATCCCAATGCGGCCGGCTTCTTATCTTCAGGGCCCATTGACAGTTTTTTTCCAGCAGCGCTTATTGTTTCAGTAGTTTGATCTGCAGGCAAAGGCTTTGTCTGTTTTTCAGGCTCTGTCCCTTTAGCGGCATATACGGCTTTATTTCCTTTCGCCATATGGCTACCACTTTTATTACTATCAATCAGCGCCTTAGTAACAGCACTGGCAATCTCAGGATTGGGCTGCAGGCTGTCAGTAGCCCTATCTATTCCCTGGCTGGCAAAGTAGAACCAGCCACCCGCCAGTAAGACAAGGACGATGGCGGCAACGCCCCACCACTTTCTCTTGTCACCCTCTCTATTTAAAGGTTCAACAGGTGTCGTGCTTTGTAAGTCAGTAAGATCCTTTTTATCCTCCGGCGCCAAAAATAAATCAGAAGTAGCTGCGCCTGCGGCTACCCTGCTGTCTAATCTGGCATATAAACGGTCCATGCCGCCTTCCAGATCTTCTGAACCCCACTGCGGATTGGCGGCCAGTCCTTCCAGTGCTTCAGCAAGTAACGGATCTTCTAATGCCTGCCTTTCCAGAGCATGCATCGCCATTGGATCCAGCTTTCCAGCCAGATAATCCTGAAGTGTTTTAATATCGTAATTCTGCCTAGACACTTTGTTGTTTTTCCATACAAATTTTAAGGTTCCTGCGGCCATTTTGTATATAACTACGGACTTTATCTATATCATAGCCTGTAATATCTGCCACTTGCCTGTAACATTTTTGTTGCAGATAAAACAAATCAACACTTACCCGCTGCTGCTCTGCTAAGGTTTCCAGGCATTTTTCCATTGTTGTGAAAACAAATTCCTTCTGCATGGCCTCACTTGGTTCCGAAACGCTGTCCTGCATGACATCTGCATTAGGATGCAACTTCTTCCCCGAATGCATAAAGGTTTCATCAAAACTAACCGCACTTTCAGATTCAGGAGATTTTTTGCGTAACTGCATCAGACAATGGTTACGAGCCAACGCCCCTAACCAGGGTTTAAAATGCTCTATCTCATGGTTTTTTACTTTACTTATCAGTTGTTCAAAAATATCCATAACCGCATCTTCGCTGGCAGGTTGGTTTTTAAAATATTTTAGACAGACGCTATAGACAAGCCCCATATATCTTTTATATAATTCTGCCAGCACCTGAAGGTCACCACCTGCTTTGTACGTAGTAATTAACACTTCATCTGACAAAGAGGACAGTGAAGCTGGGGACAATGTGTCAGGTTTCGCTTGCATTTAGGACTGCAATATATGCATTTCTCCTCTTTTGTACGCAGCCAGAGATATCAATTGCCAGGATCCATAAGTGGTACTGCTCCCTGTTATTATATTGGCATTTATCCCTCCGAGATACAACTTAATCTATTATAGAAAACCGTTGCTCTCCTACCCGTTATCATACAATGCACTATTATAACTATTAATAAGCAACGAATTACAGATCTTTTTATGGGCTGATTCTAATGCAATTAAATCATTCCCATATTTTTTCAGCCGGTGTTATGTAATCTGTTTACCAATTGCATCTTAGGTAAAACGGTATGGATTTACGGGAACGCTAACTTACCGGCACCACTCAACCTTAGCAGGATAAAAAAACTGCAGATATATATCTGTATCTAAAGTAAGTTATCGACCCATTGTAAGCTTATAATAACTTTATTTCTTCCCTTTAATTATACACATCAAAATGATAAAAATGAAACATATATTTGATAGCCATAGACCAGATACCCGTTACTTCAACAGCAACAATAACGCCAGCAGATATTCAATTGCATCCGACAGGCCAAAATCGTACTGGATGCGTAGCCTGCTGCTTCTGCTGATTACCTCATTTTTAATCCAGGCGGTTCCACTTTCCGCCCAATCATTCACCCCTATTAAATCATCGATATTACAGGGGAAGGTAACAGATAGCGAAGGAACGCCACTGGCGGGTGTACATATTTCCACTGCCCCCGTTCACAGTGATGCTTATTCTGATTACAATGGGCGTTTTCGTCTGACCATTAACGGCTTTACCAAACATCTCCTATTGGTAACGCCGGGTTTTCAGCCAGAATGCGTTACCATAAAAAAAGCAAAATTCCCCTTAATCATTCAGCTGCAAAAAGCGCCTAAAAGAGCCAGGGATTCTGGCAACAATCTCTTTGCGCAATTAGAAAAGATCCCAGGCATAAGCGTCATGTCTGGTAATCAGGCGAATTTTCCAGCTGGACAAATAATGATCCGGGGGGTATCTGGCCAAAACGTAGCGGCCCTTAGAGCTAAGATGCCAAGTGTCTACTTCACCCCCCGCAACAATACAGAGTCCTATGCACATATAAAAGAAAACGGGTTCAAGGCTGCAGCTATCTCGCCGCTGTCCACTTTCTCTATTGACGTAGATAAAGCCTCCTACAGCAACGTACGCCGGTTTATCAATGAGGGACATTTGCCGCCGGCAAATGCCGTTCGTATCGAAGAGCTGATTAACTATTTTGACTATCATTACAAACAACCTACCGGTAAAGATCCGGTAAATATTCAGACAGAACTGGGTACCGCACCATGGAATCCCAGGCATTACCTGTTACATATTGGACTACAGGCCAAAAAAGTAGGAACAGATGAATTGCCTCCCAGCAATCTGGTATTCTTAATCGATGTATCAGGATCAATGGCCGCCGCCAATAAACTGCCGTTACTGATTACATCTTTCAAAATGCTGACCGATCAGCTTAGAGAGCAGGATTATGTTAGTATCGTTACCTATGCCGGCAATGCGGAAAATGTTTTAGCACCCACCAGCGGAGCGGATAAGAAAACAATTAAGAAAGCCCTGGACCAATTGAGTGCATACGGATCCACTAATGGTGCCGGCGGTCTGGAAAAAGCTTACGCCATGGCTGAGCAACATTATAGAAAAGAAGGCAATAACCGGATTATCCTTGCCTCAGATGGTGATTTCAACGTAGGGGCTTCCAGCCTGGAGGACCTGGAAAAGCTCATTGCTTCAAAAAGAAAATCCGGCATTTTCTTGTCTGTACTCGGGTTTGGAATGGGCAATCTCAAAGACGATAAAATGGAAACCCTGGCCGACAAAGGAAATGGAAACTATGCTTATATTGACAACAGTTCTGAAGCGCGCCGGGTTCTTTTAAAAGAGTTTGGCGGCACACTCTTTACTGTCGCCAAAGACGTAAAGGTCCAGGTAGAATTCAACCCGGCAGTTGTGCAGGCCTACCGGTTGGTAGGCTATGAAAACCGGGCGTTGAATGATGCAGACTTTAATCAGGACACCGTCGATGCGGGAGAAATGGGCAGCGGCAGTAAAGTTACCGCTCTATATGAAATCATTCCCCAGGGCCTGAAGGATCATTTTAGTCCGAATGTCGATACACTCCGCTATGTATTCGATCGGCTTTCTAAAAAAGAGGCGTTCAGAGGTGAGTTAGCCCGGATAAAAATCAGATACAAGCGTCCGGACGGCAAAAAAAGTAATCCAATCAGCCAGATAGTAGCCGATAAACGATTACCGGGTATGAAAACTTCCGTTGATTTTCAGCTGGCAGCAGCAGCGGCAGGCTGGGGCATGCTACTTAAAAATAGCCAATATGTACAGGACATGACCTATTCGAAGGTTGCAGAACTTATTAAAAAAACTTTAGAATCAGATCGGAGTGGCCAGGTTGGCGGTTTCCTGAATCTGGTAGAGACCAGTGAAGCCCTGGCAGGTAATGAGATCGAAAATACCGGGAATCTGCCTTGTTCACCGATCTTGATACACCCAAGACGGGTTCCAGGTCCCGCTCCCCGCCCTATCCCTCGCCCCGGGCCTATTCCCCAAAGAGATACGGTGTCTACTTTCCGGATTCTGCCGGTTAGCCGGTCGGTGCCACTGGCCAAGGCCTTACAGGGAAAAATGACCTGTGTGAGTCCGATCAAAAACAAATAATAACATCCTGATAATCAGCGCCGGCTAAAACAACAGGTATTTGTCTCAGATCCGGTCCGATTTGACCCCAAAGCCGCCGGGGAATGAAACAGGGTTTTGTAAAGGGTAAGTTTGTCGTAACGCTGGAAAACTTCATAACGCATTTGCACAAATAAGCATTTAAATTCAAAGAAGCCGTGTTATCTTTGCGCCGATGAAGCAAATTAGAAATTTCTGCATTATTGCACATATTGACCACGGAAAGAGTACCTTGGCGGATCGGTTACTGGAACATACCAAGACCGTAGGTGAGCGCGAGATGACCAACCAGGTACTCGACGACATGGACCTGGAGCGAGAAAAGGGGATTACGATTAAAAGTAAAGCCATTCAGATGGAGTATGCCATGAATGGCACTACCTATATATTCAATCTGATCGATACCCCCGGCCACGTCGACTTTAGTTATGAGGTCAGCCGGGCCCTGGCTGCCTGCGAAGGTGCTTTACTGCTGGTGGATGCCACTCAGGGCATTCAGGCCCAGACGATCAGTAATCTATATCTGGCTATTGATAATAATCTGGAAATCATTCCTGTTATCAACAAGATCGATATGGATGGTGCTATGATCCCAGAGGTAAAGGATCAGATCGTCGATTTAATCGGCTGTAAAGAAGACGAAATCCTGCTGGCCAGCGGCAAAAGCGGGATTGGGATTGAAGAAATCCTGGAAGCCATCGTAGAGAAAATCCCGGCCCCTAAGGGAGACCCGCAGGCCCCTTTACAGGCTTTGATCTTTGACAGCGTATTTAACAGTTTCAGAGGAATTATCGCCTATTACCGTGTCTTTAACGGCACCATCAAAAAAGGTGATAAGATCAAATTCATCAACACGGGCCAAACTTATTACGCAGATGAAGTAGGTAAATTGGGCATCGGGCTGCAACCTACCAAAGATGTGAAGGCAGGTGATGTAGGTTATATCATCACAGGTATTAAAAATGCCAAAGAAGTAAAAGTAGGGGATACGATTACCTTAACAGAGAACCCGGGCGCCTCTATCAAGGGATTTGAAGAGGTAAAGCCGATGGTTTTTGCCGGGATATTCCCCGTTGTGACTGAAGACTTTGAAGAGCTTCGTGACTGCATGGACAAACTACAGCTCAATGACGCTTCTCTCACCTATGAGCTGGAAACCTCGCAGGCGCTTGGTTTTGGCTTTCGATGCGGCTTTCTGGGGCTGCTCCATATGGAGATCATCCAGGAAAGGCTCGAAAGGGAATTCAACCAGACTGTCATCACGACAGTGCCCAACGTAAGCTTTGTTGCCTACACTACCCGTGATGAAAAGATCATCGTCAATAATCCGGGACAAATGCCCGATACGACGAAGCTCGACAGAATCGAAGAACCTTATATCCGGGCGCAGATTATCACGCATTCGGATTATACCGGTAATATCATGACCCTATGTCTGGGTAAAAGAGGTACACTAACCAATCAGACTTATCTTACACAAACCAGGGTCGAGCTTACTTTTGAAATGCCCCTCACTGAGATTGTCTTTGATTTCTACGACAAACTGAAAAGCCAGACCCGTGGTTATGCATCTTTCGACTATACCCCATTGGATTATAGAGCGAGTGATATTGTGAAGATGGACATCCTGCTCAACCAGGAAAAGGTCGACGCATTAAGTGCGCTGATTCATCGCAGTCGCGCGCAGGACTTTGGACGTAAGCTCTGTGAAAAACTAAAAGAGCTGCTGCCTCGCCAACAATTCCAGATCGCGATCCAGGCGGCTATCGGTGCTAAAATCATAGCCCGTGAGAATATCAGTGCCATGCGCAAAGATGTGACAGCTAAGTGTTACGGAGGAGACATCTCCAGAAAACGTAAGCTCCTGGAAAAACAAAAAGAAGGTAAAAAAAGAATGCGTCAAATCGGTAATGTAGAAGTACCACAGGAAGCATTTCTCGCCGTCCTAAAACTGGATGACTAAAATGATCGACATTATATAATATTTATGCAGGCAGGAATCCCACAAAATTTCCTGCCTTTTTTATGTATACCTGCATTCACTTCCCGAATAACAACGTTCTCAGGGGCCTTTTATAGGAATAGCTGCTTACCTTTGCCCCCTGATGACAACAGCTAAACCCCATAACAGGTCAACTAAGGGCAGTAGAAAAAAAAAGAAGCAGCCGTCTTCCAGAGTGAGTCATTTCTGGAAGATCTTAGGTATCGTTACAGTTGTTATGCTGCTGTTTTCTATTGCCAGGTACATTTATAACGTTCAGCATAACAAAGACGCCTATTTTGCCCATTATAAAGAATTCGGGATTGATCTGCCGCAGAATTTTGCGATCCATGGGATAGATGTCAGCCATCATCAGGGGAAGATCAACTGGCCCATGGTAAAGTCCATGGAGTCAGAGAATGTAAAAATCGGCTTTGTTTTTATTAAAGCCACTGAGGGCTATACTTTGGTGGATAAAAGTTTTAAAGACAATTGGTTTCAGGCGGGCCTTATGGGTATTCCCAGAGGAGCGTATCATTTTTTTATTGCCGGCAAAAGTGGCGCATTACAGGCCAAGAATTTTATCCGCCATGTGCCGCGGGAACAGGGTATATTACCGCCCGTCGTGGATATTGAACAGCGATACGGAGTCGCTCCTGCCCTTTTTAGAAAACAGTTACAGATTATGCTGGACAGTCTGGAAAGTTATTACAAAAAAAGACCTATCATTTATACTTATGCCAGTTTTTATAACGATTTTCTGGACGGCTATTTTGACGGCTACCCTTTATGGGTCGCTCATTATTTTGAACTTAAAAGTCCGCGGACAGACAGAGAATGGTTATTCTGGCAGCACAGTGAACAGGGTCATGTCTATGGCATTAAAAGAAAGGTAGACTTCAACGTCTTTAGCGGCGACAGCACTGATTTTAAAAAACTGCTGAATCCTATGACAGAAAGTTAACCGATGATCTGGTGTCAATCTGAAAATAAAGTAGACAGCGGCTTCTTATTTAGTTAAACTAAATAAGAAGCCGCTGTCTAAACTCAATATGACTTGAATCAGCCGAACTAATAACGCTTTTTATAACCGCTATTGCTATTACGGTTACTATTATTACGGCCGTTATTATTCCTGTTATTATTATTATTATTATTACGGTTCATGTTATTCCCCCTGTTGTTATTGTTGTTGCTTCTGGGGGTATAATTTCGTCTGGCGCCGGTACTTACCGGGCCGAAGCTTGGTTTGAAGTCTTCCAGTTCTTTACGAATATAAGGTGCATTGTTGAAAGTAAGGTGCCCCTGAGAAAGCGCATCCAATTCGGTTTGTAATACCTGATCAGAAACGGCTTCCTTGTGCCAGTTATTATAAGAAAGCTTCATGTAGTAAGCAATGGCATTCGCCAATCCCTGTTTTTTCTCTTCATTTTCCTCGGAAAGCGCCTTTTCCACGACTACTTCAATGTTTTTGCCTAAATGCCTTTTCTTAGGATATCTTTTAGGATAAGGTAGCGGCTCGGGTTTCACTTTGTAGTTCTCACGGGTTGGAATGGGATAAGGGCTTTCTACTTCCAGTTTAAAATCACTCATGTAATAAAGATGATCCCACAGTTTATGCCGGAAGTCCTCAACATTCTTCAGGTGAGGGTTTAAAAAACCCATCAACTCAATGAGTACGCCTGCCTGTTGTTGTCTTGTTTCTTTATCTTCAATGGTAAGCAGATAATCTACCATTTTTTGAATGTGACGGCCATATTCCTTCATAACCAGGCCGGTACGTGCAGTATTATATTCCATAAAATTATTGAATTGCAAAAATAAACTATTTTACTGACAAAATGCAGTTAAGAATAAGCTCCTGGCAAACCTTCATCCATCCTTATTCAGGACCGATTCTGCAGGTCTTTAAGCGTGTGAAGAACTTTTCTGACAAAATATGACTTACTTCATGTTAATAAATGTGAGCGGCAACTTGATATCAGAAGATTTAAGGGACTGAATCACCTCCTGCAGATCATCTATTTTCTTTCCGGTAACGCGCACCACATCATCCATGATCTGCGCCTGTACCTTCAGTCCGGAATCTTTAATATGTTTAACGATTTTTTTAGCATCTGCCTGCTCTAGTCCGTTTTGGACCGGGACTTCTTTTTTAATCACCTTGCCGCTAGGATAGGCATCCTTATCAAAATTAAAGGCGGATGGATCAATCCCCTGTTTCATCGACCGGCTGATCAGTACATCAATAAGCTGTTTCATTTTCATCTCTGATTCCACTTCCAGATGCACAACAAAAGCTTTTTTATCCAGGCTAACTTCTACAGGAGACCCTCTGAAGTCAAAGCGATTACTGATTTCTTTCTTAACAGTATTTACCGCATTATCCAGGGTCTGTAAATCGACCTTGCAGGCAATATCAAATGAGGGCATAAGTCTATACTAAGTTTAACGAATGAATGGTATTATTCAAAATCCTAATTAGGTAGTCCACGGTTAATATGGACGCTACCTGAACTTCAAAGTTCAAATTGTAACCGGTCTTTGCCACAACCTTATACATGCTATTGCAAATTTCCGGCCAGTGACTGATCTTACTTACAAAACTGCACTTTTCCTTAAAATTAGGCGGATAAGCTTGCCGGGTCCGATTGCTCAATCTGGTAACATCTACTTGCCATGCTATATTTGTAATATCAGCTTTTTCAGGAAAAGGTCCTAAAAAAGTGCTGCCTTTATACAAAATGGGGAAATCAATGAATACCAGCAGGGTGACTGATTACAAAAATAAGAATTTATTGAAACATTGCCAGCCTTTTGGCTTTTTAATTTTACTTTTGTTTGAGACATACTGAGAAAACCCCCGCTTTATGAACGCATTAGAACTTTTTAGGCAAGTAAAGGCATTTGTCTTTGATATTGACGGAGTTATGACGGACAATACCGTCCTTGTATTGCCGGATTTCAATATCGATGGCAAAATTGTCATGGCACGTACCATGAGTGTCCGGGATGGGTATGCCATCCAGCTGGCCGTTAAATTGGGCTATCCGGTGGCTGTCATCTCCGGTGGCAAGGAAACCGGCGCCGGCAAAAGGCTCCACGATCTGGGGGTCAAGCATGTTTTTATGGATGTAAAGGATAAAGTGGCTTGTTTTGAAGCCTTTATCAGTGAATATGACCTGGACCCTTCTAGCGTCCTTTTTATGGGTGATGATATTCCAGATTATCAACTCATGCAAATTACCGGAATCAAGACCTGTCCGGCGGATGCCTGTAATGAGATTAAGGCCATCGCTTCTTATCTGTCGCCGATCAAAGGCGGTCAGGGATGTGTCAGAGACGTTATCGAAAAGACACTTAAATTGCAAAATAACTGGCCTTTAACCACCGATATAAAAGCGCAGTAGTCTAAATCTCAGATATCATGTTACAAGGGATAAGTGCTTTTATCAAATTGATTCGCTGGCCTAATCTGGTATTCATATTTATTACCCAGATACTCTTTGAATTTACGGTTATCATACCGGCATTTAGAGAAGCAGGCCTTAGCCCTAACCTGTCAGGCAGCTATATCTATTTATTAGCCTTATCCTCAATACTGATCGCTGCCGGAGGCAATATTATCAATGATTATTTTGACGTCAATATCGACCTGATCAATAAGCCCCACAAGGTCATTATCAGTAAATATATCCATCGGCACTGGGCCATATTATGGCATATTCTGCTCAGCCTGGCGGGAGTGCTGTTGGGTTTATTTATTGAATTTAAGACCCATGCTTACCTGTTAGGGCTGACCAATCTACTCTGTGTGGTCCTTTTATTTGTCTATTCCATCGTTTTGAAAAGAAAGCCTCTTTCAGGCAACATTGTCATCGCTCTGTTAACAGCATGGACGGTATTGGTGGTCACTTTTTGCGAAAGTAACTTGCTTTTTGCATCGGGAACCCGTCTCCCGCTATCAAAGATTACCCGTCTGACTTTTCTATATGGCGGCTTTGCCTTTATCCTGACCCTTGTCAGAGAAATGATCAAAGACATGGAAGATATAGGCGGTGACAGCCGTTATAACTGCCGAACCTTCCCCATTGTATTTGGCGTGAATGCAGCCAGGATCTATGTAGCTGTCTGGCTGGTCGTTTTATTGGCGCTGCTGGCTATCATGACAATTTATGTACTGCAATTTGGCTGGTGGCTGAGTGCGATATATTGTGTCGGACTGTTGATTGTTCCCACTGTACAACTATTTAAAAAATTACTTAAATCCGCTGAAGGTAAAGACTTTCATGAAATGAGCAGCCTGGTCAAATGGATTATGCTAACAGGTATACTCACCATGCTGTTTCTAATTCTGCATGTATAGCCTTACCTTCTCGCATGACACTTTATGGATCAAAAGAAATTGATATTGGCTTCCGGCTCTCCCAGAAGAAAGCAGCTGCTCGAAGCCATCGGTATTCCATTTACCATACAAACCGCCAATACCGCAGAAGACTACCCGGAAGCTTTATCCGTTATGGATATTCCCGTTCATATAGCTACTAACAAAGCTAAAACAGTAGCAGCTATTACTACTGCTACTGATATCATTCTGGCTGCAGATACCATTGTCGCCTTAGGTGACAGTGTCCTGGGCAAGCCCAGAGACCTACAGGAAGCAAAAGACTTTCTTAAGCGATTGTCGGGGAAAACACATCAGGTAATTACCGGCGTGTGCCTTTATTACGAACGGAAGGCGCATGGATTTGCCGTTAAAACAGATGTTCATTTTATGGAGCTCAGTGATGAACAGATAAACTATTATGTTGACCATTTTGCGCCTATGGATAAAGCAGGTGCCTATGGTATACAGGAATGGATCGGCATGGTGGGCATTGATGAAATCCACGGGGATTATTACAATGTGGTAGGGCTTCCCGTGAGTGCAGTAAAAAAGGCGCTTACTGCATTAGGACTATAGTCAGTCTTTGCAAGCATCACATTGATGGCAAATACCTCTTTTATACCAGTGGCACAGCTGAAAAAGATACACGGATACACTGCTGAGGTTCGACAAGCTTCTTAAAAACCTAAAAGAACAATCACAAATTGAACAATAACCAGCCGGGCCTTGTCATTATCTTTGATGCTCAACAATCGTTCTGAACGTCAAATTCACTCTGGGCCTGGAAATCTTTTTAGTCGGTGGTAATCTATGGAGCCAATGTGTTTGTGTCGTGCCGGCCATAATGAGTAGGCTGCCATGTTCTAAATACAGTTCAACCTTTTCTCCGGTATTCTTATGTTTAAAAGCAAATTTACGTTCAGCTCCAAAACTCATGGAGCCGATGGCCCCATCTTTCTTAAGGTCTGTTTCTCCATCACTATGCCACGCCATTGCCTCTTCCCCATTATGATAGAGATTCAGAAGGCAAGAATTAAAAGTCTCTCCGGTTTGTTTTTCAACCTGTAACTTTAATTCAAGCAGCTCTCCGGTCCAGGGCAGGGCGTATTTAGTTGTTTTAGAGTAAGTATAGGAAAATGGCTTTTCTCCATACCAGGCTACCTTACGCTTGGTAAAGATCTTCCTTCCCATGATGACAGCCTCATCATTGCGCCATGCTATAGTCTCTGATAAGACATTCATATAATGATCGGCTTTTTGCTGAGATAGTATTTTACCATAGTAATGCACGATACCATCATAGGGGAGCCAATTTTTATCCTGGTCAATTGTCTGATTAAATAAATCCATCTTTCCATTTTTTATAAGTCCGCCTTAAACAATGACCGCAAGGCCGATAACCGTTTTGAATCGCCTCCGGTTCTGACACAAAAAACACCCTATTGCTCTTTTTCATTTTTCTACCGGAAGCGCAACTCAAAAGGCCATAAATCTTAAGTTTACTGTTACCGGCAAAGATAAGTTCCCTGTGTCTGATTTTGCTCCTTAAAGTGCTATCTTGAATATCCACATGTCGTATCATGCGCTAATTATTCGCATCGTGAAAGATAACGCCTAAGGTGTACCGTTCTCCCTTTTTCACTTCACTAACCCCATGCTTTACATTGACACGGTAGTAGCCTCTACTGCCCTTTTCAGGCCTAAAATTAGTGGTAAAGATAACGGCATCCCCCTTCTTCGGGCGGAGAACTGTCACCTTCGATTGCGCTCTGGGTATTTGCTGGGTTAATACGAACTCGCCGCCCGTATAGTCCTCATCCGGTTCACTGAGCATCAGTACCACCTGCATGGGGAAATAAATATCTCCATAGAGGTCCTGATGCAGTGTATTAAAACCACCAGGTCCATACTTTAATATTAATACCGTTGCTTGCTTCTGCTCCTGTCTGTGACATTCAGTAAGTAGACCGGCATGGGTTAAAGGAAATTGCACTCCCATATTCAACACTTTACACCAACTGTTGGCAATCGGAGCCAATCTGGTATACAGATATGTCCTGATCTGCTCGATAAGGCCGGGCAACGGATAGTCAAAATACTTATACGTTCCTAATCCAAATCGATATCTGGCCATTACCACTGTTTTTCGATAAGGATCAGGGTTATCGTAGGACGATCTGACAGACCGGCACTGTTGATCAGTAAGCAAACCTGGGAGGATTGCATAACCGTTATGGTGCATGGCTTCGGTTATCCCCTCCCAATCTGCTTTGTTTATTTTACGCAGAATATCTTCCATTATTGTGTTTTTTAAATTGCTGACTGAGACTTCACGCCCTCCCACCCGATAATAGCGGTCTTCCTGGTGGTTCCCCACATATATCCCCCGAAGGTCCCTGAAGATTGAATAACCCGGTGGCAGGGAATCAGATAGGCAACAGGATTGCTGCCAATAGCAGAACCAACCGCCCTGGATCCGTTAGGACTGCCGACCTCTCCGGCAATTCGTCCGTAGGTAGAAAGTTTCCCCATGGGAATCTTAAGCAGGCTTTCCCAAACCTTTAGCTGAAAATCAGTCCCTTTCAGATGAAGCTTGATTTCCGGAAGCTTGCTCCAGTCATTTTGAAAGATAAATAATGCATTTTGTTGTAGCAGATCCAATTTCTGCTGAAAAACAGCGTTCGGGAATTTCAGCAGAAGATTCTGCAACGCCTTCTGCTCATCTTCTTCAAATGCCATATAGCAAACGCCTTTGGATGTAGAAGCGACAATCAATGGGCCAAATGGGCTCTCTGCAAAACTATAATTGATCTGCAGGTTTTTAGCACCGTGCTTATACTCCGCCGGCGTCATGCCCTCGATACGAACGAATAAATCATGCAGCCTGCTGGTGCTGGAAAGGCCGGTTTCAAACGCGGTATCAAACAAAGTTGCCTGACTTTCCTGTAACATCCTTTTAGCGTGCTCAACACTTATATATTGCAAAAATTTTTTAGGGCTGGTACCCGCCCACTGAGTGAACATCCTTTTAAAGTGAGAAGCGCTAAGATGCACTTTCTCCGCTACTACTTCTACACTGGGTTGGTCCTTAAAATGTTGCCGTATATATTCGATGGCTTCCGCGATCCGGTTGTAGTCGATATTTGCCTGTGTTTCCATCACGAACTTAATTTTAATATTGGAAATTATACTGCAAATTTCCGCAGAAGCTCCCAACCAGAAAATCCGATTTGTGCTATTTTGATCAGTAACTGTCGAGGCACATTCTACAACAGCGACTCAGCAACCACTGTCCGGCACGAACTACAAAAACTCAATATAAATGACAAAATAATGCGGAATTTTAAAATGGCTGCCCAGCTTTTCGGGGGAAATATCAGATTGAGCCACTTCACAATAAGAGCCGGATCCGTCCGGACGAATTGTCGGCGTGATGATCGCAAACACAGCATTCATTACATCAATATTTAATTCTAAGCGTTGCTTTTCCCCAAAAAAATCCGTTAGCGCATAATCATCTGCTTTATTTATCAACGGCAAATAGGTCTTTCTGCTTCCGAATCCATTACCAAAGACCTGCGCTTTCAACTGTCCATCTGCCAGTTTGAATGCATATACCAGCGACAGCGAATCTGCTTTAATGTTAAAAAAATCCGATTCCTTACCCTCAAACAATATTGTAGAATCTGCCAGCCTGCCATCTTTGAATTCTCTGAGTAAAATCTTATAGGTTTTACCGCGAAGCGCCGTTCCTTTAAAATTGAGCTGTTCAAAATAAATATTTTCAAAATTCAACAGGTTTTGGAGATCCCGGTTCTCACTACCATATTTTTTGCTCATAGTCACGGTGTGCTGTCCGTAACTGAAGCAAAATGTAAACGTACATATCAGCAATAAAATATATCTGTTCGTCATACATATAAATTAGATGGTAAACGCTGAAAAGTTATCAACTGCCCCTACAAATTTAAAAACAAATCCATAAACGCCACTGCCGAAAAACGCCTGAGGCTCACCCCTGGCAATAATACCTGATCCGAAACAATATATAGGCGGCGACAAAAAAGCCAAGGACGGCCAGCCAGAAAAATCCATACAGGGTAACAACAAAAGCGACGCACATGAGCAGGAACCCAGCCTTTAATACGGCCTTTAAATTAAACTGCAGATAGGCCGAAAAATAATAAAAGAAAAGGAGAATGCACCATTCAGACAACATGCCAACAAGCGCCAACCATCCATAACCGGCAAGCCATAAAATTAAACATTCGGGAAGAACAATAATCCAATGGCTCCTTCCCGCGGAAAAGAAAAAATGACGTATCTGGCTAACCGGCAGCCCCCGAAGGTCCCTGAACCGGTCTTCCATAAATTTCGCCGCTCTAAACGCCAACAGGCCGTGTGCGCTGCCGATCAGCAGAAAGCTAAGCCACCATTGCCGGGGCGACATTGCGGCCTCCCTCTCCCAGTGGATCATCAAAAAGGTCAGTAACAGCGTCACGCATTTTGTAATGAGCACGGCAGGCAACTCCTGAACCAGGCTATAGGTCAATATCATCCACTTTGTCAAGTTCAGCTTTGACACCCTGCTAATAACCGGATAACCTTTTTTCTTCTCCGGAATGCGCAAAAGTTGCCGGTAATTCACGCAGGTGACTATAATAATCAACATCAGAAGACAAAACACAATCACAATTCCATATATAGCCACGCCCTCATATAGCGACATGACTAAGCAGGCCAGCCCGTAAATCAACAGCGGCAGGCTCAGCCATAATTCAATTTTAAACCATACCCACCACTGAGTTCTCTTAGGCAATATGCCCAGGCTCTGTTTTAAAAATCCGTAATCATCCTGCAAGAGCAACTGCTTAACAAATAACCGCGTCTTCATCAGATAAAAGCCGGCCAGCACCAGAAAAAGTATAACCATGAACTGGTGGGTCACCATAAAAATCATCAGCACAAAATGCCAGAAAAAACTTTCAGAAGCGGGTATTTCGCCCAGATAATTGATAAATAAAAAACTGCCGATAAAAAGGACATACAAAAACAAAAAGGTACCCGCATGTTGCCGGTAAAAGGGCCCCACAAACAATCGCCTCATTACGCTGCCGGCGCTAAAAAACCGGTTCCTGTTACCGATAAAACGACTCATAGGTTTTGCAGTTTTCCGTTTTCCAGCAGTAGCGTTTGCAGATGACCGGGGCCGAGATCCCGATCACCGTAACTTAGATGGGAAGCGATGATAAAACCAACCTTATATTTTTCATGAACGGCCCAGATAAAACCACTCAACTTATCAGCCGAAGCGATATCTAATCCATTGAAGGGTTCATCCAGCAAAATCCACTCGGGACGACCTGTAAAAGCCAGTAGTAGAGAAAGCTTCTTGAGCATGCCGCTCGAATATGCCCCTGTGGCCTTATCCAGAAACTCATTTACCGAAAATCCTTCCATTAAATCATTCAGATCCCAACAGGCATCCCCTTTGATTTTTTCAAAAAAGCTCAATAAGTGCCGGCCCGTCAGAAACGCAGGGAACTGCGGCTCTGCAGGCGCATAGCTAACTTTCTTTCTGCAAAGCCTTGGGCTTTGCTTAATAAACGTACCATTTATGCTGATCTGACCTTCAAACGGTAGCTGAGCCGCCATAGAAAGAAGCAGGGTGCTTTTTCCGGAACCATTGACCCCCTTCAATAAATACCAGCCTTTTTCAATAGACCACTGTTCTATATCAAGGACAGAGCGTTGATTGTATTTTTTGGAAAAGTTCACGAGTTCGATCATAACATCTACTTTGATGAATAACTAAATCAGGATGAATTCCTGAAATTAACACCTCTATTTCAACTTGAAAATTGTAGGAATGTTAAACCCTTCTTTTTTTTTATAAGCGGTTATGCGCCTGTTTGTATACCATCCAGATTTGTGGTACATTAAAAAAGCACAGGCCCATTTACAAGGCGATAACTGTTAACAAGCTATCCGCCAGGAACGCTCAAGCAACCGGAGTATCATGACACAACACCCGCATTTACTCATCCTCCCCATTTGGCCCCTTATGCAATGGATCCCACACGATCTTTACTTCTCCGTCTTTATCATCACGTGCTCTTAAATAAAGAACAATACCTTTATTTTTTTTGGGTTTCAGGCCTCTTGCTTTCCTGTCTGCTACTTTCTGAGGGTTTCTAAGTGGTACAACAATACCGATATCCGTTCCTGGCCCGAAGGCATAAATGCCGTTCAGGCTGAGGTTGATAGCCGTTGAATGAATATTCATTTCCGGGATATGCACTTTCCCATTGTCAATGGTCAACACATTGCTGACAGGTTCAAAATAGATATGGGACAGATTGCGCCTGCGGAAAACGAACTTTTGTATTGTCTCAAAAGGTCCGAAATTAATCAATTCTCCATTTTTGAGTTTAAAAGACACCACTCCCGTAAGGCTTTCCTTTACAATATCAGACTGGCTATTCAACTTGCCCTTAATATTGATTTTTCCAGAGAAATCCCCCGCTATGTTTTTTGATGTAAGGGTCCTTTGCCCCAGATTATCCAGGCCATAGAACAGTTTGGAAGTATTAATACCGCTTAAATTAGCATTGAGTGAAAAGGGCACCGCCGTTGAATCCGGATTCATCATGACAGAAGCCTCCAGCGAACCATCCGCAAACTGCATGGTCAAGGGTGACAGTCTGATATTATCTTCATTCATTTCCAATACGCCTTTTACATTTCTCGCTGCGAATGAGCTATAATATAGTCGGTTTACTGATGCATTAATTTTCATGGAGCTTTTGTCCATCAATAAGGCCAGTCTCTCATTAACCCGGTGGTATTTCCGGCGCTGCTGTGCGGCAGATTTATTTGCCTTTACCTGTGTCAATCCTTTAAACTCCTGTAAATTCAGCGTGTCGCTATGTAAAAACCATTCAAACGTTGCCTTCTGTGGATCGTCAAAATACACATTCAAGAATTGACGTGCAATGCCGTGAAGTTCAATATCACTTTTACCAGTAGAAAGCGTACTGTTTTTAATGACCAAATCGGCACCATTAAAGTTCAGGTCAATAAAACCTTCTGAAAAATGAACATTATGTGGTACATACGTAAAAGCCGCATCCTTAATTTTCAGTCCTCCCATGATGCTGTGCCCGAGACTATCGTGAGTGGCTACCCCTCCATGATAATGCACTTTCAGATCAGCCGACCCCTTCGTGAAATTAAACGTCTGACTTAGAGCAGTATTGAGCCGACTAACAGGAAATCCGGATCTTAACTGAAAATCCAGTAAGGGGTGCTTCAGGTTCATCAATTGAATACTATCGGCAATAATTGGGATGTCCAGATAATTGGCCGTCAAATGGTCGACTGTCACGGCCGAATTGTCATCCCCTTTTCCTCTGCCCGGCACGACCTGGTTACTAAAATTACCTGCAAAACTGGCGTTTTTCAATACCCCAAAATTTGTCTGAATATCATTACCTGTTGTCTGCCACCTGGCATGAACCAATGGCGTGTCAGGTGAGGTAAACGCCCCTTTTAAGGACACTTGCAATGAAATATCTCTAGCTAAGTTGAATTTTTTCAACTTATCGGAAATATTTTTATTCAGAATGGATAGACTTTCCTTGTAACTGATTTTAGGCGCATCCACTTCAATCCTAAACCCAGGCTTTGGAGCTTTAAAATCAAAGGTAGCTGCCAG
This sequence comes from Arachidicoccus terrestris, assembly GCF_020042345.1. Lineage (NCBI taxonomy): Bacteria > Pseudomonadati > Bacteroidota > Chitinophagia > Chitinophagales > Chitinophagaceae > Arachidicoccus > Arachidicoccus terrestris. The sequence continues at coordinate 1,199,015 of NZ_CP083387.1, forward strand.
TTTCATTATAGCAGAGCCGACCTGTAATTGTTGAAAGGGTAACTGCAACTGCCCCTTGGCCCGGTCGTAGACTAATCTCAATTTTCCTTTAAAATCCTTATCTACCATATATCCACCCTTGGCGAGATTAAAACCCAACTGACCCACATGCAACCAGGTAGCTGCCACAATATGCATAACATTGCCTTTTTCTGACGCCGCTCCCGTAAATTCCTTGATCAAGACCTGAATCTTCTTGTTCTTCACCTTTTGATCAAAGGTGAAAAGAATATTATCCAGCTGAAAATTGCCGATATGTATTTCCTTTTTGCTTTTTTCAGGCGAACTGTTTTCTTTCTTTTTGAGCAGATAGCTATTGGTATATCCGCCGGAATCTGTAAATAAATTCATCTCTCCATCGGCCAGGGTAACTTTATTTATCTGCGGATTTCCGCCAAGCATGGAAAAGAGATTAAATTTTACATACACAGATTTAAATTGCATCAAAGGGCGCCGGTGTGTTTTATACATGCTGTCACTCAGCGCCACCTCCTGTAATTCCAGCGCAACATCGGGGAAACTTTTAAAGAATGCCGGTTGCATATCTTTAATTGTAAATTTCCCTTCTATATGTTCACTGACTGAACTCGTTATCTTTTGAAGTAATTGCTGTTTATGCGTATTAATATACCAACCTGCCAATAACCATACGATCACCAATAGCAATACCAGCCCTGACAGCGACAATGCTGCAATTTTTGCCCATTTCGGGAACTTGCGTGGTGATTTGGTTGCTGTCTCCATGGTGATTTCCGGTTGTTATCGGGTATTTAATCCGTCAGTTGGTCTACCCAGTGGACCGCGATCAGACTGTCCAATCTATCGCGTCATAGGTCTCCTGATCAAAACCCAGTGCAATTACTTTGCCATCTAATTCAATCAGTGGTCTTTTAATCACACTGGTTTTGGCAATAGCCAGGTCAAAGGCCGCTGCTTTAGAGGTAATGCTGTTCTTTGTCTGTTCATCCAATGCTCGCCAGGTTGTTCCTTTTTTATTGATCAAAGGCTCCCACCCTATCTGACTGGCCCAGCCGGTTAATTTCTTTTTAGTGATACCTGCTTTTTTATAGTCATGGAAAATATATGGCACTTTCCGGCCATTCAGATAATCCAGCGCTTTTTTAACAGTGTTGCAGTTTTTAATCCCGTATACGGTGTACATAAGTTTGTTTTTAAGGGAGTTACTTTTATGAATTTACGACGGCCGTCGATCCTGCCAGACGGCGTCTATACATCTGAATCGTATTTTCAAGACCCAGATAAAGGGCATCACAGATCAATGCATGACCAATAGACACTTCGTCCAGCTGGGGGATATTATCTTTGAAGAACTTCAGGTTGCTCAGATCCAGATCATGACCTGCATTGAGTCCTAACCCCAGTTCTTTGGCCTTTTCGGCCGCAATGACATATGGCGCTATCGCTTTAGTACGATTCTCCATAAATCCTCTGGCATAGGCCTCCGTATAGAGTTCCACCCGGTCTGCACCCGTCGTGGCAGCTGCCGCCACCATTTCCGGTACAGGATCCACAAACAGGCTCACCCGGATACCGACCCTTTTGAAGACCGATACAATCTTTTTGAGATAATCCTGATGCTTAACGGTATCCCAGCCATGATTACTGGTAATCTGCCCCGCACTATCCGGAACCAATGTCACCTGATGAGGCTGTACTTCTAAAACAAGATCCACGAACTTTTGCTCCTGGCAATTCCCTTCCACATTAAATTCAACCTGAATGTTTTTTCTGATTTCCCGGACATCACTATATCTAATATGGCGTTCATCTGGTCTGGGATGAACAGTAATCCCCTGAGCACCAAATCGTTGAGCATCGATCGCTGCCGCCAGCACATCAGGGTTATTTCCGCCACGGCTGTTCCTTAAAACAGCAATTTTATTTATATTTACACTAAGTTTGGTCATTTTACATTGATTTTTTCCTGATCATTGATATATGATAATTTGCAGACTGGTCATAAAAGAGCCACATCTGGTCATTATACAGACGCAATATGGATGATTCTGAGGTCACTCTACTCAAATGTACATTAAAATTAATCAAAAATTTCGGGCCACCTTTCGTATTATTGCAAACAAACCTATTTTCCAGTAAAATCTATGCTACAGAAAACCTTTGAATTACAAGCCACATCGCCTAAAAGCCGCATTTTGCAATTGGAACTGGGGCCTGCACATATTACAGTCAGTACTTTTGATACAACATTTAAACCCATAGGTCAATTAGAGCATTTTAATTTTAAAACCACGGAAAGCCAGGATTGGTCAGCACTCTGGTCAGCTTTAAAAGACCAGTCTGCCATCCTTGCAGAGACAACCCCTGTAGAAAAAGTACTGGTAACCTGGGAGAATGACCAGGTTCAACCCATCCCGGCGGCCTTGTACCATACCGGTGATCAGGAGGCCATTTTCCAGTACAACAAAGCAAGCATCAGCAGGCAGGAAGCATTTTATCAACATCTTGCGGACACAGCGGGAGATTATGTTTTCAGCTATAGTGTGCCAACAGCCATGTATGAAATCCTATCAGCGGCCTATCCAGAGGCCATCCACCAGCATAAGCAGGCCGCTATTACCCGGAAAATCAATAGCTTTTCGGACGCGTATCCCCTTAAAGCCTTACTGGTCTTTTACCAGGATCATTTTATTCTGACGACCTTTAAAGCAGATAAACTGCAACTTATTCTTTCCAGATCCTTTAATCATGGAGCAGACATTGTATATCATTTATTAAGCGCCATTCAGCAAGCAAGCTATAGCCCCGATCAGTGTTGTGTTTATCTGTCCGGATTAATAGATGGAGATTCCGCTCTTTTCAAGGAAATATATAAGTTTGTGCCTATTATTGATGTGGACAGGATGCAGGATACGGATTTTTTAACGGACCACCCGGATTACCCGTCCCACTTTTTTGTACCTTTTTATAAATATATCCAGGATAGCCTGGTTTAATGCAGAGAATAAATATGAGAATTATATCCGGCATTCACGGTGGCAGAAAAATCAAACCGCCCGCCAAAATGCCTCATACCAGACCCACGACCGATATCGCCAAGGAAGGCTTATTTAATATATTGAACAACCGGATGTCTTTTGAGGCAATAAAGACCCTGGATCTTTTTGGCGGTACGGGATGCATTAGTTATGAGCTGGCCTCCAGAGGCGCCACTGATCTTACGATCGTGGAAAAGGATGCCATCATGTCTCAATTTATTCAACAAAATATGGATATGTTGCAGGTCGGAGGCGCCCGTGTTTTACGCCTCGACGTTTTTCAGTTCATTGAGAGCTGCACGGATAAGTTTGATTTTATTTTTGCCGGCCCCCCTTATGCACTGGGTACCATTGATGAACTGCCCAGAAAGATTGTCGGCGGAGGACTTATTGCGCCTGATGGCTATTTTGTACTGGAGCACACACCCAGAAACAATTATGAGGGATTTGAGGGGTTTGAGATGCAACGCAATTACGGCACAACTGTATTTTCGTTTTTTAGAAGCGGGAAAAGCCCGGATACAGTCTGAGAGGACGAACTGTGGTACTTAGTGCGGTCAGGAACTGGCAATTGCTGATGTGTGTTAAAAAATCCGGTAACCAAATCAATGAATCAACTGTGGATACCTTAAACAGCTATAACAAGAAAGATCTCCGGGCCTATTACAAAAAACTGCGCTGTTCCTTGACAGACGAGCAGGCCAGGAAAATGGACCAGGAAATCATGATACAATTCCGGAAGATCCCAATCCAGGGAAAAGGTTTGAAAGCTGCACTTATCTATATACCCATATCCCATACCAGGGAGGTCGACACGAAACAATGCATACAGTATCTACAGGAAGAAATTAAGCCCGGGCTGCAGGTCGCCTTTCCAAAAACAAATTTCACCACTTTGGATATGGACGCGATACTTCCGGAAGCTGCTACCACCTTTACTGAGACAAAACACAGACTGACAGAGCCTGATGGGGGGCAAAAGATAGCGCCCGGCGCAATAGATGTGGTGCTGCTGCCGCTACTTGTTTTTGATCAGAAAGGTAACCGGGTAGGATATGGGAAAGGTTTCTACGATAGGTTACTCGCTAAATGCAGACCAGATGTGCTAAGAATCGGTTTGAGTTACCTACCGCCAATCACACAAATAGAGGATGTTACTGAGTTTGATATACCTTTAGACTATTGTGCAACACCCGATAGATTATATGACTTTACAAACCAATAAACCAGGGTTGTTAAAAAAGATCCTATTCCCCTTTGCCTGGTTATATGGCTGGGGGGTCAGCATCCGGCATTTTCTGTTTAATAAGGGCATACTGCGCGTCAGGAAATTCGATTTCCCTGTTGTTTGTGTTGGGAACCTCTCCACGGGTGGTACCGGCAAGACCCCTACTGTACTCTATCTGCTCCGCTTACTCGAGGATAAAAGGGTTGCAACGCTTAGCCGGGGATATAAACGCAAAACCAGCGGGTTTCTGCTGGCTTCCGACCAAACGGGCCCTGACCAGATAGGTGATGAACCTTACCTGTTCCATCAGCAATTTCCTCACGCAATCGTCAGTGTAGGTGAAGACAGATGCAGTGCCATTGATCGGTTACGGCTGCTTCCCAGTCCTCCTGAAGTGATTTTACTGGACGACGGATTTCAACATAGAAAGGTTCAGCCGGGCTTTTCTATAATTTTAACAGATTATAGCCAGTTATTTTCCAGGGATTTTTTCCTGCCCGTAGGGCATTTAAGGGATAGTCGTGCTGCCGCCCGCAGGGCGCAGCTCATCATTGTCACAAAATGCCCGACCGACCTCCGGGTTGATGATAAAGAAAAAATAACTGCTGAACTACAGAAGTACGGGCCAAAAATTGTACTTTTCAGTTATATTAACTACCAGCATCCGATTTCTTTAAAAGAAGGGACACTTGCTGATTTAAATGAACCGCCACATGTTTTGCTTATTCACGGTATAGCAAGGGCAAATTCTTTAAGAGCATACGTTAGCCAATTGGATCCGGAATTTAAAGAAATGATTTATAAAGATCATCATGATTATACTGAGGCAGATGTACGTCATATTAATGCAAACTTCCAACAGTTACCTGCCGGCAATCGTATGATATTGACGACACAGAAGGACAGCGTGAAATTAATGCAGTTCGGTGATAAGTTACGTGATCTGCCTATTTACATCCTGCCTATTGAACTGGATTTTTTATTCCAGCAGCGTGCGGTCTTTGATCAGACCATTCACCATTTTATCGAAAATTTCAAGAATTAACTATGTCAAAAAATAAACGAAACACGAAAATTAAAAATAAACAAAAAACGAGAAGCCCGCAAGCCGGCAAAGCAGCCGCCGTGTTGGTCGGTACATTGGATATCACCCGCAGCGGAATGGGCTATGTCATATTAAAAGACCCGGATACCAAGGACATACTGGTGCGGTATCCTGACCAAGGGACCGCATTGCATGGCGATACGGTCGAAGTGAAGGTCACTAAAATCAGCGCTGCCAGTGGACGCCAGGAAGGTAAGATCACCAAGGTGATAGCAAGGCACCAGACAGAATTCATCGGTACGCTCAGCGTATCAGAAAACTATGCATTCTTTATAGCAAATGCTGTTGCTCCCATGCCGGACTTTTACATTCCAAGAGGCAAATACCAGAACCTGCCGGATGGCACAAAGGTCATTGTCCGGCTAACCAGCTGGGATAAACGTAGCAGGAAGCCGGAAGGAGTTGTCGTTTCAACCGTCAGCCCGGACAAAGAGAATGATTTTGCCATGAAAACCTTGCTGACGAATGGCGGCTTTACTATTGGCTTTTCAGAAGAGGTCGAAGCAGAAACCACAGCGTTGCCGACGGTTATAACGGCTGAAGAGATCAGCAAAAGAAAAGACTACAGAGAGACGCTCACCTTTACGATCGATCCTGCTGACGCGAAGGATTTTGATGATGCGATCTCGTTCAAAAAGATAGACCGCAGCTGGTACGAAATAGGTGTGCATATAGCAGATGTCAGTCACTATGTAAGACCGGGCAGTTCGCTGGACGCAGAAGCCGCCTTAAGGGCCACCTCGGTGTACCTGCCGGACAGAGTCAACCCCATGTTGCCTGAACAAATATCCAACGTACTTTGTTCTTTGAGACCGGGAGAAGAAAAGCTGTCCTTTTCTGCCGTTTTTGTGATGAATAAGAAAGGCCAGGTGAAAGAAACCTGGATTGGTAAAACTGTTATCCATTCAGATCACCGTTTTACTTATGAAGAAGTACAGGAAATTATTGATGGCGCCAATGGGCCATACAAAAAAGAGATCCTATGGATGGCAGCAATGACGCAGACCTTGCGCGCAGAGCGTTTCAATAAAGGAGCCATCAATTTCTCTTCTCAGGAAGTAAAGTTCAGGCTCGATGAGAACGGCAAACCGATAGGTATCGAGATTAAGGAAAGTAAGCCTGCCCATCAGTTGGTAGAGGAAATGATGTTAATGGCAAATAAAGCTGTTGCCACATATGCTTCTTCTATACAAGTGAACGGAAAACCGCTACCCTTTCCATACCGGGTTCATGATCAGCCTGACGAGGATAAATTTGCAAGTTTTGTGCCTTTTGCCCGTAAGTATGGTTATACTTTTGATGTCAGTTCCCCCGAGAAAATTGCACAGAGTTTTAATGAAATGCTGGCACAAGCCCAGGGTAAACCAGAGCAACACTTATTGGAACAACTAGGCGTGCGCACTATGGCAAAGGCCGTATACACAACCGAAAATATTGGTCACTACGGGTTAGGCTTTAAAGACTATTGTCACTTCACCTCTCCTATCAGGCGCTATCCGGATGTACTGGTACACCGGATCATTGAAGGCTGCCTGAAAGGGCATCCAGTGGCAGATAATAAGCTAGAGGAGAAATGTAAGCATTGCAGCGATAGAGAGCGCGCCGCCATGGAATGTGAAAGAGCGGGCAACAAATACAAACAGGTGGAATACATGCAACAATACCTGGGTGAAGTCTTTCCAGGTGTCGTATCGGGTGTAGCCGACTTTGGGTTCTGGGTAGAGACCGTCAATGAAAAATGCGAAGGATTGGTCAGCATACACAGTTTGTCCGAGCCATACGATTATATCGCTTCAGAATATATGCTCAAAGGTGAATTCACCAATAGAAAAATACAAATGGGCGATCCGGTAACCATTCAGGTGGTCGCCGCCAATCTGGACAAAAGACAATTAGACTACCATCTGGTAATAGAGTCGGACAAGCCACAAAAGCCTGGCAAAACCGTTTCCAAAGGAAACAAAAGATCAGAAAAAAAACAGCCCAAAGACAAGAACAAAACGGCTCATACAAAAATAAAAACAGAGGTAAAGCCCTCTCGTCCGCAAAGCAAGGGAGGGGCAAACAAAGCGATAAAAAATAAAACGGATGATCAGCGGAAAATTAAGCCCGATGTAACGACGGACAGGAAAACCAAAAAGGCTGGCGCCTCTCCTGCCCCAGATACCTCTAAAAAGAAAAAAACAGCCAGTGCAAGCGGCAAGACCCGTAAAGTAGGGCAAAAAAAGGAAAAGTAGTTTTTGTCTTACCTTATAACTATGCATAAAAAAACAGAGAGGCCATACGGGCCGGAGGATTGGGTCTGTATGGCCTCTCTGTCAAATATCATAAAAACGGATGATCGCTTTTACCAAAAGCAAAAGCCTTAAAAGCTACATGATCAGGACTCCTGCTCTTTGGGCCGGACAGCGACCAGATCGGATAGTTCTACCTGCATCGGCAATGCCCCGATTTTGACAACTGCTCTTTTGCCTCTGATCTCTATTACCTCTCCCACTTGATGATTTTTCCTGGATTTCACCTGCATACCTACTTCAATAGGACCGTCCAGCTCATCATAATTAGATTTTATTTTCCGGGCCATTTTACCGGTAACAACCTTTTCATTTTTCGGAAATAAAATAGCTGCGAATTCCTTGATCACCGTGTCCTTTTGCTCAGCCTTTCGCCAGCTGACCATTAATTGCCGCAGCTTCCGCTCCGTATCTTTCAAATACCTGACCTTCTCTTCCGACACCTGGTTTTGATGCTTGAGCAACTCGACTTGTTGGCGATGTGTTTCTTTATTCAGTACCCGTTCCATATCCGCTTTGAGTTTATCATTCTCGCGAATCAGCTTATGGAGCTCTTTTTTCTCTTTTTCCAGTTCCTGTAACCCCTGCTCAGTCGAGTTGAGCAACTGATCCAGCTTAAACTGATTTTCATCCACCAGCGTTCTGGCTCTTTCTATGAGTGCAGCCGGCAACCCGATACGCTCTGCAATAGAGAAAGTATAAGAACTGCCAGGTTTACCAACCAGCAGCTGATACAATGGCTGTAACCTACTCTCATCGAAAGCCATGGCGCCATTAAAAATACCGACCGTTTTGCCCGCCATTATCTTCAAATTGAGATAATGGGTGGTAACAATGCCAATGGCATGTTTTTTCGCTAACTGCTCCAATATAACTTCCGCAAAAGCACCACCCAGATTAGGGTCTGACCCTCCCCCGAGTTCATCTATAAAAAACAACGTGCGTCCATTCGCGTGCTCAATAAAATGCTTCATATGCAACAAATGGGAGGAATAAGTACTCAATTCAAATTCAATAGACTGCGTGTCCCCCATATGAATAAAAAGCTGTTTAAAGATCCCCATCTGGGAATCCGGATGAACCGGTACCAACAGGCCACTTTGTAACATGATCTGCAAAAGCCCCACCGTCTTCATCGTGACTGTTTTACCGCCGGCATTGGGACCACTGATGATCAGTATCCTGTTCCTGTCATCAAAACTCAGGTTGACCGGAATGGTTTTTTTCTGGCTCTTTTTATTGTAAAGTAAAAGTAGGGGATGATAAGCGTGGATAAGCCGCATATGGGTCTTATCCGTTACCACCGGCAGATTTGCCTGCATATCAATGGCCAGCAAAGCCTTCGCCCTGATAAAATCATACAGGCCGATGATACGGTAATAGGTTTCCAGTAAGGGCGCATAAACCGACAGTGAAGCGGTTAAGGCGCGCAGTATTTTCTGAACTTCTTTTAATTCCTCATTTTCCAATTCATAGACCTGATTGTTCAGTTCAGTGGTTTCTTCAGGTTCCATAAAGGTTGTCCGCCGGCTATCGCTTTCTCCGTGAAAGACCCCTTTTATCTGTCTTTTATATTCAGATAGAATGGCGATGACCCGGCGGCCGTTACTAAAACTTTCACTGATATCTGCAGTGTAACCCGCTTTATTCAGCTTCGCCACTACTTTTTCAAAAGTACGTCTCAGTTCCTGCCGTTTCTTATAAAGAGCATGCCTGATCCGGCTAAGATCTATGGAAGCACTGTCTTTGACCTGGCCATTTTCATCCAGTACTTCATCGATCATCTGACTGATGGCTTTCTCGTAATAAGTATCTTTAATCACCAGTGCCATATTGGGAAAAGCTTCCCGGCGCTGTGTATTAAACCATCTGAATATACCCTCAGTAGCCAAAAGCAATCTTCTGACCTGCAACCATTGCTCACCTGTCAGCATACTTCCCGTAATGCCTAAAAGCTTTATTTCTTTTCTCAGGTCACCAGCATTCTCATGGGGAAAATACAGTGCCTGTTCAAGGATCAATTTATATTCATAACCCTGGCGCAGTTCCATAGATAGATGATCAAGTCTGGTGTGCAATCTGAGTTTATCTACCCGGTTTTCTGCATAGGCAGTGGCACAGCGATCCCTTAACAAGGATTTTACCTTATCGAACTCCAACTGTGCAAATGCATTATCTGGATATACTTTCATGTATTTGATCTTTCAACATCCCTCTCATCAAGAGTTACTGTCTTCAAAACGACAATTCATCCGGCAACATCAAAACTCAATGATAAAGTCCTGCTTCACCTTATTTTCATTTCTAAAAAAAACAATCCCGATAAAGAATAAATCTATAGACAGTGTCACCTCCGGCCTGCTTTTAATTTCTTCCCAGGCTTCCTCCATCCCCGCACTCCAATGAATATCATCAAACACGATCACTGAATTTTCCCTTACCAAAGGTAGCAACTCCTGAAAATATCTGAGCGTAGGTTCTTTTCTGTGATTGCCGTCAATAAAGACAAAATCCAGGTGCCGTTTTTCCGACCTTAAGCGATCTATCAGACCAGAGAGCTGGTCGTCAAAATTGCCTTCGATCAATTCAATGTTACTTAATTGCAGCTCACTAAAATTATGGCGGGCTACTTCTGCAATAGCGGGTGCGCCTTCCATTGTGAATACCTGTGCATTTTTGTTACCATTTGCCAGATAAGCGGTTGTGACACCAAAACAGGTACCCAGCTCCAGGATAGTGCCTGGCTGCCATTGCTGTACCATCCTGAATAGTAATCTGCTATACTTTTTAGGTTTCAGTGATGATCTGGCTATGTCTCCGATTCTGCGGCTCCGGTTGGAGATAACACGGGAACCTGCCCCAAAATCCTCCACTTCCACGGATCGCTGATCCGTTTTGAGAATACGCCTGAGTGCCGCGAGCGGCTGATAACAAGGATAGTTTCTCTTATCTCTTAACACCTCACGCACAAAGCTGTACACAAAGGGTGAATGAATGCCATGCCCTTTACCATTTAAAGCGTTTTTTCTGTACTGCAGGTATTTACGGACTAAGGTATATTTTGAAAACATGGCGCAAATATACTATGGCCTAGGGAATTAAGCGGGAATTCCTGCATGCTAAGCTGTGTAAATATTTATATTATATCCGGCATTAATATATCAGGCCCGACAGCTTGTTCTTGTCGGGCCTGATTGTTGTTTCAACTTCGTTTACATAAGCGACTTACATGCCACCGCCCATATCGCCGCCCTGGCCGCCCATGTCTCCGCCGCCGTCACCGCCCTGGCCTTCCGGCCCGGACTGCGCTTTGCGTTTGAAAAGCGACTTATCGATCTGTCCAAATCTCCAGCTGAGCGTAAAACGGACAATCCTGGGCGTACGGAAGCGGCTGGAATACTCTTCCGTAATAGCGGTCCTGGAATAAGAATCGTGTTTACTGGTACCAAAGATATCACCGATGGAGGCTGTCAGGGAAAGTGAATTACCTTCACCCCATTTCCAGTCTTTTTTGACGGCCGCATCTATGCGATAATAAGGAGAGATATATCCCTGAGCAGTACCCAGGTTGCTACCACCAAATCCGCCACGGCGATTACCATCGCCGTTCGGCAAAACAGTTTTGGCATGGTAATCTCCGGACACCTGCACGGAGAATCCAGCCGGCAACTTAAAGGTATTATTCAGCTTGGCGAACCAGCTCCAACGCTGATTACGGATATTTTCTCCCGACAGGGACCTGGTATTGATAATAGAATTAAACAAATTGATATTTCCCGTCAGATCCCACATTTTAAATAAAGTCATCTTATCAGTCAGCTCAAGACCATAGGTATAACTGGTATTCGCATTGATATAGCTATTAACGATCGTTGAGTCATTGGACGGATCTATCTTGGAATCAATATACTGATACCGGGTAATCATATCCATAGTCTGCCGCATGTAGGCACTCATCAGGAAATTGCTGTTGGTACCATAACGGATATTATAATTCAGTTCAAATAAGTTGGTAAACTCTGGCTTCAGATTGGAATTACCCACCCGGATATTATAAGGATCCGAATAATCATAAACGGGTATTAACTGCCAGAAACTGGGCCGGTCCGTTTTGCGGGAATAACTAGCCTGGATATCCTGTCTGTCCGTAATCGTATAAGTCAAAAATGCACTGGGGAATAGATTCAGCGGATAATTCACGGAAAATGGCGTAAAAGACTTTCCATCAATTGTATAATTCTTACCACTGTATTCATATCGTTCCGCTCTCAGTCCTAATTGATAAGCCAGCTTCTCACTCAGGCGGGAAGACCAGATGCCATAAGCTGCCAAAACCTTCTCATCATAGGAATACAAACTGGACACTCTGGTATTGAGTTTCATGCCATCCAGGCCGGTAGCCGTTCCTGTTGAATCCTCATACTGATAATTGGAATTGTCACTGTTTCGGCTATCAAAGCGGATTCCCGCCTCAATCTTATCATTCTCTGTAATAGGGTTCACATAATCTGCATCAAGTGTATATCTTTTACGTTTACCATCCCCAAAGGTCGTTCTCAAAATATTGGGAATGCGTGGGTCCGTAAAGTCCGGGGTATTATAAATACCGGTGTTCAGATCAGAATAATTCCCATTATCAGAATTGCTGTAGCGGGCATCAAAGGTCAGATTGTGATCGCCGTCTTCATTAAACAGATGCTTATAGGATAATTCGCCCCTCATATCTTTAAAGTGAAATCCGGAGGTCGAGGTCAGTCTGCTATAAGAATAGGCGTCCCCTCCTGCCAGAGAGTCAACGAATTGAGGCTGTTCCTGATCAAAAGTTCCTTTAACATACCGGCCCTCCAGGGTAATCGTATTACGGTCATCCATAAGAAAGTCCACTCCAGCATTATAAAAGCTGAAAGCGCCTGTGTTATGAGACGTTCCCGTCTGAACAATAGAGGTATCATTTGTCAGGAAGTTACGCGTCGTAGAATTCTCAGATTTAGAATCACGTCCACGGTGCATCCCTCTGGCAAAAAAGTTGAATTTGCCCTGGCGAAAAGCAAAATCACCACCAAAATTAAGCGCTCCGCGGGTATCTACACCTGCCGTAAGGCCTCCGTGGTAACCACTTTTACGATCTTTTTTCAAAACGATATTGATAATACTGCCTCCATTACTGGATGCATCAAATTTCGCAGAAGGATTGGTGATTAGTTCCACCTTATCAATGATATCTGAAGGAATCTGATCGAGTGTCAGTGTCGTGGGCTTGCCATCGATGAATAATTGCGGCGATCCTCCTCTGAGCGTTACGTTACCATCCAGGTCAACGTCTACGGAGGGGATCTGGGCCATCACCTCCTGTGCAGTCTGTCCCGTGCTTACCAGGCTCTGAGCCACACTGAAGATCTTACGGTCCACACCCATTTTAAAAAACTGATCAGAAGTCGCATTAACCGTTACGTCCTTCAACTTGGAACTCGTGGTAACCATTTTAATAGTGCCCAGATCCTGTGGCGTACCGTCAGTAGTAAGGCTAAAAACCTTTTGATACGTTTCATGGCCAACAACAGCAACGATCAATTTTAATTTAGAAGGCGTAGGAAGGTTGCCTAATTCAAAAGTTCCATCATTTTTGGAAATCATGCTGCCCACCAGGAGTTGACGGACCTGGTGGCTGGAGGTATCCAGAACGTCCTGATAGACCTGGATGGAAGCACTGGCAATAGGCGTCCCCGACTCCTGTTCTGTCACCAAACCTTTGATGGTTCCATTTTTCTGGGTAGACACAATAATATCCGTAGTAGCTGTGGATTGCTGACTAAATACTGAAGTACTTGCTAATGTAGTGGCTAATAATAATGCTGCGGTAATAAATTTCATAAATGTTAAACTAATCAGAATTTTCAGCGTCTGAGTAAAATCAATAAGCGTTATTCTTACGAATAAAAGAAGTAATTAATAAATGTGTGTTATAGAAATAAGCCGTTTGGAATCCGATGCAAAGATGTGATTTAAAATACATTAACATTGTTATTGAATTACAAATAGCCATCCCTGTAGACCTTTTTTATGGCCAATAGTTAAGGGAGCTATTCTTAAAATCGGTGAATCAGGCAAAAGATTAGGTGAACTAAAACACCAAAATTCCCATCACCAGCCCATACAGTAACCCAAAAACAAAAGCACCCAGTTTTATCTTAAAAAACAGCCGGCTTCCTTTTTGTTTCAGACCTGAAACATAACCATATACGGCAGCAGATTGCAGTTTCTCTGTTAACAAAGGGTAAAGACGATCGTCATCCAGCAACCGATCGGCATATTGACCGATTAATTGCGGAAATAACACTTTAATTTCAGCTACGAATACTTCTTTGATCTGGCCGATCGTCTTATCACCGATCAGCATGGCAATCATGGGCATGGACTTGGGCAGTTTTTCCCGCAGAAAAAAATCGATATGAGATTCAATATGTGGCATCAGTGTCTCGATTTTTTCTTCAGCAGTGATAGCTTCCATCAGGTGATCTTTATGGGTGATCAGCTCTTGATAGATAATGTCGGCCAGTTTCTGGCTGATCTTTTTAAAATTTGCCGGAACGATTCCCTGGATAGGAATGCCTGCCAGTCTTACAGGCCTCTCGGGTTTAAATAACAGATAGATCATTACCGAAACGCATAACCAGCAACCGATCGCATTTACCAGAGAGGATATCAGAATAGAGGACATAATCGTAAATAATAAAATAATTTCTGTACTAAAATTACATCTAATTTATCACAGTAGTTTCTTGTCTAACGGTTGTACGCTAGAAGGAAAATACCTTTGTTTGCAATTGAACATAATCAGACAGATCCCGTAATAATAAAATAACCATAATCGTCTGCTAACAATTATGGTTATTTAACTGATCTATAAATAGTTATAAGGGAGAACAATGGGTCTCGAACCCACGACCTTTGGAACCACAATCCAACGCTCTAACCAACTGAGCTATGCTCTCCGTTTCGGGTTGCAAAGATATACAATCTACCATCTCTTCCAAATATTTCAGAAAAAAAATATTGCGCATTTCTTATAAAATTATCACCGAAACACTAAAAAACTGCCAAATATATTAGCGGGGTTTATTTTTTTCGATAACAAGGAAGATTATTAAAATCTAATTGTTTATGTTTACCTTCGATTATTTTCTAATAAGATGATTTATAAAATATATAACTTTATGATGAGTAAAAAAGCGCTGCCCGTATTCGCACTGGTTTTGATGGGTGGTATTCTGGGCGCTCTTTCCTGTAGAGGCAGTAATGAAAATGATACCCTGACACGGCAGCAGCAGCTCCTGGTCGGCCTGGGTATGATTATAGAGCAACGCCATTATTCTCCTAAAACAATAGACGATAATTTCTCTAAGGAGATTTTTGATAAGTTTCTCAGCTCGCTGGATGCGGAAAAGAATATTTTCCTGAAATCCGACATTGAGAAGCTTTCCGTATACAAAACTTCCATAGATGACGAGATTCATGGCCGTGCCGCCATGGAATTCTATCCCACTGCCATCGGCATATTTCAGCAGCGCATCGCGCAACTAAAGCCGCTTTATCATCAAATTCTGTCCAAGCCTTTTGATTTTACCAAAGAGGCCATGTACCAGCCCGTTAGCGACAGCCTGGATTATCCGGTTGACACCACAGCAGCGAAAGAAGCCTGGCGCGAACGCTTAAAATACCGTACGCTGGTCGCCTACAACGATTTGCTGTCCCAGAAAGCGAAAGCGAAGCCAACGGATTCCCTGGCTAAAAAATCTGATGCCACCCTGGAAAAAGAAGCACGTGAGACCGTTAAATCCTATTACGACCGGTATTTTGATAAACGGTTCAATCCCAAGACTTTTAATGCCACACAACAGTTCAGCTTATTTGTCAATACCATTACCCATGAAATGGACCCCCACTCTGATTATATGCCACCACTCGATCAGCGTGAATTCAATGAAGAAATGAGTAACCGGTTTTATGGCATTGGTGCCTTACTCATGGAAAAAAACGGTCAGATCAGTATCGAATCTGTTATCGCAGGCGGTGCTGCCTGGAAGAGCAAAAAGATCAGTAACGGAGATATTATTCTTAAGGTCGCCACCGGGGATGCCCCGCTCATGGACCTGAGCGGTTATGAAGTGACAGAAGCTGTAAAATTTATCCGCGGTGCCAAAGGATCAACGGTCCGGCTCCAGATCAAGAAGGCTTCAGATGGTACTGTTGAGACTGTCAGTCTGATCCGTGAAGAGGTCAAACTGGATCAGGCAGCAGCTAAAAGCCTTATAATCAATGAGAATAACAACAAGATCGGCTATTTAAGCTTACCGCAGTTTTATGCGGATTTCCAGGATGATAAAGGTGCCAGATCAGCAACGGACGTTGCAAAAGAAATAAAGAAACTCAAAGCAGCCGGCATCAACGGACTGATCATTGACCTGCGCACCAATCCGGGCGGGTCACTGGCCGATGTGAATAAAATGATCGGCTACTTCGTAAAATCCGGACCGGCGGTACAGGTTAAAAACCGCAGCGATCAGAGCCAGCAATTAATGGATAATAATGATTCTGACGCGGTGCTCTACAATGGCCCCATGATCGTTATGGTCAATGAATTCAGTGCTTCTGCCTCTGAAATCTTTGCAGCGGCCATGCAGGATTATCATCGTGCCATTATTGTCGGCTCCACCTCTACCTATGGTAAGGGAACGGTGCAGACCCAGCTACCACTGGGTAAGCCCAATGCCAATGGGATGCCTGAATTCGGCGGTCTCAAATTAACGGTTGAGAAATTCTACCGTATCGACGGTGGCTCAACCCAGCTGAAAGGCGTTTCTTCGGATATTGTTCTGCCTGATCTGCTAGAATCTGTTAAAGCCAGGGAGAAAGACAATCCTACCGCTATGCCCTGGGATAAGATCAATCCGGCTACCTATGTGATCTGGCAGCCACCCTATAATGCAGATTCAGTCATTGCAAGAGCCAATCAGAGAATCCGGCAAAATCCGGTTTTCAACGCCATTAACCAGACTAATATCTGGATGGATGCCAATGAAAACCGTCCGGTCAGCCTGAACCTGAAAAAATACAGGGAAGACCAGGAGAAAATCCGAAAAATGTTCGACAAAGATGATAAAGGCGTTAAACTGAAAGATCCTTTATCCATCACTGTTATGTCGGTAGATCACAAACAATATCTGGAAAATCCCGATAAAACAAAAGCAGATTTCTATTCAAGATGGAAAACGGATGTATCTAAGGATGTATACATTAAAGAAACCGCAAAAATCATGACTGACATGATCAGTCAACAAAAATACTTTGCGTCTTCGGATTTTGGTCAGATCAAAAAATAACAGAGGCATTTTCAAAAAAGGGCAGCCGGATTACCGACTGCCCTTTTTTATTGCCATTTTGTTATAAGCCCTCCTGTACAGTCTTTGAGGAGCGCAAATATTTGCACAATTGGATTTTTCAGGTTAGGTTTGCTAACAATACAAAACCGCATTTAGATGAAGTCTATTAATTGGAAACAGGTTTTTCCTCATTTGATCGCCATTCTGGTCTTTTTAATCATTGCTGTTATTTATTGCCATCCCGCCCTCAGTGGTGAAGTACTCCAGCAAAGTGATATTCTTCATTGGAAAGGCATGGCGCAGGACGCCTTCAATTATAAAGATCTGCACGGTCACTTTCCCTTATGGAATACCCATGACTTCAGTGGGATGCCTAATTATCAGATTGCGATGAATGACGCTGGGATTCTGCCCAATTTTACAGCGATCCTGACCCTTTGGCTACCTAAACCAATTTCCTTTTTCTTTCTGGCTTGTATCTGTTTTTATATCCTGACCCAGACAGTGCGGTTAAAACCGATCATCGGCGTACTGGCCAGCCTGGCTTTCGCTTATGCCACTTATAATCCGGTCATTATCTCTGTCGGGCATGAATCAAAAATGTTCGCCATGGCTTATATGCCGGCTTTACTCGCAGGCCTGATCCTACTTTATGAAGGCCGGTATGCGGTTGGCATGATCGTTTCCGCTCTATTTGCCACACTGGAAATTGGTGCGAACCATCCGCAGGTCACCTATTATCTGCTGATCTGTATCCTGATTATGACCATTACCTATCTGGTCCGCTGGATCAAGTCTGCAAGATGGAAACACACCATTATAGCCTTGTCTCTTGCGTTGCTGGCAGGTCTGATCGCCTTGGGAAATACGGCGATGGCGATCTTTCCGACCTATCAGTATTCCAAGTATACCATACGCGGCGGCGGTGCCATTGACCTGAGCTCCGGTACGCCAAAGCAGACCGAGAAAAAAACCGGCCTCGATGAGAGCTATGCCTTCCAGTATTCACTGGGTAAAGCGGAAACATTCGAACTGGCCATGCCCAATGCCTTTGGCGGATATTCCGGTAATATGTTTGATGAAAATTCCGATATATATAACCAGGCCATGCAACTTGGCGGCCAGCTGAATGGCAAATTACCTCCGCAGCAAATCAATCAGGTTTTATCCGGTGTTCTGTCAAAATACTGGGGCGGCATTCTGCCCGGCACCTCAGGCCCAATTTATGCCGGCACATTGATTGTGCTGCTGGCGATCCTCGGCTGGGTGGTATGTCCCTCCAGACATAAATGGTGGCTGCTCATCGCCACAGTAATAACAACCTTTATGGCTTGGGGCATCTATTTTGAAAGCTTTAATCAGTTCCTTTTTGATTATTTTCCGCTATATAATAAATTTCGCGCGCCTTCCATGGCAATGATCATCCCGCAACTGCTGTTGCCGCTGATGGCAGGGATCGCCTTACAAAAACTCTTTTTCAATAAGGAGGAATCCATCTTTATACAAAAAAATAATAAGAAGATCTTATATGCTTTGGGCGGTTTTGTGGCTCTACTGCTGCTCATCTATATTGGTAATGATTATACACTGAATAATCCGCCGCTCAAGGAGTTCTTAAACCAGCCCCAGGTAGGCGGCGCGGCCATCTTACATGCGCTGGAAAGTGCCCGTAAATCCATGTTCCTGTCCGGGATCGGACGTGTTATACTGTTCAGCGTAATCCTGCTGGCAGCTATTTATGCCTATACGAAGAAGATCATGCAACCAGGAGTCATTATCGGGTTGTTGCTGATCATAACAATGGTGGACTTAATAAAAGTAGACAGCCTATACCTGAATAAGGACCACTACATGGAGCCTTCAACCCTGGAAGCTTCATCCTTTACAGCCTCTTCAGCAGACCAGGCGATTTTACAGGATAAAGATCCCCATTACCGGGTGCTGAACCTTGCAACAGGCGATCCCTTTACCGATGCGACTACTTCTTATTATCACCGGTCCCTCGGAGGGTATCATGCGGCCAAACTGCTGATCTATCAAAATATGGTGGCAGCACATATGAACGGCAAGCTCAGTCAGTCTATCTTAAATATGCTGGATACCCGCTATGTAATCGTTCCGGGGCAGGCACAGGGTCAATTAGCTGTTCAGAAAAACCCGGGCGCACTCGGCCCAGTCTGGTTCGTTAAGCATGTACAGGCGGTTCCTTCCCAGGTAGATGCATTAAAAGCAATTGGTGACTTTAATCCAACTGATACAGCATTTGTATTGCAGTCTGATTTCAAAAATGTAGGTCCGGCACCTGTTTATGATAGCACTGCCAGTATCCAACTGGTCCATTATAGCAATGATTCCATCAGTTACCAAAGCGCCTCTCCAACCGCCCAGTTTGCCGTATTAAGTGAGATTTATTATCCTGCAGGCTGGAACGCCTATATCGATGGCAAAAAAGCAGATTATGTACAAACGGATTATATCCTGAGAGGCATCGGCATCCCTGCAGGCAACCATAATATTACCTTTAAGTTTGAACCCACAGTCATACAGCAGTCTAAAACCGCAGGTCTGGTTGCAGGTGTTTTATTCTGGATTTCTGTTTTGGTATCTGTATTCTTTTGGTGGCGTAAAAATAAAGACGAAGGCAACAAAGCAAAGGAACCTGCTGCCAAAAGTTAGATAAACTGTGCCTTGAAAAAACAGGAAAACATAGTTAAGACGGGATTTGAAAAAAAGATCCTTGCGATCGCCCCTTATACGTTTTTACCAGCGTCCTCAGGGGGGCAAAAGGCCATCTATTACCTATACCAGCATTTAGGGAAGCAGGTTGATTTGACCTGTGTTTCTACAGACGATAACTTACCAGACAAAATCCCTGGTAAGTTACATTTTAAGCTACTGCCCCTATTGGGTAACGGCGTAAAAAGGTATATCAATCCGGCCAATTACCGGAAACTAAAGAAGCTGGTTAACCGCCAGGGTATTGAAGCGATCATCATTGAACACCCGTATACAGGCTGGCTCGGATGGCTTCTCAAAGCAACAACCGGTGTTCCGCTTATTGTTCGGTCCCATAACATAGAATCACTGCGCTTTAAAGAACTGGGAAAATGGTGGTGGCGGCTCCTTGCCGACTATGAAAGGTGGGTCCACAGGAAAGCCAATCATTCTTTTTTTATAACCAGAGAGGATGCTGAATATGCGATAACCGCATACGGCATCCGACGCGAGAAGACAAGCGTGATTACCTACGGTCTGCAGGGAGGGGAAAACCCAACCCCTGAGCAGAAGCGTTTGCTGGTTGAGCAATATAAGCAAGCGCATGAAATACCTGCGGATAAAACAATACTGCTCTTCAATGGTATTTTCGGCTACCGTCCCAATGATGAGGCCCTTGAACTGTTATTGGAAAAAATTTACCCGGCCTTGCTTCATCAGGCACCTGACTTTCACTTGATTATCTGTGGGGCAAATATACCGGCAAAATATCTGGCAAAAAAAACGGACAACTTAACGGTACTCGGTTTTGTGCCCGATATTGAAGAAATCTTTCTGGCAGCCGAAGTCTTCCTCAACCCAATCTGGCTGGGAGGCGGCATCAAGACCAAGCTCGTGGAAGCGTTGGCTGGTGGCGCTTCAGCCGTTTCTTTTAAAAGCGGGGCCATTGGCGTCGACCATCGCTTGCTGGACGGAAAATTAAAGATTGTCCCAAATAAAGATATAGGTGCTTTCATCAGCGCCATTATAGAAGCCGGCGCCGCAACCTATACGCCTACCTCGAAAGCTTTTTTGGATTATTTTGACTGGGATCAGATTGCCCGCAAAGCGAATCTGGCCTTACGCGGATTATAACAATTTATAAAAATAGGGTTTATTGCGGATGATCCTCGGAGCATAGGCCCATAGCGCCCCAACGTTTTTAATAAAGCCACCTACATGTCTAAACCCTCTAAATGGTGATTTCGTTTTCAATATATTCGTCAAAAAAAGCCCTGCTGCAAATACCGGGATAGTCAGTGTATACATACATGTATCGACTAAAAACCAGCCTACACCAAATTGCTTGCGGATCCTCAGAAAATTGGAAATGATCAGCTGCCGGCCTTTTTTATCATACAGGTTGTAATAGCCCTTCCCTTCAGAAGCGAAAGCTTCGTTAGCCGTTTCTCCTTGAAGGTGCAAAATATGGTAGCCCCCATAAATCAGCATTTTGCCTTGTTTTTTTAAGCGACTGCACCACTCCGCCTCCTCGGCATACAAAAAGAAATCCTCATCCAGCAAACCAGATCGCGTCAATACGGCGGATCTGACCATTAAAAATGCGCCATTAATCCAATCTACCTCCTGAATACCTGTAGCTTCTCCGATATTAGGCTTCGCGACTTTCAGATGATTGCCTATCCATTTTAAAAAGGTCCCTATATACGGCAGGGGCAGAAGATAGTTCAGCCCGCCTTTCATGGCAAAATTTCCGGCTATCTGCGGTGTACGGTCTTCATTTAATAGCTGGAGTCCACAGGCAGCCGCATCTGACTCTATAAATAAAGGATATACATGATCAAGCGACTGCTCCAGGATAATCGTATCCGGGTTCAACAGTAATACTGCATCACCTTTCGCGGCCCGGATACCTTTATTATTGGCCCGCGCAAACCCAGCATTATAGCCCATATCCAGCCACTGCACCTCAGGGCAGGCCTGTATGACCCTTTGCCGGCCGTCTGCATCCCCACTGTTATCTACAATAATAATTTCATAAGCGATCCGGGTCGTCTGCTCCCTGATGGAGGCCAGACAATTCAGGATCAAATCTGTACTGTTGAAATTGATGATAATAATAGATAACATAAATACCGGGATGTATAAAAATATTGGCTTTAAATTTACAGACTATTGAATACGGCTTTTGCTTGCCATAAATGACAACAGCATACAAAGTTTCGAAGTTACACCTGTTTTTAAAAAGAATTGCGGTGTCCGTTGCATAAAATGCAACATCCGGATGATAACGGGCGGCCAGGTTTCAGGGACAAACTGCTGTAATTTCTCGTAAGAGTCAATATGCATGTTGCGGAACATGCGCCACCAGCTGTCATATATGATCCAGTTTTTCAAGGAAACGGTACCATATTTTTGCAGCAGGATAAAAGCTTCAGGAAGTTCCACTTCAGGGATATTCTTGGTTTGATTGGTCACCTGATTTTCATTTATACCTACACCCACAAGAATATCTTCCAATAACTCAGCTGCCGGTCGCTTTGATAAAACCGTCTTATAATAATCTATATCCACCCGCCAACGCAATCTCTTATCATAACTAATGCCTGCCGCTTTTCTGACCATACAGACACTTGGAGGCCCGATCTTATTATCTGCTAACAAAAGCAGCGGTTCTCTGATAATGGCTTGCAGCCTGTATTTAGGGAATACCATGGAGCCTTTCCTTATAATTTTACCTGCGGGATCCATGAAATTATTTTCATAGTTGCTAAATATAAAGTCCGCAGCTGTATGGGTACGGCTGGCAAATTTGTTCAGGGCATCTGCCGTCAGGAACCAATCGTCATCATGCATGATCTTAATCCACTGCCCCGTTGCCATCGCGATGACGGCATTCCAATTCTCTGGCATTCCTCTCGGCGGCTGATTATGCTGATATTTTAATGCCGGAAACTTGCCTTCATACCCCATGACGAGGGCTTCTACATTTCCATCCGGGCTATCATCACAAACCGCCACCTCATACGCTTTAAAATCCTGAATGGCTATGCTATCCAGGAGCCTTTTTAGAAAAAGTACATTTTTATAAGCCGGTATACATATAGAAATTAAGGGTGACATCTTTATAAAGGGACTAATGATTCGCAACGTTAGAAAACTTAGGGAAGCAGCCGCTAAAAATCGGTCAGTTTAACTTTTCACTAACAAAAAGCCACGCTTTAACGGTTGCGTTCCACCGTCATTCTTCAAGCCTATATTTATGAACATCTTAGCTGGTGGCAGCGCCGTTCATAGGGGTCGATAATGATTTCCGGTTTTAGTGTTTAATCATTACATTTGATGCTAAATCACATTAAAATAGTTTTGATGAAATTCACCGCGCATAATGTCCTTTTAAAGAATGGCCAGACAACGATGGGAACAGATCAGGTGCTTCTTTCTGAAAGTGCTGTTTGGAAATCCATTGAAAATACTTTACAATTATTGAACTTGTTACCGGATTCCCGTGAAGAGCGAAGCAAGATTCGTGTGGCAGACCTCGGCTGTCTTGAGGGCGGTTACGCCCTTGAATTTGCCAGACTGGGATTTGACACATTAGGTATCGAGGCCAGAGAAGAAAACCTGGTCAATTGCAATTACCTGAAAGAAGATGCCGGATTATCCAATTTAAACTTTGTAAAGGATGATGTCCGCAATCTCCATAATTATGGAGCGTTCGATATCGTACTGTGTTATGGTTTGCTCTATCATTTAAACGACCCGGTTGCATTTATGAACTTGCTGGGAAAAACAACTAAGAAATTACTGCTGCTTAATACCCATTTTGCGCCGGTAAGAGATGTTCGTTACGAACTTGGCCCCATCAACAATTTCATTATTGGTCCTATTCAGAAAAGAATTAAATTACTGAACTTTACACGTAACTATCGTTTATCGAAATTAACGACCAATGAAGGTTACAAAGGGCGGTGGTATAGAGAATGGGAACAAGGCGCCAATCAGAAAAAGATTGAACGGCTACTGTGGGCCTCCTATAATAATGACAGATCTTTCTGGCTCAGGAAAAAAGATCTGACGACAGTGATGCATAAGGCAGGCTTTAACAGCGTATTTGAACAGTTTAATTTCACCGGCGATATCATGCCGGACAATTATACCGATTATTACAACCGGACCATGTTCCTGGGCATTAAACATTAATGTAGAATGACTGACAGAAAAGGGAGCCTATTAAGTCAGATTATAAAGAAGCTATAACAACAGACCGGCAGAAATTTCTTTAGATCGACGGTAAGGGCTTAAATTTTGATTCACTTAATTTAAACTTTACATAACCGTGGGATCCGTCGCAGCAATAGTAATAACTTATCATCCCGGCCAGCAGATGAATAGAAATCTGCACTCCTATCTTGATCAGGTAAGTCATCTTTATATTGCAGACAACAGCCAGCCGAAGCTCATCTTTTCCAGAGACATACTGGACCATCCTAAGATCACGATTATCAATAATAGCGGTAACGAAGGTATTGCGATCAGGATCAACCAGGTAGCAGAAATGGCCATAAAAGAAGGATATGACTGGCTGCTCACTATGGACCAGGATTCGTATTTTGATGCAGAAAATATTCAGTCTTATTTTGATTACATGAACGACTACCCGGGTGCCGGCCAGGTCGCCATGTTTGGCGTAGAAACTGTAGAAAAACCGGAAATCATCGCGGATCTCAATGAACCGGTAGACCGGCTCATTACCTCCGGCAGCTTGCTAAACCTGTCTTTATATAAAGAGATCGGCCCGTTCGATGAGCAGCTTTTTATTGATGAGGTGGATCATGAATATTGTTACCGTGCCGGCCTGAAAGGATACCGGATCATTCAGTTTACGCACATATTCCTGGAACATCAACTAGGAGAATCGGTAGAGGTCAAAACACTCAGAGGTGGTCAGAAAACAACCAGTTTTCATTCACCGCTCCGACTCTATTATATGGTGCGCAACTATCTGTATGTCCGTAGAAAATATAAGGATGTCTATCAGAAGGACTTAAAAATACGGGGCCGGTCTTTGTTACACCGGATCAAAAACAATGTTCTGTATGGACCCGACAAATGGAAAACCCTGACAATGGTCTTTAGGGCGCTTAGCGACTATAAAAAAGGGAAAATGGGTAAAAAGAGCTGAAAATTACTATCTTACCAATGCTTACGCCTGTCAATATGTAACGTTCAAGGCGAATAGTTAGTACCTTTGTGGCCAGGATCCGGGTACCGTCAAAGAAGGTATCTGGCTCCGATATCCCAAAATTGAAAAAAGATCATCTTGACAGAAGAAAATTTCCAAAATAAGGTGCCGACACAAATCCAGGCTATTTTTGAACAATTTAAGGAGGTCACCGTTGCCGTTCTCGGCGATGTAATGCTGGATACTTATCTGTGGGGTAAAGTAGACAGGATCTCTCCGGAAGCTCCTGTACCGATTGTGCATATACAAAGAGAAGAGCTCCGTCTGGGTGGCGCAGCTAATGTTGCGTTGAACCTGGCGGCACTGGGGGCAGATGTACACCTGTTTTCTGTTGCAGGTAATGATAGCTATAGCAATGCCCTTTTTGAGCTATTGGAAGCCCAAAAAATCAGCCACCAACATATATTACTCAGTCACGACCGGCCCACGACCCGGAAAACCCGGATTATGGCCCGTAATCAACAGGTTATGCGCCTGGATAGCGAAGTATCCATCGATCTACCTAATGAACTGGAAAACAGATTACTAGAAAAGCTGGAAGCCTTCTTCAAGGAACAGAAACCCAGACTTTTAATTCTGGAGGACTATAATAAAGGCGTGCTTACACCGGAGGTTATCAAAAAGGCCATTGAACTTGCAAAAAAATATGATGTATTAACTGCGGTAGACCCCAAGCACCGCAATTTCTTCCATTATAAGGAAGTAACCATATTCAAGCCAAATCTGGGTGAAATCAAATCGGCTTTAAACCTCAATCACCTGAAAGACATCGATTTAAAGACTCTTTCAGCCATGCATGAGGGGCTTTTTCTGCAATTGGGTCATCTCTATTCTCTGTTCACCTTATCTGAAAATGGCGTTTTTTATCAGAAACATGGTGAAGGACCTGCTTTATTGCCTGCCAAAATACGCAATATAGCAGACGTTAGCGGTGCCGGAGACACTGTTATAGCAGTCATCAGCCTGGTTTACGCCCTTACGGAAGATATGGCCCTGGCAGCCGAACTAGGCAATATTGCCGGCGGTCTGGTCTGCGAACAGGTCGGCACAGCGGCCATCGACAAATCACGGCTACTGAGTGAGGCATTACAGCACCTTTAACAGTTTTTCATAAGTATGATTTATTTTCCTTGTCGAATATACAAAAACTCGGCTATCTTTGCAGTTAACGATGCAATGTAAGATGGTGAGACGATGCCGTTCTTAGGAAAACATGAAATCGCGCTCACTTCCATTTTTTAATTTATTTATTAGTGAATGGCTATTTTTGATATTAAACTTCCCGATCGGATGGCAAAGGCTTTACGCCTGGCCAATGGGGATGTATGTAAGCATCAACTAAGGATACTGAAGAAGCTGTTGCACAAAGCCAGATTTACTGAATTCGGACAGAAATATCATTTTGATAATATATTAATGCAGCCTGACCCGGTGAAAGCCTTTC